>NZ_FIZY01000073.1 GCF_900060185.1 Grimontia marina | reverse complement strand
GGCGGAGAATCTATGAGAAAACTGGTGCAATCCGATCACTTAGCGTAAAAATAGGAAGAGAGAAAAACGGCAGGATCAGGTGATCGGAATAAACCGAAACGAGCGATCGCAATCACCGAAATACGCAAATGGCGCCAATCATAGCGTCTGTGATAGCAACTAGTGGGACGATCGAGAGGAGAATGAGTCTCCAGCGAATTGTTACCTTCATACATACATTCCAATTTTGTGCCGAGTATTGAGCAATTGATACACTTCTCAGTAGTAAGTATGGTACACATTATTTAGGTTGCCCAAAATTTTATACATTCATAAAAAAGAAATTCTTACTACCCAAATGAATGCATATAAAGACAATGACTTTTTACAGTTATTTAGCGAGTAATGTAAAAATTTAAGGAGTTTGATATGCACGGAGCAAGCACGTGGAACGCGCTCTTTTAAGGAAAATGAATAAAAACAAGTGAACCAGATAAATTGGTAATGCGTAATATTATCTGATGTTGCAATGCTGTAATTTAGGGCCCCAACGACAACCGTCATTGGGCCCACTTTTTATTTGAACCGTTTTTTATTTAATACCCATGCAGTTGGCATAGAAAGTGGTGGTTGCCGGCCAATCTGAGAACACACCGACGACACCGACATCCTGAGCCAACACATCCAGCAGATTGAACACATCACCATCGTTATTCGTCACTTCTTTGATGGACTGATAATACCAACCGCCACCACCATTCAGAGAGCCAGAACGTTCAAGTGTCCAAGTGATAATGCCTAGGCCAGCTTGCTTAGCCATTTGTGCGTAATCAGAAGGAACAATTTTCCCATCGCTACTCAACGCTACCAACGCGAATAATGGAGGCGCAATAAACTCAACCCCTACTGATTTTAGTGCCTTCATACCCGACAGAGTCGGTTTCCAAGACCTGTCTTTGTACATACGGGCATCCAAAAAAACCGCTTGTTCACCAAATTCAGGCTCTGAGGTAATCCAGTACTTTACATCTTCAAGATGGAAGGATTGCGCGTAAACATCTGAAGGTTTAATACCAGCCCCTTTGTATTCATCAATCATTTTTTGCGCGTAGTCTTGCTGTGAAAAACCATCATATGGCATAGAAACTACCGGAGCTTTTAACTCAGGCGTCATTTTCACATCAAGCGCTTTGAACAGCGCGATGCTTTCCGCATGTGTCATCAGTGTGCCACGACTGGCGTAAAGGTCTGTACGCCAACCAGGTGTACCATCCATATACTCTTTTGGTGTTTTAGCCTCTGGATTCGCTCCATCCATCTTTCCTTTTAGGCGTTTAAACTCTGCCAACGTGAAGTCCGAGGTTCGACATTCCACCTTTGCTTTTTCTCCAGTAGCAGGGTTAGCCGGTATAAAAGGCACACTGCATTTAGCCGCCAAATCAGGGTGGGCAAGCACATCCGTCGTGGTATGAAGGTCATTTTGGGAATGGCGGCACACCAGCTCTTTGTCTTTAGTAAAAGTCACATCGCATTCGAGAATACCCGCTCCCATTTGAGCCGCTGCGATGTAGGATTCTTTGGTATGTTCAGGAAACATCAGCGCCGCCCCGCGATGGCCAATCGAAAACGCACTTTTCTCAGGCTTACCACGCAAACACTTCTCAAGATTTTGCTTCAGGACACCTTCATCCATATCAGCAACAAGAAACAAAGGGCGGGGACCGAGAGTAACGTCAACAAGAGCAAAGGCATTTACCGAAGTTAAAAGAGAAAAAGCCAAGCCCAACCTAACGATGTTTTTCATGTACAACTTCCTTTTAATGGAACACAGTATAAATAAGGTAAGAAACGCCACTAAAGTCTGTACGAGGCAGATGAATGATTTGAGACAGAAATCTTAACGTTCAATGTTAAGTTAGTGATGAATCAATAAGTGAGACAATTGGTGCTATTTTTTGCGTCTGGTTGGACTCCCTGATAGGCAGCCTTGATTTTCCTTCTCACTTCATCAATCATTATTTGTATATACGAATATTAGCCAAATGACCTATGCAGAAATCTCCACGCTTCCAGCAGATCAAAGACTTCCTGATTGAGAAAATTGAATCGCATGAATGGCCAGTAGGCACCAAAGTACCTACTGAGGCAGAGTTATGTGATCAGTTTTCTGTTAGCAGGATGACGGTAAATAAAGCGGTGAGAGACTTGGTAAATGAAGGTTGGCTTGAACGTACACCCCGCCTCGGCACATTTGTCTGTCAGCGCAAAGCTGAAAGCCCACTTATGGATATTCGAAATATCGCAGAGGAAATTTCAGGTCGTGGACAGGTATACCATAGTGAAATCATTTCCTTAAGAAGTATCCATGCGCCAGAAGACGTCGCAATGTGCCTTGGCATCATGCTTGGTAGTGATGTCTTTAAAAGTGAAATCGTACACTTTGCTGATGAGATTCCTATTCAAGTTGAACTGAGATGGGTGAATCCAGCCTTTGCGCCCGACTACTTAAAGCAGGATTTTTCCACAATAACGCCTAACCAGTATTTGGTATCTCATTGCCCTCTAGGGACGATAGAGCATACTGTTGAAGCTATCTTGCCTCCTGCCCACATCGCCAAACTTTTGCAAATCGACACTAACCAACCTTGCCTTTTACTTCACCGACGTACCTGGAGTGAGAGTCAATTAGTCAGTGCAGCCCTGCTCTACCATCCCGGTAACCGCTACAAACTGAGCGCACGCGCAGAACTCTGAGGCCGCTCGGCCGTAAGAACAAACTACGCTTTTAAATTCAGCGGTTTCCCGAAGAGTGGCCGCTGAACTTTACACCTTTCATCACAATTTCATAACAAATGATCTTGTCATCGCCCCCCCTAATTGTCTATACATTTACATATACAAATAAAAAGCTCGGTTAAAAATGAAGAAGATGTTCACGGATTGTCGTCTTGTTTCAATGGACACAGACGTCACCCGTACTGAGGGATACCAAGTAAGAGATAACCATATGATTGCTGTCGAAAATGGCAGCATTCTTGCCGTGGGTGAAAACCTCCCTACCGAAGAGTATCAAATCGTTTCCCTAGAAAACCGCTTGGTTACACCGGGCCTCATTGATGCCCATACTCACATTGTTTTTGCAGGTGACCGTTCAGGTGAATTTGAACAACGCTTGCAAGGTGTTCCCTACGAACAAATCGCCGAAAATGGTGGCGGTATTCTTTCTACCGTAAAAGCCACCCGAGAAGCTTCCATTGAAGAACTCTTCTCTCTAGCACTTCCACGTGCCAAAGCTTTAATGCGTGACGGTGTCACAACCATTGAAGTTAAAAGCGGATATGGGTTGACACTCGACCACGAGATCAAAATGCTCAAAGCCGCAAAAATACTGGCTGAAGAACTTGACGTTAATATCTCCACGACACTTTTAGGTGCTCACGCCCTGCCACCAGAATACATGCATGACAGCGATGGCTATATCTCGCTGGTGTGCGAGGAAATGATCCCGTCCGCTGCAGAGTTAAAGCTTGCAGATGCCGTCGATGTGTTCTGTGAAGGCATCGGCTTCTCGCCGGAGCAAATGGCAAAAGTCTTCCAAACCGCAAGAAGCCATGGGCTGCAACTCAAAGGTCATACCGAACAGCTTTCCAATCTGGGGGGCAGTGCACTGGCAGCAGAAATGGGCGCGCGCTCTGTTGATCACATCGAATATCTTTGCGAAGACGGGGTCAAAGCTCTGGCTAAAAATGGCACTGTCGCTACCCTGCTTCCAGGCGCTTTCTATTTCCTTCGAGAAACACAGAAGCCACCCATCGACTGGCTGCGTCAACACAATGTCCCAATGGCTATAGCCACTGACTTCAACCCTGGAACGTCTCCCTTTGCCAGCCTGACTCTCATGATGAATATGGCGTCTACCCTATTTGGGCTGACACCGAAAGAGAATCTTTATGGTGTCACCCGTCATGCAGCGAAAGCGTTGGGACTCAATAAAAAAGGGCAAATAACCACTGGGTTTGATGCCGATTTTGCCGTGTGGGATTTAACGTCTCCGGCGCAGTTGAGTTACCAAATAGGTCTAGCGCCACTCTATGCGCGCTATCTGAAAGGAGTTAAAGCCAATGACGATTGATATGAGCGTCTGGCAAGGCCGGACGGATTTGGAAGATGGTGAACGCGGATATCGTTTCCATCAGAAAGTGCAAAGTGCAGACGAGGCCAAAAAGCCCGGCTGTATGTTAATAGGCTTCGCCAGTGACGAGGGAGTATCACGCAATAAAGGCAGAGTCGGAGCATATTCGGCACCGACCGAAATCCGCAAGATGCTGGCTAACTTGCCTTGGCACCATCACTCGCTCGCTGTTTTTGATAGCGGCGACGTGCGCTGCGACGACCACGATCTGGCCAAAGCGCAGAGACATCTCGCAGACAACATCAGCGAAGCGATGAGGCAAAAACACTTCCCACTGATTTTGGGCGGCGGTCATGAAGTTGCTTGGGGTACATTCCAAGGACTCGCCAACCACTATTTGCAGAAAGGCCATTCCGAAATACCCAGAATTGGTATCATCAACTTTGATGCGCACTTCGATCTCCGATCGTGCGCAGGCAATGCACAGAATGGCAGTTCTGGCACACCCTTTTCGCAAATCGCTGAGTTCTGCCAAAGCCGTCATTGGCCGTTCCATTACGCTTGTTTAGGGGTGAGTCGTTCCAATAACACACAGGCATTGTTTGATAAAGCCAGAGACCTCAAGGTTCTGGTAGTCGAAGACACAGATTTCACTGCTGCCACGATTGCCACCATCGAAGATCGACTGAGCACGTTTATCTCAGGAGTGGATGCCCTTTACCTCACCATCGACATTGATGTTTTCCCTGCCGCTATAGCGCCTGGGGTTAGCGCGCCTGCCGTGCATGGTGTCGATTACGCCCTGGTGGAAAGCCTAATTCGCGGCATCGGCCAAGCCAAGGATAAAGACGGCTTACCCAAATTAAAGATTGCCGATATCGCGGAACTGAATCCGCGCTATGACATAGACAACCATACCTCTAGACTCGCTGCACGTCTTGTTTGGACAATTTCCCGCAGCCTTGCTAATGACATGGTCACCGATACCAAAGGAGTGAAATAATGAGCGATCCCCGTCTGGATCTGTCGCGCACGATCAAAGCACCGACAGGCACACAATTGACAGCAAAGTCTTGGCTGACTGAAGCGCCGCTTCGAATGCTGATGAACAACTTGCATCCTGACGTGGCTGAACATCCTCACGCCTTAGTGGTTTATGGTGGCATTGGGCGCGCAGCGAGAAACTGGCAATGTTATGACAAGATCGTGGAAGTACTTAGCCGTTTGGAAGATGACCAAACCCTACTGGTTCAATCCGGCAAACCTGTAGGCGTTTTCCCAACTCATAAAGATGCGCCACGCGTCCTGATTGCCAACTCCAATCTGGTTCCCCATTGGGCAAACTGGGAGCACTTTAATGAGCTCGATAAACAAGGTCTGGCTATGTACGGGCAAATGACCGCAGGAAGCTGGATTTACATCGGCTCCCAAGGCATTGTTCAGGGCACTTACGAAACCTTCGTTGCCGTCGCCAAAAAGCATTTTGGCGGAGAAGCAAAAGGACGCTGGGTGCTCACTGGTGGCCTTGGCGGCATGGGTGGCGCGCAGCCTTTGGCAGCAACCATGGCCGGCTTTTCAATGATCGCGGTTGAATGTGATGAAAGCCGAATCGATTACCGTCTACGTACCGGATACGTGGACAGAAAAGCCACCGATTTGGATGAAGCGCTCTCCATCCTTCAACAATCAATCGATGACAATAAACCACTCTCCATTGGCTTGCTTGGTAATGCGGCGGATATCTTCGCTCAACTTGTCGAGCGCGGTATTACGCCTGATGTCGTCACTGACCAAACCTCTGCTCACGATCCGTTAAATGGCTATTTGCCCCTGGGCTGGACCATGGAAGATGCAGCCGAAAAGCGCAAAGAAGACGAAGCCGCCGTTGTTGACGCAGCGAAAGCCTCAATGGCAGAACAAGTCAAAGCCATGCTGACACTGCAATCTCGTGGTGCAGCAACGCTGGATTACGGCAACAATATTCGCCAAATGGCACTGGAAAAAGGCGTCGAAGATGCATTTGATTTCCCGGGCTTTGTTCCGGCTTATATCCGTCCTCTTTTCTGTGAGGGCATCGGCCCCTTCCGTTGGGCTGCACTGTCTGGTGATCCGGAGGATATTTATAAAACCGACCAGAAAGTCAAAGAGCTGATCCCAGACAACCCACACCTCCACAACTGGCTCGATATGGCCCGCGAGCGCATTCAGTTTCAGGGGCTGCCAGCCCGTATTTGTTGGGTAGGTTTAAAAGATCGTGCACGCCTTGGTTTAGCCTTTAACGAAATGGTGAAAAACGGTGAACTGAAAGCACCGATTGTTATCGGCCGTGACCACTTGGATTCAGGTTCAGTCGCTAGTCCAAACCGTGAAACCGAAGGCATGATGGATGGCTCTGATGCAGTGTCAGATTGGCCACTACTAAATGCGCTTCTAAATACCGCATCTGGCGCAACTTGGGTTTCACTTCACCATGGTGGTGGTGTTGGTATGGGCTTCTCACAACACTCTGGCGTTGTGATCGTGTGTGATGGTACGGAAGATGCGGCGAAACGCGTCGGACGCGTATTACACAACGACCCTGCAACAGGTGTGATGCGCCATGCAGATGCAGGATACGATATCGCGATAAACTGTGCGAAAGAACAACAACTTGACTTACCGTTACTCGACGTTCCAAACGTTCCGGTCAAGCAGTAAGGAGCTAATAATAATGAATAAACTAACGCTCATTCCGGGTGCGCTAACACTCAAAGATCTTCGCCTAGTCAGCCGTGAACCCACACAGGTTAAATTTGCCGAAGGCGTTGCTGAGACCATGCAGGAAAGTGTCGATACGGTTGCCAGTGTGCTCGAGGAAGGACGTGTGGTTTACGGCATCAATACAGGGTTTGGCTTGCTCGCCAATACCCGTATTGAGCTGGAAGACTTAGAAACCCTGCAGCGCTCTATTGTACTCTCCCATGCTGCCGGTATTGGCGAGTTCATGGATGATGCTACCGTTCGCTTGATGATGGTTTTAAAAATCTCAAGTCTTGCCCGCGGTTATTCCGGCATACGTTTTTCTGTCATTGAAGCGCTGGCAAAGCTAATCAATGCGGAAGTCTTCCCTTGTATTCCCAAGAAAGGTTCGGTTGGCGCGTCTGGAGACTTAGCTCCCCTCGCCCACATGAGTACCGTTTTATTGGGTGAAGGCCAGGCGAGACACAAAGGCGAAGTCATTTCCGGAGCGATGGCGCTGAAAATTGCCGGTTTGGATCCGATTACTCTTGGCCCTAAAGAAGGCTTGGCACTGTTGAATGGCACACAAGCCTCAACAGCATTCGCTTTGGAAGGACTCTTTGCCGCAGAAGATCTCTTTGCATCAGCAACTGCTTGCGGTGCACTTTCTGTTGAGGCTGCTTTAGGCAGCCGCCGTCCGTTTGATCCCCGTATTCACCGTGTACGTGGGCATCGCGCTCAAATGGATGCGGCAGAAGCCTACCGACATCTTTTGGAGCAGAACAGCGAGATCGGCGATAGCCACCAAGGCTGCGAGAAAGTTCAGGACCCCTATTCACTGCGCTGCCAACCACAAGTGATGGGTGCGTGTCTCCAGCAAATCCGACATGCTGCTGATGTACTCGAAATCGAAGCTAACTCAGTATCTGATAACCCACTGGTTTTCTGCGATGACGGTGACATTATTTCCGGTGGTAATTTCCACGCAGAGCCCGTTGCCATGGCGGCTGATAACCTCGCATTGGCGATTGCGGAAATCGGTAGCCTATCTGAACGACGTATGGCACTGCTTATCGATAGCGGCTTAAGCAAGCTTCCTCCATTCCTTGTCGACAATGGCGGCGTCAACAGTGGTTTTATGATCGCACAAGTCACCTCTGCGGCGCTGGCCAGCGAGAACAAAACACTTGCTCACCCTGCTTCGGTAGATAGCTTACCAACATCGGCCAATCAGGAAGACCACGTGTCAATGGCAACATTCGCAGGACGTCGCCTTGCAGAGATGGCAGATAACACTCGAGGCATTCTGGCGGTAGAGTTGCTCGCCGCATGTCAGGGCTTGGATTTCCGAGCACCGCTGAAAACCTCTCAGCGTCTAGAGCAAATCAAGGCTGAACTGAGAAGTCATGTCACCTTTTATGACAAAGACCGATACTTCGCGCCAGATATTGAGAAAGCAAACGTCCATCTCCTGGATGCCTGTCATAACAAATATATGCCTGCTAAACTGTTACCCAGTTTTTAGAGTATTAAGGCCTCGTTTTTACGGGGCTTTGTCTTATTTCCATTAAATTTTTAAAAACCGATACACATTGTGGTATTGGACATCTATCACTCTCACCGAATTGCGCTACTATTTTGTTATCTCACCAATTTTCATTATCGTGAAGAGGTGCATTTATGTGGCACTCGCTCTCAGTTCAGCTTTCGCTCGCTCTGGGTCAGCAATTTGTAGTCGAAGAAAAGACGCCTATCGATGGTGGCGACATCAACGAGTGTTACGCCATTGCCAGTGGAAATATGCGCTTCTTTGTGAAAGTGAATTCACGAGACAATTTGCCCATCTTTGAAGCCGAAGCTGAAGGCCTCCGGCATTTAGCGAATAGCGGTGAAATATCTATCCCGCAGGTGATCTATATCGGCATTATCAAAGAGAAATCAGTGTTAGTGCTCGATTACATTCCAATGAAGCAACTGGATGAGGAAAGCGCATATCTGCTTGGTAAAGAGCTCGCTTGCCTTCACCAGTGGGGAGAGCAGTTGGAATACGGTTTTGATATCGACAACTTTATTGGCACCACAGAACAACGCAACAGTTGGCACCGTAAGTGGGCCAACTTCTTTGCTGATCATCGAATCGGCTTCCAACTCCAACTGGCTGAAGAAAAAGGTATGTCATTCGGAGACGTGGAAGCCATTGTCGAAGCAGTAAAAGAGCGCCTCAACGGCCACCAACCCAAAGCAAGTCTGGTTCATGGCGACCTTTGGAAAGGCAATGCGTCCTCGACCATGAATGGCTCGATTGTCTACGACCCTGCCTGTTATTGGGGAGATCGTGAAGTTGACCTTGCCATGACGTATCTATTTGGAGGATTTCCAGAAGAGTTTTACAACGGCTATGAAGAAGTATGGCCGCTTGATGAAGGGTTTGAAGATCGCAAAGATCTTTACAACCTCTACCATATGCTCAATCACTGCCTTTTATTTGGCGGCCCTTATTTAGCGGAAACCGAGGCACTGATCAACAAACTTGAGCTGGTTTAGTTTTCCTGCACTGACGTAATCGTTCAGAATAAGGCGCTTTGGCGCCTTTTATCTTTTTTGGAGCTCTCATGATCCAAGCTGCTATTTTCGATATGGACGGTCTTTTAGTCGACTCCGAACCTTTTTGGCAAGACGCAGAGCTTGTCGTTTTTCAAAGTCTTGGCGTGAAAATCACCCGCCAGGATACAATAGATACGACCGGTATCCGCATCGATCAGATTGTCAAACACTACTACAGCACCCAAGGTTGGGAAGGTCCGTCATGTGACGAGGTGTGTGACATGATCCTCGATAAAGTGATTGAACTGGTATCGATTCACAAACCCATGAAGCCCGGAGTGATACACGCACTCACCCTCTGTAAAGAAGCGAATCTTCGCATCGCGCTGGCCTCTTCTTCCCCGATGAAACTCATTAACGCATCTCTGGAAGCGCTGGGAATCGCATCATGGTTTGAACAATGCCATTCTGCAGAGCTCCTTAAATACGGTAAGCCGCATCCAGAAGTTTATCTGAATGCAGCGGAAGGCTTGGGAATCGCCCCCCAATTTTGTATTGCCCTGGAAGATTCTTTCACTGGCCTTCTGGCAGCCAAAGCGGCTCAAATGCACACAGTTGTCGTTCCAGAACATGAAGTTACCGCACAGGAACGCTGGGTGATCAGCGACATAAAACTTAACTCACTTGACGAATTAAGCATGGAAATGCTGAGAGTTTAATCCCTAAAATCAGGGCAAAACATAGCATTTTGCCCTGTTGTTTCATTCCTTTCTTGACCGTTAGCCACAGAAAAAACCTGCCCTTACGCTCTGCAACAAATTCTTACGCATCCCAATCAGATCGACAGATACATTTATTACAAACCATTTCTCAAGCTGATAATTTCACGTGAATTTCTGTGTTCAGTCATACTTTAACCTTATTTCACTGAGCAAATGTTCTAGAGGTCTTATTATGGGCACACATGAACGCTTCAGGTAACAGCTACCTTTTAAGCCGACATGTTTTAGGCTCGCAGTTCAGATAGGGAGTTGAACATGCAAAAATACACCGAAAGAGGGATCGATTGCCCGCACTGTGGACACAAGATTCGCATAACATTGGATACAAGTGGTGGTAACCAAGAATTTTATGACGATTGCCCAGCGTGCTGTAACGCTATTCATTTGAATCTCATCATCGACTCACAGCACAAAACCATCAACTTATTCGTAGATGCTGACGACGACCAGATTTTCTAAAATTTACATGCGTTCGCAATAAGAAAAGCCAGCAAATGCTGGCTTTTTCATTAATCATTTACAGATGGGAACGTATCTCATACCTTCTTGGCAGCAAGTACTCTTTCAACCGTATCAACCACTGCCTGCGTTTGGGGGTCAACCTCTATGTTCACCGAGTCCCCTTTAGCCCGCCAACCCATATTGGTTCGATGCAAAGTTTCAGGGATCAGGTTGACGCAAAAACGGTTATCTTCAACAGCACCGATGGTCAGGCTGATACCATCAATACCAATGTAACCTTTATCAAAAACATACTTGGATATACTCGAAGGCACTTCAAACCAAACTTGGCGGTTATTCTCCGATTCGATGACGTCAACCACTTCCGCAGTGCACATAATGTGGCCAGACATAGAGTGACCGCCAATTTCATCACCAAACTTAGCCGCACGCTCAAGGTTGACCTTATCGCCTTGCGCGACAGCACCGAGGTTAGTCAGGCTCAGTGTTGCCTGCATCAAATCGAACCAAACCACGTCACCATCGATTTTTGTTACGGTTAAACAACAACCGTTATGCGCAACTGAAGCCCCAATTTCCAAACCCTTGCGCATTGTTTCATCCATTCTAAGTGCATGACTTTGAAAGTTCGTCTTTTTGACTATCTGAATGACTTCGGCAGTAGTTTGAACAATACCTGTAAACATAACGATTCCTGATAACAGCAACTGGCTGTATTAATAGTGAAGCAAACAATAAGCTAAATCTTGTGTGTTTCCCAAAAGTATCCATTGTCGCCTTGCAATGCAAACGTATAATACAACTCCTTTTTCAGCCTCATTTTTCTTTTCCGGAGTTATAGGTGCAAAACTATCGCCTGGAAGCCAAATCCATCATTAAATTGGGGATCCCTGTCTTCATTGCGCAGCTAGCGCAAACTTCAATGAGCTTTGTCGATACCGTGATGGCAGGTGGCGTCAGCGCGACTGATATGGCTGCAGTAGCTGTCGCTACCAGCATCTGGCTTCCTTCTATTCTTTTTGGCATTGGTATTTTGATAGCGATGGTCCCCATCATCGCGCAATTAAATGGCTCTGGTCGGCAAAACAAAGTCCCCTTTCAGGTTCAGCAAGGCGTCTATCTGGCTATCTTACTGTCAGTTCCTATTGGGCTTTTGCTATATAACGCAAGCCACATCATCAACTACATGAATGTTGAAGAAGCGTTGACTGAGAAAACCATAGGTTATCTCTATGCCGTTATTCTGGCCGTGCCAGCATTCTTGCTCTTTCAAGTACTACGTAACTTAGCGGAAGGCATATCACTCACCGTTCCAGCCATGATCATTGGCTTCATTGGCCTTGCCGCTAATGTGCCGTTGAATTGGATTTTTGTTTACGGCAAATTTGGTGCTCCCGCGCTTGGCGCTGTCGGTTGTGGTGTGGCAACCACTATCGTCTATTGGTTGATGCTGATAGCCATGTTTGTTTATGTCTTGGTCAACAAACGACTGAAGTCTATCAACGCATTTGCCAACTTTACTGCTCCGGACATTTCTGCACTCAAACGTATCTTCAAGATGGGCTTACCCGTTGCTGCCTCGATATTCTTTGAAGTCACCATGTTCGCTGGTATCGCACTTCTTATTTCACCGCTGGGCTCTATCATTGTCGCCGCACACCAAATTGCGATGAACTTTGCCTCTATGGTGTTCATGCTACCGATGAGTTTGGCGACAGCCGTAAGTATTCGCGTCAGTCACCAACTGGGTGAAAAATCGACAGAAGGCGCAGCAAGAGCAGCCAAGCTAGGCATATTGATCGGACTGACAACCGCCATGGTGACAGCCACACTGACCGTGATATTCCGCGAGCCGATAATCCTGCTTTACAACAGTAACCCTGAAGTTGTGCTTATGGCAGCTAACCTTATGCTACTCGCCGCTGTCTACCAGTGTATGGACGCTATCCAAGTTGTCGCTGCCGGTGCACTTAGAGGCTATAAAGACATGGGCGCAATCTTCATTCGTACCTTCATCGCTTACTGGATACTGGGCGTGCCAATTGGCTACATTCTCGGTATGACGGATTGGATCGTCGAACCAATGGGTGCATACGGCTTCTGGATAGGCATCATTATCGGTCTCACATCGGCAGCGATTATGCTCAGCATCCGCCTTCGTTGGATTCGCAAACAGTCAAACGAATTCCAATTGGCGATGGCAGAAAAGTAAACCTTCACGGCCCACCTTCAAAATCCCGGTTCTATGCCGGGATTTTCTTTTTGGATCCCGCATCTTTTATACTTCGTACCATGACTATCACTTGTTCAACGTTCTAGAGAATGGTTATCCGAATTGCCGCTGCCATCATTGCCCTTTTCCTGGTTTCAGGTTGTCTGGAATCAGACAAGGCGCGTGCGCAATTTGAAAACTATCAAACCCGGCTCGCGAATGTCGTCAACACAGAACCGCTGCCATTAGCAGCAAGCGGTTATATCGAACTCCCCAGAAAGCGGGACTTGAAGCTGCCCATTGAAGATGTACGTATGGGATTGTTGGACGCTTATGAACTCAGGGAGTGCGGACTATTTCAATTGATAGCCGACCGAAACTCCATTCTCGGCAAGGTACAGGACGCTTTCAGGCAGCTCAACTACGAAGTATCGCTGTTAAACACACTTGAACTTTGTCTAGCCGACGTCGAAAGCGATGCCCTTCGCGAACAATTACTCAACGCACAAAAACAGAAGCAACAGCAACTCAGTACCGTGTACTGGAACACGCTAGTCAGCAGTGACGCTTGGCGTCAGCAACTCACACCATCGGGGATAGGAATGATCGCGCCTGATAAACCCTTCCCTCATAGTGAAGCGCTTCTAGCCATCAAAGCATACGCCAATCTTTCCGAGCGGGACGCCGACATTGTTTCGCTACAGGAGCCCATTGAAAAGCAGCGCTACCTAGGTACCGTTTTCTATTCCATGGATGAAAGCACACGTTGGCTTAACACCATCACCAAACAGCTCTATCGCGATGACCTCTTGGTGATCTGCGGGGCAAACCGCGACCCAACCCGCCTCAATTACCTCAGAAACGTATTCGATAAGTTTTTCATCGGCGAGGTGCAACCGTACCTATCGAAAATTAACGGGCTTTATCTCGATGTCCAGCCTGCGTTGGAAACCCTTCACAGGCAATTACCAGACAATGAGGTTTTCTTGAGCTTTAACGACGCCTATTTTGCCGGCAGTCACTATCAGAATTTCCAACAAGCAGTAAAAGATCATGTTGGATACTGGCAACAGTTGTTTCAGCGATGCAATGTGCAAGTAGCACCGCAAAACAACGCGTCCTAATGTGTTTAAAAACAAAAACTCTGGCGTAAGAAGCGCCAAATTGTGCAGCAAACCAGCAAACGCACAAGATGTGGTGAAAAAGTCCCTTTTTGCGCTTGCGCCGCTTGTCCCTACTCGCTAATATTCATCCCGCTTTCAGAGGAAGCAAGACTGATTATCAGTAAGATATGCGTCTGTAGCTCAGTTGGTTAGAGTACTACCTTGACATGGTAGGGGTCGGCAGTTCGAGTCTGCCCAGACGCACCATGCTTTCCCTTAGAAAATTTTATGCGTCCGTAGCTCAGTTGGTTAGAGTACCGCCTTGACATGGCGGGGGTCGGCAGTTCGAGTCTGCCCGGACGCACCAATTCCTTCCCTAACCAGGATGGAATCAGAATTTGGGTCTATAGCTCAGTTGGTTAGAGTACCGCCTTGACATGGCGGGGGTCGGCAGTTCGAGTCTGCCTAGACCCACCAAATTCCAATAAACGCACTACCCTTTCGAGGGCATCCCAAGCGTTTATTCGGGCGATTAGCTCAGTTGGGAGAGCACCTCCCTTACAAGGAGGGGGTCACTGGTTCGAGCCCGGTATCGCCCACCATTTAAAAAGCCTGCTTTCGAGCAGGCTTTTTTGCATTTAGATAAAAAAATCTAATCCGATAAAATTGCATCAATGTCTTAATTACTTATCTTTTTAGGATTTGGGACCAACTTGGGACCATTCGAAATTCCTTATTTAGGGGTTACTAACAGTAAGTTGACCCCTACCATAACAGAACGAATCGTCAGAAAATGCGCCCTACTTTTCTTCTGGCACGTATTCCATGACATCTTCGACACGGCAATCAAAATACTTACAGAGTGAATCAATCGCAGCAGTCGTCGTTGAATGAGCGACTTCTGGATTAGACATCTTCGACAATGATGAGCGATTCACCCCAGTCGCCATTGATACTTCTGACATCGTTATCTTTCGCCTTTCTCGGAAAGACTTCTCCGCCACAAGTTCCTTTATTCTAAACCTGATCATTTTTTAGGCGCCTTATAACAATTTACGAAAATCAAAAATGTTCTTTGACAGAAACAAAATGACGCCTATATAGTTTCTCTGAAAAAACATATTAACCATCAGAGAACATTTGAGGTGTTTATGGCTTCTACTTTGCTTTCAGCAAAAGAACTTGCTCAAAGGATCAAGTTTAACCCGAACTATATCAACTCCACACTAAGGGACTCTGTTTTTGTGGAGGGCATCCACTACATCAGACCTTTCAACGGAAGGAAAATCCTATATATCTGGGAAGCTGTAGAAGAAGAAATGTATAGGAGCGCAAATCGAAACCAAGCATATATACCGATGGCAGGGGGGAAAGTTTGCAATGGCTAGCATCACAGTGCGTTCTGGAAAACTTCGATTAGATTTTAGGGTTCATGGCGAAAGATGCAGAGAACAAACTGCATTGACTGATACAGAGTCTAATCGAAGAAAACTCAAAAAAGTGCTGACCAATATCGATGCTGATATACGTCTTGGCTGCTTTGTCTATCGCGACTACTTCCCTGGCTCAAGCAAGGCAACAAAGTTTTATCATCTTGATAATGCGGCTGCTAAGCGCAAACTTGAAATGTCCTCTCACTACAACATAGCCCATAATCAGTTAGCTATTTGTGACAATGTCACATTCAGTGATTTTGCTCATGAATGGTTTGAAGTTAATCAACCACGATGGAAGCAGAGCTATCGAGAGACACTAACGATAATACTCAATCGTTATTTGCTGCCGGTATTTGGGCATCACGTCATTAATGGCATTAACAGAGCAGAAATTCTCAAATTCCGAGCCGAGCTTTCACTAAACGAAAAGCAAATCTCCAACGATTATATCAACCACATCATGACGCCTTTGAGAATGATCTTATCTGAGGCTGCTGATAGGTATGAGTTCCGCTCCCCTTTCGAAAATATCAAAGCCCTTCGGGTGGAAAAGCGAGACGTAAACCCGTTCTCCCTGAGTGAAGTGAGGCACTTCCTCCATCATATTCGAAGTGACTTCCAGCCCTATTATACGGTTAGATTTTTTACAGGGATGCGAACAGCAGAAATTGATGGCTTGAAGTGGAAATATGTTGATTTTGAAAACGGCTACATTCGCATTCGGGAAACACTGGTGAATGGGCGCCCCGAAACAGCTAAAACCGACGGCTCAGTTCGTGAAATACAGATGTCCAACATTGTACGAGAGGCGCTGCTTAATCAGAAGATCGTTTCTGAACACAAGAGCGACTATGTGTTCTGTACCAAATCCGGTACCCCTTTAGATCATAGGAATGTTCGAGACAGAATTTGGAAGCCAACCCTAAAACATCTCGGCCTCGAATACAGACGGCCATACGAAACAAGGCATACCGCTGCAACACTCTGGCTAGCGGCGGGTGAAGCCCCAGAGTGGATTGCACGTCAAATGGGCCACGCCAACACGAAAATGTTATTTGAGGTATATAGCCGTTTTGTTCCAAACCTTACCCGACAGGATGGGAGCGCATTTGAAGCGCTCCTTTCAAAGCACCTTCAAGGAGATGATCTATGATGAAGCCCACTAGTGTACATGCAACCAGCCTTTGTTTGGATATTCTAGCCTCTGACGCGTATAAGATCGCATCTACTCAAGATATCATCGGCTTTTATCCAGAAGTGCTTGATATGGTAAGAGCAAGGTTGGAAGACAGTCCATATATGCCTTTGTCAAACCCGGAACAAGATGCGGAAGAAATCAGTAACAGAGTCATCGCTGTTTTACAGCGATGCAAAGCATCATCGCCTTACTGCATGACACCTGAACGAATTTTGGAATGGTTTGAATCTGGCGATAGGCTCTGAAGAAAGATTCATTCACTGTACAGGTTACAGAAAATGACTGCTTAGCACTTGTTTATGCACAGTGGACCATTTCCCCTGCGTCTTCTACCTGAGTATTGTTTTCTAAGCCATAATCTTACACATAGCTAAAAGTAACGCGGAGAATATCGCTATGACAGATGGTCAATGGATTGCTATTTTCTTTTGTTGTCAGCTAATTGCTGTTGCTGCATTTGTTTTATTCAAGGTTATTAGCAAGCGAGGCTCATAAGGTGAAAGCGGCGTTGTTGATCAAATAATTTTCGGTGAAGCCCAGCACCAAGGGCTTTGTCCGTTTATTTAACCGCTGCTCTAACAGGCATACCGAGTCCTATGACTTTGTTCATCGCTTTTACCCCAGCGAGCGCTTCACCAACTTGGGCATTGTAATCACGAAGAGTCAGTTTAGGACTGCTGAGCTGTTTGTAGCGATACATCCCAGTCTCTGACAGCGAGCGTTGGTGATAGCCATTGTCTTTTTTCCACTGTTTCAACTCACCGTTTTTCAATGCCTTGAAGGCATCATTCCGTGGATGTCCCTCTTCCCAGTATCCAGCGTTTGAACGGGGAGGAATGGTGGGTTTCGCCCCTTTTCGTTGCAGCACTTTATAGCAGTCTTTTGTGTCGTAAGCGCCATCAGCAGAGACCTGTTCTACTCGTCGCCGCAATGGATTCAACAGGGTGGGAAGCGCCTCATTGTCTGCCACGTTGACCAGGCTGACAACGGCGGATATGACTTCATGCGTTTCGACATCAATAGCCAGATGGAGCTTGCGCCAGGTACGTCTTTTCTCAGTACCGTGCTTGCGCGTTTTCCATTCGCCTTCACCATAGACTTTCAGGCCTGTTGAATCGACAACCACGTGAGCAACTAGGCCTCGGCTGGGATTACGATACTTCACTTCAACCGTCTTCGCCCGTTTGCTAATACAGCTATAATCCGGTGAACGCAGCGGCACATCCATCAATCCAAACAGTGAATTGATAAAGCCCTCCGTTGCTCGCAGTGACAAGCCGAAAATTCCTTTGAGCATAAGCGCTGTCTCAATAGCCGTGTCACTGAACTGAAAACCTCTTCCTCTCCCTCCGTGATGCTTTTGGCATTGCCAGGCAGCGATGGCTTTCTCATCAAGCCAGAAGGTGAGGCTTCCCCTATTCACCAAGGCTTGATTGTACTCTTTCCAGTTTGTGATTTTGCGTGTCGATTTACCCATGACCCCGTCCCTTGAAGATGCTCTCGGGATCTGATCGATGAACTGGGAAAAGGTTCCCAGTATTTAGTCACCAACGCCGGTGAAAGCGCTTAAACTGTCTAAACAGAACAAACTGCTAGTTAACCTACTGATTTGTTGATTGCCATAAAAGCATTGATGGGGCCTTTAGTCGAAATTATCCGTGAAGGCTCGAATGGCCTAACTGATCTGAATAAGTTTATTGGCAGTGGTGTTAAATACCAAGCGCTTGAACTGTCCGATGGCCGCAGATTCACGGTGACTAGAGATAAACGACCCGATGTTACCGAACGTTAACTTATAAGCATGGCTACTTAATGAACTCACCTTGCAAAGCTCCCCGCCCAGACCATGTGAAGGAAACTAAATCTCGCACAAAGATCTTCCTATTTTCGCAAACTTGATAGCCCAGCTTACTGGATGCGGTGAACTCTATTCTTCATAATGATTTCATTCACTAAAACCAAGGAAGCTTGGCGTGTCAAAGCAGTATGTGTCTGTTATCCCTAACATGGATATGCCCTCCAACATCAGGGGCGTTGGTGGTGGTGCCAAGCTGAAAACCTACGAGCCAACTTCCGAAAAGGATGACTTTGTTTCACGTAAAATGCGTGAAAGCGACGCAGCTCAAAGCCGGACCAACGGACCTATAGAACATGGTGAGCCATATAAAAGCCAATCTGTTCTAGATTCCCAGAGCGGGCAAAATACCAGTATCAATGACCAATCAACCACAGACGAAGAGAAAGACCACTTAGTGGTGTTTTTGGGTGGCGCTGGGATGCGTGGTGATTATCAATACGACATGGTGCGAGCACTCATGCAAGCCGGCGTTAAGCGAGCTGTTTGTGGTAACTATTCAGGTGTTTTTGAGAACGGCGAAGACCTGGATTACAACGAATATGTTGATATGGCTGCTGATGCGACGTCTGTGATTTTCTACAATCAGGCAGAAGATGACCCTATCGCCCTTCAGATGGTGAACTCAAGCGAGTGTAAAATTGAACAAAAATACGAGCTGGGTGATACCGAGTGGGTGACGTATTCAGGTAAAAACGCCTATGGCGATGACTGCCCTTCCTCAGTGTTGAGAGTAAAGCTGGCACCAAGAACGCTGGACCTTTCACTTCAGGCATTAGATGTCACGGCTCCAACCCCGTGCCAAGGTGGCGAGTTCACTTTCATAGGTTATTCCTGGGGTGGCGTGATTTCCGCTCGTGCGGCAGTGTATCATGCCAACAATGGGCTTACTGTTGATAACCTGGTGCTTATCGGTGCTCCTATTAACCACAGTCTGGTTAAAGCCGTGAAATCCCATGCCTACATCAAAAATGTGATTATCATGGATTTAAAAGAACAGGGCGACCCCATTTATGCTGGTATCAGCGATGGTGAGATCATCTCTGCCTCTTTCGAACTAGGAAACCAGATGATTCAAGGGAACGGCCACTTTTACTATTCAGGGAATGATAGTGAAGGTAAAAAACGCCGAGAGGAATTGGCTGCAACACTGGTTGGAATGGGCATTAAATGATTGCAAACGTACTAAGAGCGCTGACACTTTTATTGCTGGTTTTGGCTGTTATTACATTCAGTATTAATCACTTATACGATTTAAAAGAGTTCCCAGAAGATGTGACTTACGTATTCTCTGTCATCGTCATTGGCTCGCCAGTTCTTGTCATTCCCTCACTGATTGCCTTGGTTGGCATCGACCTCTTCAGCATCATAAAACTCAAGAGTGCCAAACACTGGAAATGGCTAGGTTGGGATTTGTTTGTACCGCTGCTGACGCTGTTTCTAACATTCAGTGTTCTGAAGAATTGGATCGACAGTTCAGGAATGGTCTAGCCCTAGATTACTCCGGGAATAACGAAGAAGGGAAACAACGTCGAGAAGCGTTGGCAAAACAATTAGTCGCGCAGGGTGTTAAATGATTACAAACCTCATTCGCCTAATGGCAGTCACACTGCTAGTGCTTGCATTGATAACATTTGTTGTAACTTACTTTGATGCAATAGATTGCTTTGGTGATGGATTCAGCCGGTTATTCTCGTCAACCGTCGTCTACTCTCCTTTCGTTTTAATACCTATTCTACTAATGACAATCATCATCGATATCTACAAAATTGATATATCCAAAAGTGTTATTCACCGCTACTTGCTCTTGTGGGACATATCCGCTCCCTTAGTATCAATGATACTCACATTCAGTGTCCTGAAGGATTGGGTAGACCGTTCAGGAATGGTCTAGCACAAACAATTTCTTTAGTTGGTAACCCGGCTACCTCATAACCTTTCTAAGCTCTAACTCATGGCTTACAAAGGGAACATATTCAACTTCCCTGCTCGGTAGCTCTAATAGTGGCAATATCCTGATCTGCGGCCCACTGGCAGACGTCTTCCCTTTTGAGTGCAGTCGCCATTAAATCGGGAAATTGGTCAGGTGTGCAGGCAAATACTGGACTGCCAATGGCTGCGAAATCAGAGGCCAATTGGCTATCAAAAGAAGGTTTTCCATCATCACTTAATGCTTTCTTAGAGTGTATGATGAGATGGACGCTCCCAAATACGGCGTCATGCACCAAACTGAGATTGCGAAATCAGTTAATCAGGAGCGTCCGTTATGCAGTGTAAAACAGAAGTGGCCCCCAATTTTCGGACATGACTTTAAGTGATTGATCTGTTTTGATAGTCCCCAGAAAGACTGGAGCAGATGATGACAAGAAAACGTAGAAACCACTCACCCGAATTTAAAGCGAAGGTG
>NZ_FIZY01000072.1 GCF_900060185.1 Grimontia marina | reverse complement strand
TGCAGTTCTGTCCCGGTGTGACCACTTTTTTCTGCTGGCCTTTTACCGTCCAGTCAGCCCCAATTTTGGGGTTAAGGTCGATATCAACTTCGTCTTCATAAAACACCGGATGGTCAACACTGCATTTGTCCAGCGCCTCACTTATCTGAGCGAGCTTTTCTTCCTTGTCAGGGTCTCGAATATTGAGGGTAGGTGCCGCCCTACGCCAGACGATCCCGATTTTCGGTAACCAACGCCTGACCGTAGAAGCCGCCACTGTACTTTGGAATACATCATTGAGCTGCATCGTTAAAAGCTCTGTACTCCAGCGGCTTCGCTGATAACCGAAATCCTGCGGGGAAAACTGAACCAGAATAGTCAGCATCGCACACATTTCGCTAACGGGAAGCGTTGGCGGTCTGCCAACAGGCAAAGCGTGCAGGGCATCCATACCACCTTGAGTAAACCAGTCAATCCACCTACCCACTGAGGAGCGGGCTGCACTGATAATACGGCAGACATCGACAATCGTTTTGCCTTCGTGGAGTTGCATGAGAGCAATAAGTCTGCGGGCATAATCCTTGTCCTTGGTAGTCTGTATCGCTTTTTTCATCCTACGACGTTCGCCACGAGGTATCGGTGCTATGATGGCCATCACTCAGTCCTTTTGTCGGTATGTTTCGGTTTGGCGATTGATCAGATCGCACAAAGCGGACTGAGTTTCTCTTATCTTTGAGATCTACTATTAGGAATAGCTATTTAGGCCTGCGGCAAAATCTGCCCCAACTTTCAGTGCTGCACCAACCTTAACGCCGAGACGGTAAAGACCAAGTGGATCGATAGGTACCTCAGGGATAGGCACTTCAGCCTCAGCGACTGTGTGGCTGATAGTACGGTTGATATCGGCACGCAACAGCGCATCACATGTTGGGCTTAGCGATAGCGGGACGTCACTGCCCACACTGAGTGAAAGGTATAGACCGCGCACACAGTTCAGCTCTTCAGGGTTGAAGTTCAAATCAACACCACCAAGCACTGAACCCAACGTGGTGTTGTGGGGACCCACTGTCACTTTAAATTCATTGTCGGTGTTACCTATCGCTTTCCCACCTGTAAACACCAAATAACCATAACCTTTACGTGTTTCCACAAAGTTTTCCAACACGTTATGTGTGTTAGCATGATGTGATTTATTAAGTACCTGCCCCGGATTGAGGCCAACTCTGTCTTCAGGTTTTGGTATAGGATAGAGGCCCACTGTGTCATAAAACGTGTCAAGGTCAAAATACGGGTCAGGTGTTGACCCAGGTAAGAGGGTCACTTGCGCCTGAGTTTGAAAAGATGAAACCGAGAGTACCGCTGCACAGAGCAACCCTCCTATCTTTCTAATCTTACTAATCTTCCTAATCTTTATCATACACATACATTCCTAATGTTATTAAGATACCACTTTGGTTTTGCCTAAAAGTTTTAAGGCAAAAAGAAATGTACTCTACAAAAAATGAGTACAAAACTTAGTAAAGACTATTTCAGAATTAAGTGTTATTTTTTTTACTAATAATTATTCAGAAAGGATTATATTACAGGTTGTCTCATTTATAATACTCAAAAAATATAGCTGAAATTTGATTATGTTATTAATATGTAAAAAACGGTCAGACATTATCTGACCGTTTTTTGCAGTTTGCATTATATATTATGCCGCATTAGAAAAATGCTTTCCTATCAATACTTAGTAAAGGTTATTTTTATTTAATTGATGGTTTTTTACTAAAAATTATTTAGAAAGAAGGATTATTTTACAGGACGTCTTATTTATAAGACTTAAAAAATATAGCTGAAATGTGATTATGTTAATAATATGTAAAGAAACGGTCAGACATTATCTGACCGTTTTTTGCAGTTTACATTATATATTATGCCGCATTAGAATAATGCTTTCCTAGCAGTGCATGATAAAAATCGTTATCAGATAATACTCCAATAATTTGGTCATTTTCCGTTAACAACAGAGGTAAACCTGTCTGGTATCGAATTTCAAGCGCATTACGCATTGAAATATCCGCATCCGCTATCACGATGACATCTTTCGGCAACGAACAAACACCGCTTTCAACATCCCACCTCAGGATCGGCAAGGTTGTTTCACCACGATAGGCCGCAATCAATGAGCTCTGACTATCAAACTGAAGTCTGCTTTGCTCCATCTCGTTGAGCATGACCATGTTATCTCGTCGCCCGAGATCACCAATGGCTGTCATTAAGGTACGACCACGAAGCACATTTAATGGATTGGTGTGAGCTACAAAGTCTTCGACATACTGGGTCTCTGGACGAAGTACAATGTCTTCCGGTTTGCCGTGCTGGATGATTTTCCCCGACTCCATGATAGCAATGTTGTTGCCGATCTTTAGGGCTTCATCCAAATCATGGCTGACAAACAGAATGGTTTTGTTGAGTTTACGCTGAAGCTCCAACAACTCGTCCTGGAGTTGGTTTCGGATCAAGGGATCGAGTGCTGAGAATGGTTCATCCATTAGCAGGATGTCGCTATCCATACAGAATGCACGCGCTAAGCCAACCCGTTGCTGCATACCGCCAGAAAGCTCGTGCGGTAGTTTGTTATGCCACTCACTCAAGCCAACCATATCGAGCTTTTCCATGGCGCGTTGGCGGCGCTCTGTTTTACCCATGCCCTGCATTTCCAGCCCAAAGGCAACGTTGTCAACCACAGGGAGCCAGGGCATCAATGCAAACTTCTGGAACACCATGGACACACGGTGGGAACGTAGGTCGCGAAGCTTGTTAGCATCGATACCATTAAGCTCTACCATCTCTTCGCCATCGCACACTTTCAGAGAACCACGGGTCACTGGGTTTAAACCGTTCACTGCACGCAACAAGCTTGACTTACCCGAGCCAGAAAGCCCCATCAATACGCAGATTTCACCCTGTTCTACTGAAATGGTGGCATTACTGACGCCAACTACATTGCCAGTTTCTTCCTGAATCTCCTGACGGGATTTCCCTTCATCCAGCATGGCAATGCTGCGCTCAAGCCCGTGACCGAAAATCACGTCGAGGTTTTCAATCGATACTGCTTTCATGATTGACCCTCTTTCCCTTGTGATGCAGGTGCTTTGCAGAGGCGGTCAAGAATAATGGCGACCAACACAATCGCGAGTCCCGCTTCAAAGCCTTGTGAAATATTCACTGTATTCAAAGCTCTAATGACTGGTTTACCTAAACCATCTGCACCCACTAGCGCTGCAATGACCACCATTGATAGTGACAACATGATGCACTGGGTAATGCCCGCCATGATATTTGGCATAGCAGCTGGCAGCTCTACTTTGAACAACAACTTACTTGGCGTAGCGCCAAACGCTTTACCCGCTTCAATCAGCTCTTCTGGCACACTTCGGATACCGAGATAAGTCAGGCGGATAGGGGCTGCAATCGCAAAAATAATGGTGGATATCAGACCAGGCACGACACCCAGCCCAAACAGCACCAATGTAGGGATCAGGTAAACGAACGTCGGTATGGTCTGCATCAGATCCAGAATTGGACGCATAAAAGTATACAGCCAAGGCCTATGTGCAGCGAGAATACCGAGTGGTACACCAAGTAAAACCGATAACATCGTAGCAGTAAGTACCAGCACGAAGGTTTCAATCATCTCCGTCCAGTAGCCTAAATTTAAAATCAGCAGAAGCGCTGCTACAACAAAAATCACTAGCGAAACACGTCGATGCAGCAGCCAAGCGATACCTGCGGTTAGAGCAATCGGTACATATGGCGGGAACCACTGCATCACATCGACGAGGGACAGAATCAGCCATTCAAGCGAGATAGAAAGCGCGTCAAAAAAGCCCGCTGCATTGTAAGTCAACCAATCAACAACGTTTTCCATGTAGCTGCCAAGAGGAATTTTATTATCTGTAATCCAGTTCATTTGTGCTCCAAAATCCATGTTGGTGTGCTGGGCTGAAAAATAGCCCAGCACCTGCTTTCGCGGTTACTGCTTTCGAAATGCAGTTGGGTTTACTGGATATTGAGGTGAGCCTTCACCGCAGGCAGTGCATCTTTGCCATCTTGCGTTTTCACGCCGTCCAACCACGCAGTAAGCACTTCCGGGTTACCTTGCAGCCACTCTTTCGCAGCCACTTCCGGCTTCTCACCATCATTCAGAATGCCATTCATGATTTCGTTTTCCATTGGCAAAGTGAATTTCAGATTGGTCAGCAGTTTGCCCACATTCGGACACTCTGTGGTGTAATTTTTACGTACGTTTGTGTAAACATTCGCGCCGCCATAGTTGGGGCCGAAGTAGTCGTCACCACCGTCCAGATACTCCAGCTCGAAGTTGCTGTTCATTGGATGCGGTGCCCAACCCAGGAATACAATCCATTGGTCGCGGCGCACGGCACGTTTAACCTGAGAGAGCATGCCCGCTTCACTTGATTCAACCAGTTCGAATTCTTTCAGACCGAACGCATTAGCATCAATCATGTCCTGAATCAGACGGTTACCATCATTACCAGGTTCGATACCGTAGATACGACCTTTAAAGTTGTCTTCAAACTTTGCGATATCCGCAAAGTTTTTCACGCCACCTTCAAATGCATACTTTGGCACCGCGAGAGTGTACTTTGCGCCTTCCAGATTCATACCGATGGTTTCTACAGTGCCGGCTTCACGGTACTTCGCGATATCACCTTCCATGGTTGGCATCCAGTTACCAAGAAACACGTCAATATCGCCATTTGCCAGCGAGGTATAGGTAACAGGGACAGACAGCAGTTGGATGTCAGTGTTGTATCCCATACCTTGCAGTACAAGCGCAGTAGCAGCGGTGGTGGCGGTGATGTCCGTCCAGCCCACATCAGAGAAACGGACTGTTTCACACTGGCTTGCCATTGCTGGGATAGCAGTAAGACCTGCCGCCAGTGTGATGCTCAAACCTGCCAGTCGCTTGGTCTGTTTATTTTCCATGGTTACTTCCTCTTCCTTTCTTTTTGGCTTTGGGCGCAACAGCTTGCTGCACCCTTCCGTTTTTTACTTGGGTGGTACTTGGTATTACTTTTTGTCCTGATGCCTCATAAGGCTTCATCACTTCGGATTCAGACGCTGCTGTGTTTCCCAGTTCGGGTCTATCCAAATGGACACTTCCAGCGGCGCCTCCATGGGCTGCCCCAAAATCATGTCTGCAGCACGCTCGGCGACCATGATGGTTGGGCCATTCAGGTTGCCGTTCGGGATCGTTGGGAACACAGATGAATCCACTACACGGAGGTTGGCAATACCGCGAACCCGAAGTTCGTTATCGAGCACGGCCATGTCATCGCTGTCCGCCCCCATTTTGCAGGTGCACGATGGGTGATAAGCGCTTTCCACATTCGCCTTCACCCATGCATCAATTTCTTCGTCGGATTCAACTTTCATACCCGGTTGGATTTCGCCATCGCGATAAGGCGACATCGCTTCCTGCGCCAGAATCTCGCGGGTTAAGCGAATGCAGTCGCGCCAGTCCTGTTTGTCCTGTTCGGTGCTGATGTAGTTGAAGATGATTTCCGGCTTGTCATTGGTGTCGGCACTTTTAATGTGCACATGGCCACGGCTTTCCGGTTTGTTTGGCCCAACATGAACCTGGAATCCATGCCCCTCCACCGCAGACTTTCCGTCATAACGGATTGCTGCTGGCAAGAAGTGATATTGAATGTTTGGCCATTTAATGCCCGCACGGCTTCGGATAAATGCACAGGATTCAAAGTGATTGGTCGCTCCGAGACCGTCTTTGAACAAAATCCAGCGTGTACCAATCAAACCTTTACTGATAAGTCCCAGCTTGCCGTTCAAAGTGATGGGTTGTTTGCAGAAGTATTGGAAATAAACTTCCAGATGATCCTGCAGGTTTGCACCCACACCTGGCAGATCATGTTTTACTTCCACATTTGCATTTTCCAACACGGATTTCGGGCCCACACCAGATACCTGCAACAGTTGCGGAGAACCGACAGAGCCAGCGGCACTGATCACTTCTTTACGCGCTTTCACCTCGAACGACTGACCGCCTTTTTCATAGGCAATACCAGTGGCGGCTTTGTTCTCTATCAGGATTTTTTTGACCGTGACGCCCTTTATCAGTGTCAGGTTGTCACGCTTTAACGCGCGGCGAAGATAGGCATTTGAAGTGGAAGCACGCACACCACCATCGACGGTCATGTGCATGTGTCCAAAGCCTTCCTGCTGATATCCGTTGTAATCTTCTGTGACCGGATAGCCAGCCTGCTCACCCGCATCAATAAACGCGCGATACAGCGGGTTAAGCGCCATATCGTTACCGTTGCAGGTGCCAACAGGGCCGTTGCCGCCACGATATTCATCTTCGCCACCAACCCAGGTTTCCGCGCGTTTGAAGTAAGGCAGACAGTTTTGGTAGTTCCAGCCTGCCGCGCCGTTGGCTTCCCATTCATCGTAATCACAAGCGTGGCCTCGAACGTAAACCATGCCATTGATCGATGAACTTCCACCTAAAACCTTGCCGCGGGGACAATGCAGCTTCCTACCATCCAGCCCCTCTTCCACTTCCGTTTCAAACTGCCATGCGTACTTTTCAGTGTTCATTGGGTACGAGAGTGCGGTCGGCATTTGAATGAAAATGCTTCTGTCAGTACCACCTGCTTCAAGGATCAGCACCTGATGTTCACCTGACGCACTCAGGCGATCTGCCAGTACACAACCCGCCGACCCAGCACCAACGATGATGTAATCAAATTCTTTGTTCGACATTCCAGCCCCGATCTCTTATGCGTAAGGACTGTCTACATCGCCCAATTCGACGTAAACACTCTTGGTTTGGGTGTAACTGCTTAGGGTCTGTATGCCATTCTCACGACCAATACCGGATTGCTTGTAACCGCCAACCGGCATTTCCGCCGGAGATGCGCCCCAGTTGTTTATCCAACAAATGCCCGCCTGAAGCTTGGCAATCACGCGGTGTGCGCGGGAGAAATTGGTGGTGAATACGCCTGCTGCAAGACCATAAGAGGTGTCATTGGCACGGGAAATGACTTCCTGTTCGTCGCTGAATCGCAGGACAGACATCACAGGGCCGAAGATTTCATTTTGAACATGTGACATGTCATCGGTGCAGTCCGCAAACACGGTAGGTGCAACGAAGTTTCCTTTCGCCAGTTCACCTTCTGTCACTTGGTATCCACCACACAACAAGGTCGCGCCACTTGCTTTACCCTTTTCGATAAAACCGAGCACTTTGGATAGGTGGTCTTTGGAAATCAGCGCGCCGATTTGGGTTTCTGGGTCGGTAGGGTCACCCAACACCAGTTGTTCCGTGCGAGCTTTCAGTTTCTCAAGGAAAGTGTCATAGATATCGTCATGGACAAAAACGCGGGTACCGTGCGTACACACCTCACCTTGGGTGTAGAAATTCGCAATCATCGCGCCAGATAATGCGTTATCAATATCAGCATCGTCGAAAACGATCAGTGGCGATTTACCACCCAACTCCATGGTGACAGGCTTTAGCGTACCCGCGGCATCAGCCATGACTTTTTTACCTGTGCCACACTCGCCAGTGAAAGACACTTTGACGATGTTGTCGTGGCGCGACAACATCTGACCTACACGGTAGTCACCTTGAACAACGTTAAATACGCCGTTCGGCATGCCCGCTTCGGTAAAAATTTCTGCCAGTTTTAATGCAGTTAACGGTGTTTCTTCTGACGGCTTAAACACCATGGCATTTCCTGCGGCAAGTGCAGGGCCAGCTTTCCACATCGCAATTTGAATTGGGTAGTTCCAGGCACCGATGCCTGCACAAACACCCAGAGGTTCTTTGCGCGTATAGAAGAACTGGTTTTCGCTCAAGCTTTGCTGCTCGCCCTGAATTGCTACAGCAAGACCCGCGTAGTATTCGATGACATCCGCGCCAGTGACTACATCCACATACTGGGCTTCTTGCATTGGCTTACCCGTATCCAGCACTTCCAGCGCTGCCAGTTCGTCATTGCGCTCACGTAGAATCGCTACGGCTTTGTTCAGAATGCCGCGACGCTCTGCTGCACTCATTGATGACCAAACCTTGAAGCCTTCCCAAGCAGAGGTGACTGCAATGTCGACATCCGTCTGACTGGCCTGTTGAACCTCAGCCAGTGTCTCGCCAGTCGCTGGGTTAGATGTGGTAAAGGTTTCTCCGGAAGTCGCATCAACATACTTTCCGTGAATATATAACTGCTTAATATCCATTACTTTTTGCCTTTTGATATGGATTCAAATGCTTTCAGCTGAAGCTTGAGATAATCTTCGACTGTCGCCATTGCCGCGTGCGGGTCAATGCCCTCTGGTGCAAGTGCACCACGAAGCCAAATCCCGTCTATCAATGCAGCAATACCATGGGCAACAAAGTCTGCACGTTCTGTCGGCATCAACTTTTTTAACTCAATGCGAAGGTGGGATAGCAGGCGTTTTTCATTGACGCGCTGTAACCTGAAAAGCGCAGGCTGGTGCATAGCATGAGACCAAAACGCCAGCCAGGTTTTGGTGACTTTGCTGTTGACCTGATTCGGATCGAAGTTTCCTTCAACAATCGCCAGAATCCGGCCATATGCATCGTCTGGGGAGGTAATGTTCAAACGGATTTGGACGCCATTGGACAGCTCACGAAGTACTGAGCGCATGGTTTCTTCCAGAAGACCATCTTTCCCGCCAAAGTAGTGATTGATAATGCCTGCTGATACACCGGCTTTGCGACTGATCAGCGAGACACTTGCTCCTGCCAGACCCACTTCATCAATGACCGCAATCGTTGCTGCCACAAGCTGTGGGCGGCGAATCGCTGGCATTCCTACTTTTGGCATTCATTCCTCCGTGCGTACTCAAACCAATCAACATACCGATTAAAATGTAGCGGAAATGTTTCTTGATTGAACGTTCAATTAAAAATAGAGTCACAAATAAGACATAAGTTGTCAAAGAGATATTTAATATGTAAACCTGGAAAATAGTTATCCGATAAATTTTACATTCTAAGAATCAGAGAGTTAGGGAGAGTGATAGGCAAAGAACCGAAACGTCTGACTGGTCAATATTTAGCACACTAAACGTTTAATACAGTCAGCAGCCCGACAAGGAATCTCACAATGAGAGCACCGCGCCATGAGAAGTTAGTTAGCTCTGAGAGATCGATGGGTGATACCGCCAACTGATGGAAGCGAAAAACAAGAGATTAATTACTTGGGTACAAATTTTGAAAATGTGTTTAAAAAAGGGGCTTGAGCCCCTTTTAGATTTACGCCACAAGCATTGGGTTTATGTTTAGTTTCCCCAGAATGTGTCTTCTGAAGCCTGATCTGCTGAGTAAAGCCAGGCTTCAACAATCTTTCCATCCTCGATAGTCAGCATATCGACACCGACCATACGCATTGATTGGTCTCCACGAGCTGCCGAAAACTCGACGATCACAGCGACATTGTTTTTATTGCCACCAACAACGTTAAAGGTTTCAATTTTAAAAGAGCCTTGTGACACTTCCATCATGCCACCAATCATGCCAAAAACTGCTTGAGCACCTTCGTGCTTTCCTGAAAAGCGATTGTTGCCTGGTTGGTACCAAACCACATTTGGTGCTACCAGCGCACCCAGTGTTTCCAGATCGCCCGTTTGTACTGCCTGAAAATAAGTTTTGGCCACTTCCATATTCTTACTTACATTACCTACGCTCATTTCAATGTCCTCTTTGATTTTAAACTCGCGACTTGCGCGCCATTTGTTTACGTAAAAATCTTATGAGGTAAATCCAGGTCAAAAAACCGTATAAACTAAACACACTGTTTACTATTTGGATTCAATGTGAACCTTAGGCATTTAGAAACTTTTAAAACCGTGGCGGAGTTGAGCAGCTTTTCAAAAGCAGCGGATGTTCTGGGAGTATCGAAGGGACTGGTCTCTCGGCACATTCGTGCATTAGAGAGTGAACTGGCATGTAGACTGTTCTTCAGGACGACTCGTTCAGTGGTACTGACAGAACCAGGAAAGGAACTCTTTGGCGCCGCGCAACAAATCGACGCGATCTCGCATAAAGCGGCACAAAGCATCAACATGCTGACTCAAGATGGTTATGGCTATATCCGATTTACTGCACCAGATGCGTTAGGCCCAATTATTGCCGAAACAGCACTTCCCGCATTTTCCAAAGGGAACCCCAACATACACATAGAACTGGATTTCACTACCGACATCAAAGATGTTGAATTTGGTGAATCGGACGTGGCGCTAAGATCTCAAAAAGCCCTCCCTGACAACTTGGTCGCGAGAGATATTGGCGCTTTGAAAGACATACTGGTTTGCTCACCGTCGCTATTTGAGAAGCATGAAATTCGCTCTTCGAGTGACCTACTGACAGCGCCTTGCCTCAAAAGCTCGTTTGATACGTCCTGGAATAATTGGACCTTACACTCAGGTAATGGACAAAGCGTCCAACTTACCGCCAAGGGGCAATATTCCAGCTCGAGCTATGAAGGGCTCATAGCGTTAGCGGCGGGAGGATTAGGGGTCGCCTGCATTCCTCTTGCCTTGGTTGAAAAAAACCTCTCGGATGGCAGTCTAATGCGCGTATTACCGGATTGGTTTGCGAGTCAGCATCAATTGCATCTTGTCTATACCCATCAGCGTTTCTATCCCAAAAAGCTCAGAGAGTTTATTGATGCTGTAGTAGCGTGGAGAAACGCCAACAGTATCTGGTTCATTACATAATCGCGACTGTATCATTTCCGAAGAATAACCCTCTTCCTTCCTGCTCTATGCTGAAACGAGTTGAACAAAGGAAGCAAGCGATGGCCGAGCAAACAGAAGGAGGGCAGGCAAGTGCAGCAGCACGTAACCCCCAAACAGGAGTGATGCGTCGATTTCTCGCCAGCCATCAAAGCTCGCTTCCTATTCTTTTCCTTGCTGTATTTGTCGGCTTGTTGGCTGGCCTTTTGTGTACATTCTTCGACATCGCCATTGAGTGGGTCATCGCGCAGCGTAATGAATGGTCAAAAGCCCATGGCGAAATGTCGCTGATGAACATAGTGACAGTTGTGATCAGTAGTGCCTTGCTCTCAGCGTGCGGCTTCTTTTTGGTAAAGAAAGTCGCTCCAGAAGCAGCTGGTTCTGGGATCCCCGAAATAGAGGGCGCACTTGATGGACTTCGTCCTGTTCGTTGGTGGCGGGTGATTCCAGTGAAGTTCTTTGGTGGTATTGGCGCAATCGGAGCAGGACTGGTTCTGGGGCGTGAAGGACCTTCGGTACAAATGGGGTCCAGTGTCGGCAGAATGATCACTGATATATTTCGGCTCAATGATGATGAAAGTCGCCACACCTTAGTGGCTTCAGGGGCTGCCGCTGGTTTAGCCGCAGCCTTTAACGCACCACTCGCGGGAATTATGTTTGTCGTCGAAGAGATGCGCCCTCAGTTCCGCTACAACCTGATTTCGATTAAGTCCGTCATGATTGCCGCGATTGTCGCGACCATTACCTACCGATATTTTCAGGGCCAGGATGCAATGATCCCCTTACCAGCACACACTGAAGTGCCATTAGAAGCACTAGGGCTTTTCTTGATTCTGGGGCTCATGTTTGGCGGTTTTGGCGTGCTGTTCAACCGAATGGTGGTTTGGAGTATGGACGGTTTCGAGCGCCTGCACCGAGATGAGACGAAGCGGTTTATCGGCATTGGCGGAGCGCTTGGCGCCATATTTGGTGTGATGATCATTTTTCTGCCTCGATTAACTGGCGCAGGTGAAAGCCTGATCACAGATGCCGTTGGCGGGTCGTTTACGCTTTCTATGCTTTTAATACTATTCGTGGCCCGAACAGTCACCACTCTCGCGTGTTTTTGTTCCGGCGCACCCGGCGGTATTTTTGCCCCCATGCTTGCGCTGGGAACGCTGTTCGGTACCTGTTTTGGCGCCGTATGTATGTTGGTGTTTCCCGATTTCGACATCACTATCGGGATGTTTGCTGTCGCAGGAATGGGCGCACTGTTTGCCGCTACCGTTCGCGCGCCCATCACCGGAATACTTCTAGTGATCGAGCTCACCCACAACTATGAGCTTATCCTCCCTCTTTTGATTACGTCTCTCGGTGCAACCATGACGGCGCAGGCCATGGGCGGCAAACCGCTCTACAGTCAGCTATTACAACGTACCCTGAGTAAGCACAAAGCAGCCGAATGCCCTGAAACTGAAAATACCTCGATATAAAAAAACCGCTTCGAAGAGCGGTTTTTTAAGGGAGAAACTGCGAATTTTACGCCGTCTTGACTTGGCGGTTGCTGTAAGGGCTTTTTAGGTCAGTCAGGACTTTTGCACCATACATGCCACGGTAGAACACCCAAAGGTAAGTCACACCTGCAGTCAACATTCCAATACCGAATGGGATCAGCAGAAGGTTCATCATCGCCAGCGGTAACGCAATCCAAAAGGTTCGAATAATCCAACGGAAGTGATCGACATACATGTCTTCACCAGCATCAATCGCCTCTTTTCGCTTAAAGTAAGCAAAAATGGCACCTGCAATGCTGAAAATACCAAATGTCAGCAAGCCACTGAGCAGCAGCATGTAAGCAATCATGGCTGAAGATTTAAACTTTGAAGGCTTTGTATCTGTTGTCATTATATTTGTACTTATTTTTACGTGAGCGTGAAAAAAGCGCATGTTAATTCATTGAAATGACCCAAATCAACACATTAATAAACATTCAAACAAACCCCGTTACAAACACAGAAATCACCCATAAATCATGCAAATGCGACCAAGCCAATCCCATTCATGGCGCAAATGTTATTTTCTATTCATTTTGCGATATAAAGCGGTCTTTTAAGCACTTGGCTTGTTCCGGTAACGCTTCTGAATAATCAAGGCCATATAGCCCACCACCAACAAATTCATTACCAGTGCTAAATATGCCAAAGTCTTCCCAGTGGTAAACACCTCGTAAACTTCGAAAGGTAAATAAATCGCACCACTGGCGAGGGCAAACCACTCTGTCCAACCAAAAGCCCGCCATAATCCATAGGCTTCGATAAAGCGCACAATGGCATAAAGTAACGTCCCTAACGCAAATATGGTGAGATTCCTGTCATCAACGCTAGTCAGCGCTTTGTGAATCACACTTGGGATTTCCCCTGCGGGATTGAGCCTTAAGTGGCGCAGCATCTGTTCGCATAACGCTTGAATTTCCACACCTCCCAGTTCATGCAGTGCAAGCCCGACAATCAATGCCAATAAGCCTTTCCCTGCTTCCAGGATGGCAATGGCTCGCAAACCTTTGGGTTGCTGACTTTCTATCGTTTGATGATTCACATTCCGGCACTCTAAACAACGGATTATTAAGCGTGGGCAGAATGACGATGAGACAGAGTCACAGGCGCAAGAAAAAAGGCTCTTAAAGAGCCCTTTGGGAGAAGAATGTCGGTTAAATCGAATAAATGAAGTAAAGCTGCGCTTTCATTCGGATGATGATGCCGCGAATCACATCCAAGAAGCTCATAAACCCGATAGGTTTTTCCCCAGAGACCCAAGCCAAACCCACTGCGCCAACAGGAACATCATAGCCTTCTGGCTCTTCCAGTTTCAGCCTGACAAAGTGGTGTTTGTTGGCCAGGTTTGAGCCGGTTGTCATGCGCACATTGTCATCAGTCGCAATCAACCTAGCCTGAGATTCACCCGTCGCTTCTACAATACCTTCCACTTCGGCTTTGAAGATCTTGCCCGGGTAAACCGGGCTGGCGAATTCCGCATACTGCCCCACTTCCACGTTGCGAATTGCCTGATGGTTTACGCGCATCAATACATATTTTTCATCGGTGTACATATGGATGCGAGGAACCAGGCCCACATATTGACCTTCTCGCATAATGAAATTTGTCACATAACCATCTGCCGGCGCGCGTACTCGGGTTTGTTCAAGGTTCCACTCAGCTTGAGCAATATTTTCACGCGCACTTTCCAAGTCTGCTTCTTTAGTGGCGACGGCCAGCACCGATTTTTCTTTGTTCAAACGCGCTTGCTCAACACCAATTTCCGCTTTTTGTATTTGCTTTTCGAGCGTGGCGACTTGAGCCCCGGCGAGTTGAACCTTGTTGCGTTGCTCGTCCATCACTGATTCAGTTACTGTATTTGGTGCACGTTTATTCTGAGTAATGTACCGGTTCAGCTGGTTGGTCTTCCATTTTGCATCTTCTTTTGCTGCTGCCAGCTGGCTTTCAAGCACATTGAGATCAGCTTTCGTTGCTTCATATTGCTGTTCATTCAAAGAGACATCCTGAATCGCCACTTCGAGTGCCACGTTTGCGGCATGCTCGGCAACAGCAGCACGATTAAGAGCGATTTCGTAAGGTTCAGCATCAAGCGTGTAAACAAGCTGACCCTCTTCAACGCGCTGGTTCGGGCTCACATAAATTTGATCGACATTGCCGCGAATTTGATTAGAACCCGGGCGCAACTGAATATGAGGAGACTGCACGACAGACCCGCCAGTCAGATCCATCGGCGTGAAATTCAATAACCCAATCCAAACAAAAATCAGCCAAGAACCACCACCGATATACGCAAATGCCTTGCTATAAACATTCCACGGCATGCCAACCAAACGAAGTAGGTAGATAAAGAGGGCCCATACGGCTAAACCTTCAAGCATGATTTTCCTCCTTTTCGCTAACTGTCTTTGTGGTGATTTCGGTTTCATTGATTGGCGCATTCGGCTCACGCCAGATGTCCCGAATCTTTCTCAGTGCTTTCTCTCCATCCACAAAGGCGAGAATGACGGCAACTACCCACACCCAATGCCAGAGAAAACCAATCCATGTCAGTGCAGATATCAGTCCCATTTGATGATGCTGCTTTTTTCGGGCCTTGCTTACAGGCAATTCATGAACTTTCCAAAAACCAAAAGCGATTGCGCCAACCGACCCTAAAAGTACAACTAGCGCGACCACATGAAGGACAGTATCCGTGGTGGTATCTACAAAAGGTGTTGCCAACAGGCTCATTCATATACTCCGACATTCATTCAATGCATGAATGTTCACACAGAAAGATTAACGACACTTGAATATGGATTGATTAGATTAATTTTTTGTATATATTGAATCATCCTATCCATAGAAAAGTGATGTATATGTTCGACATCTCATTTATCCGCATGGCTTACATCCGTCCGCTAATCAGTGGTGCATGTTCGAAATATCACTTAATGCCGGAACAACTGGGTATTCCAGTGTCTTTGTACAGTGATGAAATGGCACTCGTCCCCCATGCGGTAGTCAATGAATGGCTAACAAAGATCGCCGAGCTCTCAGGCAACCCGTCTTACCCACTCGCTATTGCAGATTCCCTGACGATTTCCTCCATTGATGTGAAAGCAAACTGGTTTATGTCTGCTCCCGATTTAGCGGTGACATTCAGACGCATCAACTATGGTTTGAGCTGTTTCCACTCAGGCGCTCACTACGTGGGAAGGCAATCAGGAAAGTTGTTGAAGTGGTGTTATGACAACGAATACTCAGGAACGGCGGCAGGTATCGATTCACTACGCGTCGCGATTATGATGACCTCAGTCCTTCGCCATTTCACCCATGACGGTTTTGCGCCGCTGGCTGTCAAACTCAAAGGAACGGATATCGATATCAACGCTGCAAGCGAATGGTTTGGATGTGAAGTGAAGACAGGTTGTGCCATGACGGAAGTCTGGTTCGATAATAAACTACTCCTTTTGGAACATGCCGTGCCGCGCGACCATAACAAAGCAACACTGATTTCTTTGTTTGATTTGGATGAACTGGTCAATATGCCGCAACGCGATGATCCCACCAAAGCGCTGTATGAAGTCGTGAACTTCACCCGTCATTACGGCATGCCCTCTTTGGAAACGGTCGCATCAACACTGGGTCTTTCCACGCAGCAATTGCAGCGACGATTACATCGACTGGGTTTCAGTTTCTCGTCCATGCGGGGTTATGTGCTGAATAACATTGCGGCGAGGTACATGTTAAAGGGCTATGCCCCGGATGAGGTTGCCCGTCTACTTGGCTACAGCAACCCACAAAGCTTCACCAAAGCCTTCCAACGCGTCCGTGGGTGTACGCCGAAAGAGTACATGCGACGTATGGAACACTGATCGCGCAAACAATAAGCATGCAGCCGATCTGCCCTTCCCTTTTCTATTGAAAACACAGTAATATTTGTTTGCTCATTTTGAGCATTATTCTCAGGGCGGGGCGAAATTCCCCACCGGCGGTATGTCAGCACGCAAATCATTGTAAGACTGGCGAGCCCGCGAGCGCCCAAGCGCATGCTTGGGGTCAGCAGACTTGGTGAAACGCCAAGGCCGACGGTTATAGTCCGGATGAAAGAGGATGATAAAAATGCACCGATTCACGGCGGCGTTCGCTTAGCCGAAGATCGGTGGATTGCGCATAGCTGCGTTCGCAGTTTGCGCTCATCCATACCCAAACAACCTGAAGATGCAGGATTCAGCGAGCTTGCCTGGTGTTGTGATCGCGGCGTTCCTTTGTAGGTGTAGCCACCTCCATCAAAAAGGAACAACAAAGAGCACAGCGTCAGTCAACTCGCCCGAAGGGAGGCCCTCAATGCGCCCACTTCATCGTTAAATTCCACGAAAATAGAATGACTATTCCTCGCGGAATTTGCCTCGAATTGAACGCATTGATGACCTCTGAATGCTCGCATCTTCAGGTCGTTTGGGTATACGCCCTGATTCTGGTATTTAAACTTAGGAGTTACCATGAATCAGACTCACACATCTCTACTTTCTGGCACCCCATTTGAGCGCGTTGAAGCGGCGCTTGAAGCACTGCGTTTGGGTAAAGGCGTTTTGCTTCTCGACGATGAAGATCGCGAGAATGAAGGTGACATCATTTATTCTGTAGACCACCTAACCACTCAGCAAATGGCACTTATGATCCGCGAATGCTCCGGCATCGTTTGCCTGTGCCTGCCTGAAGAACAAGCCGATAAGCTCGAACTTCAGCAAATGGTGGCCAACAATAACAGCGCCAACCAGACCGCTTTTACCGTTTCCATCGAAGCGAAAGTGGGCGTCACAACCGGCGTTTCTGCGGCTGACCGCGTCACTACGATCAAAACCGCCTCGAACCCAGATGCAAAACCTTCTGATCTGGCGCGTCCTGGCCACGTGTTCCCACTCCGCGCACGCAAAGGTGGTGTTCTTGTCCGTCGTGGTCACACCGAAGGCACTATCGATCTAATGCAAATGGCCGGCCTTTCGCCTGTTGGTGTTTTGTGTGAGGTGCAGAATGAAGATGGCTCCATGGCAAAAGCGCCAGAGATCGTCGAGTTCGGTAAGAAGCATGACATGCCAGTACTGACCATCGAAGACATGGTTCAATACCGTCTCGCGTCAGCGGAGAAGATCGCTTAATCTTTCGAACGATAAGCAATTTTGAGATCGCTCACACTTTTAGATTGATGAGCGGTCTCTATTTTGTAAAAGAATAATTCCTCTCATCGTGCAAGCTATCACCAAATTGTTAACCCCACTCCTTCTTTCGGAAAGCAAAATTCACCCAACACAAGAACCACTCGTCATTCCATTCACGCAGTGAATTTCATCAATCCTTTTTATCTTCAGCATCCAATAGCTGAATTGATATGGATTGCATTCATCATGAGAATTTCTAGATACAACACTGTGAACTGGAAGTTTATTTTATGAAAAAACACTTTGAGCTCATCGACAAGCCGACTTTCTTCGGTGCGTTGGGGCTGCTGTTTTCTGTCATCGTTCCATTGCTGGTTTGGCCTGACCAAGGCGCAGAGTGGATTGCGATTGCAAAAACCTTTATGACAGACAAGCTGGGCTTTATGTACCTGGCTCTTGGTATCGCTGCCTTCTTTTTTATGGCTTACATCGTTTTCAGCGATATCGGACAAATCAAACTTGGTGACGCAGACGAGAAACCAGAGTTTGCGACCGGCTCTTGGGCTGCGATGCTTTTCTGTGGCGGTATCGGTGCCAGTATTCTTTACTGGGGTACTATCGAGTGGGCTTACTACTATCAAAACCCTCCTTTCCAGCTTCAGGCTGGCAGTGAAGAAGCCGTTCGTTGGGCCGCGACCTACGGTATTTTCCACTGGGGTCCAATTGCTTGGTCTATTTACCTGATCCCAGCTATTCCAATTGCTTACTTCTTCTATGTTCGTAAGCAGCCTGTACTGAAAGTATCTGCGGCGCTGATGCCTGTGATTGGTGAAGCACGCAGCCACGGTAAGCTGGGCAAGTTCATCGATGTACTCTTCATCTTTGGTCTTCTGGGTGGTGCTGCAACCACATTAGGTCTGGCCGCACCATTGATCAACGAAGGTATCAGCTACCTGTTTGGCATTCCTTCTACCACAGTGACTCAAATCGGTGTTCTGCTGCTTTGTACCGCGCTGTTCGCCTACTCGTCTTACAAAGGTATGGATGAGGGCATCAAGGTTCTGAGTAACATTAACTTTTGGGGTGCACTCGGTCTGCTGGCATTTGTACTGTTTGCTGGCCCAACGCTGTTCATGCTGGAAACCGGTTTGGACTCCATCGGTCGTATGCTGTCGAACTTCTTCGTCATGGCAACCTGGGCAGAACCGTTTGGTGGCTACGGCACGTTTGAAGACACCCACTTCCCGCAGGATTGGACTATTTTCTACTGGGCATGGTGGCTGGTATTCGCGCCAAGTATGGGTCTGTTTGTGGCGCGTATTTCGCGTGGCCGTACTATCAAGCAGATGGTCTCAGGCTCCATCTTCTTCGGCTCGCTGGGCTGTGCGCTGTACTTCATGATCCTGGGTAACTTTGGTCTGTCGCTGCAACTGTCAGGTCAATTGGATGTTGTTTCTATCCTGAATGAGAAAGGCGCGACAACGGCGATTTTCTCAATCCTTGAGCAGCTGCCTATGAGCACTGTGGTTATCGCTGTGTTCACGATTCTATGTATCATTTTCACCGCGACCACGTTCGATTCCATCTCGTTCATTCTGGCTTCTGTAGTACAGAATAACGTGACTGAAGACCCGCTGCGCTGGAACCGTCTGTTCTGGGCATTCACCCTGTCTGTGATGCCTTCTATCCTGATGTTTATGGGTGGTCTGGCAACGCTACAAACGGCGGCAATCGTCGGCGGCTTACCTCTGCTGGTGATTGCGGTCATGCTGATGATCTCAGGTGTGAAAGCAGCAACGCTCGACCTTTCACATCAGGAAGGCTACGAAGACCCAACCATCAACATCGAAGAGTTTCCGGAGGTTGACCCTTGGTCTCGTGAAGGTATGGCGATGGCAAAGTTTGAACGTTTGAAAGACGAAGCGATAGAAGCTGCTAACGAAGAGCGTGAGAAACTGGATGCTATCTGGGATTTGAAAAAACACATCCGCGCCGAAGCACTGTCACGTGGTGAAACGGGTATGGAACTGGGTAATGCACCACAGGAACAATTGGATCAAATCCAACGCCTAACAGATGAGGCTATGGCTGCGAAAGAGCACAAACTTCAGGCATCAGAAGCCGCTCAACAAGCTCGCATTGAATTCAATGAACTGATGCGTGAAAAGAAACGCTTAGAACAAGAAGCTGCAGAGCAGATGGCGTAAACCTCCGTAGCAATTTATCAAAGGGGCACCATCTGGTGCTTCTTTTTATACCCAAACAACCTGAAGATGCTTGAATTCAGAGGTCATCAATGCATTCAATTCGAGGCAAATTTCGCGTGGAATAGTCGTTCTATTTCCGGGGGAATTTAACGAAGAAGTGGGCGCATTGAGGGCCTCCCTTCGGGCGAGTTGAATCATGCTTCTTCAGGTTGTTTGGGTATATATAGCCGATTCGAATCGCTAAGATTGAGGTGTGGTGAGGGAGGCTTCATTTACGTTAACTGCAGCATTAGACGTTTTTTTCGCATCTGGCTCATAGATACGGAACTTATTTTTTCCCGTTTTCTTCGCCACATAAAGCGCTTCATCCGCGTAACGAATAAGGGAGTCAGAGTTGTCACAATGATCTGGATAGAACGCATATCCAATTGATAGCCCAACCTGAATCTCGATGCCATCAGCAAATATAGGCTGGCCAACAGATTCAATCAGCCTCTCTGCAATATCAGGTAAATACTCCCGGCTTTCTGGTCCACTGTAGACAATGGCAAATTCATCACCACCCAGTCTGGCAACCGTGTCCTGATCCCTGCATTGCATCAATAGTCTATCCGCCACAATCTTGAGGCATTCATCACCTATAGGGTGGCCATACTCATCATTAACGGGTTTGAAGTCATCTAAATCAAGAATGGCAAGCGCGACATGACCATTTTCTGCCTCAGCAAGCTCTAATGCTACTTTTAAATCATCATTGAAACGAATTCGGTTGGCCAACTTGGTCAGGGGGTCGCTCAGCGCCAATTTGGTGATCTTCTTTTCCGCACTACGACGTAGCCTGATTTCCTGCTTGAGCCTCATATTCCATTGATAAAACAAACCTACCGTAAACATGGCACACACTAAAATGGCCGACACGACGGACCAAAACAGCCCCCACTCAAAACCAGTCTCGTACTTCACCGGGAACCAGCGCTCGAAAATTTCTTTTCGATCCAAGGGCGTGATTTCGTTGATTGAATAATCTAACAACTCCACTAATTCCGGAAGATCTCGATTAACGAGCATAGAAAGCTTGGCGTTTGAAGGCAAAACACCACCTATTTTCACATTGGTGATGTTGTGTTCTTGAATGATAAAAACCAGAGAGCCCAGTACATTGACAAATCCAAAAATTTCTTTTGTTTCGACCTTTTTCAACCCCTCCTCAGTTGAGCTAAACACTTGAAAATCAAGATGTGGATAGAGCTTTGGTAAGATTTCTGAAGCTGGAGAGTCCCGCAATAGACCAATCGTCTCCTGAGCAAGATTATTGAGATCGCCTACGAAAGACGCATCAGCGTGGGTTGCTAGGGCTCGGTGCGAAGTGAAGTACGGTTTGGTAAACAGAAAGTCCTGACGTTTTTCTTCTGTGGCGACTTCAGCGACAATGATGTCACAGTTCCCGGCCTTTACCGCTTCCAGGCTTTGTTGATAAGTTCCGGTGGGATGAAGATGGAAAGTAACGCCTAGTTTGTCGCTGATAAGAGCAGCATAATCAGCCAACACGCCAACAAATTCTCCATCCTGATTGATATATTCAAAAGGTAACCAATTGGGTTCTACACACATTGAAACCCCTTTTAGGGCATCGAGCTGGATCTTTTGTCGTTCTGATAGTGGCTTGGCACAAACAGATTCAGAAAATACTAACAAGCAAGCAAAAACAATGAAGAAGTGATTATAGTATTTTGATATTTTTATAAAATATGGTGAAAGATTGGCCATGACTTTCCCCCAAAAAAACGCGATTGCCGCGAAACTTCCAGTCTATAATGCCATGTTGCGGCCTTAATTATCGCATCATAAATAAGACAAAAGTTGCATTAATAGAATTATCATAAGTAATGAACCCCACTTCAAAACATTACACTGAAAATTAAATATTAATGCAGTGAATATGACCAAATAAAAAATAAATTATTACTTTTAGCTCTACCTTAATTTATATATTCATTGTCAAATTATGTAGATAAACCTTTAAAATTTCTCCAATCAGAAATGACTTTCAATCACTTAAAAAACATTTGGCAATGAAAACACTTTTATTACCTATCAGAGTTTTTGCCTTTGTTTATCCCCAAACAGTATGCGCCCCATGAACCCACAGGGCGATCTTGCTAATGTTTGAAGTTCCATGGCAGGAGCGCATCGATATCAGGCTCTGCTTTCGCAAGCTCTTTCATGCACTTGACCATGTAATCGTAGAGGATGAGTCCGTTGGCCTTTGCTGTCTCGACGATGCTATAAAGCATCGCGCTCGCGTCAGCCCCAGCAGGGTTGGTCGAGAAGAGCCAGTTTTTTCGGCCAATGACCAGCGATTTAATTGCGCGTTCAGCGCGATTATTGTCTATCGATAAATGACCATCGTCGATATAGCGGATGAGCTTCGGCCATTGACCTAGCGTGTATTTTATCGCTTTACC
>NZ_FIZY01000071.1 GCF_900060185.1 Grimontia marina | reverse complement strand
AAAGAAAGACTCAGACCTATTCATTGCCATGCTGGAGAAGCTAAAGTGGCACTACCGCCGAGCCAAAAGTGTCACCTTGATACTGGATAACTACATCATCCACAAAAGTAAAAAAACGAAGGCTTGGCTCAAGAAGAACCCAAAGTTCAGGCTGCTGTTCCAGCCCGTTTATTGCCCTTGGGTCAACGTCATAGAACGATTGTGGAATGCTCTCCATGAGACAATTACTCGGAATCACAGGTGTAAACATATGTGGCAATTGCTCAGGAAGGTGAAGCACTTTATGGATAACGTATCGCCGTACCCGGGAGGTTGCCACGGCACGGCGAAAATGTAGCACTATTCGGATCAGTTATTTAGATTGACGGGAAAATAGCGAATACAAGCAGTCAGAGCCATTGGCCAGATAAAATAGAATTGTTCTTCAACTGACAAAGACCAGATATTTAGCAGCGGCATAGTCTCGGAAGAAGGCGCAAAATAACCAGTGTTTTTCTCAAAGAAAATATTTGAAATAAATACTGACGCGTATCTCAGGCTATCTGCAAAAGCGGAGAAATCGTTGGGAGCGAACAGAAAATAGGCTGCTACGAGACAAGACAACGCGACGGTGTAAAACAAAGGTAAGATGCGCTTGATTCTGCGCTCATAAAACGAAGAGAACGTAAATGTTCCTGCTAACATTTGCGGGTAAATCGTTGAAGTAATGATAAATCCTGAAATAACAAAGAATATGTCGACACCGATAAAGCCACCAGGAAGAATGTCTGTATTGAAGTGAAAAATGATCACCAAAAGCACAGCGATTGCCCTTAGGCCATCGACATCTGGACGGTATTTTTGATTTGTCATAAAAGCGCCAAAAACCGAAATACGTAACGATTCACAAAGCCAACGCATGCACTAATAATCAGTGTTGCTATCAGAGTTACTGTCGCTTTTACAGTTCAAGGCAGGTTGAGGCTAAGTCGGCCTGAGGGGTGCAGTGAGGTTAAAGCATTTCCATGTAGTGATACTCTGCGCCAAAAGCGACGCGACATTCAGAATCACCTAAAACAAGACATTTGGGCTTTGTTCGCTAAATAGATCCACTCCTAGCCTAGCTCACCAAAAATGCTTGTTACTCAAACAATTTCTTCGAAAAAAGAAACCCGCTGGAGCAATACTCCAGCGGGTTCGCACATTGTACCAAATCTCTAAACTAACCTTCAAACACTGCTGTGTCTTTTTTCTCGTCCTGATGGACATCATCACCGCCACCAGAACCCGGCTTCTGACCGCGTCCTTTCGGATCTGGGCCAAACTGATTTGGACCCGGTGTACCATCAAGAATGCCTAACTCCACCAGCGCGAAGATAGGACCTACCAACGGCAGAAAAGTCACAATAATCCACCAAGGGCTCTTGTTTCTGTCTTTCAGCCGTTTGATGTTCAGCGCGATAGAAGCATAAATGGCAAACAGTGAAATCGCCAATGCCAGTGCATCAAGCACCACATTCCCGCCCTGATAGAAGAAAGTTGACAACACCATAATCAATACCGGAACGCTGTACAGCCAGTAATCTCTGCGTCGCATCCGGCCTTCAAACGAGAGCAGTGCCCACTTTTGATTGTTCATTTTTACTCCTAAACGATTGGTCGCTGACCGCGGCTAATCCACTTCAGCAGCACACGGTCTAGCGCTTCTGCCGACGCACCGGCCAATTTTTCTGCCAGTTTCTTGCGTTGAACATAACGCACGCCCAGCACATCTTTTTCTTTCACTGCCGACACCAGATAATCGTCACTGGTACCAATGCTGTCAATTAATCCCAGTGGCAGTGCCTGATTGCCAAACCAATGCTCACCAGTGGCCACTTTTTCAAGATCCAACGATGGACGGTGGTCAGCAATAAAGTCTTTGAACAGTGTGTGAGTTTCTTCCAGCTCACTGACAAATTTCTCACGCGCCTTGTCGGTATTTTCTCCAAACATGGTTAACGTGCGTTTGAATTCACCTGCAGTCAATTGCTCAAATTCAATGTCGTGCTTTTTAAGCAGTTTGTTGAAGTTTGGCAACTGAGCAATCACACCGATAGAACCTACTACGGCAAAAGGCGCTGCAACGATCTTGTCTGCCACACATGCCATCATATAACCGCCACTTGCAGCTACTTTATCCACCGCAGCTGTCAGCGGTATGCCTGCTTGCTTGATGCGATCAAGTTGTGAAGAAGCAAGGCCATATGCGTGAACCATGCCGCCACCACTTTCAAGGCGCACCAGCACTTCATCACCCTCTTTGGCAACAGCCAGAATTGCCGTCACTTCTTCTCGCAAAGAAGCCACTTCACGTGCATCGATACTGCCTTTAAAATCCAAGACGAAAACATGTGGTTTACGGCTTTGTTCCAGCGTTGCCGTATCTGTCATTTTCTTCGCTTCATTCTTGGCTTCTTTAGCCTTCGCTTTCTCCGCTTTTTTATCTGCTTTGTCGCGCGCTTTTAATGCTGCTTCATCGTAGAGATGCGATTCCATCGAATGCACTAAATCTTTATGTTTTTCAGTCAGGTTAGTGATTTCCAACTCACCTTTTTGAGACTGTTTGCCGCCAGCGCTTTTAGCAATAATAAGCACGACGATCACGGCGACTGCAAAGGTCAGCACTTTCGCCAGGAAAAGGCCGTAATCAAGCAAGAATTCCAAACTTAGTTCCTCGTTTATTGTTGTTTCTGTGTACTTTTATTGAGCACAGATTTATGTGAATCCCGTCATTCTACTAGACATGAATACCCAAACAACCTCGTATGTCGCTTTCTTTACATCGCTAGGTTGTTTCTTCTTCCCAAGCAGCCTTAAAATGCCAGCTTACAACAGTGCCTTTCACTCGCATGATGACCAGTGGCAAGTTTAGCAGGCACGCAAGATCAAAATGAAAAGGATATTGTAACGTGGAGTATCAAGTAGCAGCCGACGCATTGAATGGCAAAGTGATTCTGGTGACCGGCGCAGGCGACGGTATTGGCCGCCAGGCTGCCATCAGTTACGCACAACACGGTGCAACAGTTATTTTGCTGGGACGCACAGTGAAGAAACTGGAAAGCGTTTACGACGAAATCGAAGCAGCAGGTTACCCGCAACCAGCGATCATTCCACTCGATATGATGGGTGCAACCCGCCAGCATTATTTGGACATGACCGACACCATCGAGCAGCAATTCGGTAAGCTGGACGGTGTTTTGCACAACGCAGGCATGCTGGGCGTGCTGAGCCCATTCGATCAAATCGAAGAAAAAGCCTACGACGAAGTCATGCAGGTGAACGTGAAAGCGACCTTCCTGATGACACAAGCGCTAATGCCTTTGATTCAAAAGTCTGAAGATGGCCGTATCGTTTTCACTTCATCTACAGTAGGGCATTCAGGACGTGCATTCTGGGGCACCTATGCTATCTCTAAATTCGCGACAGAAGGCATGATGCAGGTGCTGGCTGATGAGCTCAGCAACACAACAGTGAAGGTCAACGCCATCAATCCAGGTGGTACGCGCACTAAAATGCGTGCCTCTGCTTTCCCTGCAGAAGACACCAACAACCTGAAGACACCATTGGATATCATGCCGCTGTACCTTTACCTGATGGCACCTGAAGGCAAAGACGTGAATGGTCAGTGTATTGACGCTCAGCCAAAATAAAGCATCTAGGATGCCAGATACCATTAAACGACAAAAGCCAGCATCTCTGCTGGCTTTTTCTTTATATATTCCAAACCATTAACGTGGCTTGCGGTTTCCACCTGTCTTCTTCTGACGGGTAGAAGGCTGACCGGAACGGTTTGCACCAGGTTTACCTGGACGACCACCACCTGTGCGGGTGCGGTTACCAGCTGGTTGACCACCACGACGGTTACGTGGTTTGCGGGTTTCACCAGACTCAACACGCTCTTCATAACGGCGTACTGCACGGCGAATCTTTTGCGCACGCGCTTTACGTTTCTTGGTTTCTGGGTCGATCATGGTTTCTTGTTCTGCACGCAGTTCTACCATCTCGCGGAGGTAGTTCACATCGCTCAGTTCAAGCTCCATCCAACCGCCACGAGGCAGTTCTTTGCTCAGGTAGATATCACCATAGCGAACACGCTTAAGACGGCTCACAGTAACGCCCTGAGTTTCCCACAGACGACGTACTTCGCGGTTACGACCTTCAGTGATCACCACATAGAAGGTGTGGTTTGAACCTTCACCACCTGCGTAGACAACATCTTCGAAACGTGCTTCACCGTCTTCCAGTTCAACACCGCGAACCAGATTACGTACCATCTCTTCGTTAACTTCGCCGAATACACGAACCATGTATTCGCGCTGCACCTGACGGCTTGGGTGCATCAAACGGTTTGCCAATTCACCATCTGTGGTGAAAAGCAGAAGACCCGAGGTGTTTGCGTCAAGACGGCCTACTGCCACCCAACGCGCGCCATTCAGGCGTGGCAGGCGATCAAACACGGTGCGGCGACCTTCTGGATCGCTGCGAGTACACAATTCGCCTTCCGGCTTGTTGTATGCCAGAACACGACAAACTTGTTCAGAAGACGCAGAAATTTGCACATGGTGACCATCAACACGTACGTTAGCATTCAGGTCTTCCAAACGGTCACCCAGTTTTGCTACTACACCGTTAACACTCACTCGGCCAGACTGAATCATGCCCTCGATTTCACGACGTGAACCAAGACCTGCACGGGCCAGCACCTTCTGTAATTTTTCGCTCATTGACTAACTACCTTACTGTCGCCTTCACAGGCGTCGATGTCGGAAAGAAAACCTTTGGAGGCGCGACTGAGCGCGGATCTAAGGCAACGGCGTATTATGCCAAAATGCACACAATGACACCACATAATTTCACGGAATCGATAATGGCTGAATCTGGCAATTTTCGTTTGCACTCAGCCATTTTGTATAACTGAGAATTTTCGCCTAATTGCCCTTTTTACTTTGTCTCTTCTAGCCTATTCGAAAGGAGAGGTATCGCCTGTACCACGACGGAGAATTTCAGGCTCATCTTCGCTGAGATCGATGACTGTAGTTGGCTGCTCGCCCAGGTAACCACCGTTAAGAATACAGTCGACGGCATGTTCTAACTGGTCGCGGATCGCTTCCGGATCAGACTCCGTATGCTCATTCCCCGGTAAGATTAGCGATGTGGACATCATCGGCTCGCCCAACGCCTCAAGTAAATCCAGCGCAATTTGGTTGTCTGGCACGCGGATACCAATGGTTTTACGCTTAGGATTCATCAGTCGACGAGGTACTTCTTTGGTCGCTTTCAAGATAAAAGTGTAACAACCCGGCGTGTTGTTACGAATCAGTCGGTAAGCACTGTTGTCGACGCGGGCGTAAACTGACAGTTCAGACAAATCACGACACATCAGCGTGAAGTTATGTCTGTCATCCAGTCGACGAATGCGACAGATTCGCTCAAGTGCTTGTTTGTTTTCCAATTGGCAACCCAGCGCATAACCAGAATCCGTTGGGTAGATAATCACGCCACCGTTACGAACAATCGCAACAGCTTGATTGATTAGACGTGCTTGCGGGTTCTCAGGATGCACGTAAAAGAATTGGCTCACACTTCCTCCTCATGAGGCATTTCTGCCTCGGCAATCTCGGGCAAAGACCAGTTTTCCCAGACTTCCTTACAACCTTTCGGTAAGTATAAGTTACGACCCAACTCCAGCCACGGTGAAGGGTAATGAAAATCAGAGCCTTGGGAACCGGCTAACCCGAACTGAATAGCGTAGTCGCCCAGCAGACGACGTTCATTGGGCGATTGTTGTGGCTGTGCAACTTCCATTGCATCACCGCCTGCATCAACAAAAACCTGAAGCAGGCGTTTCAGCCATTTAGCGGTAAGTTTATACCGACCAGGATGAGCCAGCACGGCTTGACCACCCGCTTTGTGAATAACATCAACGGCTTCCTGAATCGTACACCAGTTTGGTGGCACATAACCCGGGTTGCCACGGGTCAGATATTTTTTGAATACAGCCTGCATGTTTTTCACATGCCCCTGCTCTACCATCCAACGGGCAAAGTGGGCGCGTGTAAGCGCAACATCGCCTGCCAGCGCTTTTGTACCTTCGAGCGCACCGGGCATACGCTGCTTTTCCAAGCGTTCTGCAATTTGTATTGCACGCTCATCGCGGCGTGCTGACTGCTCAACGATCAGTTTCTGCAATTCAGGAGATTCTGGGTCGATGTTGAGACCGACGACATGGATGTCTTTGTTTTCCCAAACTGTCGATATTTCAATACCATTGACGATGTGTAACGGCAGATTGTCACGGGCAACGACTGCTTTGGCTTCTTCCAGTCCTGCCACCGTATCGTGATCGGTAATCGCCAGTACATTGACGCGAAAATCAACCGCGCGCTTGACCAAGTCTTCCGGTGTGAAGCGCCCATCCGACGCTGTTGTGTGGCTATGTAGATCAAATAGCATTCATTTTCTTCTATTTGTTGCTTGACTTCGCCACCATATACTAGTTAACTAGTACACGATTACTTATTCAAATGGATTTCGTCTTCATGGTACAGCATAACCTCATCCAACAAACAGCACTGATTAACTGGTGGTGGCACTCCCAATAGCGGGCGGTGTGATGAGTGATATCTCAAGGAAAGACGACACCAAGCCCGCATAACGCGGGTTTTTTTGTACCTATTTTTTCCCGGGAACTGGATTGGGAATGACAAGCTAAGGACTCAGATTATGATCATCGTGCTAAAGCCTCAGGCAACAGAACAAGAAGCAAAACACATCCTGAACAAGATTGAGAACGCTGGCTTAAAGCCACTTTACATGCCGGGTGTAGAGCGCATTGTTTTGGGGGCACTGGGTGATGAACGTGTATTACAGAAGCTTCATCTGGACAGTGACCCGCTGGTTGAAGAAGTCAAACCTATCCTGACCAAATACAAAATGGTTTCCCGTGAAGTACAGGCGCACAACAGCGTGGTCCGGATCGGTAATGTGCCAGTTGGCGGCGACAAATTCGCGGTTATCGCAGGTCCTTGCTCGGTAGAATCCGAACAACAACTGATGTCTGTTGCAGATGTCGTCAAAGGTCATGGCGCAGTTGCCCTTCGTGGCGGCGCTTACAAGCCACGCACCAGCCCTTATGACTTCCAGGGCATGGGCGTTGAAGGCCTGAAACTGCTTAAACAAGCGAGTAAAGCTACCGGCATGCCAACCGTTTCTGAAGTCATGGAAGTCGGTCAGGTTGATTCATTGTGTGAATACATCGACTGCTTGCAAATTGGCGCGCGCAATATGCAGAACTACGGATTGTTAAAAGCAGTTGGCGAAACAGGTAAACCGGTCTTGTTAAAACGCGGACTTTCCGCCACTATCGAGGAACTGTTGCTGGCGGCAGAATATATCTATGATGCTGGCAACCCGAACATTATTCTCTGTGAGCGCGGCATTCGTACATTTGAAACAGCAACGCGTAATACTTTGGATTTAAATGCAGTCGCTTACATCAAGAAGCGCAGCCACTTACCAGTGGTCGTTGACCCAAGTCATGGCACCGGCGTACGTGAGCTTGTCATTCCATTGTCTCGTGCCGCAGCAGCGGTAGGCGCCGACGGTATCATCGTTGAAAGCCACCTCAATCCAGCAGAAGCGCTGTCAGATGGGCATCAAGCACTGACAGGGGAAATGTTCGCGCAGTTAATGCAAGAATTGAAACCATTTGTAGAAGCAGCAGGGAGAACGCTGTGAAAAACCACGCTTTAAATAAAGGCGAACTCGACGTATTGAGCCTGGATGTGCCATACGTCGCTGCACCCACTGAATTGTATGCGGCGATCTGTCAGGATCGCCCACATAGCCTGTTACTAGAATCTGCCGAGATTGATTCCAAGCAGGACCTGAAAAGCCTGATGTTGGTCGACGCAGCAGTGCGTATCGTTTGTCGTGGCCTCACGGTTGAACTCGAAGCTAAGAGCCAAAACGGCCACAACGTGCTTGATGCCGTTGAAGCTGAGCTTGCCAGCCAACAACTTGCTATTGAAAGTGAGCGTCAACCTGAGCTGCTGACCTTACATTTTGCTGAAGAAAACCGCACGCTGGATGAAGACGCCCGTCTGCGCCAGCCATCCCCTTTTGATGCGCTGCGTTTGGTTCAGCATGCTTTCAAACTGGATGGGCTGCCAGACGAAGCGTTGTTTGTCGGTGGTTTGTTTGCCTACGACTTAGTCGCGCAATTTGAACCGCTGCCAGAAGTGGAATCCGGCAACCGTTGTCCTGACTACCTATTTTATGTTGCGGAAACCCTTTTGGTTATCGACCACCAGCGTCGCAAAGCCAAGCTTCAGGCAACCCAGTTTGGTGGCAACGAAAACACCGAAACCTATTTTGATTTGAGCCGTCGCTTACAGGCGATTCGGGAAAGCTGCCTGAATCCAACCGAAATGCCTTCTGCGACGCAGCTGGACAGTGTTGATGTGGCAGTCTCTGTCAGCGACGAAGATTTCTGCAATGCTGTCGATGAGCTCAAAAGCTATGTGGTAAAAGGCGATGTTTTCCAAGTTGTTCCAAGCCGTCGCTTCACTTTGCCATGCCCTTCCCCGCTAAACGCGTACCTAAAACTCAAACAAGGCAACCCGAGCCCTTACATGTTCTACATGCAGGATGAGGAGTTCACCCTGTTTGGCGCGTCTCCGGAAAGTGCGCTGAAATACAGTAAAGACACCAATCAAGTTGAAATCTACCCAATCGCTGGTACACGCCATCGCGGTAAAAACAGCGATGGTTCCATCAACCTAGATTTGGATGGTCGCATAGAGCTAGAACTTCGCAACGACATCAAAGAAAAAGCCGAGCACATGATGCTGGTTGATTTGGCACGAAACGATGTAGCTCGCATCAGTGAACCTGGCACCCGCTATGTCGCTGATCTTCTTCAAGTAGACCGTTACAGTCACGTGATGCATTTGGTGTCGCGCGTTGTCGGACAGCTTCGTCATGATTTGGATGCTCTGCATGCTTACCAAGCCTGCATGAACATGGGTACCTTGACGGGTGCCCCGAAAATCCGCGCCATGCAATTGATTCGTGAGTTCGAACAAAGCCGTCGCGGCAGCTATGGTGGCGCAGTCGGTTACGTTACCGGTCATGGCGATATGGATACCTGTATCGTTATCCGCTCCGCTTATGTAGAAGATGGCGTAGCACAGGTACAAGCCGGTGCAGGTGTGGTGTTTGATTCTGTGCCTCAGGCAGAAGCAGACGAAACCCGTGGCAAAGCAGCTGCCGTTCTTACCGCCATTCGCGCAGCACATACAGGAGCATAAGCATGAGCAATCAGGTCAATGCACATATTGTGCTCGTCGATAACTTCGACTCATTCACTTACAACCTTGTCGATCAATTCCGCTCACTCGGTTATCCGGTCACGATTTACCGAAACAGCCTGAGTGCAGACCAAATCGAACAGGCGCTGTCTGAACTCAACAACCCAGTGGTTGTGTTGTCGCCCGGCCCTGGCGCACCTTCAGAAGCAGGCTGTATGCCAGAGCTGATTCTAAAGCTGAAAGGAAAAGTGCCCATGATTGGTATTTGTTTGGGCCAACAAGCGATTACCGAAGCTTACGGTGGTACTGTTGCAGGCGCAGGTGAAATTGTTCACGGCAAAGCGTCACTAATGACACACAACGGCCACGATGTATTTGGAAGCATCGAAAGCCCGCTGACGATTGCCCGATATCACTCTTTGGTCGCGACCAAGGTGCCAGATTCACTTGATGTGATTGCGGATGTGGATGGACTTGTGATGGCTGTCGTTAACGACGCAGACAAGGTAGTGGGTTACCAATTCCACCCGGAATCCATTCTTACAACAAAAGGCGCAGACCTTTTAACCAATACCATTAACTGGGCTACACAAGCGCGCTGATCGACAAGGAGAGCATTATGGAAGCGATTATTAACAAACTTTATGACCAGACATCTTTGTCGCAGGAAGAAAGCCATCAGCTGTTTGATACCATCATCAAAGGCGAGCTTGACCCAATTCTGTTGTCAGCAGTGCTGACCGCATTGAAAATCAAAGGCGAAACGCCAGAAGAAATCGCGGGTGCAGCGTCTGCTCTCACAGAAAACGCCAACCCATTCCCAACACCAGATTATGATTTCGCTGACATCGTCGGCACTGGCGGCGACGGCGCAAACACCATCAATATTTCAACCACCGCAGCATTCGTCGCCGCAGCATGTGGCGTTAAAATCGCCAAGCACGGTAACCGCGGTGTATCCAGCAAATCGGGTTCTTCTGACCTGTTAGCGGCATTTGGTATCGACCTAGCGATGAGCCCTGAAACCGCGCGCGGCGCACTGGATGACTTGGGTGTGTGCTTCCTGTTTGCCCCTCAGTATCACAGTGGTGTTCGCCACGCGATGCCAGTTCGCCAAACAATGAAAACCCGCACCATCTTCAATTTGCTGGGCCCACTCATTAACCCTGCAAAGCCAACGCTGGAATTGATGGGTGTGTACGACAAGGCACTGGTTCGCCCAATCGCCGAAACTATGCTGAACCTCAACATGAAACGCGCAGCCGTTGTTCACGGCAGTGGCTTGGATGAGGTAGCGATTCACGGTGAAACAACGGTCGCGGAAATCAAAGACGGCGTGATTACTGAATACACACTGACACCGGAAGACTTTGGCGTTCAGACCTACCCGCTTGAGTCCATCAAAGGCGGCACGCCAGAAGAAAACCGCGAAATCATTTCGCAAATTCTGCAAGGCAAAGGCACCGACGCACAGCAATCTGCTGTTGCCGTTAACGTGGCTTTATTGCTGCGCCTGTTTGGACAAGAAGATCTCAAAGCTAACACCCAAAAAGCGCTGGATGTGATGAATAGTGGTAAGCCATTCGAACTGGTTCAGCAACTGGCATCTCGGAGCAACTAATGGAAACGGTACTGGCAAAAATTGTTGAAGACAAAAAAGAGTGGGTAGCGGCACGTAAAGAGTCGCAACCACTTGAGAGCTTTATTAACGACGTGGTACCCAGCGATCGTAGCTTCTACGACGCGCTTTCTGGCGCCCCGGCGAAGTTCATCCTTGAATGCAAAAAGGCGTCACCATCCAAAGGCCTTATTCGCGATGACTTCGACCTGAACTACATCGCGGGTGTTTACGGCAAACATGCCGCCGCGATATCCGTGTTAACCGATGAAAAGTACTTTCAGGGCAACTTTGACTTCCTTCCCGTTGTTCGCTCTCAAGTGCCTTGCCCTGTGCTTTGCAAAGATTTCATGGTCGATACCTATCAAGTGTACCTTGCGCGTCACCATCAAGCCGACGCCATCCTGCTGATGCTGTCTGTGCTTAACGACGAAGAATACCAAACACTCGCAGAAGTCGCGCATGAGCTGAACCTCGGTGTATTGACGGAAGTCAGCAATGAGGAAGAGTTGGAACGTGCAATTGCTCTCAATGCCAAAGTCGTTGGCATCAATAACCGCAATCTGCGTGACCTGAGTATTGATCTAAACCGTACCAAAGAGTTGGCACCTCGTCTGCCGGAAGACAGGATAGTGATTTCTGAATCGGGTATTTATACCCACCAGCAAATCCGTGAATTGGCACCGTTTGCGAATGGCTTTCTAATAGGTAGCTCGCTGATGGCAGAAACCGACGTCGAGCAGGCGGTTCGTCGCGTGCTTTACGGTGACAACAAGGTGTGTGGGCTAACCCGCGCGAAAGATGCCAAAGCAGCTTACGAAGCTTACGCCAACTATGGTGGCCTGATTTTCGTTGAAAAATCGCCTCGCTATGTCGATTTAGAAGCCGCTCGAAAAGTGATGGAAGGCGCGCCGCTTCAATACGTTGGCGTGTTCCAGAATCACGACCTGAACCATGTTGCAGACACGGCAAAAGCACTCAACCTTCATGCTGTGCAGTTACACGGAAACGAAGGCAGTGAATACATTGATGAACTGCGCGCGAAGTTGCCTGAACATACCAAGATATGGAAAGCACACGGTGTGAGCGAGCAATCACCTGAGTTATTCGATAACGTCGACCGAAACCTTTTAGACAGCCGCGTTGGCAATCAAAGTGGCGGCACAGGTACTGCATTTGATTGGTCTTTGATCCCTGATGATCGTAAAGACACCATCATGATCGCGGGTGGATTAAACAGCGAAAACGCCAAAGAAGCAGCCGAATTGGGTTGCATCGGATTGGATTTTAACTCGGGCGTTGAGGATATGCCTGGGCTCAAAGATAGAGAAAAACTGGACGCTGCGTTTTCAGCGCTGAGAGATTACTAAGGACTGTTATGACTAAGTTGAACGCCTATTTCGGCGAGTTTGGCGGACAGTATGTCCCACAAATTCTGGTTCCAGCATTAGATCAACTGGAACAAGCTTTTATTGATGCGCAGAACGATCCCGCCTTTCAAGAAGAGTTTATGGCTCTTCTTAAAGAGTACGCAGGCCGTCCTACTGCCCTTACCCTTTGTCGCAACCTTACCAAAGGGACGAAAACCAAACTTTACCTGAAGCGTGAAGACCTGCTTCACGGCGGTGCACACAAAACCAACCAGGTGTTAGGTCAGGCGCTTCTGGCAAAACGCATGGGCAAAAAAGAAATCATTGCTGAAACCGGTGCTGGCCAACACGGTGTAGCTACAGCGCTGGCCTGTGCCCTACTGGATCTGAAATGCCGCGTATACATGGGCGCAAAAGACGTTGAACGTCAAAGCCCGAATGTATTCCGCATGAAGCTGATGGGCGCAGAAGTCATCCCTGTTCATTCCGGTTCTTCCACGCTGAAAGATGCCTGTAACGAAGCGCTGCGTGATTGGTCTGCAAGTTACGAAGAAGCCCACTATTTGCTGGGTACTGCGGCGGGCCCTCACCCATTCCCGACGATTGTTCGAGAATTCCAGAAGATGATTGGTGAAGAGACCAAGCAGCAAATTCTGGAAATCGAAGGCCGCTTACCTGATAACGTGATCGCCTGTGTGGGCGGTGGTTCTAACGCTATTGGTATGTTCGCTGACTTCATCGAAGAAACCGATGTGGGTCTGATTGGCGTTGAGCCTGCAGGTCTGGGTCTGGACACAGACCAACATGGGGCGCCGCTCAAACACGGTAAACTCGGCATCTTCTTTGGCATGAAAGCGCCACTGATGCAGGATCCAAATGGTCAGGTAGAAGAGTCTTACTCTGTGTCTGCCGGTCTCGATTTCCCTTCAGTTGGCCCTCAACACGCTTACCTGAACTCAATTGGTCGCGCCGAATACGTAGCAATTACCGATGATGAAGCGCTGGATGCTTTCCAAGAGTTGGCGCGTCACGAAGGGATTATTCCTGCTCTGGAATCAGCGCATGCCTTGGCATATGCGCTGAAGATGGCAAAAGAAAACCCAGAAAAAGAACAGCTACTGGTAGTTAACCTGTCAGGCCGTGGTGACAAGGACATCTTTACTGTCCACGACATTTTGAAAGAAAAAGGAGTGATGTAATGACTGCTACCTTGTCTCACCGCTATGAAGCGATGTTCGAACAGCTGGATGCTAAAGGTGAAGGCGCATTCGTTCCTTTTGTCACCATTGGCGATCCAAATCCAGAGCAATCACTGCGTATCATTGAAACCCTTATTGAAAATGGTGCCGACGCGTTGGAGCTGGGCATTCCGTTCTCAGATCCACTCGCCGATGGTCCAACCATTCAAGGCGCAACCATTCGTGCGTTGGAGTCTGGCACTACGCCAGACAATTGCTTCAGCATTCTAAAAGAAGTCCGTGAGCATCACCCTGATATTCCAGTTGGCCTTCTGATGTATGCGAACCTGGTTTTCGCTAATGGCATCGACAACTTCTATGCAAAATGCGCAGACGCTGGCGTAGATTCGGTACTGATTGCTGATGTGCCAGCAGGTGAATCTGCCGAGTTCCGTGAGTCCGCTGCCAAACATGGTGTTCATGCTATCTTTATCGCGCCACCAAACGCGAACGAAGAAACCCTGAAAACCATCTCTGAATTAGGCGGTGGCTACACCTACCTGCTTTCCCGTGCTGGTGTTACCGGTGCAGAAACCAAAGCAGGTAAGCCCATTGAGCACCTGCTCGCTCAACTGTCGGCGTTCGATGCACCTCGTCCTTTACTAGGCTTTGGTATTTCAGAGCCAGCACAAGTTAAAGAAGCGATTACAGCAGGCGCTGCGGGGGCGATTTCAGGTTCAGCGGTGGTGAAAATCATCGAGCGCAATGTTGCTGATGAAGCAAACATGCTGAAAGAGCTTGGCGAGTTCGTTGCAAACATGAAATCCGCAACAACCAAGTAAGACGAAGCCGTCCCAAATCTCCGATATTAAAGGCCATCATCCGATGGCCTTTTCTTTTCTCTGGCTCCTTTGCGTTTTAACTGCCAGAAGTTTTCGGTAAACTTTGGGTCTTATTGAGCAAGCCCAAAGCTCTGCCACAAGGATCACTCTCTGAATGAAACAGCTTCTCGACTTTATCCCGCTCATTATTTTCTTCGCGCTTTACAAAATGTACGACATTTACACGGCAACGGGAGCGCTGATTGTCGCTACAATCATTCAAGTCGCCGTTACCTGGGTGCTCTACAAAAAAGTCGAGAAAATGCAGATTGTCACGGCGGTATTGGTGGCTGTTTTCGGCGGCATGACGCTGTTTTTCCAAGATGACAATTTCATCAAATGGAAAGTAACGATCGTTTACGCCCTGTTTGCCATTGGGTTGATGGTTTCTCAGGTTCTGGGTAAACCACTTATCAAAGGTATGCTTGGCAAAGAGATTACCCTGCCAGACAATGTGTGGCGAAACATCAACTCAGCTTGGGTTGGTTTTTTTGCAGCGTTGGCGGTGCTCAACGTTTATGTCGCCTATCAGATGCCACTGGATGTTTGGGTGAATTTCAAAGTGTTTGGTTTGTTAGCATTGACGTTGGCATTTACCATGGTGAGCGGAGTTTACATCTACAAGCACATGCCAAAAGAAACCGATTCAGAAGAACAATAAATCGCACTTAAAACACTCTTAAGGTGATTAGGCTCACCCTTTTTCAATTTCATTTCCCGGAAGTCGTATCATGTCGGAAACGAATAATTGCCCTCGCGGTCAACTCTTACTGCGAACGCTTGCTATGCCCGCTGACACCAATGCTAATGGTGATATTTTTGGCGGTTGGATTATGTCCCAGCTTGATTTAGCTGGTGCCATTTTGGCGAAGGAGATCTCCCACGGTCGAGTGGTTACCGTCTCTGTTCAGGAAATTGTGTTCAAAACCCCTGTCTCAGTTGGCGATGTGGTTTGTTGTTACGGTGAATGCACCCGCATTGGCCGCACTTCTATGAGTGTCAGCCTGGAAGTCTGGGTGAAGCCCGTGGCAACAGACGGCATTGGTACCCGCCGCAAAGTCTGTGAAGCAACGTTCAATTATGTTGCTATTGATGGTGACGGGCGCCCAAGACCGATAAATAAGTCATAAATCAGAAAAACTTGCCTGCGCAATCGTGTAGCCTTGCATACAATAGGCCGAAGACACTAGGCGAGAAAAATTCGGAGAAAGCACGGATGTGGTACGTCATTTTTTCACAAGATGTTGAAAACAGTTTGCCGTTAAGAATGCAAGTGAGGGAACAACACCTCGCCCGCTTACGCGATTTGGAAGCTCAAGACCGTCTTCTAGTGGCAGGCCCAAATCCAGCTGTCGACAGTGAAGACCCAGGCGAAGCGGGTTTCACTGGCTCAACCGTGATTGCCAAGTTTGATAGCTTGGAAGATGCCAAAGCATGGGCAGATGAAGACCCTTATATCGAGGCGGGCGTCTACAAAGACGTTATCGTGAAGCCATTTAAAAAAGTTTTGCCCGCGTAAATTAGCGGCAGATTAAACGCACAGGAATGTTCAATGGGAAAGACTCTAAAAACAGGACGTATCGCGCTGATGAGTGCCGCAGCGCTGGTGCTCTCGGCCTGTTCAAGCACTTCAGATCTCGAGATAGCGGAATCCTTCGCTTCACAGCGTGCAGACATGCTGAGCAAACTCGTACCGATTCAAATGAACGGATACAACTTGGTGCGCGCGAAATCTAACAGCACTGAAATTGAACTGACGTTGCTGTATTCAGGTAGCGGAGATGTCGCCCCCGCTGCACTGGCTGAAGGTTTGGAGAAAACCTATTGTACGGATAACGAAATCTATTCGCTGATGGAAAAAGGCGTGCACTACAAACTGCTTTTCCGCGATGCACGCGGACGCCCCGTTCTGGAGCGAACCATTCGCAGTGAAGATTGCGAAAAACACCAATAAAACAAAGCCCGCAAACGCGGGCTTTGTTATTTTTGTCGTTCGAAGCTTAGGGGCTGTTGACCTTTGGTGGTTATATACGTTGAAATGCGTCCACAATGCTTCGAACCTAAATTAAGCCCTATGTTTAAAGTGAATCACTTTCAGCGCACTGTCAGTATCAATATCTTCAAATTCCGGTGGATTGGTAAGACGTGAGACAAAAGCAAACTCAGGAGCCAACTCAGCCATTTGCTCTGTCAGGAATTCTGGTTTCACGTCTGGCGCATTCACACAAGCCATCACATCACCACCATCAGCGACCAACTCCGGCAAACGTCTCAGGATCTTGGCATAATCTTTGGTCAGTACGAAGCTGCCTTTCTGGAATGAAGGCGGGTCGATTATCACCAGATCGTAAGGACCAAACTTCTTCACCTTGCCCCAAGATTTGAAAAGCTCGTGACCAAGGAAACTTACCTTACTCAAATCGTGCTGATTCAGGTGATGATTTTCTCGGCCCCGTGAGAGTGAAGATTTCGCCATATCCAGGTTCACCACTTTTTCTGCGCCACCTTCAATCGCAGCCACAGAGAAACCGCAGGTGTACGCAAATAAGTTCAATACGCGTTTGCCAGCTGCATTTTCTTGCACCCATTGACGGCCAAGGCGCATATCCAGAAACAGACCGTTATTCTGCCGCTTACCCAAGTCCAACTTGTAGTTAAGGCCATTCTCAACCACTTCAATCTGGTTTGGCATTTCGCCCACCAAGGTTTCGGTTTCTGATCCTTCACGGTCGCGATGCTGAAGAATGACCGTCGTACCTTGGCATTTCGTCCACACATCACTTGCTACCAAAGCGTTTATACCTTCTTGCAACGCTGCATAGAATTCACTATCTGATTCTTTGAATATCGCAATCTGAAGCACGCCTTTACCCAGCCAATCTGCGGTTAGCTGCTCTAAACCTTCGTAGCAACGCCCACGTCCATGGAAAACACGGCGTACTTCTTGGTTACACTCAGCAAGGCGAGCGCTAAGCACTTCAAAAAATGTAGGCAGCGCGGCGGCATTCATCATTCAATCGTATCCTCTGCGTTTTCGGTAAAGACATTCTGTTCGACAATCTGACTGCTCAACTGCAAGTTATAAAATTCACAGTTGCGGCGGTTACACCCGCGCGCTTTTTTCTTTCTCAGTTGGCGACGAAAATTCGCCAAGCTCCAATAACGGCTCGAAGAGCCTGACTTTCTAAGCGTGCGTGTTTTCTTTTGTTTAAGTGCCATTTTCGACTCCATACTTCCATCCTTGGAGTACTTAATTACTATTTTTGGTGCGGCAACTTCGGCCAGTTTAACGCTTCCGGTGTTTGCCATTCTTCTGGCAGTTCAGGCCATTCGTTACCAATGCTTGGCTTTTGTTGGAATGAAAATGCATCGCCACCGTGATTGAACCTAAGGGCAAATGCATGAAGGTATCCCCTGTCAGCCCCCGCCCCGCTATAGGTTTCATCACCCAGAATTGACGACCCAACACTTTTCAGCGCCACCCGGATCTGGTGAGTTTTTCCCGTGTAAGGCTTGCAGAGAAATAAGCGTTTACCTTCACCACCAGACGTGGAAAAGAACTGGGTAATAGCAGGATTGGTTTTGGTAGATAGAAGCTTCCACATTGAGCGGCGACTTTTGGTCATATCTCCGATAATGGTGCCCTGCTTTTTATTCGGCTTCTTTGCAGACAGAGCCAGATAAAACTTCTGTACCGTTTTATCAGCAAACATTGAAGAAAGCTCAGAGGCCGCTTGTTGATGACGTCCTAATAGAAGCAAGCCAGAAGTCATTTTGTCCAGTCGATGGATCAGGTAGAGCTTTTCGTTGCCCGTTTGCGTCGCCACTTCACTCAAAAGAGGCTGATCATTATCGTCTTTGTGAACGCTAATGCCGGGATGTTTATCGATGACCAGAAAGTCATCATTCTGAAAAACCAGACTGAACATGGGTAAACCTGTCGCTGCAGAAAAATAAGCGCAGAGTGTAAACCCAATCGCCCCAAATTTCTCTAATCAGAAAAGAAAATCCCCGGTATTTACCGGGGATACGAGGTTGAGTTTGCGCTTGATGAGGATTACTTAATCAAGGGCCATAGGAAAACCAACGCCATAAGGATTGGACACACAACACGAACGTAGGTTGGCCACACTTTCCAGAACAGACTCTCCGATATTTCTGGGTTACCTTGACGCAACTCTTCCAGCACCTGATTACGCTTCCAAATCCAACCAGCAATCAGCGCCATGATAAGCCCCAGAATTGGCTGCATGTACTCTGTGGTAATGCTGATCACCAGACCAAACAGTGAACCAAAGTTGAAGATAATAACGGCAGAAAACACAGCGATTGCACCACCAATCCACCACACAACGGTCTTACGGTCTTTGTTCAGTTCTTCAGAAGCACATGAGACTGGCACTTCAAGCATAGAAATCGATGAGGTCAGGGCTGCAATGACCATCAGCGCAAAGAACGCCACGCCAACAATCAGACCTGCGCCACCCATGGTGTCAAACATCGCTGGTAACACACTGAATACCAGCGTATCACCGTCCAAGAGGCCACCGGCTTCGTTGTATATCTGCACACCGTTGTGTTGAGCCGCAAACATTGCAGGGAGGATCAGAAGGCCCGCAACAAAGGCAACACCGGTATCAAGCAAAGCAACCTGCGCTGCTGTTTTAGGCAGATCCGCATCTATTCGAAGGTATGAGCCGTAGACCATCATGGTGCACACACCGATAGACAGAGAGAAGAATGCCTGCCCCATCGCACTGACCATCAGATCAGGAGAGAAGTGCGAAGTATCCGGAACCAGATACATCTTCAGGCCATCAACAGCACCCGGTTGGAAAAGGGTATAAATCACCATCAAGATGAACAGCACAAAGAGCACTGGCATCAAACGGCTCGACCATTTTTCAATACCGTCTGCGACACCATTACGAACCACGAGAATCGTCAACACCATGAACAGCAACATCAATACTAGATTGCGTTCAATGCTGAAGCCTTCCAGCCAAGCCGCTGCTGCATCCATTCCCACCGCGCTCAGCAACGGGCCCACGAGAAAGCCGAAGAACCAGCCAGCTACGATCGCATAGAAGCTGAGAATACCACTCACGCCTAACATACCGGCGATACCCACCGCAGAGCCAAGTGCTTTTTGTTTTGGTGCAACAGAAATCAGGGAACGAATAGGGTTAGATGCACCGTAACGGCCAATGGTCAGTTCCGCCACCAGAAGTGGATAAGCCAGAATAAATACCATTGCGAGGTAGGTCAGTAAAAAAACAGCACCACCATTGCTAGCCGCTTGCGTAGGGAAACCCCAAATGTTGCCAAGGCCCACCGCAGAACCTGCGGCGGCAAGAATAAACCCTAAACGGGAAGAAAATTGGGCTCTATTACCGCTTGCCATAATTACTCTCTAATAATTTTTGATGTCGTTATACCCAATTCGTCCCTGAAAGCCTTATTCAGCGAGAGTTAACTGGGTGGTTCTTTTCCTGGTAATGTTCGACCTTCCTTGGAGACGATCGCCAACCTGTAAACTCATTATTACAGAACTCGAAACTTCGGTTTTATGCACAGGTATGGCAAGTAAACCAGTTTAAGAATAGAATTTGAAGCGATCGCGCTATATTTTTCGACCAACCGACATATTTCCCTAAATTTACCTCATATCTAATTACTTTATAAACACTTAGTGGCAAACAATTTTTAACAATTGTCTAATCAGGCGACGAAATACTTCTCTTCTGCCTCGCGATTGGGAATATGCAATGCTAAATACAGTGCATACTTTTCTTGATCACTCTATATTGAGGTTTGATTTGAGCTAAGTGGATTGAAATGGAAAAGATTTATCAGTTTTTGGTCTGGGCAAGTGTCTTCTTTTACTGGCTTCTTATCGCTGGTGTGACTGTTCGTGTAGTACTTAAACGTCGCGCTCTCGGTGTTTCTATCGCTTGGCTGATGATCATCTATATCATTCCGATTGTTGGCGTGATTCTCTACCTACTGTTTGGTGAACTTAACCTAGGAAGAAAACGAGCAGATCGAGCGAGAGCGATGTTTGCGCCATATGGCAAATGGCTGGAAACCATCAACGAATGTGAAGCCCACCGCCCTCAACATTTAAGCTTCCTTGCTCGCCCTGTTCATGATTTGTGTTTGCAACGAGCAGGGATCCCTGCTTTGGCGGGTAACCAACTATCTCTCTTTAACGAAACCGCAGACATCCTCCGTAACATCGCACAGGACATAGGGGAAGCGGAGCACTCCATCAATATGGTGTTCTATATCTGGCATCCTGGCGGTCATGCAGATGACGTTGCCAAAGCGGTGTGCAACGCTGCACGGCGCGGGGTGACCGTGCGTATTCTCCTTGATTCTGCTGGAAGCAAAACCTTCTTCAGAAGCCATTGGCCAGATGCGATGCGTAAAGCCGGCGTGGAGTTAATTGAAGCTTTAGCAGTGAGCCCAGCACGTATGTTCCTTCGAAGATTGGATATACGCCAACACCGCAAGATCGTTATTGTCGATAACAAGATTGGCTACACTGGCTCGATGAATCTCGTCGATCCTCGTTTCTTCAAACAAAATGCGGGCGTCGGGCAATGGGTCGATATTATGGTGAAAACCGAAGGTCCATCCGTGCCGATCCTCAATAGTATTTTTGCCTGGGATTGGGAAGTCGAGACCGGCCTACGTTACCTACCCGATTTGCCAGAATGCAGTCTGATTGAAGAGCACCGCCATGCTAAGCATTCTGTTCAGGTTGCACCATCCGGTCCAGGTATGCCAGATGGGATCATCCAACAAGTATTAATGCTGGCAATTCATCAAGCTAAGAAGAGCCTGACGATCACAACCCCTTACCTAGTACCTAGTGAAAGTTTACTCAGTGCTCTGCAAACCACAGCACAACGTGGCGTCACAGTGAATATTATTATTCCGGCAAAAAATGACAGCCTGATGGTGGAATGGGCTAGTCGTTCATTCTTTAATGAACTGTTGAGAGCAGGAATCAACATCTACCGTTTCAACGGTGGATTGCTGCATACAAAATCTGTCATGGTGGACGAAAATTTCTGCCTGATAGGCACTGTAAATCTTGATATGCGTAGCCTATGGCTTAATTTTGAACTAACACTCTGTATTGACGACCCTGAGTTTTGTGCTGACTTGGTTTCTCTTCAAAATGCCTACATGGCAAACTCATCCTTGGTAGACAAAAAAGACTGGTCACAACGCTCTGTATTCAACAGACCGATCGAACAGTTCTTTTACATGTTCAGTCCATTACTCTGAATTTACTTTCATTTTGACAAACGAATGCATCTAAATGGAACAGTACCATTAAACCCACTTTTGTAGAATTGGGCCTGAACGCTTGTTATAAATTTGTTCTAAATGCATTGGAAAGGTTACGACTCATATTAATTCATAAAGTTTTACAAAATAAATTAATGCTATGTGTGACTGTTTTCCCTTTATTTTCGGCTACTTTTTGAACTATTCGAATAAAATAACATCAAATTATCGCGTTACAATATCCACAGCTTTCCAATTGAATTTTAAAACATACATATAATCTTATATTTTTCATAATGTTATTCTTGATAAATAAAATAAAATCACATTATTATATTCTTACAACACAACCATTTAAGAAGTTAGACTTTATTTCTACTCTAGTTGTAATATGCGCCTCACTTATAAAGCTAATAAACTAGTGATAATCGTGTATATTCAATCGGAACTGAGTTTTTTATGCCGACTCGTTGCTCTCAAATCAGCCAAACGCCATCATGATTGGTTAGAACAACAAGGAGTGACATTAAGTTCTGAACAGGCAATAACTATTGCAGCGGTGGCAGATCAAGGCGAATTGCGTCAGGGTGACTTAATGGGTTTACCTTATCTAAATAGCTGATCCTAATTGTGAGTCTTTTTTGCCATCCCATGACCTGAGCCAGGATACGGTGATGCCGTCGCCATAAAGTGCTTCACCTGTGCCAATAGCTGGTACATGTACTTGCATTGATGAT
>NZ_FIZY01000070.1 GCF_900060185.1 Grimontia marina | reverse complement strand
CTGGCTGCGTTATAAGTTGCTGGGTATCAAACGATGCCTTTGTGGAGGCTTGAGCCGTATGCAGTGAAAGTTGCACGTACGGTTCTTAGGGAGACGGCACTTGGCAACAAGTGTCGTCCACCCGACAAACCACTACCAAAAGGTAAAGGGCGCGGTGTTGCCGTTCATGAATCATTCCGCACCTTTGTTGCTCAGGTTGTCGAAGTCACCGTCGAAAATGGCCAAATCACGGTAGATAAAGTTGTTTGTGCCGTTGATTGCGGCGTTGCCATCAACCCAGACATCATCAAAACCCAGATGCAAGGCGGTATTGGCTTTGGCTTGTCACCTGCACTTGTCAGCGAAATAACACTGCAGGATGGCGCCACAGTGCAGTCAAATTTCCATGACTATCTGGTACTGAGAGAAATGCAGATGCCGGAGGTCGAGGTACACATTGTGCCGTCTGCCGAAGCACCGACCGGTGTCGGCGAACCTGGCACACCTCCTATCGCACCCGCTGTCGCAAACGCCGTATTTGCAGCAACAGGCCAGCGATTACACGATCTGCCAATGAAGCTGTCTTAGTCATAACGTCATCAAGGAAGGATAATGGCAAACCACCTACATTATTTGCTAAACGAGTGGTATCCGGAGAGAGACAATGCCGAGTGGGTACTCGGTACTGTTTATGAAACGGAAGGACCTTGTTACCGAAAAGCTGGTGCAATGATGCTTTTCAGTAGCTTGGGTCAACAACTCGGTATGCTTAGCGGAGGATGTCTGGAATCAGACATCCAACGCCATGCAAAAAAGGTGATGATGACAGGTGAAGCCTGCACGTTAACTTATGACAGCCAGGATGAAGACGATTTGTCTTTCCAACTAGGTATTGGCTGTGGCGGCACCGTTCATATCATGCTGCAGCCAATCCATGCAGGTAACGGCTACTTAAGCCTCGATGTTATTTGCGCTCAGTTGGAGCAAAGAAAATCCGGCTTCTACTATCAGCGTATCGTCACGAACGGCGCTGAATATAGAAGCGAACTATATCCCCTCAGAGAAGACTCACCAGCTAGAGGCTGACAAAAACACCATTGGTGAACGACTTGAAGAGGGTGATCAGCGCTGGCTGAAAACCTTCATTCAGCCCCCAACTCACCTTCTCGTTTGTGGTGGAGGGTTTGATGCTAGGCCGATAGTCTCCCTTGCTCATCAATTAGGTTGGCGCGTCTCGCTTTGGGACCCCCGACCTTCAAATGCAAGGCGCGATTATTTTCAATCCGCCCACCACATCCTGCGCGATGAAGCCTGCACGTTGGGGCATTTCTGCAACGAAAAGAATGTCGATGCTGCCGTAGTGATGACGCACAGTATTTCTCTCGACGCCTCCGTGTTGAAATCGCTCACGGATACGCGTTTACGTTATCTGGCCCTGCTGGGCCCAACACATAGAAAAGAAGACGTGCTGCAAACCGCAGAGTTACAGGAATCACAATTACCGTGTAAACTTGCAGGGCCAGCAGGGTTGCAGTTGGGCGCAGCATTGCCTGAAGGGATTGGACTTTCTATTCTGTCAGAATGTATGGCGGCGCTTCATAACTCAAACGCCAAATCTTTCAGTGGAATAGTATAAGAATGATAAAACTTGCCGCAGTGATACTCGCTGCAGGTCGCGCTTCCCGTTTTCAAGAATGCAAAGCGCTGGCCGAAATCAACGGCTCTCCAATCATCAGCTTTCCCATCAACGCTGCGGTTACTGTCACTCAAGACATATTCATTGCAACAGGCTTTTGGCACAAAGAGCTCGAAGCCGCGTGTAAAGAAAACCATTGGCCAGCCAAAACCCTCTATATTGGTAAATGGAAAGAAGGTATTGGTAGCGTCATTTCCTCCGTGACTGAGAAGTTAGAGAGTGACTATAGCGCCATTTTGTTTATGCTCGCCGACCAGCCTGCTATCAGCACTGATAACATCGAACTGCTTTGGAAAGTCTTTAAAGAGCACATCAACGACGCGGTTTGTTGCCAGTATCATGACACCGTAGGTGTCCCCGCGATCGCCTCAAAAACTATGTTTGAAGAGTTAAAAACCTTGAAAGGTGATGAAGGTGCCAAACACCTATTGAACAATGGCAAGCACATGGTGAACGTGGTTGCCATTGATCAGTGCAATATAGATATCGATACTCAGGAAGACTTAGACAACTATATTCATTATCTGAATCATATGGCTTCGTTGTGGTGATGGCGCCAGTTGAAGTTATCAGACTACCGCTTCTACTGTATCGCTTTAGCCGCAGACATGCCTTTCAATGCTACTGGTGCTGAAATCAACGTCGTTGCTATCAACAGCGAGACAGGTACCGCAGTGACAACGATAAAAGACTCAAGTGCTGCCAAACCACCGTTCCCTGCAGTCAGTAATACTGCCGCCACCACACCCAGCATTGCCGCCCAAAACAGTCTCTGGTATTTAGAAGGTGTAGCGTCTTCTGATGTCACAACAGCAATGGCATATGCCATGGAGTCACCTGTAGTTGCTACAAATGTTGTGGTGAGAAGCAAGAAAGCTGGCACCAGAATAATTTGTAGTGGTAGTTGCTGAAGCGTCGCAATCAAAATACCAGGTAACCCAGCGCCAGCCATAGGGCCTGAAATTGCGCCCGGATTGGTCAGCTCAAAGAAAATACCTGTACCGCCTAGTGCAGTGAACCAGAAGTTGGTGACGAGCGGTGACCCGACTGCTACGGCCAGGATTAGTACACGAATACTTCTACCTCGGGATATCTTGGCAATAAAAATCGCCATCATTGGCGCAAAACCAATAAACCATCCCCAGAAGAACCAAGTCCAGTTAGTCATCCAAACTGTTTTTTCTGTGCCTAAGCTCATCGCCGAAAAATGCTCAATATAACTACCAAATGCAGTCACAAATGAACCAAAGATGAACGAAGTTGGGCCCAATGTCAGAACAAACAAAAGTAATGCTAACGCGCCAATTACATTAATTTTCGAAAGCCACTGAAGTCCTTTGTCCATTCCCGTAAATGCGGAAAGTGAGTAAATTACTACCACTCCCAATAGGATAAGTACCTGCGAGCTAAGGGTACTATCGATACCAAACAAAACCTCAATACTGAAACCTAACTGGCTTGCTAAAAAGCCGATGGGCCCAATCGTGCCCGCTGCTACACCAATAATTGAACATGCATCAACAACCGCGCCAAACCAATGGTTTTCAAACCGCTCTCCAAACACGGGATATAGTAGCGCACGAGGTCTTAGCTTGAGCCCTTTTTCGTAATGCGCATACATCAAAACAATTGTCGCCAGTGTCCCTAAAACCGACCAAGCCAAGAACCCCCAGTGGAGAAAACTTTGACTCAACGCTGCGGTCACTGCAGCTTCTGTATGCTGTCCAACGCCAGAATAGGAAGGAGAAGGCGAAAGGAAGTGATACACAGGTTCAGCGGCCGACCAAAACACGCCTCCACCTGCGAGCAATGTGCACATGATCATCGATACCCAGCGAAACGCACTGATATCCGGTTTGCTTTGATGGCCAAGTTTTAGTTTTCCGTAAGGAGAAATAGCAATGACAAGAGCCAATGCAAGATTTGCCACCATTAACCATTGCCAGAATGCGCCGAACTCTTCTGCTGCGAATCCAAACATCTGATTGATAGTCTGGGAGAAAAGCGACATATCGATCATAGCCGCTAAAAGGAACAAAGAAAAAAAGCTAATGGTTAGGGTAGATACCAGCTTTTCAGCTTTAAAAAGAGAAGTAAAAGTCATTGTACTCTCACATTGTGTGTGAGGGGCGGCACCTTAGCAAAGTCATAATGTGATATCCATCACTTTTATTTGAGGTCTAATAATTTTTATCACAATCGGTCTTATTAAAATTCGTCAATATAGATCATATACCTTTGTTTCTAAAAGACTTAGTGCCATTCAAGTTCACGAAGAATCTTATCAACTCTAAACATAGTCAAGACACCAAAAGTTTAGATGATCAACGTTGTCAGTCATTTGGGAAGTTATAGGTCAGAATTAACGACGAAAGAGTCAAATTTCGGACATAAAAAAGCCTGAATAATCAGGCTTTTTCTTTGGTTTTTTTCTTTGAGCTGGTGTGAGCTTCGACAATCTGTTTGTGGAGCAAGGTTGCTGCTCGCAACAACCTTGGGTGAATTTGAACTTTGTTTCCTTCCACAAGCATCTTGTTGTAATTGATCACGGACGCTGTTAAACAGGCAGCCACTTTTATTTGGTTCAGCTTATGTGCATACATCGCTGTCTTAATTGCGATAAACGCACGCTGGTCATTCTTTTTATAGTTCTGAACTGCGAATCGTTCGAATCGCTGAAAATCCTTGTGATATGACTGGTGAATACGGTTAACGTGCTTGTCATAATACTCGCGGTATTTTCCATAGCTACCAGAGCGATTCGCTTGCATGAGCTTCTTTACCCAATCTGTCGACTTGAGTTTTTCTTTCTTAAACAAGCAAGTTAGCCATGCAAACATTTATCTCTCCTACTACTCATCACGAGCCATCTACTCAACCAGAATATCTAATCTGCTCGTAAAAATTATGCTATTGCCTATATCTAAAGGGGAATTTTGCGACTCATCAAGCAAGAGGCCGCCCTGAAGCGTTGCACGCGAACATCTCTTTGGTCACGCATCGCTATATTGCGGACCTTGAATACCTGCGATGTAAGGCAAACGCCCGGAGATTCTACTTTAATTTGCGACAGAAACGTCATAGAAATTAATAAAAATTCTTGTGCTCCTGGGCTAAATCTCCCTTGGTGATGCTGACGCCCTTTAGCTGAGCGAATACCACATCACCAAACGATAGCCCAAGGTCATCAACGGCCCATCGGGTTATATTTGCCAGCAATCTCTGGTTACCAACCCGTAACACAACCTGACAATAATCCGGTTCATTGTCTCCGAATTCTGAACGACAAACTTCCTCAACAACCGCTGGCAGAATATTTCGAATGCTAGTGTCGGAAGGACGGGATTTCACAATAGAAATATCGTTGGCAAAAATACGAAGGCGAAGCAGGGAGCCTTCCGCATTCTCCACTCTAGTCACCCAGACAGTTTCTCCCTCCAGATCCAGTTGCGCCATACCATAAATTGGGTGATAACCAACTAACTTTGCCGTCACCAGGGCGCTTTGCTCCTTCGCAGACAGCCAAGGGCGCATCGGTGCCGATCCCCAAACATCATGAAGTGGGCCATTCGCCACGGTCTTCCCTTCATTTAGAATCAGCATGTTGTCGGCGATCTGTAGGATTTCATCCAAGCTGTGGCTGACATAAAGCACTGGCACACTCAAAGATGTGGTAAGACGGAGTAAATACTGAATCAATTCTTGCCGACGCGGACCATCAAGAGAAGCCGTAGGCTCATCCATGATTAACAACTGTGGGTCTGAGAGCAAGGCTCGACCGATGGCTACACGCTGCTTCTCTCCGCCTGAAAGCGCAGAAGGATATCGCCCAAGAAGGTGTTCTATGCCAAGCAATTGAGTTATTTCGTCGAACTGAGCTTTATCCTTTCTGCGCTGTCCGTATTTAAGGTTCTTTTCAACTGACATGTGTGGGAAAAGCCGCGCTTCCTGAAAAACATAGCCAATCCGGCGATGTTCAGGAGCAAGGTTGATATTTTCAATACTGTCGAACAGTACCTTTTCGCCCAAGGCAATTCTCCCTGCATCAGGCTTCACCAAACCACTCACCGCATTGATAAGTGAGGTTTTCCCCGCGCCAGAACGCCCAAAAACCGCAGTAATGCCTGACGAAGGAATGGTTTCATCCACACTGAGCTGAAAAGGGGAAAGGTCAATGTTAAGCTTCAGTGTAATCATTACGTCCCCATCTTCCTTTTCATTCGACGGCTAAGCCACTCAGAAGAGAATAAAGACAGCAAAGCAATAACAATGGAGATAGCACATAGCCGTGCCACGCTCTCTTCAGCGCCCGGCGTTTCCAGGAAGGCAAACATTGCCAACGGGATTGTCTGAGTTTCTCCCGGAATATTCGAAACGAAAGTGATCGTCGCACCAAACTCACCTAAACTACGGGCGAAGGATAAAACAAGTCCAGACAAAATACCTGGCGCTATTAAAGGCAAGGTGATCGTAAAAAATACACGCCACGGAGAAGCACCTAATGTGCGCGCCGCCTGTTCGAGCTTTTGATCGACAAGTTCGATAGAAAGTCTTACCGCGCGAACCAGCAACGGAAACGCCACGACGGCAGAAGCCAATGCCGCCCCCTTCCAACTAAAGGAAAATGACACACCAAAAGTCTCATAGAGCCAACTTCCGACTACACCACGACGTCCCATTAACACAAGCAAGAGGTAACCAATGACGACGGGAGGAAGCACCAAAGGAAGATGGATAAATCCATCCAGCAACGACTTCCCGGCAAACTCCTTTCTCGCCAGCAACCAGGCGGTCGCGACACCAAGAGGCAAGCTTGCAGCAACGGCCACAAAGGATATTTTCAGGCTGAGTGCCAGCGCTTCCCATTCAACAGGTGTGAGTAACATCAGTTTTTATTGCTCTTTTTTCATTTGCATCACCACAAACCCGTTGCTGGCGACAATCTTTGTTGCGACATCTGAATCCATAAAGCGGAAAAATTGTTCAGCATTTTTGCTTGCTCCTTTGGTTAGAGCCTTAGGAAATACAATCGGCGAATGCGCGCTATCAGGGATCTTAGCAGTCACCTTTACGCGTGATGATGCTTTGGCATCGGAAAAATAAACAATTCCGAGCGGAGCTTCGCCCCGCTCCACCAGAGCCATCGTCGCTCTTACACTATTAGACAATGCCAATTTGTTCTTTACACTGCCCCACAGACCCATCGTTTCCAGTGATTCTTTGGCATAAATGCCGGCAGGGACATGTCCGGGATCGGATATAGCCAGCCTACTTTTACCAATCACTTCAATTAAGGTTTTATCATCCAAAGCCGGCAGGGTTCGAACATCTTTCCCTGAAATAAATACCAGTTGGTTTTCCAACCAAGGCATCACAGTATTCTCTTCTATCACACCCTGTTCTACCGAGTAATCCATCCACTTTTCGTTGGCCGAAATGTAAATGTCGGCGGGTGCACCGTATGCGAGTTGACGAGCCAGAGCAGAGGAAGAGGCGTAAGACACAGTTACTTTATTCCCGGTCTTTCTTTGATACACTTCCACGATTTCACTTAGCGCTGTTGTCATCGATGATGCTGCAAACACCAGAACTTCTTCACGCGCTGAGACAGATGAAGAAAACACGAAGATGACAAAGAAAAAAGCGAGAAGAATGCGATGCATACAACCTCTGACCGAGACTACACAGAAAGGCAATATCATAGCAACGAATCTATCAAGACGGGAATTCAATGCGAGATATTAGAATTTGCTTGGTGAGAAAGTGAGCTAAAGAGGCGTAGAACTTACGCCTCAGTGTTAATAGTGATGCTATAGCGATTATTGCCTGCTTGCATCATATAGAGAATCTGTTGTCCCATTGAGTGATGGGAGATAAGGTAATTACCTTGTGGAAACTCAGCGTCTTCCGGACCTACGAGAACAATAGTGTAGTGTTCAACAAGGCGGTCATTTTTAGTAGTGCCGTTTCCCTCTCCTTCATTCACTGCTTCAACCAACACATCATATTCGTTTTCTGCACCATCTATCAGTTGAACGGTTTGTCCTGCTAACTTGGAGATATTATCCCAAGACAATACATTCATTTTCTCTCTCCCGACATCCGTATTAGTAGTTGTGTTGCATCCTGACTTGATTGTTATATTTATTCACCAATAGGCATGATTAAAGTGTAGCCAGCGACGGGTCGAGATACTGATTTTAAATAGAAATTTCTGACAGTTGCCCCACTTTTGCTGTGTAATTTTCAATAAAGCGAGGATTTGAATGGGAAGTTGGGAAGCTTGGAATGGCTTTGGAACCAGAAACGCCGGATGGCGTTTCTGGTATCTTTGCGATTAACGCAGTTTTGATGGACGCGTCTTTTGCGTTTTACTTTGATGGTAAAACCACAGGCGTCTTGCTTTATTACTCATAGAGAACACCTCTTTTTTTATTCAGGTTAAAATGGGCTGACCTTGTTGAATGAAGGTGAGCATGCATTACATTCCTGAGTGTTTAAAATACACTTCGTCCGCAGTTGCCAATTTATTGGCTGACTCCCCTTATTTGTTTACCTCAAGGAGCACAATTCTTAAGAATGAATGATTTATTCTTAGATGCAGGATGAAGTTGTATGATATGACAGCGGAAATTCAGAAAAATTTCATAACTCATCACAACGACAGTATTTTTATTACATACAGTTTCAAGTTTCAAGAGATTCCGAACGCACACATGCTTTACCAGTCACAGCTCTGCACCACAACAGTACACCTGAGCATTGTATCGTCAATGCTCTCCAAGCCACGTCATTCGTGCGTTTCAGAGTGCACAGATATCTAATATTACGCTAAACTCCCTCTTGGTCTTTTGACCTTACAAATCACAAAAAAATGAGTAGCGAACATGTCGCACGAAGAAATTGAAGTAGAAGCACTGGGTGTAGAAGTTTCATCACAGCCGATTGAGTTGTACAAAATACTCAAAATTGCGAATGCCGTTAGCGGTGGTGGTGAAGCAAAAATGGCCATTACAGATGGCTATGTCATTGTTAACGGTGAAGTAGAAACACGTAAGCGCTGCAAAATTTATGATGGTGATGTGATTGCTTTCAATGAAGAGTATTACGTATTAATTTGCGATACGCCACCAACACTGACTAAGCCAAAGCCGAAAAAACAAAAGCTGGATCAAAAGCCCTCGGCAAAACAGCTTCAGAAGCCAACGGGTAAAACATCCGTAGCAAAACCAGATAAAACAGCAAAAGAAAGATCCAAGCCGCAAACCGAAAAGCGAGCGCCGAATGGCAGGCGACATATCTCTTTCTAAGCTTTGCCCAAACGAAAAAAAGCCACCTAAACGGTGGCTTTTTGCTTAACTCTAAAGGTTGAAAATCGAATACTGTGGTGTTGCCGTAGATATAGCTTGCCTCACATTGCTCACTACGTTGAGCTACCGAGCCTCGTGCATTTGCATCTCATGGGCTATTTGGTGTGTAAGGACTTTTTCAGTTTTGGTGTATTTCTACACTGGTGTAACAGTCCAAATTGTTATGCAACCCAAATTCGTCGCCAGCGCTCTTTTGCCCAGCGAACAAAAGCTCAAAGCTCATCCTCATTCGTCTAAATTTTTGGGTGCAATTTGATTATAGGTAAGCTTGACGAAGGGGCTAGAATGCATTTCTGTGATTGTGATCAGGTTTCCGCTTTCGACAATATCAGTCTTTTGGGGTGATTTTCCGGCAGGAATTATGCTTTAAACCCTCACCAGACAAGGCCTGAGCAAAATTCCCAGAAATTATTTTCCCCTATTGTCTGAAATTAATATAGAAATTTCGCAAACGCACTCACGAGCATCAATCAGCAGGCGTATAATACCCACTCTGCAATAAGCTCATGGATGTTAGATTGACAGCTTTCCACTCCCCATTTCGATTTATACCTACCGCCCAGGCATCCCTAGCGATGGCATTTTTTGGGCTGGGTGTCGCATGGTCTCTCTACCACCCAATAACTGGGCATCTCACCCGACCCATTCTCTCGACAGTCGGCATTTTGTTGATTGGTCCTGTTTGGCTCAAATATATCTTTGAGCCAAAGCGTTTCTTCCAAGACCTCCGAGACCCGCTTTACGGGAGCTTGATGGCGCCCATGACCATGTCGCTATTATTGATGGCAGACTTTCTGGCGGAAGTGAATGTCAGCGTGGCAGCGGTTATCTGGTATCCGGCGATGACGATGCACATCTTCATGATGTGTTATTTCTTCTTGCACCATTTGAGAAACTTCGAGAAGTGCAACATCTACCCAAGCTGGTTTTTATATCCAGTCGGGTTGATCAGCAGCACATTGGCAGGTCCAAAACTGGGGTTTGATAACGAATCTGCCCTGCTTGCCCACATTTGTATCGGTGCGTATTTCTGCATGTTGCCATTTGTGCTTTATCGGCTTGTCTTTTTGGATAGTTTACCGAGGAATTCACGTCCAGTATTGGCGATCATGGCAGCGCCAGTGAACCTCGCGCTTACTGCGTATTTGGTCAATATGCCAACCCCTGACCCGGTTTTAGCTGGCGCCTTGGCCGGAGTGGGTATCATGATGACCCTGTTCGTCTATCTCTGTTATATCGACCTACTCAAAGAGCCCTTCCAGCCCACGCTTGCGGCGCTGACCTTTCCTTCGGTTATCAGTGCCGTCGCCATGGAGCGATTGATTCTCTGGTTGGGAAAAGACTTCCCTCACTGGACATGGCTTGAACGACTGGGTCTGGTCGAACTGACCGTCGCGACACTTCTGGTGAGCTGGGTCAGTTTTTGCTATTGCCGACACTATGGGTTCGGAAAGTAAAGAGCCCAGATATAACCAATCGAGAAGCGGGTTTATCAACCCGCTTTTTTTAGCATTCCTTCTGTCTCAAGGAAATGAATCACTTCTGCCAGCCCCACACCTTCCTTCAGGTTGGAAAAGACATAAGGTTTCACCGGACGCATTCTTTTGGTGTCCGAATCCATCACATCGAGGTTCGCGCCGACGTAGGGTGCCAAGTCGATTTTGTTGATCACCAGTAAGTCAGAACGCGTAATTCCCGGTCCACCTTTGCGTGGGATCTTCTCGCCTTCCGCCACATCAATCACGTAGATTGTCAGATCAGCGAGTTCAGGGCTAAACGTGGCACTCAGGTTATCGCCGCCGCTTTCGATAAACACTAAATCCAAATCTTTATGAAGCTTCGCCAACCCCTCGACAGCTTCAAGGTTCATTGACGCATCTTCACGAATCGCAGTGTGCGGACAACCGCCTGTTTCCACTCCAACAATGCGTTCTGCAGGCAGCGCCTCGGCCTCGGTCAGAATACGCTGATCTTCACGGGTATAGATATCATTGGTGACAACAGCCACCGAATAGGTGTCGCGCATGGCTTTACATAGCACTTCTAAAAGCGCCGTTTTTCCTGACCCAACCGGGCCACCCACACCGACTCTTAGCGGTTGTTTATAATCCATCTTCATTCTCCTTATGAGCGGAATAGCCGCGTGTATTGCGTTTCATGGCAGCTCGACGCGATGGCCTGCGCTGGTGCAAAAGAGCCAACTTGTTCGTCAGCCATAAAACGCGACGCTTCGACGACTTCCTGCAAAGCATCTGACACATCCATCAACACACGCTGTCCCGCAGTTTGTCCTAACGGCACCATTTTCACACCAGCGACGACACAGTTTTCAAGCCAGCTCCATGCATAACCATGGCAAAGGGCCTCTTCTTCTATGCCCCATTTCATTCCGGCATACGCGAAGCCTGCGACCTGACTTTTCGCCAGCAACACATCTAACTGGGTTTCGGCTTCAACCAGCTCAAGTTGCTGTAACAGTTTCAGCATGGTGCGTCCACGCTGGAGCTCTTCCGTTCTTAGTTCCAACGTTTCGCGGCTGGCATACAGCCAATCGCACCAATGATTTGCCGTCACAACGTCATCTGACTTCAGTGCAGCGAAAACGCGGCGAAGCACGGGCAGTTCGAGCTGTTGCAAACTGTCTGTCGCCAAGCTCACCAACCAGTCCTTCAATGCAGATTCACTGTCGACCCAGCCTGTTTCTATCGCCCACTCCAAACCTTGTGAGTAGCTAAACGCCCCCACTGGCAAAGAAGGACTGATAAGTTGAAACAGACGATAATCGGATTGCATGACTAACGGCCGTTGAACATGCGATGAATCATGTAGCCAATTCCCGCCGCAGCTACCAGCATTAATACAGTTTCAAACGGGTGTGCCTGCGCGGTGGCCAAAATATGATGCGGCGTCTCAGCATGCGGTTCGCCAGTGATGTGTGCAAACGCGGGAAACGGTAATGCCAGCGCAGCGATAAGTGATTTTTTCATAGTCCTGTCTCCTTGACTGAATGTATTAAATCTAAAATCAATGATGATGGTGATGACCGGATGAATGGCCGCCATAAGCACCTGCTTCTGGCTCAAAGGGGGCCATTTCGACTACTACACGGCCTCCGAGTAATCCCACCATTTCGTCTAAAACGTGGTCGTGCTGATAACGCACCCACCAATCACCGACTTGCAATGGCACATGGCGGTTACCCAAGTGATAAGCGAGCCGAGCCAACATAAGGCCATCTTCGGCGTGTACTGTTGATACTTTTTCCTCCGCAGCGATAACGCGCACGTGGTGGCCGCAGGTCGACACCAACACATCGCCACCGCGAAGCGTTTGCCCTCGTGGAAGAAATAGCCCAGCCTCACTGCCGTTATCCAACGTGACACGGATACGGCTTTTTATTCTTGAATCAATACCAAGGTGAATAGTCGCCATCTCAGCGATATCACTGCCCCTAACGTCCGATTTTTTGATGATTTCTGTAAATTCGATCATTTTTCACCTCAGAACAGGAAGAAACGTTGCGCCATTGGCAACACATCTGCCGGCTGGCAAACCAGTAATTGGCCATCAGCACGCACCTCATAAGTTTGAGGATCCACTTCGATTGTTGGTTGCCAATCGTTAAGCTTCATGTCTTTTTTACGGATGTTTCTGCAGTTCTTCACGGCCACTGCGCCACTCTTCAGCTCCAGCATTTCCGGTACACCGTTATCAATTGACATCTGAGACATAAACAACAGCGAGCTGTGCGCCGGGCCAGCACCAAATGAACCAAACATCGGGCGGTAATGCACAGGCTGAGGCGTGGGAATGGAGCCATTTGGATCGCCCATAGGCGCGGTAGCAATTAAGCCGCCTTTGATCACCAGTGACGGTTTCACGCCAAAGAAAGCTGGCTTCCAAAGTACTAAGTCCGCCAACTTACCCTTTTCGATTGAACCCACTTCATGGGCGACGCCGTGGGTAATCGCCGGGTTAATGGTGTATTTCGCCACATAGCGTTTGATGCGCGCGTTATCGCTATAGCTGCTGTCGCCTTCCAGCGAACCAAACTGCACTTTCATCTTGTGCGCGGTTTGCCAGGTACGAAGGATGACTTCACCGACTCGTCCCATGGCTTGCGAGTCCGACGAAATCATCGAAAACGCACCCATGTCGTGGAGCATGTCTTCTGCCGCAATGGTTTCGCGGCGAATACGGGATTCCGCGAACGCGATGTCTTCGGCGATTGAAGGTGAAAGGTGGTGACACACCATCAGCATGTCGAGGTGTTCGTCCACCGTGTTGACCGTGTAAGGACGGGTTGGGTTAGTTGAAGACGGCAACACGTTAGCAAGGCCCGCCGCTTTGATGATGTCTGGCGCATGACCACCACCCGCCCCTTCGGTGTGATAGGTATGAATAACGCGGTCGCCAATGGCATTCAGCGTCGATTCCACAAAGCCACACTCGTTGAGCGTATCGGTATGAATCGCAACCTGAGTATCGGTCACTTCCGCCACGCTTAAGCAGCAATCAATCGCTGCTGGCGTTGAGCCCCAGTCTTCGTGCAGTTTCAAGCCACAGGCACCCGCTGCAATTTGCTCGTCCAGCGCATCCGGCAAGCTCGCGTTACCTTTACCCAACAAACCAAAGTTCATCGGGAACGCATCCAGCGATTCGAGCATGCGGTGAATGTTCCAAGGCCCTGGTGTACAGGTTGTCGCATTGGTGCCTGTCGCAGGGCCAGTACCACCACCGATCATGGTCGTCACACCAGAGGTCAAGGCTTCTTCGATTTGCTGCGGGCAGATAAAGTGGATGTGAGAATCAATGCCGCCCGCTGTCAGGATTTGACCTTCACCCGCCACCACTTCAGTACCCGGGCCAATGATGATATCGACATTGTCCTGAATGTCCGGGTTACCGGCTTTACCAATACCGGCAATGCGACCGCCTTTTACCGCCACATCCGCTTTTACTATGCCCCAGTAATCGAGCACGACAACATTGGTGATCACCATGTCCGGTGTTTCGCTACTCGGGCGCTGGCTTTGTCCCATTCCATCGCGAATGGTTTTACCACCGCCGAATTTCACTTCGTCGCCGTAAACCGTGAAGTCTTTTTCCACTTCCAGCCAGAGGTCGGTGTCCGCCAAGCGCACACAGTCGCCTGTGGTTGGGCCGAACATTTCGGCATAGGCGCTTCGGGATATTTTCTTACTCATCTCAATCATCCTTATCGCTGTTTGAAGCGCCATCTATCGGACCCATACAGCGTCCTTGAAAGCCATACACCTCGCGGGAGCCCGCGTAAGCCACAAGCTCTACCGATCGGCTTTGACCTGGTTCGAAACGCACCGCCGTACCTGAAGGAATGTTGAGACGAAATCCTTTTGTCATGTTGCGATCAAAAATCAGCGCGTCATTCACTTCGAAAAAGTGATAGTGAGAGCCGACCTGAACTGGCCTGTCACCTGTGTTTGCTACATCAACGGTAACAGTTGGGCGACCTGCATTGAGCTCGATGTCCCCGTCTGCTGCGCGAATTTCACCCGGCGTGAAGGAACCTGTTTTTAGTTTCATTCTGGCCTCCTACACAATCGGATCATGAACAGTAACGAGCTTAGTGCCATCAGGGAAAGTCGCTTCTACCTGCACGTCGTGGATCATCTCTGGCACCCCTTCCATCACGTCATTGACGGTCAGGATAGTGCGACCGTAATCCATCAACTCCGCCACGGTTCGACCGTCTCGCGCACCTTCCATAATCGCGGCACTTATCAAGGCGACAGATTCGGGATAGTTCAACTTCAAGCCGCGCTCTTTACGTCGTTCGGCAAGTAAAGCAGCGGTAAACAGCAGCAGCTTGTCCTTTTCTCTCGGGGTTAACTCCATGTGTTGACTCCTTGCAGTTTTCGCGGTCAATACACCGCTATAAATCAGTTACGCCAGAACACCGCTATACATCAGGTACGCCAGATCCTCGGCACATCAGGGGTTGTGCCGGTCCAGTGTTTTCGAATTCTTAGCCAGCATTCCGTCAGAATGTGGAACAGGGTTTCTGTGTTTGATGCCAATGCCCGCACAGCCAATAAACCATCGATATAGGTAATGCCGAGCTCAAGCGCTTTGGGTTTGTCCTTCTCAGCCCACCAGCTTTTAAGCAACTCAGACAAAATCTCTGCATCGCCATACACGAACATCGAACCGACAACGGGATAGCCACGAAGTGCCGCAGCAGAGTGTTGTAGCGTGGCTGGATTGACGCGTAGGCGCTCGCAGAGAACGAGCTTGTCGTCGATGGAAATCGTGGTCATTCCATCAATCACGCCTTTATCGAAGGCTTGGTTGGAAACAGGCTGTCCCAAAGTCCAAATTTCCCAGCCTGCAAAGCGCGCACGAGAGAAAATTTGAATATCAGTACGGGTGACAAGATGGGCATTCGGAAACGCAATGTTTTCCAACGGCAACCACTCAAGACGGCTGTCTTCACCCACTTTCAGCGATTGGTTTAATGTCGCGACGCGACCGTCTGAACGATAAAAACGGGTTGCGCCAGGAGTGGTAATCAGCGCTTCTGCGCCGTCTTTGGCGTCGACAAACACATTCAGGCTATCGCCACCCACTACACCACCCGGCGGATGCAACAAATGGCTGTGGCAAACGCCGCCTTCAGGATACAAAGCTCGCTGTACCGCCAAAGGGCCACGGTGAAGGCAATCACGCAGTACCGTTCGGGTACCGTTGTGCTGATAGCCAAGGCGAAGCTCCGCTTCCCATCGGCCATGAGACTGGGTGTTCAGGACATTGCTTTCATAAACATCAGAGAGCGTTTGTGCCATGCAATCACTCCTACACCGTCAGATACTGTCGAATCAGATCATCTGAAAGCTCGTCCATTTCGCCGCTGGCAACGCTTCTTCCGCGATCAAGCAAGCAGAATCTGTCCCCGACTTTTCGTGCGAAAGGCAGCTTCTGCTCAACAAGAATGACAGTGAGACCCATCTCTTGATTGAGTTTGCAGATGATGTCGCCAATTTCCTGCACGATGTTTGGCTGAATCCCTTCTGTCGGCTCATCCAAAAGCAATAGCTTGGGGTCGATCACCAAAGCGCGGGCAATCGCCAATTGCTGTTGCTGACCACCTGATAAATCCCCGCCAAAGCGACGCTTCATTTCCGCCAGGACAGGAAACAACTCATAGATGTAATCAGGGATTTTCCTGTCGTTCTTAGGGCGGATGGGCAGGCCGATTTCCAGGTTTTCCTCAACGGTTAGTCGAGGGAAGATCTGACGACCCTGCGGCACATAGCCCACACCCGCCCTCGGTCTGTCTTCGGCGCGGCGCGGGGCAAGGTCATTACCTTCCATCAGGATTTGGCCGGTATCGACTTTCAATAATCCCATGATGCTTTGCAGCAAGGTGGTTTTTCCGACGCCATTGCGTCCCATCACCACGGTGCATTGTCCTTTTGGCGCTTCAATTGAAAGATCCCAGAGTGTCTGACTCTCTCCGTAACGCTGATTTAATCCATTTACCGTCAGCATTAAACTCTCTCCTATTGACCCAAATACACTTCACGTACACGCTGGTCATCCTGAATCGACTTCATCGATCCTTCTGCCAGCACATGCCCTTGGTGAAGCACGGTCACTGTCGACGCAATACTGCGAACAAAATCCATATCGTGTTCAACCACCATGATCGAATGCTCGCCCGCCAGCGAAAGCAGTAGCTCAGCAGTACGATCCATCTCCTGATGCGTCATGCCCGCCACAGGCTCGTCCACCAACAACAACTTAGGTTTCTGCATCAGCAGCATGCCGATTTCAAGCCACTGTTTCTGTCCATGGGAAAGCTTGCCCGCCAACATTCTGGACTGTGTGTCTAAGCCTATTAGTTCGAGTACTCTTTCTATGTCGCATTTCTGCTCACCGGATAAAACGGCACGGAACAGATGCCAGGTGGATTTCTCACCCGCCATGGCAAGCTCAAGATTTTCCCAAACTGACAGCGCTTCAAATACGGTAGGTTTCTGGAATTTTCGGCCAATGCCCGCATTGGCAATTTCCGCTTCATCCATCTTGAGCAGGTTCAATTGCTGACCAAGCCAGACGTCGCCCACATCCGGTCTCGTCTTACCCGTGATGATGTCCATCATGGTGGTTTTACCCGCACCATTTGGCCCGATAATGCAGCGAAGCTCGCCTTCTTTGATGTACAGGTTCAAATCGTTAATCGCTTTGAAACCATCAAAAGATACCGACACGCCTTCGACGTAAAGCAACATGCCGTTTTTCACGTCGACTTTTGGGTTGTATTGAGGTTTCAGGAAGCTGAATACCTGATCACGTCGGGTGATTTCATTCAGCAGCTCCGCCGTAGGATTGATTTCAGGCATTTGTTCTTTTTGGTGGTTCATGCCTTCTGCCACCAGCGTTCTCGACATCATGCGTTTGCCTCCTTACGAAACAGTCCACTTACGCCTTTTGGCAGATACAAGGTGGCGAGTACAAACAACGCACCCAACGCAAACAGCCAGACTTCAGGAAATTCAACGGTGAACCAGCTTTTCGCGTAGTTCACCAACACGGCACCAATGACACCACCGTAAAGGGTTGCACGACCACCCAGAGCTACCCAGACCACAATTTCAATAGAGATTAAAGGCGCAAATTCACCCGGGTTGATAATGCCTACCTGAGGTACATAAAGAGTACCTGCAACACCAGCGATGGCGGCAGAGAGGACAAACAACCAGAGCTTGCTATTCTCAACACGATACCCAACAAATCGGGCTCGGGATTCCGCATCACGAACCGCGATCGTCAGTGCACCTAATCGGCTCACAACCACAGCACGGCACAGCAAATAAGCCAGAATTAGCGCGATCACGGTGGCAGTAAATAACCCGATCCGGGTGGCGTCGCTTTGGAGACTAAAACCGAGAATATCTTTGAAATCCGTCAGACCATTGTTGCCGCCAAATCCCATTTCATTGCGGAAGAAAGCCAGCATCAAAGCAAACGTCATCGCTTGCGTCATGATGGAGAGATAAACCCCCGATACACGCGAACGGAATGCCAGCCAGCCGAACACAAAGGCCAACAAACCAGGCACGGCGACCGCCATCAAACAGGCAAACCAGAATTGGTCGAAGCCAAACCAGAACCAGGGTAATTCCTGCCAGTTTAGGAACACCATAAAGTCAGGCAGTTCTGGGTTACCGTAAACGCCACGATCACCAATCTGGCGCATCAGGTACATGCCCATGGCATAACCGCCGAGAGCGAAAAAGGCGCCGTGGCCCAGACTCAAAATACCAAGATAGCCCCAAACCAAATCCACTGACAGCGCGAGAATGGCGAAGCAGAGATATTTGCCGAGCAAAGAAACGGTATATGTTTCCAGATGAAAAACGCTACCTGCCGGCACCATCAAATTTAGGATCGGCACCAGAAAGCCGATGCCCAACAGCACGGCAATCATCATGACCGTTGAGCGGTCGAAAAGAGGTTTAGTGACCATTTAGTTGTCCTCCGCCATGCGTCCACGTTGCGGGAACAAACCTTTTGGACGTTTCTGAATAAATAGGATGATGAACACCAGAACGAGAATCTTCGCCAATACGGCACCCGCCCAAGGCTCCAAGACTTTGTTGAACACGCCGAGACTCAGGCCCGCAGCCAAGGTTCCCCATAGGTTTCCAACACCGCCAAAGACCACCACCATGAAAGAATCGATGATGTAAGCCTGACCCATGTTCGGCCCCACGTTGGTAAGCTGGGAAAGTGCCACGCCAGCAACACCGGCAATGCCTGATCCCAAACCAAACGTCGCCATATCGACCCATTCTGAGCGCACACCCATCGCGCGGGCCATTGCACGGTTTTGCGACACGGCCCGAACCTGCAAGCCCAAAGGCGTGCGCTTCAAAATAAACAGGAGTGCAAAGAAGACCATTAGGCAGAACACCATGATGTACATACGGCTGGCCGTCAGCTCTAACATTGGGGTGACTTCAATCATGCCGCTCATAAAATCAGGCGTACTGACAGAGCGGTTAAGCGGCGAGAAGATGCTACGAACGGCTTGTTGCAGAATAAGGCTGATACCGAAGGTCGCCAGCAGGGTTTCCAAGGGTCGGCCGTAAAGATGTCGAATCACCGAACGTTCAATCGCCATGCCCACCAATCCGGAAACCACAAAGGCACATGGAATAGAAAGCAGCAGAGCCATGCCGGTTTGCGCAGGAAAAAGTTGTTGCAGCACATAGGTCGTATACGCACCGATCATGATCAGCTCACCATGCGCCATGTTAATGACGCCCATGACACCAAACGTGATGGCAAGGCCGATCCCCGCGAGCACCAGTACCGAACCCAGGCTCAAGCCGAAATACAGGGTTTGGGCGGCATTTACTACACGCTGACTTTGTTCATACTCAGCAATCGCTTTGTCCAGCGCCGTGATGGTTCCAACATCATCACTCTGCACTTTCGCTCTTGCTGCCTGCAGCGCATCAAAGGCTTCGGGCAAACCAACGCCAGACAGGAAAGTTATGGCGTCCATGGTCTGCTCGGGTTCGCTGCCTTCTGTCACTGCGTACACAGAAATTGCCGTGGAGAGATACTTTTTAGTGACAGTGTCACTCTCAGCGTCGCGTATCGAATTGATGGTGGGCAGTAAGGAGGCATCAAGCTCTCCAATCATGCGCCTAGCCGCGATTTGTCGGGTTTCTGCTTCAGCGCTGGACAGTGCAGCTGTCGCCATGGCTGTCTTTATCTGACTGCGGATACTGTTATTGATGGTCACCGCACGGTATTGGCGTTTCTTTTCTACCGTCACAGTGTCGCCAGAGAGGATATTGGTCAGCTCGCTGCCTTTCGCCAATGGTGGCTCGACAAGATACCAAATGGATTTGGCTTTCTTGTCGTAAAACACCTGCTTATTAAGCAAGCCTTCGAGAAGTTGAATATTAGAAATAGTTGCTTGTTCGGATGACTCTGTTGACGCGATATAAGCAATCGCGACTTCTTTGTCATCAAACGAATTACCCGCAAGTGCGCTTGCGGCTTGCGACATCTCCGAAATGTCGGCATTCGCCTGTGCTGTTATCAGCACGCTACTCATAAGAACAAGTAAACGGCACAACCACAGCAGGCGATTCATTGTTGCTGTCAAACGTTGCATGAATCGATCCTTCGAAAAAGTCCTGCCAATGCGGTTCATATGTGCAAGGAGACGGCACCGCAAAGGCAGGTAAACTGGAAGTAACCTTCCGAGCGGGAGTCTCTGTGGACTCCCTACCCTGATTGATGAGGTTAAAATTTACTCAGCAACACCTGAGCACTGGCCCGTGGTGACATTGAAGCTGCCGCAAGACATTGGCTTCAGCCAGCTTGCAAACAGATCTTTTGATCCAGTGAGGTAATCAGACCATGCATCACCCGCCACAACGTCTGGGGTTTCCCACACTGTCACGAACTGGCCGTCATCCTGAATTTCACCAATCAACACAGGCTTGGTGATGTGGTGGTTAGGCATCATGGTCGCATAACCGCCAGTCAGGTTGGGTACAGTCACACCGATGATGGATTCCTGAACGGCTTCAGAATCTGTGGTGCCTGCTTTCTCAACCGCTTTCGCCCACATGTTGAAACCCAGGTAAGTAGCTTCCATTGGGTCATTCGTCACACGCTTGTCGTCTTTGATGTAGGCATGCCATTTCTCAACGAATTCGTCGTTGGTGTCAGTTTCCACGCTCATGAAGTAGTTCCATGCAGCGAGGTGACCGACCAGCGAAGAGGTGTCCATACCAGACAACTCTTCTTCACCGACTGAGAACGCAACGACAGGAATGTCTTCCGCTTCTACGCCCTGAGCAGCAAGCTCTTTGTAAAAAGGCACATTGGCGTCACCGTTGATGGTAGAAACCACGGCGGTTTTCTTACCGGCTGCGCCAAATTTCTTGATGTCAGCAACGATTGACTGCCAGTCAGAGTGACCGAATGGGGTGTAATTGATCTTGATGTCTTCTGGCTTAACACCACTATCAATCAAATAAGCTTCGAGGATTTTGTTGGTGGTACGTGGGTAAACATAGTCGGTACCTGCCAATACCCAGCGTTGAACACCAAGGTCTTCTTTCAGGTAGTCAACGGCAGGAATGGCCTGCTGATTAGGCGCTGCGCCGGTGTAGAACACGTTTTTCGAGGACTCTTCACCTTCGTACTGAACAGGATAGAACAGCAGGCTGTTAAGCTCTTCGAATACAGGTAAGACAGATTTACGAGAAACGGATGTCCAACAACCAAACACCACGTCTACTTCTTCTTTCTCAATCAGTTCACGTGCTTTTTCTGCAAACAGCGGCCAGTTTGAAGCTGGATCAACCACAACAGCTTCCAGCTTCTTGCCGAGCAAGCCGCCTTTCTTGTTTTGCTCGTCCACCATCATCAACACGGTGTCTTTCAACGTGGTTTCACTGATCGCCATCGTCCCAGACAGCGAGTGCAAGACACCCACTTTGACCGTGTCTTCTTCAGCGACAACCTGAAATGAGATGCCAGCACCAGCGATAACCGCAGCACTTACCCAATTTAATGCAAACTTCTTCCCTTTCATTGCAAAAGCTCCTTATGAGTATCTGGTATACCCTTGAGCAAGAGTCTTGCCATAAAAGAGATATTACTCGCAAATATATTGCAATCAAATGATTTTAAAGGAGGTTTTTACAGAGTGCCCGACGCTATAGGTACAGAGCGTAAAACGGTAATGCGTAACATTGGTGCACATGTAGTCAAGCATCGCACTATATTAGTTACTTCTTAGTAAGTGTCTTATCAATGCACTTTTATGGGGCATCGTTCGATAGTTTTTGTGAGTAAGAAGGAGAGATCAATCCGGACGAACTAAGCTTACGTAGTGGTAAACATGTTCTTGCAGGAAGAGCGTGTATGATGAAGCACCTAACCTATGTCTGGACGATCGTAATAGGACTGATGTTCAGTACAATCACGCTCGCCTACCCGGCTTATGGATTGATTGAACCGCACCGTACACTCATCTACTTTTCCAAAGGTTTTGACGACGCTGTTGCCTCCTTCGAGCGACAGTTATTGGTTTATCAATGTCAGATAGACGACAGAGACCTGCACACTTTGATCCTGGATATGAACGACCTCTCTGATTCTAAATAACTGATCCGAATAGTGCTACATTTTCGCCGTGCCGTGGCAACCTCCCGGGTACGGCGATACGTTATCCATAAAGTGCTTCACCTTCCTGAGCAATTGCCACATATGTTTACACCTGTGATTCCGAGTAATTGTCTCATGGAGAGCATTCCACAATCGTTCTATGACGTTGACCCAAGGGCAATAAACGGGCTGGAACAGCAGCCTGAACTTTGGGTTCTTCTTGAGCCAAGCCTTCGTTTTTTTACTTTTGTGGATGATGTAGTTATCCAGTATCAAGGTGACACTTTTGGCTCGGCGGTAGTGCCACTTTAGCTTCTCCAGCATGGCAATGAATAGGTCTGAGTCTTTCTTT
>NZ_FIZY01000069.1 GCF_900060185.1 Grimontia marina | reverse complement strand
CTAGTTGCTACGCGCGGCTTTAACAAAGCGACGGTGGCCTTAGCGAACAAGCTTATACGGATAGCGTGGGTAGTTGTTACACGGCAAGAAACCTATAAACCAGTGACAGCATAAGAAAGCATTAGAAAGCATTAGAAAGCATTAGAAAGCATTAGAAAGCATTAGAACAAAAGGAAATCACACCAAGGTTGCGAAGGCAACAGGCAAGATGAAAACAGGTCAGACCGGCATACTGAAACCCTGGCTATACCCGAGGCTCTAGAAGCCGATTGTTTGATAAGGCCAGTATGCGCGAAGTCTCATCAAGGCCAGAAGCAACGCTTCACAAACAGGCCGGATATATGAAAGCAAACCTGTCCCTTCAATCAAACCTGTCGTCTTGCAAACTAGGAGGAGACCATATATGGGTATATCTCTTTGTAGCTACTCAGAAAATTAATTCTCCCGCCATCGATATGCAAATCAACACTCATCATTCTCGTATTTGAAACAGTAATAATTTTAATTTGATTCGTTTCCTTGACGAATCGTAAAGCATGCACCATTTTTTCCTTCGCGAATTATCACATATAGAGCATATGTCTTTTATGTGGTTATAGCATGTTGGTAATAATGAAGTATTTCCTAAAGGGGAAAGATTATGAGTTTAGAAAATCTGAGTGCATATGAACATATAGTAAAAGATGAAAAATGGACATCATATTTGGAGTGTAAGTAAATGGAAGAGTTGTTTAGTGCGTCAAATATTAAATCCACAATCACGCTTATGCATATCATTGGGTTGATATTCGGACTAGGAGGTGCCTGGTTTATTGATGGCTATATTATTTTAAATAGAAAGTCCTTGATGAATGAGGAAAACCTGAAGCTCATCGAAGGTATGTCGAAATTCGTTGTACTTGGCGTATCGCTGCTTTGGATCTCCGGTCTATCATTCGTGGCTTTTTATTATTTCTATACACCAGAGTTTCTGGGCAACGAGAAGGTTATTGGAAAGGCTTTCATCGTTATGGTCCTTACTATTAATGGATTTCTTATTCATTCTCAGGTTATGAAGGGAATTCATGAGATGAAAGGAAAGGAGTTTGCAGAACTTTTTGACTGCGAGCAATCCAAGAAATTCCTGATCGTTGGCACAGTATCCTTCGTGTCCTGGCTTTTCCCTCTGGTGATAGGAGTAAGTAAATCTTTGAATTTCTCAACACCTGCCACGTCAATAATCCTATTCTATCTCCTGTTTCTTGTTGCTTCATTGATGGTATCCGGAAAAGTAATGCGTAAGTATATGTCCAGAACCCGATGCGCTTGAATATACCTCTAGGAAAAAGGGCTGCCAGTACGGCAGTCCTGTGAAAATGGGGCATATATCTCTCTTTAGTTCTTTCACATCGACAGCATTTCGTTACACTAACCCGGTTCAAAAAATGGAGTCTTTCCTCAACAAACGCTCCCATCTATGGAATAATCTCGCCATACGTTAATGGACTAATGGAAAAGATGTTGCTGTTTATGCGTTTTTTCTCCCGCACAATTGCCGCTTTTTTGCTCTTACTACCCGCACCAACCGCCTATTCTGCTGTACCTCACGATGTTGAAGGCGTCGACAGCACCCGAAATACTTTTGATCGCCAGCAGGCGAACGTCAGCGAACCCATCTGCCGTAGTAACCTTCGAACCAAACTGCTGGCTCAGCAAATTGCGTTTAGTGACAGTGAAAACTCCCCGGAAGAGCGCCGTCTGGCGGAAGAGAGCATTGATTATGCCCGCAGTGTGTTTGAAGAAAGCCAAAGCTACTGCGAGGCGAGTTTCGCACTCACAGAGTTTCTAGATAGAGACTTGCTGGAAAAAGCGCAGGTGCCAAAGTCTGGACAGGTCCAGAGCTTCGACCCTTAAGTTCAAACGTGGAGTAGGGCCTCTACATAGCACTCGGAGAGGAGTGTTTCTTGCGATAAGCCAACGGACTAAGCCCTTTGATGCGCCTGAACTGGCGGCTGAAATTCGCGAGATTATGGAAACCCACGGTTTGGCTGATGTCTGCAATGGTGTCGTCGGTATCACTCAGTAATACGCAGGCGCGCTGAATCCTCACCCGGTTTACGAAGTCGGTGAAACGGTGGCCGGAAGATTGATGGAAAAAGCGCGAGAAGTAAGACTCTGTCATTCCCAGTCTGTCCGCCACGGTTTTCAGCCGAATAGGTTGCTGGTAATTTGCCATCACATAATCGACAACATCATTGATTCGGGTTTGAAGCGTACCGGCATCTTTCACCTCTGACGCAGGCATGCTTGATAATATGCGGGTGTTTCTCTGGCTGAGGTAATCCAGGAAGGCCAGAAAATTCACCAGCCGTGTCACGCCAGAACTTTCCCTCACTTTCACAAAGTACTCAACGGCTTTTTCAAACGGCACATTAAGAAATTCCAACCCCATTTTTGCCTGCTCCAAAATAGGGGTAAGTTGCGCCAGCTCTGGAAATGACTTGGTGGCCTTATCAAATAAATCAGGCTCAAAAACAATCACCATATCTCGGAGTTGGTGGCTTTCTCCGGGCGCGAGGTTGCTTTCCCAGTTGTGGGGGAGCCAAGGACCAACCAAGGTTAACTGACCGGGAGAGAAAGGCCCAAGGTGGTTGCCTATCATGGCTTTGCCGTTGGTTTTCACTATCAGGTGCAGTTCATACTGTTCATGAACGTGCCAGTGAATACAGGATGCGGGCACGCCATGTTCTTTGTAGAAAATGGAGTGCTCGTCGATTTGAATAAACTCCCAGACGGGATCTTTGGCTGCTGACATAAGCTTCCCTAATCCTTTTCTCTTGCACTCATTGTCGGCTCCAGCCGTTGGTAATACTCGGTAAATAATTGGTATTTTTCCCGATGATACGCCTGACGGTCAGCCCTCGGTTGGAATGCTTCCGAGACACGCGGTGTCGCACAGACCTCTTCCAGTCTTCCTCCCTTTACAGAGAGCATAGCCAAGCGGGCGGCACCTAAAGCTGGTCCCGTCTCACCCCCAACATATTGGTTTATTGGCACTTCAAGGACATCAGCAATCATTTGAAGCCAGTATCGGCTGCGCGCACCGCCGCCGATCGCGCCCAACGCCTGAAACGGTAATCCTTCTTCTGACAGGGCGTTTAAGCAGTCGCGCAAGCTGTAAGCAATGCCTTCAAGAATGGCTTGCGTCATATGGTGGCGTTCAGTGGTGGAAGTGAGGCCCTGAAAGCTGCCGGTCGCAAACGGATTGTTGTGCGGGGTGCGCTCGCCACTGAGGTAAGGCAGAAACATGACGGAGCCGTTTCCTGTACCCTGTTGTTCCGCTTCTTCCAACAAGGTGGGTATAGCGTGGCCGCTGATATTCCCAAACCAGGCTAATGGACTTGCCCCATTCAGCAGGCAGGCCATTTGATACCAGCGGTCTGGAACTGCGTGGGCGAAAGCATGCACCAGCTTTTTCGGGTTGGCGACATAGCGCTCTTTGGCGACGAAGATTTGCCCGGAGGTCCCGAGCGAGACAAAGGCATCGCCTTCGTTAATGGCACCAATGCCGACGCCTCCCGCTGCTGCATCACCGCCACCGCCACAAACCGGAGTGTCGATGGAAAGCCCAAATTCCGCGGCGGTTTCTGTCGTCAGTGTGCCGCTGATGTTATTGCCTTCAATCAGCCTTGGCATGTGTGCTGAAGAAATGCCGCTGGCGGCGAGGACGTTTTCATCCCAATGTCTAAGCTGTTGGTTGAGCCACAAGGTGCCCGCAGCATCGCTGACGTCGGTACAAAGCTCGCCTGTCAGTTTCAGGCGCACATAGTCTTTCGGCAAAATGACCTTGCGGATCTTGCTGAAAACATCCGGCTCGAACTGTTTTAACCAAAGCAGTTTCGGTGCAGTAAATCCCGGCATGGCGGGTACACCGGCACTTTCGCCTAAATGTGGAAGCTGCTGGTTAAGGACTTCGCACGCTTTGAATGCGCGTCCGTCATTCCACAAAATCGCAGGGCGGATAGGTTTGTTCTGTTCATCAAGACACACAGCACCATGCATTTGGCCGGAAAGCCCAATCGCCGCGACTGCACTCCAGGCATAAGATTGGCGGGCGCGGATTTTGGTTATGGCAGTGCGGGTGCCTGTCCACCAAATGTTGGGGTCTTGTTCACGCCAGAGCGGGTGGGGTGAATCAAAACCATAGGACTCGGATTGGGTGTCTAAGACTTCGCCGTTTTCACCCATCAGGATGACTTTGACGGCGGAAGTGCCAATATCAATACCAATATAAGTCGCCATAGGCTTAGCTCATCACGTTACCGCCATCGACATTGTAAGTCTGGGCGGTGATGTAATCAGAAAGTGAAGAGGCCAGAAACAGCGCGGTGCCTGCGATATCATTCGGCACGCCCATGCGCCCCAGTGGTACCTCTTCGCCCACGAGTTTTTTCTTCTCACCGGGTTGGCGGTTTTCGTATTTGGCGAATAAGGCATCAACGTGATCCCACATCGGGGTATCGACCACGCCGGGAGAAATCCCGTTCACGGTAATGCCATGTTCCGCCAGCGCGAGGGCGGCAGATTGGGTGTAGCTGATCACGGCGGCTTTGGTGGCGCAGTAATGGGCGACAAGTGCTTCGCCGCGACGACCGGCCTGTGATGCCATGTTGATGATCTTGCCGCCATTGCCTGCTTCTACCATGGCTTTGGCGACATCCTGCATCAGAAAAAACATGCCTTTGACGTTCACATTGAACAGCCTGTCGTACTGCTCTTCCGTGGCCTCCAACAATGGCCCCATGTCAAAAATCGCGGCGTTGTTGAACAGCACATCAATGGCACCAAACTGCGAAATGGTGGAGGTCACAAGGTGATGCCGCGCATCGGCATCTGTCACATTGCAGTGATGATAAGCGACGTTTTCTCTGAACTGACTTTGCAACGCTGCGACGCCCGGTGAAGGGTCGAGCGGTATGTCAGCAATCACGCATTTTGCACCGCTGGCGAGGTAGGCATAAGCCACTGCCAGCCCGATGCCGCCATTGGCACCGGTCAGCAGGGCAACCTTTCCTTCAAGTAGCGGCGCACCATTTTGTTGCAGCGAGAGTGTCATGGATAGCGCTCCTGATAATCATTAAGCGTTTGTTTAATCTGGCCTGCCAGTTGTTCTCCAAACAACGGAAAACGTTGGTTCAGCCCCTGCCAGATATCAGGGTCGGCAAGAAAAGCCTTGACCGGTTCAGGCTCCTCCATCCACTTTTCCGCAATGTGGAGATAAGGATCTTTATAGTTGAACGGGAAACGGCCGCTGAGATACAGAGCGAGAAAACAGTACCAGTGGCTGACTAAGGTCATTGCAGCTTTTGGCTCGTAACCGCGTTCAAGATTTAATTTGATGGTGGGCAGAATAAATTGCGGAAACTTGCTGATGCTGTCCATCGCTATACGTTCGATGGAATCGGCAATGAAGGTGTTACTGAACCGCAAAACGATGACTTGACGATATTGCTCCAAATCAAAAGGGCGATCATAAATGGTCGGGATGACTTCACACTGGTGGTAGGTTTTCAACAGTTTGTTGAGTTCACCATCGCGGATATTTTCGTCATAGGTTTTATAGCCCCGCAATGCGCCAATGTAGGAAAGCCCGAAGTGGCCGCCATTGAGAATGCGGATTTTAGCTTCCTCATAAGCATGTACCTTATCTGTAAAGGTAACACCCACTTTGTCGAGAGGTGGGAATTCGGCAGCGAATTTAGTTTCTATGACCCACTGCTCGAAATCCTCTCCCATGATAGGGCAAATGTCTTTTTGCCCGACCACCCGCTCAACTTCTTCCGCCAGATCGGCAGGGGGAACCGGAGTAATTCTGTCCACCATAGAACACGGGAAAGTGACGTTGTCACTAACCCATTGCATTAGGTCGATTGGACCGGCTGCTTCGACAAACTGCCCGAAAGCATGTTCGAGGCGATTGCCGTTGTCACGAAGGTTGTCGCAGGTGGCGACGGTAATCGCGCCGTTGGTCATTGTCTGGCGAACCAACAACGCCAGCGTTAAATAACCAAACAGGGTTTTAGGCTTACCTTTGCCAGATTTTACCACCTTGATATCATTGACAATTTCAGGGTGAGTCAGATTGAGATCGTTGGTTTCTGTCAGGTAATAGCCACCCTCTGTTACCGTGATCGTGATGGCTTTAAGCTTGTCATCATCAAAGATGGTTTTAATGACCGAGGGGTTGGAGGAGGCATCTTCAACCCGATCGATACTGGTAACTTCGACAAAATCTGCGTCGCCATTTGGGGCGATTCGCTTGAAATGGAATCGCCCGTTTTGTTTCTTTAAAGCTTCCGGAATGGCGCGGGTTTCTTCACGCAAATTCACTTCGGTGTAGTACCAGCGTTCATTTTCTGGCAATTGCTGGTTAAGCAAGTGAAGGTAGTAAGCCTGATGCCCGCGATGAAACGCACCGATCCCAAAGTGGACAATGCGGTTATGCTCAGACATGGCTAACCTCTCCGTAAATGTTCACGGCATTTTCATTGGCATCGAAAAGGTACACACGTGTTGGGTCCAGCTTCACACCAATGTTTTCTCGCAGTGTCGGGGTGTATTTAGGATCAGCCCGCACCACCACAGTTTCGCCACTCTCGGTGTGGATGTAGGTGAGGGTTTCTGAACCTAATTGTTCAATGACTTCCACATCACCTTTCAGGTCGCCTTCATGCGGTGAGCAGAAGGTGAGGGATTCAGGGCGGAAGCCAATGGCTTTGGCGTCGGTGGCAGAAGCTTCGAACTCGTCAGGGTTGAGTTGAATGTGTGCATCGGCATTAAAGTTGACGTTCAGCGCATCGTTGCTGTTGATTGCCGTATCCACGGGCAGAACATTCATTTTTGGCGTACCGATAAAGGTGGCGACAAACTGATTCGCAGGCTGGTGGTAGAGTTCGAGCGGCGTGCCGATTTGTGCCACTTCACCTTGGCTCATGATCACCACTTTGTCGGCGAGTGTCATGGCCTCGATTTGATCGTGGGTCACGTAAATCATGGTGGCACCGAGTTCCTGATGGAGGCGGGAAAGCTCAATTCGCATTTCTACACGCAGTGCGGCATCCAGGTTGGAAAGTGGCTCGTCGAACAGAAAGACCTTAGGGTTTCGCACAATGGCGCGGCCAATGGCCACGCGTTGTCGCTGACCACCAGAGAGTGCTTTGGGTTTTCTGTCCAACAGGGCATCAAGCTTCAGCGCTTTGGAGACCTTGGCGACTTTCTCCTGAATTTCACTTTCCGGACGCTTTGCCAGTTTTAGCGCGAAGGACATGTTGTCTTTCACTGACATGTGCGGATACAGCGCGTAGCTCTGGAACACCATCGCCACATCTCGTTTGGATGGGTGGGTTTCGATGATGGATTCACCGTCTAAGTGAATGTCGCCATCTGAAGAATTTTCTAGCCCCGCAATGGTACGCAGCAAGGTGGATTTTCCGCAGCCTGACGGCCCAACGAAGACGACGAATTCGCCTTTCTGAATGTCAAAATCAATGTCTTTGAGCGCTAGCGTGTCGCCGTATTTTTTATATAGATGATTGACTTGTAAGTAGCTCATTTTACAGCCCCAAAGGTTAATCCCTGAACCAGTTGTTTCTGACAGAACCAACCGAGAATGACGATAGGCGCACAGGCCAAGGTAGAGGCGGCAGAAAGCTTCGCCCAGAACAGCCCCTCCGGACTGGAGTACGTAGAAATCATGGTGGCGAGTGTGCCCGCGTTTGCTGAGGTCAGGTTGATTGACCAGAAGGCTTCATTCCAGCTCAACACGATGGAAAGCAGCGCGGTTGAGGCAATCCCTCCCAGTGACAGAGGCAACAGCACATAGCGAATTTCACCCAGTGTGTCTGCGCCATCCAGTCGCACCGCTTCGAGGATGTCTCTAGGAATATCTTTGAAGTAGGAGAACAGCATCCAGACCACGATGGGCAGGTTGATCAAGGTATAGATGATCGTGAGTGCCAAGGTGGTATCGAGCAGCCCGGTTTTCTGGCAGAGAATGTAGATAGGGACCAGCACACCGACGGCCGGAAGCATCTTGGTGGATAGCATCCAGAGCAACATGTCCTTGGTGTGTTTCTTGGGATAGAAGGCCATGGAATACGCCGCAGGAATCGCAATGATCAGCGCCAGAATGGTCGAGCCAAATGCCGTGATGACGGAGTTGATGGCGAATTTCAGGTAGTCACTACGCTCTTGAACCAAACCGAAGTTTTCTATGGTGGGCTCGAAGATAAAGCTGGGTGGTACTTCAATCGCTTGCTGCTCTGTTTTGAAAGCAGTGATCAGCATCATCAGGATGGGAAAGAACACCAGCAGCGCGATAGCCCAGCAAATGATGGGACGCAGCCAGCCAGTTTGATCGATTAATGAAACATGTTTAGCCATAACGCCCCCTTAGGTCACCAGGTTCTTGCCGATCGCGCGGATCAGGAAGAATGCGACGATATTGGCGAGAATCACGGCGATAAGACCGCCAGCAGACGCAACGCCTACGTCGAATTGCATCAATGCCTGCCCGAAAATCAGGAAAGCGAGATTGGTGGATTCATAACCTGGACCACCGCCAGTGGTGACGAAAATCTCGGCGAAGACAGAAAGCATAAAGATGGTTTCAATCATCATGACCACGGCAATTGGACGCGCGAGATGTGGCAGGGTTAGGTAACGGAATACCTGCCAGCCCGTCGCACCATCCAGCAACGCGGCCTCTTTCTGCTCGTGATCCATAGATTGAAGCGAGGTAATGAAAATCAGCAAGGCAAAGGGCATCCACTGCCAACTGATCATGGCGATGATGGAGCCGAGAGGAAACTGCTCAAGCCAGTCCACCGGCTGTAAGCCCACGCTTTCCCATAACGCTGCGAGAACACCATAGACGGGATGCATCATCATGTTTTTCCAGATGAGTGCATTCACGGTTGGCATGATGAAAAAAGGTGAAATCAACAGTACGCGTGCTACGCCGCGACCGAAGAAAGGTTTATCGAGGGCAATGGCGATAATCAAAGCTCCAACAACTGTCACGACCAATACCATTCCTACCAGAGTCAGGGTGTTGACGATGGCAGGCCAGAAAGCTTCGTCCGTGTAGAAAAACTCGAAGTTCATCGAGCCGATGAATTCGTTGTCTCTGGGATAAAGTAAGTTATATCTGATGGTTGAGAAATAGATCGTCATGGAGAGAGGGACGATCATCCAGAGCAGCAAGCTGACAAAGGACGGCGCAACCAACAGCCGAGGCAACCATTTTTGCATTTGAAATTACCAGTAAAGCTGAGAAAGAAGCCGGGCAGCTAGCTGTCCGGCATGTTGGTTTTACTTGTAGTAGCCAGACTTGCGCATCTCGCGGTCCGCAGACTTGTTAGCGTTTTTCAGTGCCTGCTCAACAGATACCTTGCCAGCCAGTGCTGAGGTGAACTGTTGTCCGGCAGCAATACCAATCGCCTGAAACTCAGGGATAGCAGCAAACTGAACGCCCACATAAGGGGTTGGTTTCAGGGTGCTGTTTGCAGGGTCTGCAGAGTTAATGGCTGTCAGTTCTGCTTCTGCAAATACCGCCGCTTCACGGAAGTTAGGGTTGTCATAGGTTGATTGACGTGTACCTGTAGGAACGTTCGCCCAGCCGTTCTCTTTCGCGACCAGATTGATGTAATCCTTAGAGGTTGCCCAGGTGATGAACTTCTGGGCTTCTTCTGTATTTTTGGTCGCAGCAGGAACTGCCAGCGCCCATGCCCACAGCCAGTTTGCACCGCGGTCAGTCACTGCAACAGGTGCCTGTGCGAAGGCCACTTTGTCTGCCACTTTGCTTTGCTTAGGATCAGAGATGAAAGAGGCTGCGATGGTGGCATCAATCCACATACCGCACTTACCTTCGTTGAACAGCGCCAGAATTTCATTGAAGCTGTTTGAGCTTGAGCCTGGAGGCCCATAAGTGCTGAGAAGGTCAACGTAGAAGCTTACCGCGTGGTTCCACTCTGGAGAGTTCAACTGGGGTTTCCAGTCTTCGTCAAACCATCGCGCACCGAAAGAGTTAGCCATGGTGGTGATGTACGCAGCGTTGTCGCCCCAACCGGGTTTACCGCGCAGACAGATACCGTAAACACCATTGTCAGGATCGTGAATGGCCGCAGCCACGTCACGGATGTGTCCCCAGGTTGCGCGGTCCGGCACTGTCATGCCTGCTTTGGCAACGAGATCTTTGCGATACATGACCATGGAGCTTTCACCGTAGAAAGGCACTGCATAGAGTTTGCCACCATAAGACAGGCCTGCTCGCATGGCTGGCAACAAGTCATCGACGTCATAGGCAGTATCGGTTTCAACCTCTTTCAGCCAGCCTTTTTCACCCCAGATTGGGGTTTCATACATGCCGATAGTCATCACATCAAACTGCCCGCCTTTGGTCGCGATGTCGGTAGTAACACGTTGGCGAAGTACCCCTTCCTCAAGAGTTACCCAGTTCAGTTTGATATCGGGATTTTCTTTTTCGAACTCTTTGCTTAACTTCTGCATTTCAATCATATGGCCGTTATTCACCGTCGCGATTGTTAGCTCTGTCGCTGCATAAGTTGTGGCGGAGAAGGCCGCGAAGGCAGCAGCAAAAGTTGTCAGCGTTTTCCTTGTAGACAGCATTATTACTTTCCTCTTTGATAAAAGATGTACATCGAACGGGTGTTAACATCTCCCTAACAATAGAAGATCAAAAAAAGACAACTTAAAATAAATTCGGTGCAGAAAAGTACTTTTATGATGATGGAATGATGATTTTTTTACTTATGGGATTTAACAAAGTTGAAAAAAGTAGGCGGAGAAATAAAAGGGCTGCCTGAGTTAGCAGACAACCTTTTTGTTGGAAGTGAAAAAATCGTTAGCAGTGCAGGGCGTTGGAGTCTGAGTCCGATAATAAATCTTCGGCAATCGTGACGGGTGGCTGTTTGAGCACCCGCTCGCAGTACATCGTCATAAAGTCCTCACGAATCAGTTGTTCCAACTCAGTGGCACGCTCTGTAGGGCAGAAGATGCGAACATGCACCTGTGGGTCACCCATCTCTGTTGATGTCACGTTGATGTGTGGGTCTGCACCTGGAAGGTCAACGCCGGCGTGGCGTTCAATCACGTGGTTATAACGGGTTGCCACTTCATAAAAATCTTCACTATGATCATCGATTTTCGCCAAAAGACTTGGAACCAGTGGGTAGAGGTTTGCGGTTTCTTTTACCGTGATATGAAACTCATGATAAACATAGCGCTTCATAAAATTCAGGTTTTTTACCGGCGTCGTAAAGAACAGGCTGTTTGGGAAAGTGACAGTTTTTCCAGTGTAGTTATAGGTGCCATGGTGTAGATCGATTTCCTGGATTTTGGTCGCCATTAGATTGTGCTCTATCACTTCACCACAAAGGGAGCCGACTTCAATCCATTCGCCGATTTGGAATGAACGGGAACTGGCGCGTTGGATTGAACCGGTGAAGCAAAGAATGATTTCTTTTGAAGCGACAACGACTGCAACGGCTATCGCTGTGAGTGACAGCGCGAACTCGTTGATTTCAGAGCGCCAAACCAAAAACGTCACCAGTAACAGCATGGTAAATGAGCCATTTTTGGTGCGGGAAATCCATTTACGCTGCTCTTCACTCAGGAAATTGGAATCGCCCCAAATGACTTTGATTAGCAAGCGGCGGATCAACATGAAAACGGCGATCACAACGAGGGTTAAAAGAAATTTGTGTTCCGTAAAAAAGGAGACAAGAAACTCTAATTGTTCCACAACAATATCCTGATTGTTTTTATGACTTCGTTCGATACGTGCAGTATGGCGTATTCCATCCGGTTACAACACTAAACACTCACCTTACGCTACGCAATAGAGAAACTCATTTATTTCTTTCATAATTTCCGTCAGTTAGCGAAAAGTTATTAGCTTGAGCCTTATATTTGAACAGTGTGCGCTTTTGTTAGCTGAAACGGATTGGTCTCACGGCTTTTACGTCTAATTTTTTTCCTGTCGCTCACATTTACGAATCTGGGTATCTCGAGCCGGCAAATATACGCCTCTCTTCTTAAGCATAACTCATTGACTAAGAAGATCTTAATTTGGCTGAAATCATCCCTTTATTTTTGATGTCTCAAGAGTGGTTCATTTGGATTAAAAAATATCTATTTTCCCTTTATCAATAATTAACTCTCAACCATGATTATTCATGGATGATACGTATGTTTCTTGGTTGAAACTATTGGAGGGGACGATGCTTCGTCGCGCGCTATTCCTTTTTGGTTTTATTTTTCTTAATTTTCTGTTTTTAAAAGGGAATGCTGCCGAGGTTACTGAGGCAGATGACTCGGTGCTTCAAAATGTACCTGATGCAGCGGCAATGCGAAGTAGTTTATCTTCGTCAAAAACTGGTTTTTATCCCTCTGAAACGGTCATTTTGCCTAACGGCAAAGTGAAGGTTAAACATCAGCAGTACTATCAGGGTGTGCCCGTCAGAAAAGGTCGCGTAGTTTCGGACAGTGAGAACAGCCAGTACAAAAATGCCCGTGGCCTGAAAGTCTCTGCGCTCAGTAGCAGTATCTCTTCCGTCACTCCTTCAATGAGCCACCAACGCGCGCTCCAAATCCTAAAAGATCAGTACTTGATTAACGCGCCAGCTGCTGAGATTTTGATTCCTGAAAACGAAAAATCCGATCTTTTCGTCTGGCTCGATGAACAGGGCTCTCCTCGCTTGGTCTACGAGGTAAGTTTCTTTCTCCCAGCCAAAAAACCGACTCGCCCCCGTGCTTATATTGATGCAAAAACAGGTGAAATACTGAAAACTTGGGAAGGCCTTGCGCATGTCGAAGACGAGGCAAGTGGCCCTGGTGGAAATGAGAAAACAGGACAGTATCTGTTTGGTACGGACTACGCGAGCCTGAAAGTCAACAAAGTGGGGTCGACTTGTACACTTGAAACGGCGGATGTAAAAACAGTGAACCTGAACCATGGCACATCGGGTTCGTCAGCGTTCTCTTACAACTGTAATGATGCCAACAACACTAATACCTTCAAATCGATTAATGGCGCTTACTCACCTCTCAATGATGCGCACTTTTTCGGTAATTTGGTGTTCGACATGTATCGTGATTGGCTGAATATGTCGCCATTGACTTTCCAGTTGGTGATGCGTGTTCACTACGGCAGTAACTATGAAAATGCGTTCTGGAATGGTTCATCCATGACCTTTGGTGATGGTAGGTATCGCTTTTACCCACTGGTTGATGTCAATGTGTCTGCGCACGAAGTGAGCCATGGCTTCACTGACCAAAACTCAGATCTCATATATTCCAATATGTCTGGCGGCATCAATGAAGCCTTTTCTGATATTGCGGGTGAAGCGGCCGAATATTATTGGAAGGGAAGTGTGGACTGGCAGGTGGGCCGTGCGATTTACAAAGTCGCCGGGGCATTACGTTATTTTGAAACCCCTTCCGATGATGGTCGTTCAATCGATCACGCAAATCAATACTACGCCGGCATGGATGTGCATCACTCAAGCGGTGTTTTCAACCGTGCATTCTACTTGCTTGCTAACAAGCCTGGATGGGATGTAAGAAAGGCTTTTGCAGCGTTCGCTTTCGCGAATAAGCTTTACTGGGCGCCAGACTCTTCGTTCGATGAAGGGGGATGTGGTGTTGTGAGGGCAGCAGATGATTTGGACTACAACACCAACGATGTAGTAGATGCTTTCAGTCAGGTTGGTGTGTACGCTTGTCTTGATACTACCGAACTGACCAGCGGCGTTCCTGTTAACAACACGAGCGGTGACGCAGGTTCAGAGACCCACTACTACTTCTCACTTCCAGGCAACACAGATTCTGCTTCTGTCTCCCTTAGCGGAGGATCCGGTAACGCGGATCTGTATGTGAAATTCAATGGCTGGCCAACAACGACAGATTACGACTGTGCTTCGACGACGTCGGACAACAATGAATCCTGTGATGTCACTTTTCAAGGTGCCGGCGAATACAAGGTGCTGGTGGTAGGTCAAAGCGCATACTCGGGTGCTGCTATTGAGCTCAATATTTCACAAACTCCACCACAGGTGTTAAGCGTGGGTGGGTCTATTTCAAGCATTTCAGGTGCCCGTGGCGATGAGTTGTTTTACAGTTTCACATTGCCAGATGATGGCAGTAGTTTGCGGATCAGAATGTATGGTGGTTCCGGTGACGCTGACCTTTACGTGAAAAAAGGCGGTACACCTTCGCAATCAGATTACGATTGCCGGCCTTACTACTACGGCAATAACGAAAGCTGTATTGCTCAGGGTAGCCCGGGGGATGAGTTCTTTGTGATGCTTCATGGTTATGCAGCGTTTTCGGGGATAACCGTTTATTTGACAAAGGAAAGTAGTTCTCAAGCGCCTGAAGAGCGCGCTGACCCGATTGATACCTCGGCGCCAATCTCAAATATTCAGGGTTTGCAAGGCGAAGCCGTTTATTATTCCTTCAACATTTCGAATGCGAGTGTGCTTTCTGCAAACCGTGCGTCTGCCATGTCAGCAACGCTAATGTCTGGCGGCGGAGTGACGGTTGCGTTGAATGGTGGTTTGGGGGATGCAGACTTGTATGTGCGCTCTGGTGCTGCACCGACAACGGGAGTGTATGATTGTCGATCTACTTCTAATTCAAACCAGGAATCCTGCTCGCTATCAAACCTGTCATCAGGTACCTACTATGTGATGGTGTATGGTTCGCAGGCATTCGAGGGTGCAACCTTGTCGCTATCACAAAATTCTTCGCAGGATAATGTATCTTCCGGTGGCGGAGGTGGCGGCAGTCTTGGATGGTTTAGTTTGCTTTCGATGCTGGCGCTTGCCTTGAGGAGTATTAGGCTTTCTATTTCAGCCAGCTATCGAAAGGATTAGATAGGTTTGTGTTTACTCATCCTTGGACTGGATTCAAACGCGCATTGAGCCTTTTATAGCTGTGCTTTGCGCCGAGCAATGTTGGGTTAGTTTCCAGCCATTTAAGCAACGTCCTGGTCACCTCTTCGGGTGACTGGCTTGTGGTATCAAGTTCGATATCGTAATGCAGGTGCTGGTGTACGTGATTAAATTCACTTTCAGCCAGTCCAATCGCTCTATCTCCACGCTCTTTTTCGCGCTTAGCCGCAATCAAAAGATGGCATTTTACGCCAACGATACATACTGTGAAGCCTTCCAACGCGGCCAGCAGGTTTCGTTTTTCTTCGTCGACTGTCCAAGCGTTGTCGAGGATGAGAAAGCAACCTGCTGTCGCGAGACCTTTCGCAGCCTGATGATAGCCTTCAACCAGAGTGGGGTAGCTATAACCTTTGCGGAATATAGCTTTGCCTTCCATCATGGCTTTCAAATCGGAAGGAGGGAGCGCATAAAGCACGCTATCGATACTGAAGTTCAGGTATTGGCGAGGCAAGTGTTCAATGAGCTCTTTGGCAATACTGGTTTTACCGGCGCTGCCTGTTCCGTTGAGAATAATAATTTGTGGAAGCATGTCACCAACTTTGTCTGATCGTATATTTGTCTACCATTACCAGTAGGTAATGTGAATATATAATTAGATGCTTACGCTGACTTTTTGTACAGGAAAGTGGCCGTGATTTTAAGCTGAGTTCACACAAAAATAGTGATGTTATTTTGCGATTTTTGTTTCGTGCTAGAGACAAAAATAAATTAATGACTATTTTAGTGATTCATGATGAATGATTAGCTACACATAGATAAATTCTTTAGCAACTTGAAGTTGTTTTAAATTACAAAGGGTTGAACTGGAAATAGTTAGTGTATTCTAGATCACTTCCTACTGCACATTGTCCTTTCATCGATACTTGTCTCCAAAAACGATCAGAATTTACCTTCTGATCCGGTCCGTATGCCATTGGGTAACTTTGTCACTCGTTAAAAAAAAGAGGAGTGACGAGATGAAACGATGGCAAATAACAATGTATGTGATTTTGGGCTTTTCACTGTCTGGCTGTGGGGGAGGAGACAGTGGGAACTCCCACAACCAATCTGCGCTCAGGGTTATACATGCTGGCGCTGATGCGCCAAAAGTAAATGTGTTAGCCAACCAGTCAGCTTTAGTTGAAGGCCTGGATTATGGCGATAGCAGCGGGTTCAAAAAGGTGAATTCGCAAAACTACAAGGTAAAAGTGAATGCTCAACTGCCCGACCAGACGACACCAACAGTGCTGACGGAAGATTACAACCTGAAAGCTGAACGTAACTATTCTGCGATTGCCTTGGGAAGCGTTGCCGACAATACATTGGAAGTCTTGGTTGTCGAAAATTCAGATTCTGCGGTTGCGAATGGTTATTTCAGGATACAGGCTGTACATGGGTCACCTGCTGTTCCTGCTGTGGATGTGTATGTGACTGCCCCGGGTGATGATGTGAACTCTGCATCGCCAACGTTGACGCTGAGCTATCGCCAATTTAGCGACCAACTATCTGTTCCTGCCGGTGATTACCGAATTCGAATTACGCCTGAAGGAACTAAAACGGTCTTGTTTGATAGCGGAACGGTACCACTAACATCGGGGACTGATTTATTGGTGACTGCTGCGCCGAATATTTATGGTGGTAACACAACATCACCAGTGGTGTTGGTTGCTGCATCAGGTTCTGGGTCTTCAGTGATCTTTGACCAATCCACAGGTGCGGATTTGCGCGCAGTTCACGGTGTCGCAGATGCACCCGCAGTCAACGTGTTACTGAACGATAGTTCAATGCCTGCAGTTGCGGACCTGAATTATTTAAATGAATCTCCTTTCCTACAGGCTCCCGCAGGCACACAGGATGTGACCGTCAATGTGCCTTCACTGAGTGCAGATGTACTGAAGAACGTACCTGTGTCGCTTGAGCAAGGGAAATTCTATAACGCGATTGTATTAGGTTCGGTAGATGCTTCAGATGCGTTTGATATTGAGTTACTTCCTTTCGAAGAGGACCGCCGCACAGTTGCCACAGAAGCTAAATTATCGCTGGTGCATGGCTCAGTTTCTGCTGGAACCGTTGATATTTACATCACGCCGACGGATGACATTTCCAATGCAAGCCCGAGAATCAGTAACTTTGCCTACAGGCAAACCTTCACTGGTTTTGGTCTTATGCCTGGGGAAGCGGTGATATCGGTTACACCCGCGGGCTCGAAAACGGTGGCTATCGGTCCGCTGCCGGTGAATTTCGAAGGTGGAAAGCTCTACGGTGCTGTCGCTCAGGACGCTAAGAGTGGAGGTACGCCTTTGGAGTTGAATGGATTTGATGAGTTGAATTGATTCTTAATGGAGAAAATACACGCAAACGCTCTAAAAACAGCAGCTTTTCGTGAGTTTGACTGCCGTTGTGATCGTGACCGTCCTTTGTAGGTGTAATCATCTCCATCAAAAAGGAATAGTAGCCCCGCAGATGCGGGGCTTTTCATCAACGTTTGAAAGTGACGGCTTCAGTTTCTTCCAAGTGGAGTGAGGTGATCGCTGGTTGAGTTTCGGCAATCACTTTACCCGCACGGATAGAGTAGCGAACAGGTACCTGACGACGCAGTGCATCAAAGTCGTTCTCTGCAGGAAGTATCAGCAGGTTGCCCGGTTTGCCGATTTCAACGCCATAGCTGTCTTGGATGTTCAAGGTTTTCGCTGAGTGATGACTTATCAAGTCCAGCGATTGGTTCAGTTGGTCGTAACCCATGATTTGGCAGACATGTAGTCCCATATGCAGTACTTGCAGCATGTTGGCAGTACCCAGAGGATACCAAGGGTCGAACACATCGTCGTGGCCGAAACAGACGTTGATGTCTGACGCCAGCAATTCTTTCACACGGGTAATACCACGGCGCTTTGGATAGTCATCAAAACGGCCTTGCAGGTGAATATTCACCAGTGGGTTCGCAACAAAGCTGATGCCAGACATACGTAGCAAACGGAATAGGCGAGACGCGTAAGCACCATTGTAAGAGTGCATTGCCGTGGTGTGACTCGCTGTGACTTTGTGGCCCATTTCATATTTGTGTGCCAGTGCCGCTACGGTTTCGACAAAGCGTGATTGTTCGTCGTCAATTTCGTCGCAGTGCACGTCAATCAGGCGGTCGTACTTACGCGCCAGTTCAAAGGCGTAGTGGAGGGATTCCACACCGTATTCACGGGTGAACTCGAAGTGTGGAATGGCACCTACTACGTCGGCACCCATTTTCACTGCCTCTTCCAGCAATTCCTTGCCGTTCGGGTAAGAAAGGATGCCCTCCTGCGGGAAAGCCACGATTTGAATATCAACCCAAGGCTTCATTTCTTCACGCACTTCAATCATGGCTTTCAATGCGGTCAGGGTAGGGTCTGACACATCAACGTGGGTACGGACGTGTTGAACACCATTAGCAATTTGCCACTTCAGGGTTTGTGTTGCACGTGCTTTCACATCTTCGATAGACAGCATGGCTTTGCGCTCAGCCCAGCACTCAATACCTTCAAACAAGGTGCCTGAAATATTCCAGCTTGGCTCACCCGCAGTTTGTGTGGTGTCCAGGTGGATGTGAGGCTCACAGAAAGGTGGCACTGCCATACCGCCTTCTGCGTCAATCACGGTTGCATCTGTTTTCAGCTCAGTGCCGTTGTCTTCAATGGCGCGAATAACGCCATCTTCAATCAGGATTTGAGAAGGCGCTTCCTGACCACGAATAACAACATTTTTAATCAATAGAGAAGCTGACATTGAGGTTTCCTCTTAGGCTCATACGTGAGCAGATTCAGTCTTTTTATTATCGTTTAGCATATCCAGTACAAGATAGCTGATTGCACCACCCAATACGGCGTTTAAAGGCACGATACCTGGCAGCAGGTGACCAGCCGCAATACCAGCGGCCACACCACCAATCGCAGACCAGTTGACGGTTTTGAACTCTGCGTTGGCAAAATTCTTGTATCGTGCGCGGTGCTTGATGAAATCAGCGATGATGATACCACCAATCGGTGGGATCGCTGCTGAAAGGAAGGTCAGCCAGCCAACAAAGTTGTTGTACAGCCACAGTGCACATAGAGTACCAATGATACCGTTGGCAACGGAAAGGTATTTGCTTGGCAAACCAGTAATATTGGAAAAGCCAAGGCCGGATGCATAGAGGGCGTTGTCGTTCGTCGTCCAGATGTTCAAGCCAAGCACAATGATTGCTGGAAGGAGCAGCCCTTGCATCATCATCACTTCTGATATGTCTGACTGACCTGTTGCTGCCGCGCCAGCTGCACCGAAGATAAACATCAGGCTGTTGCCGATAAAGAATGCCACCATGGTCACCACTACAGCGCCCTTCGCGCTCTTACCAAATCGCACGAAATCTGCAGTCAGTGTTCCTGCCGAAATGAATGAACCAACCACCAGAACCAGTGCGGTAGAGAATGACATTGGATTTTCAGGAGAGATGAGTTGAAGTTTTTCAATACCCCCCAGACTGTCGACAGCTTCGATGACTGAGTATCCGCCGAGAAAGGCAATAGCAGGAACAGCGATGGCGGAGAGAATCATAAGCGCTGAGATGCCGAAATAAACGGTGGCGGTCATGGCTAGACCGGCGACCGCAATGAGGATGTTGGTGTCGATGCCTGTCGCTTTCTGGACTGGCAGAGCAAACATGGCAACGCCAACACCAAACCAACCAACTTGTGTAACGCCGAGAATGAGAGAAGGAAGCCAGGAGCCTTTGGTTCCGAAAGAGAATCGAGCAAGAAGATGAGTAGAGAGACCGGAAGAAGCGCCAATGTAACCAAGAAAGGAAGTGTAAATTCCGAGGAGAAGATTTCCGATGAGAACTGCGAGGAGGAAATCATTGAATGAAAGGCCAGTGCCTAATGTTCCTCCTGTCCACATACTTGCTGAAAAGAAGGTTAGTCCCAGCATGACCATTGTCAGGGATAGGATGCCCTTTCGAGCTGACTGTGGGACTGGTCCCAAACTGTAGTTATTGTCCGCCGCCATTTTACACCTCAATAACAAAGAAAAATGCGCCCGATGTATACCCAAACAACCTGAATCCTGCATCTTCAGTTTGTTTGATTCTATCGGTTAAACGGCGCGGTAGTTTATCGGCGTAATACGTGATGTCAATCTAATAAACGCTATTTTGTAAAGGTTATTTTGAATGGCTTTACTTAAATGATTGAATCAAATGGATTGTTTTTATCTCTGTTGGAATGGTTGTATGACTTAAGTCACATTTGTAATCGGTTACCTAACATTAAGATGTTTATAAATGTGGATTTTATTAAAAAGTCTTTTATTACGAGGAATTCTTGAAACAAAAGACTGGAATTTAGATGATGTAGGCTAATACTCTGCTGCTAGTTGCTTCGAGCAGCAGTAGTGATGAGGTTGGGTGTTTAAAATAGGACGTAGAGGAAATCAATGGGTAAGTGCGCATAAAAGTTGATGTAAACTGGTTTGCTATTCGCCATTTGAAGGAGGAAAGTTTGCAAACATGTCTTTTACCTGCTCGTTGATAAACTCATTCTTACTTGAAGGTGTCATGATATCAGTCAGTTTTCGGTTAGACACAGCGCGCCATACAACCTGATTGCTTTGGTTGTCGACCATCTCGACAACCAATTGGCCGTAATCTCTTTCTTCAATTCTTACAGGTGTTTCATAGCGAGCGCCAAATCGACCGGTACCATATCCAAAGCTGAAGGAAGGTCCATATGCGACAGCTTCCGTTTTTGGCTGGACGAAATATCGTAGCGTTACATTTGGAGCCACTCTCGCTTCCTCAATACCTTTTATCGCCATTTCCCTTTCCAGAGCACGTTCAATGCGGCTGTCATCCAGTGAAATAGGAGAGGTCGAAGACTTCGCGGCGATATCGTAGGTCTCGATTTCTTGATAAGGGAACTGTTGGTCAAAGTCGGTATAGACACTCTTTGCACAACCTGCGAGTAAGAGAACAAAGAAAATGGAGAAAATTCGAGCGGACATAACATCGCCTCGTCTTAGGAGCTTAAGGTCTTGGAATATAGACCACCGCGATGGGCAGAAAGTTGCGTATTTTGAGAAAGACTGGTTGGTTTTCCACCAACTCAAGCGCTTGTTGTGTGTAGGGGTGGGTAGGAGCAAGGCGCTGCATTTCATTCGCCCATTTGGTAGCAGTGCTTTGGTCTTCCATATTGATCGCAGCTTTCACCGCATCAATATGTATCCAGGCTCGAGGGCCGAATGGGTAGTAGCCCAACTCTTCTGACGCCATCATATCTTTTAGCATGGCAAACCCACGTTCACGTTGGTCCAGTGATTCGGGCAGGCTAATGAAGGTGATGGCAGCAAGCGACTGTATGTAAAGCCCTTCATTGAGCCCGTAATAAGGTTTATTAAACGACTCAGTTGATAATTGGTTTAGAGATTTATTGAGTGAGTCGACACCGATTTTGGAAAACTTCTGTCGGTTCCAAGGAAACCACGCGTCACGTGCTTTCATTGACATGGCACTGCCGTAATAAGCGGTGAGTAACGCATCTTCTGGGTACTGAATGAGTAGGCTTTCAAGGGCACTGAGAACGTGCTCTCCTGCATCACTGTTACCCTTGCTGGCATCCATGAAGGCGTCTTGAAGCGTCTTTTGTATGGGCCCGGCATTTACCTGGTTTAACCAGGCCGGAGTTGCCGCAATGAATACGACAATACTAAACAGCACGATGCGGCTCAGCCAATTGTCCTTAATGTTCATTGCATTTCTCCGGAGGGTTGACGTTGTTTCAGGTTGTCAAACTACAGCACATCATTAGAAAGAAAAGGGCGATGAGACCAAATGCAATATTGACTGATAAACCGCATTTGGAGGATTTGAAGTGATTGGTGAATATTCCAAAACGACCTGAAGATGCTCGTATTGAGGGCCTCCCTTCAGGCGAGTTGACTGACGCCGTGCTCTGTGTTGTTCCTTTTTGACGAAGTTGACTGCGCCTGGGAAGGAACGCCGCGATCACAACACCAATCAACCTCGCTGAATCCTGTATCTTCAGGTTGCTAGGGGCTGTTGACCTTTGGTGATGATTTTTGCAGCAGTTTGTGGGGATTTTATGCAAGGCAGAGGCTTCGATGTGTAGCTGGCCTACATGAGAAGCTGATAACGCAGCAGAAATTCCCCACAAACGCTGCCCGAATGGTTCTGCTCTAAGCGTTTTATGCTTTGTTGAGGTGTATTTGCTTAGAATAACTAGGCAGCACACACCTCGCCGCGCCTAAAACGCTTATAGCGAGAACAAAATTTAACCACCAAAGGTCAACAGACCCTAAATAACTGATCCGAATAGTGCTACATTTTCGCCGTGCCGTGGCAACCTCCCGGGTACGGCGATACGTTATCCATAAAGTGCTTCACCTTCCTGAGCAATTGCCACATATGTTTACACCTGTGATTCCGAGTAATTGTCTCATGGAGAGCATTCCACAATCGTTCTATGACGTTGACCCAAGGGCAATAAACGGGCTGGAACAGCAGCCTGAACTTTGGGTTCTTCTTGAGCCAAGCCTTCGTTTTTTTACTTTTGTGGATGATGTAGTTATCCAGTATCAAGGTGACACTTTTGGCTCGGCGGTAGTGCCACTTTAGCTTCTCCAGCATGGCAATGAATAGGTCTGAGTCTTTCTTT
>NZ_FIZY01000068.1 GCF_900060185.1 Grimontia marina | reverse complement strand
AAAGAAAGACTCAGACCTATTCATTGCCATGCTGGAGAAGCTAAAGTGGCACTACCGCCGAGCCAAAAGTGTCACCTTGATACTGGATAACTACATCATCCACAAAAGTAAAAAAACGAAGGCTTGGCTCAAGAAGAACCCAAAGTTCAGGCTGCTGTTCCAGCCCGTTTATTGCCCTTGGGTCAACGTCATAGAACGATTGTGGAATGCTCTCCATGAGACAATTACTCGGAATCACAGGTGTAAACATATGTGGCAATTGCTCAGGAAGGTGAAGCACTTTATGGATAACGTATCGCCGTACCCGGGAGGTTGCCACGGCACGGCGAAAATGTAGCACTATTCGGATCAGTTATTTAGATAAATCCTCTTGGAAGTTTTATGCCACCCGAGTCCTCTCAATTCTCATCATTCTATTGGGTGCGATGTTACCAGTTGTTGCAGTTTTTCCGACGTTTTTCAAAGACCAAAGAGTATGGACGGTTGGTATTGGCGCTGCCATTGTGCTTTCTCAGGGAATTCTGCAAACATTCCACTTTGAGCAGTCTTGGCGTGGTCAGATTGTTGCTCAACTAGAACTGGAAAGCGCTTTAAGGCAATGGCAATTGAGTGTTGTAAATCTGGATGGAAGTAACTCAGAAGCACTTGATAGTTTGAAGAAGGCGACACTGGATTTTGATAAGCAAGTATCAAGTATTGTGATGAATGAAACCGCAGGCTTTTTTGACAATGTTTCAAAAGGCACCGGAGCACTTGGCTCCGGCGTGTTATATCGCAGCTAAGACTTCGAGCTCTTCAACGCTTTCTTTGCCAGATCATCAGTCAGTTTGTGCATTTCCGGCATGATGCGGTGAATCAAATGCAGCTGTTGCAGTACCATACGGGCTGAACTGCTTTCTTCTTCGCGCCAGCGCTCAAGGTGTTTGCCGAGCGCTTCATCCAGACACGGCGTTTTCTCGAACGATTCGCCTGAAAGCTTCGACACCAGACAATCCAGCTCTTCGTGAATGCCACGGTGCGCTTTGGAAACCAACTCGTGAATGCTGTCGTCGTCCATTTGCATGCGGTGTGCGCCCAGTGCAGAGATATAACTCAGCATGGCGTGATTCAGGCAAAGGAATCGGAAACTTTCATCAGTGGCTGTGCGATACCGGCCAGGTTCAGCCAGCATGTTACTGATAGCGGTCGTAAGCTGGGCATCACCATTGTGCGCTCCACGACGGGCGACACGGTAAGCCATGTTGTCACGCTTACCAATGCGGTATTGGCCAATGATCTGCGCCAGATAATCTCGGTTAGCCGCAACAGAATCTTTCATGATCCCGCGCAGTCGGTGAGCTTGCCAATCTGGCAACACAAAACGCACTGCCAATACGGAAAGTGCACAGCCAACCAGCGTATCGCCAAGGCGCGGCAGTATCACCGCATAACCTTCACCCAACTGGTTAAAACACATCAATACCAGCAGGGTAATAAACGCGGTGGCTGCGGCGTAGTGGGTGGTTCGGAACGCGAAGAACAGTACGCCGAACAGCACCATCAACACCAGTTGTCCGGTCAAGTCCGGGAACAGAGTCAGCAGCGGCAAACCTACCAACAAACCTATCAAAGTGCCGGAAATACGTTCTGTCAGCTTGCTGCGCGTGGCGGAGTAATTGGCCTGACAGACAAACAGGATTGTCAGCAAAATCCAGTAACCGCGGGTGAGGTCAAAGCCCTGAATAATGCCGTAACCCACCGCCAAAGCGAGGCTCAAACGCACGCCATGACGGAAAAGCAGAGATTTCGGGGTCAACTGTGCGCGAATGCGGGAAAGCTTGTCAAGGAAGCCGTGAGCATCTGAATCAGCGATTTCTTTGTCTTCATCGCTTTGTGTGGCATCCGGGTTACTAACGTTGGAAAGCTGGCGCTCGACGGTCGCCAGGTTTCGGAACAGGAAATCGAGCTGCGGCAGCAATGGTGTCCATTCTGGATTGTTTTGCGCTTTCACATACAGCAGGGATTCGTTGAGTTCATCCAGTGCTTTTACGCTCTGTTCACCGTGTCGGTAAGGCTGCCCAAGAGTCAGACATTGAGAGACTTCCAAGCACGCTTTGGATTGCAGGTGCAAAAGTCTCTGTAGGCGGAACATGACATCACTGTGGAAGAAGACTTCAGCGAGTTCCTGATAGCGGTAGTGCGAGGAGTTGGCGCGCTCGTGAATGTCTTGCGCCAGAAAGTAAATCTTGAGGTATTGGCGATTACTATCGCTCAGTCTGCCGCCACGCACACGGTTTAGCAGCGCGGCTTTGGCACTGTTTAGGGCGGTGACAACCAGCGCATTTTCTTTTGCATCACGCAGACGCAAAGGCTGTGGCTTTAAATCTCTACTTGGGTGGAACATCTCTGATTTCTGGTCGAGATAACCAGAAAGGGATTTAAACAATGCAGCGAGGCTTTGTTGTACCGGCTGGTGCGGCCATAGCAGCAGCCAAATCAGTGAAATAACACCGTAAAGCGCGGCACCGACAAGCAGAAGTGAAGGTTGATACCAAAGGTTTTGTGACTCGTGTGCGCCTAGCATGGTGTAAACAGCAATAAGCAAGGACGCAAACGCAATACTGGCATATCGAGCGCCTATCGCGCCCAACATGATAAAGCCGAAGGTTGAGATCATGAGACCGGTGACAAACCACCATGGGTAATCAAAAAGCAGCTCGATAGAGAAGGTGGCGACGGCGAAACAGAAAAGGGTGGTGAGCAGCGCAGAGAGTCTGCCGGAGAAGTTGTCGTCTGTTTCTGCCAGTGCAGAGGCAATAATGCCAAGAACCAGTGGTGTTATAGCTTCCGAGGCGCCATACCACCAACAGGGAAGGGCAACACCAACGAGGGCGATAAACACGCGGACACTGTAGTTAATGCGGCTGTTGGCCCAGTATTCCCTGAATGTGAGAGAAGTTTTCTTTGAAATCATTTCAATGCAGCGTTAAGGCAAGTGTGGGTAGGAGCTGTTGACCTAAGATAGCAGATTAAAGGTGTCATCCAAGGGACGAGATCAAAAAGGAAGACTATTTCGCTTGGACAAGACAGGGAAAGCGTCCTTTTGCTTGATTTTCATTCATCTATCTAAACTCTTTGCGTTATTGGGCTATAAATAACACCTGAAATTGATATGCTGTACATATAGACAGGAAAATAGAATCCAACCATGAAACTCACCGCCTCCAATCTGGCTCAGTGGTTTGTTCAGGGCGATCACTACAGTATCGCGCTGGACGACAACCAACTGGTTTTTGAATCCAAACAAATGACGCAAACCGTCCCTTTCTCTATCTGGGATGGGCAGTGCCGCGTGTCTCGCGGTCTGGTTTGGGGGCGATTGACTTTCATTGTTTCTCCTGCCGATCGGCCTGCACAGAAAATCACGGTTTATGGTTTGCCCTGGAATCATGTGCATGAGTTTGCTGAGACACTCTCTGAGCACTATCAAGCGTGGCTGGGTAAGCAGCAAAACAAGTTCATGCTGGTGGAGCCGGAATTGATTGCGCTGCGTGATGAGTTGCGCGACTTCTCGGGTTTTCTGCGAGTTGAAGATTTGAAAGCGTGGCAGGTGAAAGCGCAGGAAGTGTTTGAGCGGTGCGGTGTGTTGCCGCAAGTGATGGCGACAGCCAATCCTGCGCTTTATCAATCACTCTATGGCTGGCTGCAAAACGGTGAGGCGCAGCGCAACGCCCGAAATACTGCATGGCGTGATGAAGAGTTAGCGCGTTGGTCAACCTGGTTTGATGGCGTGGAATCTTCACCGTTGAATGATTCACAGCGTCAGGCGGTGTTGATGGACGATAATCACAACTTGCTGTTGGCGGGTGCGGGTTCGGGTAAAACCAGTGTGCTGATGGCACGGGCGCAGTATTTGGTTGCCAGCCAGCAGACGGAACCATCGCGCATTCTGATGTTGGCGTTTGGTAAGAAAGCCAGCGAGGAAATGGCGGAGCGTTTGGCGAAAGCGGGTTTGAATGGCGTGGAAACCTCGACCTTCCATGCCTTTGCGCTCAAGGCAATCAAAGAGATTTCAGGGCAGGATGCCAATATCGCGCCGATGGCGACGGACGAAGAAACCAAACATAGCTGGATGACGCTGTGGCTCGCGGAAAACTTCGCTCAGCCTGCGGTTGAAAAGCGCTGGCTCAAGCATTTGGCGCAGTGGTCAATTCCGGGTTTATCGGCGGAGCGTCCGCTGGTGGAACAGGCTCACGAGGCTAAGCTGCAAAGGTGGCTGTGGCGACTGGTGGATTTGCTGGCGCAACAAAGCCAATCAGCAACTGCGATCAAGGCATCGATTAAAGGCGATGAAAAAGCTGAAAGTGAACTGGCATTGGTTCAGCCAGTGCTAAAAGGCTATCTCGCTGCGCTGAAAGCACAGAAGGCCTATGACTTTAACAGCCTGATCAAAGAAGCCACCAAGCTGCTTTCTAAGAAAAGCGAAGCTTTTGGGGCGCGATACGATCACATTATGGTCGACGAATATCAGGACATTTCGCCAGCGCGCCTTGCTTTGTTGGAAGCACTTTGTGGCGGTAAACGAAACCGCGCGCCGTCGCTGTTTGCGGTGGGGGATGACTGGCAGGCGATTTACCGCTTTGCGGGATCTGATGTCAGCCTGACCACGGGTTTTATGAGCCGTTTTCCTTCTGGTGTCATTCGCTATCTTGATACCACTTATCGCTTTAATTCCCAGATTGGCGCTGTTGCCAATACCTTTATTCAGGTTGACCCACAGCAACTCAGCAAACCGCTCGACAGTGCGCGAGAGCAAAAGAAAAAAGCGGTGCATTTGATGCCCTCGGATGCGGTGGAGTCGGTATTGGAGAAACTGGCAAAATCTGCTGGCGACAAACCAACCAGCCTTTTATTGATGGGGCGTAATAACGCCAACAAACCAGAATCTCTTGGTGAGTGGCAGAATCAGTATCCGAATCTTTCCATTAGCTATGTCACGGCACACGGCAGTAAAGGTCTTGAAGCAGATTACAGCTTTATTCTGGATGTGGATGATGGCACGTTTCCAGCCAAATCATCAGGTGAAGGATTGGAATCTGCATTGCTGTCAGTGGCAGATGAATTGGAACATGCGGAGGAAAGACGCCTGTTCTATGTAGCACTGACCCGTGCAAGGCATGAATGCTGGGTATTCTCTGACCCAGAAAAACCCTCTATTTTCGCGAAAGAGCTGTGGCAAGGAAGTTATCCTGTCACGTCTAAGTTATCGAAGAAAGTACTTCAGGCGGTTTAAGCCGCCTTCACATCTTCGTCTTTGTACTTCTGGGCAATATCGACAAAGGCATGCTCGCAGGCCAGAAATGCGTCCACCACAGCAGGGTCGAAGTGGGTGCATCGTCCCTCAAGAATAATCTCTTTGGCTTTTTCATGGCTAAAAGCAGGTTTATACACGCGCTTTGAGATCAGCGCGTCGTATACATCAGCCAGTGCCATTAGCCTTCCTGAAAGTGGTATTTCTTCACCTGACAATCCGCGTGGATAGCCAGAGCCATCCCATTTTTCATGGTGAGTCGCAGCAATCTCACGTGCAAAGCGCAGAAAGGCAATGCCATCGCCGCTTTTCTCGGTAATGCTGAGGGCATCTGCGCCGAGTTGGGCATGGGTTTTCATGATGGAAAATTCTTCGTCTGTCAGCTTGCCAGGTTTAAGCAGAATGGAATCCGGAATGCCCACCTTACCGACATCATGCAGGGGGGCTGACTTGTAAAGCAGGTCGATAGTTTCTTCGGTCAGGTAGCTCGAGTATTTCGGCTGGCGTTTCAGCACGTCGGCCAGGGCTTTTACATAATGCTGAGTGCGAAGGATATGCGCGCCAGTTTCGTTGTTACGCGCTTCCGCCAAGGTAGAAAGCCCGACAATAGTGGCGTCCCGTGTGCGGTTTATTTCGTCGTAGCTGTTTTTTAGGTCGGCGATCATTTTGTTGGTGTAGTAGGCAATAACACCTAACTCGCCGGTTTGGCTCAATGAAACTCTCTCGTCGAAATTACCGGAAGCTGCCGCTGTCATTGCATTGGTCTGCCGGGTCAACTGTTCGCTGACCAGCGCTGCCCCATTGACTGATATCAGTGCGATATAGGCTAGAACGACTCCTGCTACATAAACGAACTCTTTGATGATGCTGTCTATATCAGCAGTATCTACCTGGTACTGGGTGTGCTCAGCCAACCACAATAAGTCTTTGGTCACCACAAGTCCCAAAAGTACGGTCATCATTACGGTAAGAAACATGGCACCTAAACCGATTTGCCCTGCGAGAGGTTTGATGTTTTCCGGCATTTTATGCTTGTTGATGTTGTTTTTAGAAAGGTGGCGGGCATTGGAAATGGCCAGGTCCAGATTGATCACAATACCAAGGAGGGTCATACCGAAAACAACCTTGACGTTGCTGCCTAGGGGAAAGTCGTAAAGCAGGGAATACCATCCTGCAAACCCAACGCCAACGATACTAAACAGACTGACATTTTTGGTTAGACTGGCTTCATCATGTTTAACAGCTCGGGTAATCAGACGGGCAAAGTAAAGAAAGATGAAAACAGTCGCGGTTTGGATGAAGAGGACAGCAGTTGGCAATGAATCGATGAGAGGGCAAACCCGGGCGCCATATAAAGTGAATATAAATACGGCGATTATGTAGTGGAGTATCGCTCGGATTGGCGACTGATAGTGGGTTGTATCTGCCATAAGTCCTTTTGCCTTCAAAGGGGTATCCTAAAATTCTAGTCTTAAATATGAGACCAGTAAGGAAGCGAACTTATTTCACTGATTTTTAACACCACATTGCATCAGGGTGCTTTCCGCAATCATTTCGGTGATCAGTACGTGATAATGGAAGGGAGTTCGTTCATTGAAAGCAGTGGTTTCTGGCTTGTTCAGCGCTTTTCCGGTGAGGTGAGTGAATGCACTGAAAACAGATTTTGAAGAGTCACCTGTGGCTGCAATGCCCAGTTGGGCGCAAATAGAAAGGTTGTTGATAAGAGAGACTTGCATGGTTTGTTCGTTATCATCATGCACCGCCATTACGGCAAAATAATGACCATCACGAACCCACAGTTCACCATTGTTCAGCGCTTGCTTTTCACCGCCTTCTGTCATGTTCCAAGGTTGATCAAACCCCATTGCTGACAGCGCTTTTTTCATCTGCTCGGTGTTAGGAAACACTTTACCTTCACCATCTGATGTATTTGCCAACGCCATTGGTAGCAGCATAAGCCCTGCCAGAATGCATACTATTTTGGTTAAGCGAATAGCCATAGACAACCTCTCAACTGTCGCTTGTTTTCTCTCACTCATGCACCTAGATTTGTATATACCCAAACAACCTAAATCATGCACTTTTAGGTTGTTTGGGTATATTCAGGTGCGCCGCCCCATAATGCGAACAACGGCGAGATGATGAAAACCTTTAGAAGTTAATTAGCACTTTATACCCAAACGACCTGAAGATGCGCGCATTCAGAGGTCATCAATGCGTTCAATTCGAGGCAAATTTCACGAGAAATAGTCGTTCTATTTCCGTGGGATTTAACGAGAAAGTGGGCGCATTGAAGGCCTCCCTTCGGGCGAGTTGACTGACGCGTGCTCTTTGTTGTTCTTTTTTGATGGAGATGATGACACCTGCAAAGGAACGCCGCGATCACAACGCCAATCAATCTCGTTGATTCCTGCATCTTCAGGTTGTTTGGGAATAGTCACAAAAGAGAATAGGAAGTTGTATTTCTGATGTGGTTTTTTTCGACTAAAAAAGAAAAACCATTGAAAAAACAGGACGAAGTAATATAAGTGTCAAATGGAAAAATATCACTATCGCTTTGAAATAATGCGTGCTTTTGCCTATATATTAATAATACGCCGTTTAGTTAGTGTTTGTTGTGGCACTGCTGTAAAAATGTCCAACAGTTTTTATCTGCTAGGCCGATAGCAAGATAAGTGAGTGATACCTAGGCTAACTGAAAGTTCCTTCAATGAGGTGTAATAGGTCTCTTTCCGTTCAAGCAATTTGTACAGGTGCACATCCACCCTATTTCCTATGTATTTGGTATTTAATCAGAGTAGCATTTCCGGCGAGGATGTTAGATGAACACAAATTCGATTCAAGAAAAAAAACCGCCGGCCAGACAAAAAGAAAGAGTGATTATGGGGCTCCACGCTATGGATTTTATCCAGCACGGTACGGAAGCTTCATTAGAGGTTCTGACTCCTTTAGGGCAGCGTCTTACTTTTAAATCCAACTTTATTGGCTTTAACGAGCAGCAACATATTTTCTTCACCATGCCGCATCTTACGAAAAAAGAGTATGACGAGTTTTTCATAGAAGGGTTCAATGTCGATATTGACGGTGTATCGGAGAAAGGCGGAGGGGCGTTAGTTCGTTTTAGAACCCGAATTGAGCATGTGGTTTACAAGCCGATTAAACTGTTGGTATTTTCTGTTCCTCAGCAAGCAAAGCTGGTTATGCTGCGTAATGAGGTTCGCTATGAACTAAGTCTGCCCGGTGATATTCAACTTCCAAACCGAAAACTACGGGTCATTCTGACTGACGTTTCTTCCGCGGGTTGTGGATTCAGCTTCGATGCGATTTCTCCCGAATTCGATGTGGATCAAAGAATTGTACTAGAGGTGGTAAACGACATCAGCGGTGATAATTACGCCCTAAGTGGTGTAGTGAAGAATTCGCGTAAAAAGCGGGGTAAACAAAACTACGGTTTGGTTTTTGACGGGCCAGGTAAGGCGAACTGTCAACGATTGCAGTCGAAACTATTTTATGATGGTACCAAGTATGTGTTTAAGAGCCCGCACAAAGCGCCCACGTTAGGTGCATAATCAGAAAAGCATCGTTAAGGCGGTGTTTTTTTATGCGTTATTGCGGTTAACCCTACAAATTGTACAGAAAATCTGTCTCATTTCTGAGCTGACTGAAATACTTGTCTAAACTGAAATTATATTTTATTCAATCAGATACTTCCATGACAGACTTAAACGCTGATAGTCACTTTGTGACAGCGGCGGTTGTCGCGGCGGAGTTGTATAAAGCCCGGGAAATCGCCAATGATATTTCATTAACTGCCAGCAACGCGAGAGCGTTGGCGCTGCGTGCCGGCCAAGGAGCGGCAGGGTTTCGAGCCATCACCGATTTCATCGACCAATTGGCCGATACAACAGTGAAAACCTCTGACATCATCAATCTCAAAGCTGTCACTATCAGTAGGCTGGCGACGATTTCAGTCCGTAATGAGCGGACAATTGAAAGCTTCAGCAAAGCCGCGAAAATCAGCAAAAACGCCGAATTTGTCGATAGCATCCAAGCACCGCTAGACGAAATGAAGTCGGAACATGTCCAGTTGAATCGCCAGTTTTACCGTGAAGTCACGTCATTGTCGGAATTGCTGGAAAATCTGGCGCGGGAAATCAAAACTGCTTCAGTGCTGTCGGCTATGTCTCACGTAGAGGCTTCGCAGTCTGGTAAGAAATTTGAAGAGGGGCTCAACGTTGTTGCTGACAACGTTTCAACCGCTGCGGAGCGAATTCAGACACACGTCATGCTGTCTCAGTCGTTGTGTCGTGAACTGGCAGAAGAATACTAATACAAATCCCTAATGCTTCGGAGACAGATCGAATGCTCACCAAGGAAATCTATTCTGGGGACACCCACCAGTGGTTTATGTTTGGCCGAGATCCCTCAAAGCCGGAGAAAATCATCGATACCAATCAGTATATGATTCGCACCAACAATAATGCGCTTTTGATGGATCCCGGTGGTATCGAGATTTTCTCTGCGATGTTGGCGGCGGTGGTTAAAAAGGTGCCTATTAGTCAGATTGGGCACATTTTTGCTTCTCATCAGGATCCAGACATTATCTCTTCGCTTGGGCTTTGGGATGCGGCCCTATCCGGAGCCAAACTCCATGCGCCCTGGCTTTGGGAGGGCTTTGTTCGCCACTTCGGTATGGAACATATCGAGTATGTTCCTATAGCGGATGAAGGTGGCTGCTTGGTGCTGAATGGCGTCGAAATTCGCTTTTTCCCTGCGCATTACCTGCATTCTTCAGGCAATTTTCATGTCTATGACCCCGTGGCCAAAATCTTGATGAGCGGTGATGTTGGTGCGGCATTGGAGGCAGATGAAGCACCTATGGAAGTGGAAGATTTCGAAGAGCATATTTCAAAGATGAAAGGCTTTCACCAGCGTTGGATGCCATCTAACGCGGCAAAAAATGACTGGATACGTCGTGTTCGGGCGCTAGAAATTGATATGATGTGCCCACAACATGGCCGTGTATTCACTGGCGATAATGTTGGGAAGTTTCTGGATTGGTTTGAACGTCTGGATGTGGGCGTGGCTGTGAAATAGCAAAAAAACTAATCTCTGAAGGGTGCCCAGGCACCCTTTTTTAGTTGGGGTGAAAGGCGTCAGTTAGTCGCGAAATATCAGAAGAAGGCTTAGCGCTTCTCCTGGATCAATTTTGTGCTCAGTGTCGTCATCAAAGAAACGCTTGAACCCTTCGAGTCTTGGGTCATCATTGTTGATGTGATGGAAGCCCATGCTCCAATTCTTGAATTGACGTTCGACGATGGGTTTGCGCATCATTTCAACCACAGAGTAATGACGATTGTCCTGACAGATAGTTGTATATAGAGGAGTGAGAACGTGTTCTTCCCCTTCGATAACCTGAATGAAGTCGCCATCCTTGTACAGCAACATCCCAGTGACGCCAATCTTTTCGTTGTTCTCACGAATAGCGGCGAGCATTTCAGCGAATTCTTCATCAGTAAAAGGGTGTTCTGCGCTGCTGATGTAAACAATCTGCTGTAAGTTATCGCTCATTTCGAGCTCCTATCTCTATCGATAACATATTCTTTCCATAAGTATGTATTAACTTAGGATTTTTGCCTTAAAAATGAGGATTCAGTTTTCAGCGGTCACATAGAGAGTGAGACTGCAAAGCCCCTCGGCCGCTAAAAAGTTCAACCAGCGCACTTGATGATGTTGAAGCTTGTCGCCCGGTCCTTTTACTTCAACAAATTGGCAATTGCCGTTTTTCACCATAAACAGATCAGGGTGGCCGGAGCGGTTGGATTTCGGATCGAACAAGATGCGTTTGACACAAGCCACGATTTGATTAGGGGATAGCGTTGATATAGCTGCTTCAACTAACTCGCGTTTGGCCCAGCCCCAATTTACCCAGTCATTGGAGATGCCCAGCTTGGTGTCGTAAATTGCCATAAGATCGTATTCACCGCGTTCAAAAGCCTCACAGCGTCGGTCAATATTGACTTGTCGTACCGTTGTGAACTCCGGGGAATACATGTCGCGTGGCGCTCGCTGGAAAGGGTTGAGAAAAGCGCCGGGAACGGGTTCAAAGATGATGTCCCAAAGCAGAAGGCCAAACAAAGCATTGAGTAAATTGTTTTCGCAGTACCATACGTCCCAGCCTTGTTGAGCGTAATAGCGTGCGGATTCGAGCTCCACACGCTCAGCGATCTCAAGGGTGATGTGTTGAGAAGTAAATGACTCTCCTGTTTTTTTAGGCGCGGGGTAGGGTATTTTCTTCGCTAATTGTCTGGCAATACGTGCGGCGACATCGGCTTCATCTTCATTGATCGGGGATTCCAGCATGGCTGTGACTAAGACAGCTGCCTCTTCTAAGCGTTCTTGCTTGATGGCAATACGGGCTAACCTTTCTCTGGCAGGGGGAAGAGAAGACTGCATAAACAAAGCTTCTGCGGAGCGTTCATCCTTCTGTCTTTCAAAATCTCTAGCGAGTTTGTTGGCTAACCGTTCCCACTTACGTGTCAGTGGAGGCCAATCGGGCTTCTCAGACAGCATTTGACTCACTTTTAATGCAGAAGCGAGTTCTTTGGTTTCTTTATAATCCCAATACAAATCAGCAAGTGATGACAAGAAGAGCCAGTCAGTGATTTGAGTTCGTGAGTGAAAGAGTCTGTCCTCAGGGCGAAGTTCAACTTTTTCAAAGCGGTAAATACCCAAATCGTTGAGAACGAACTGGCTAATATCCTGGCGCGAATTGCCGAAGTAAAGCAGTAAAAATACAGGCAAGACATCGTGTTGTAGACAAAGAAAACGGGTTGGCAAAGGTGGGAGATCTTCTTCACTGTTTTTAACGATAGCGGCAATAATTTCCGGTTTCCGCAGGGAAGCTGTTAATGGCATATGTGCGTAAAGAGAAAGCAGTTCTCCTTTCGTCATCAAGCTTGCTACTACGTCAAATGGCGGCGTTGTGTCAGTGATTAACCCTTTATCAGATAAAGTGGTGATAGCGCTTTCAATGTTCGGAATTTCAGGATAGTGAAGCTTGTCACTGCGAAACCAATTCCCTTTTCGCGTCAGCATCCGGACCAACAGTAATTGTGCATTTTGGGGTAAACCTGAAAATGCATGTAACCAATTTGTTTCCGTTTCTGTCAGCAAGTCGCTGTATCTAGTCGATACTAAATCGACGATGGATAAAAAGTTATCCAGATAGTAGTGAGGAGGCAGAATAGGGAGGTTGTGTGACTGGCTCATGGCATCCTTGTGGGTTTAAAACTAAGACGATATTTATAGGGACAATCAGTTAGTGAGCATAACACGACTCATTTCAGGGGTGCTTTTTCTCTTGTTACTTCTATTTGCATTTCCTGGAACCACAACCAGCAAAGAAAACGCGATCAACAGTACCTTACCCATTGAGGCCGGAGACTGTTTGATCGTCGACAGTGATAAAAATATTCTGATGATTGTTGAAGCGATCAGCGGGCGATACTCGATTCCTGGTGGCTCAATCATTGGTGAGGAAACCGGGGAAGAAGCCGCAAAGCGTGAGACTTATGAAGAAACTGGCTTACATGTGAATGTTGGTAAACAAATCGCGCGAACATACAATTCTGCCATCTTTGCTTGCGAGCTGGTTTCGCCAACGCCCTATTTTATCGACTCTCAGGGGCGTAAGGTCCTGATGGCTTGGTCTGCGCCCCATTTCGGCAAAGAAGTCATGCGTGTTCTTATGATGCCGGACAACGAGACGGTGCGTGATAACTACCGTTTTCCTGAACATAAGTGGATGTTCAAACTCTGGGTTCCGGAAGTAACACCGAGTGCGTTCGTGTTGTCAGCGGGTGATACTGCCGTGCTGACGCCTTTCTATCAGGCGCAGCTCTCATTGCTGCAATCCCTGCACGAATGGAAAGCCAAGAGTACGTCAGTTGAGGTTTTCGTTACTGGTACCATCGCATTGGGCAGCCTGTTCACACCGTTTTTGTTCCTCGTCTCACTCATCTACATTCGTGCATACCATGGGCACAGAGCGACGCTGATTTATGGGGCGGGGTTGTTGTCCATATCCACTTTTGTGTTGATTCTGACAACTGTGGTGGAATTGCCTAGACCTTATTTTATCGACCCTGTATTTGGAGAGCAGGACACGCTCGGTTACACGTTGCCAAGCGCGATGGTGTCTCTGACAACGTTCTTTTTTAGCTGGCTGTTGTTGAATTGGGATAAAGAGAGTTTTCCTAAAGGGAGAAAACGCCTTGCTTTGTTTGCGGCATTTTGTGTGTCGGTGATTAGCGGAAAGGTTTTGCTTCAGGGGGAACACTATCCCTCTGATATTGTTTTGGGCTTATTGATAGGATTTGGCTTCTCAGTGGGATTTAAACGGCTCAGGGATTGGCGTTTTGCCAATCGAAATCGTGCGCTAACGTCGGCACGTTTCTGGCTGATGAGCTTTGTAGTAGCCGCAACCATTGGAATAGGTCTTCACAAACCGCACATCGTGTACCTTTCTGCATTTTCTTTAGGGATTTACTGCGCGCTTTTGTGGCTGAAGGTTTTTCCGCTCTATGTTTCGGCCGTTCGACGCCCGTCCAAGTTAACGTTCTTTATGATTGCACTTGTTGGTGTCATCGTGATCGTGTTTGTAGATAACGCGATATCATCCCGCTATGCGGTGAATACTGTGATTGTCGCTGTAAACTGTGCATCAGCTTGGGCGATATCTGTCTGGTTGCTGTTGGTGACGCCACGTATTTTTTATCAATTTGTTCGGTGACACGTAAACGTTTGCGCGGCGTGTTTTTAAAGGGATTTCTATTAGGATTACCGCTTTGAAGCAGGTCACACCTGAGGTAAAGTTATAGCAGTCGTTAGTTTATAAGATTGCCAACGATCGTATGGAAATAGATCGTACAAATGGCTTCAGGGAGCAAGATGTTACCAGCACTTACACACCAGCATACGCTCGATCCCATCGTCGGGCGTTTTCTTGATGCTTTAAAAGAGAAAGGTTTCCAAGGTGAGACGGAAACCTTTTATGCCAGCCGCCTTGCTGTTGCGACCGATAACTCGGTTTACCAGCTTCTTCCCCAGGCGGTGGTTCTTCCTACTTCAACGCAAGACCTAACGTTGTTGGGCGAGGTCTGTAAAGACACTGAATTTGCTGGAATTAAATTTTCGGCCCGTGGCGGCGGCACTGGCACCAATGGCCAGTCACTGACCCAGCATATCGTTGTCGATATGTCGCGCCACATGCGCAATATCCTCGAGATTAACCCGGAAGAGGGTTGGGTGCGCGTACAGGCGGGTGTGGTCAAAGATGCATTGAATGATGCGCTGCGCCCACATGGCTTCTTTTTCTCGCCCGATCTTTCAACCAGTAACCGAGCGACGGTTGGTGGTATGGTCAATACCGATGCGTCGGGTCAGGGCTCATTGCGCTATGGCAAGACCTCAGACCATGTTCTGGCGCTGAAGGCAGTGCTTGCCGACGGTTCAGTACTAGATACCGAACCTCAGTCTTTAGCGGATGTGATTGGCAACAGCCGTGATGATTATGCAGGTAACGCATTGCGCCGCGTGGCGGAAATCTGCCAGACCAAACGAGCAGAGATTGACGCAAAATTCCCACCGCTCAACCGTTTCCTGACAGGCTATGACCTGAAAAACGCCTATCAGCCAGAGACTGAAACCTTTGACATAGCGCGTGTGCTTTGCGGCGCGGAAGGCTCGCTCGCATTTATCACCGAAGCCAAGCTGAATATCACGCCAATTCCAAAAGCGCGCACCTTGGTTAACGTGAAATACGACAGCTTTGACTCTGCGCTTCGCAGTGCGCCAGTGATGGTGGAGGCGAATGCGTTATCAGTGGAAACCGTGGACTCCCGAGTATTGAATCTGGCGCGCGAAGACATTGTCTGGAACACAGTAAAAGATTTACTGACGGATGTGCCCGGTAAAGACATGCAGGGCATCAATATCGTTGAGTTTGCAGGTAATGATGCAGATGAAATCGACGCGCAAATCGCCTCTCTCTGTGAGCGCCTAAATGTATTGGTTGAAGCGGGTGACAAAGGCGTGATTGGTTATCAGGTCTGTAACGATCTGAGCTCAATCAACAAAATCTACAACATGCGCAAAAAGGCGGTTGGCCTGCTAGGGGCCGCGAAAGGCGCAGCTAAACCCGTTGCCTTTGCAGAAGACACCTGTGTACCACCGGAAAACCTGGCTGACTTTATTGTTGAGTTCCGTGCCTTGCTGGACAGCCACAAGCTGAATTACGGCATGTTTGGTCACGTTGATGCTGGCGTATTGCATGTTCGTCCCGCGCTTGACCTTTGCGACCCCGAGCAAGAACGTCTGATGAAGACGATTTCCGATCAGGTTGTGGCGCTGGTGGCGAAATATGGCGGCTTGATGTGGGGCGAGCACGGTAAAGGCTTCCGTTCTGAATACGGCCCTGAATTCTTCGGCGAGGAACTGTTCGACGAACTGCGAAAAGTAAAAGCAGCATTTGACCCTCATAACCGCATGAACCCTGGCAAAATCTGTACGCCAATCGACAGCAGCGATTCGCTGGTGAAAGTTGATGGAGAAAAGCGCGGTACTTTAGATCGCCAAATTCCGGTGACGGTGCGCGACAGCTTTAAGCAGGCGATGGAATGTAACGGCAACGGCCTTTGCTTCAACTATGACACCAGCTCACCGATGTGCCCGTCGATGAAGATCAGCTATGACCGTCGTCACTCGCCAAAAGGCCGAGCGGGTATTGTGCGTGAGTGGCTGCGTTTGCTCGCGGAACAGGGTGTTGACCCTGTCACCATGGAAAAAGAGCTGATGGAGAAAACGCCATCAGTGCGCCAGATTTTTGCGCGATTCAAGAATACCTGGCTTTCCAACAAAGACGATTACGATTTCTCCCACGAAGTGATGGAAGCCATGAATGGTTGTCTGGCGTGTAAAGCCTGTGCAACCCAGTGTCCGATCAAAGTGGACGTGCCGAGCTTCCGTTCGCGCTTTATCAATCTCTACTACAGCCGCTACCAGCGTCCGATGAAGGATTATCTGGTCGCAAACATCGAAGGCATGTTGCCTTGGATGGCAAAAGCGCCGGTGATTGTTAATGCCGTCACTCAGCCGAAATGGGCGCAGTCGGTTACTGAGAAAACCATCGGTTACGTGGATACACCTGCGTTGTCAGTGCCTACTTTGATGGAATCACTGGACGGCCACCATGCCACCAAGTTTGACTTGGAATGGTTAAAAGCCTTAAGCGCAGAAGAACGTTCCCGCTATGTGTTGATTATTCAGGATCCGTTTACCAGCTTCTATGAAGCGGATGTGGTGAAGGACTTGGTGACGCTGGCAGAGAAGTTGGGTAAGAAGCCAATGCTGGTTCCGTTTAAGCCAAACGGTAAAGCGCAACACATTAAAGGCTTCCTGAAGAAGTTTGCCAAAACAGCCCGCAATACCGCTGACTTCCTGAATCAGTTGGCAACGTTGGACGTGCCAATGGTGGGTGTCGACCCAGCACTGGTGCTTTGCTACCGCGATGAATACAACGAGGTTCTGGGTGATAGCCGTGGTGACTTTCAGGTGCAGACGGCGCATGAGTGGCTACTCAACGTGATTGCTGATGTGCCGCAGAAAGAGAACCCAGATAAAGACGCTTGGTATCTGTTTGCGCACTGCACTGAGAAAACCAAAATGCCGAATGCGGAAGCAGAGTGGGGCAAAATCTTCCATCACTTTGGTGGCAAGTTGGAGGCTATGGCTGTGGGTTGTTGCGGCATGGCCGGTACCTACGGCCATGAGTCCGACAAGCTGGAAAACTCGAAAGGCATTTTCGGTTTGAGTTGGAAACCACGCTTGGAATCTTTGCCACCGTCGCGCTGTATGGCGACAGGCTATTCATGTCGTAGCCAGGTGAAACGCTTTGAAAGCAAAAAACTGAAGCATCCGGTGCAGGTGTTGGTAAAGCTTGTTTAAGTACCGCAATATCAGAGAGAAGGGAGCCACAATGGCTCCCTTTTGTTATCTGTACCCAAATAATCTGAATCCTGCATCTTCAGGTTGTTTGGGTATAACGAAAAGCTAAATCATAAAACGTCTTAATTATTAGGCGGGATGCATATGGGCACCTGATAGTCTGGTTGGTAGAGATTTCATACCAATGGAAAGGAGTCAGACATGAGCACACTTCAGCCACATGTGACGTTCCATGGCGTTTGTAGAGATGCATTGGGCTTTTACAGTCACGCGTTGAGCGGGGAGATTAGAACGCTCTCGACTTTCAATGATTCGCCGGTAGAGTTTCCCGAGCACTTACTTTCCAGAGTGATGCATGCAGAGTTTGCCTCACCGGAAGTTCAGTTCTTTGCCTCCGATGGATTGGATGACTCATTGGCGCAAGGCTCGGGAGATGTGGCATTTCACGTTAGATTTGAAGATGAGAAAAGACAGAATGAAGTCTTTATGGCGCTTTCTGAAATGGGGCAGATAGTGATGCCTCTGGATTACACCTTCTGGAAAGTGCGCTTTGGTATGGTGACGGACAAGTACGGGATAAGGTGGATGCTGAGTTGTCCCGCCGAACACGTAGATATTTATACCCAAACAACCTGAAGATGCTCGCATTGAGGGCCTCCCTTCGGGCGAGTTGACTGACGTCGTGCTCTTTGTTGTTCCTTTTTGATGGAGGTGACTACACCTACAAAGGAACGCCGCGATCACAACGCCAGTCAAACTCGCTGAATCCTGCATCTTCAGGTTATTTGGGTATAAAAAAAAGCCCCGAATTTTCGGGGATTTTTCATGGAGTATTTAATCTTCGTTCGGACTCAGCCAGCGGTAAACCACACCGGCGATGAAAGCACCAATCAACGGGGCCACCCAGAACATCCAGAGTTGTGCCATCGCCCAGTCACCAACAAGCAGCGCAGGGCCCGTGCTCCGTGCAGGGTTCACGGATGTGTTGGTGATTGGAATACTGATAAGGTGGATCAGAGTGAGAGCAAGACCTATCGCCAAGCCTGCCATACCTGGACTTGCCAGTTTGTGGGTTGCGCCCATGATGACAATCAGGAACATAAAGGTCATCAACACCTCGGTGATAAAGCCTGAGAGCATGTCATACCCGCCCGGTGAGTGGTCGCCATATCCATTTGACGCCAAGCCACCCGCTAAATCAAAACCTGGTGCGCCGCTGGCAATAATATAAATGACATACGCGCCAACAATACCCCCTGCGACCTGAACCAACATGTAAGGAATCAGCTCAGCGGTAGGAAAGCGTCCACCCGCCCATAGGCCAAATGAAACCGCTGGATTGAGGTGACAACCGGAAATATGGCCAATGGCATAAGCCATGGTTACGACAGTTAAACCGAAGGCGAGGGCGACACCCAGAAAGCCGATGCCAAGTTCTGGAAAAGCTGCAGCAAATACTGCGCTACCGCAGCCTCCAAGTACCAGCCAAAAGGTGCCAATAAATTCTGCGGTCAGTTTCTTTAACATTTCACGTTCTCCCTAGTTTTAGTTAGGACGGCACGTGAGAAAACCAGACTCATGACTTCTTTGCCATCTGAGTGACTTAGATATGGGTATCTTTACGCCATAAAAGTAGCACCCTATGCTTCTTTCACGATGTTATTTTTGATACCCCAACGCGCCGCCAAACGTACCTAAGACCAGTGTGTTGGTGCGAGTGTCACAATTCGGGACTGCCAAGCGTGGTGGAGTTTACAGTAGGGCAGTTGTTACGCTAGGCACTGATATGTGTTAGCCTTAAAAATCAAAAGGATGGTTATTTTCCTAAACAACCATTTCACGGTAGCGGCGAGCTGAGCTATCTCATCCAGAGGTGTCAGAATGGTTAAAATTGGATTTATCATAGGCCTTATCATCATCGGCGTATTGGTCGCTAAGTTTCTCGATGAAAAGTCTCAGAAGAAGTTTATGATTGGCGCAGTCGCCACCGCTGCCGTGGCTGTTGTGTTGTTGGTGATTTCAGAACTGATGCACTGACTGAGAATCAGGCAACAAAAAGCGAACCTTGCGGTTCGCTTTTTTGTTTTACGGAGAGTGGTTATCTCACTGCCTGACGGCTTCTGGTTCCAGCTGGACGTTTTTTGCTGCCTTGTGCTGGTTTACCGCCAGCATTTGAGTGTGCTTTCGGCTTGCCACCTTGAGGCGATGCTTTGCCATTGGTCGGCTTCTTACCTGCAGGTTTGCCGCTGCGCTGGTTAGGCTTGCGAATATCTGGCTGGTTCGGGTGCTTGGTCGCAAAGCGTTTTGCGCCATGACGACTTGAACCACGGCGTTGTGCGGGCGTCATTTCCGCTTCGGTGCCTTCTCGAGGTACCAGACAACCTGGGCGGTCACCAATCAAATGACGCTTACCCATGCTGATTAAAGCTTCACGTAGCAAAGGCCAGTTAGCGGGATCGTGATAACGCAGGAAGGCTTTGTGCAGACGACGCTGACGCTCACCTTTCGCGACAAACAAGTCTTCACGTTTCTTGTACTTCACACGTTTCAGCGGGTTGGCTTCCGCATGGTACATAGCCGTCGCATTACACATTGGTGACGGGTAGAAGTTCTGTACCTGGTCGCAACGGAAATCATTCTCTTTCAGCCACAGCGCCAGATTCATCATATCTTCGTCAGTACACCCAGGGTGCGCCGCAATGAAGTAAGGGATCAGGTACTGCTTCTTGCCAGCTTCTTTCGAGTATTTCTCGAACAGCTCTTTAAAGCGGTCATAGGCACCCATGCCCGGCTTCATCATCAAGTCCAGCGTGCCCTTTTCTGTGTGTTCAGGCGCGATTTTCAGATAACCACCAACGTGGTGAGTCACCAACTCTTTCACGTACTCTGGAGATTCAATCGCCAGGTCATAACGAACACCGGATGCGATAACTACTTTCTTCACGCCTTCAAGCTCGCGTGCTTCACGGTAGAGGTCGATCGTGTGTTTGTGGTCAGTATCGAGCTTTTCACAGATTTTCGGGAACACACAGGAAGGACGACGACAGTTCTTCTCTGCGCGAGGGTCAGAACAACCAAGGCGGTACATGTTCGCGGTTGGGCCACCCAAATCAGAAATCACACCCGTAAAGCCCGGTACTTTTTCTTTAATGTCTTTAATCTCGTTGAGGATGGAATCCTTTGAGCGGTTCTGGATGATTCGGCCTTCATGTTCGGTGATCGAACAGAAAGAACAACCACCAAAACAACCACGCATGATGTTGACTGAGGTTTTAATCATTTCATACGCAGGGATTTTCGCATCGCCATAGCTAGGGTGAGGAACACGCGCATACGGGAGACCAAAAACGTAATCCATTTCTTCTGTTGTGAGAGGAATTGGCGGTGTGTTAACCCAAAGTTCACGCTCGCCATGCTTTTGCACTAACGCACGTGCGGAATAAGGGTTGGTTTCCAAGTGCATCACGCGGCTTGCGTGCGCATACAGAATACGGTCGTTTAACAGTTTTTCGTATGAAGGCAGACGAACGAAGCTATTTTCCGCATCGTGGCGGGAAGGGCGCACCATCACAGGCTTCGGCGCTTCTTCTTTCACTTCGCTCTTGTCGGTTGCACAAGCCGTTTCCGTTACGTATGGGTTCGGCATAACCATGGCTTTGCCTGGCTTATCGATACGCGAACTGTCAATTTCCTTCATTTCTTCCGGCACTTTTTTCAGCATGACTGCGGTGCCCGGAATTCGGGTCATATCGGCGATATTCTCGCCACGAGAAAGGCGGTGCGCCACATCAACCAGCGCACGTTCTGCGTTACCGAACAGAAGAATGTCAGCTTTGGCGTCACACAGCACTGAGCGGCGGACTTTATCTGACCAGTAATCGTAGTGTGCGAGACGACGCAGGCTGGCTTCGATGCCACCCAGTACGATAGGGGTGTCTTTGTATGCTTCTTTACAGCGTTGCGAGTAAACCAGTACGGCACGATCTGGACGTTTGCCGCCTGCGTTACCTGCCGTGTAAGCATCATCATGGCGTGGCTTACGGTCTGCGGTGTAACGGTTAATCATAGAGTCCATGTTACCGGCTGTTACACCAAAGAAGAGGTTAGGCTGACCAAGTGCCATAAAGGCTTTCTTATCCTGCCATTCTGGCTGCGAGATAACACCTACGCGGAAGCCCTGCGCCTCAAGCGTACGACCGATAACCGCCATACCAAAGCTAGGGTGATCGACATAGGCGTCGCCGGTGACAATGATAATGTCACAGCTATCCCAGCCGAGCATGTCCATTTCTTCTCTGCTGGTCGGCAGAAAAGGAGCAGGACCAAAACACTCAGCCCAGTATTTGGGGTAATCGAATATCGGAGTTACAGAATTGCGCATTTTTTAACCTCTTTCTCGCGAGGCGTGAATTATAGCGGCTTGAGCAGGTGAGAGCTAGATCGAATAAACCCCAGAAACTAAGGGGGTTAGTAGTGAGCAAGGCTATATACTCAAATAACCTGAAGATGCAGGATTCAGGTTATTTGAGTATACAACCTACCATATCATTGTGCAGAAGCCAGCCAGCTTACTGATAGAAGAGTTACTGGACTTCTATTAGAGCATCTGTATCGCTAAGCGCTCTTCAATCCCGCCCAATCCTATCCCCAAAAGCTCTCTGGGATGGCAAGTGTCCACAACGCCTCACTGACGGTCGAAAAGAGCTTTGAGGCTTACCGAAAGTGGGTAGCGATGGAGGCGGTTTTCTTTCGTATCGTCGTCTTCCCCAATGGCGCGGTGAAAAAAGAAGCCAAATCTATCTCGTTCGCCAAGATGGACGACAACGAATTCTCTGAACTCTACCGAGCCTCCTTCAACGTGATTTGGAATCAGATCCTGCATAAGTACTTCGAGAGCGAAGCGGACGCTGAAAGGGCAGTGAACAACCTACTGGGGTTTGCATCATGACTATGAAAAAAACAGCCATCAGAAGCAAAGCCCTTACTGATGCCGCAATGGGACAGGAATGTACATTGCAGATTTCCGGGGTGTGCTGTTTTAACCCTGAAACCGTGGTGTTTGCGCATTTTCCAAGTGCGACACATGGCATGGTCTATAAGTCAGACGACTTTTGGGGTGCCGATGCCTGCATGAACTGTCATGACGTCATGGATGGACGGGTGAGCTACGACTTTGAGCCGGGAGAGCGAGAGGAATACATGTTAAGAGCCGTTCACGCCACGCTCGCAAGGAGAGTGAGAGCCGGGCTTATCGAGATAAAGGGGCAGCGAGTATGAGTATGGGATTGGAGCTTTTTATCCGCCTGCACGGTGAGAAGACGCTTTCCATACAGCGGGGAAGGTCAGCGCTTACGCCCGATGTCATCTTGGGTGTTTTGGGGAAATTACAGCACGACTATCCAATGGGGAGTGACGCAATCATGTGGAAGTGGCTTAACGACATCCCGGCCTTTGAGCTAACACCGATCAGTTAAGGCATTGATCAGTTGAACGATCCTACAGATGGTTAACAATACCCTCAGTACACTAATTGCTGAGGGTATTTTTTATGTTGGCTCACTGGCTGATTGATGTCGATACGTTTGCTGCACCCGAATCAATGGCCCTCTTCCAAAAAGAACTCCCGCTCGAATGGATAGAGCAAGCCCTTGATTCGACCAACAAAGCCAGTATGAGACGGCGTAAGTTACCCGCCGAACTTGTCGTTTGGTTGATTGTCGGTATTGGCTTGTATCGGGATAAACCCATCACGGAAGTTTTAGATAAATTAGACCTCAAGCTTTCCAACCACTTAGGGGATTCTGTTGCACCAAGTGCTATCCCTCAAGCGAGAAAGAGAAGTGGCCCCCAATTTTCGGACATGACTTTAAGTGATTGATCTGTTTTGATAGTCCCCAGAAAGACTGGAGCAGATGATGACAAGAAAACGTAGAAACCACTCACCCGAATTTAAAGCGAAGGTG
>NZ_FIZY01000067.1 GCF_900060185.1 Grimontia marina | reverse complement strand
GTAATGATCACTGACTCAGCTTTCGTCTGTTCATGTTCATTGAAAATGATTGGCTGAAGCGTCTGCGTCGAGTCAGGAGAGCTTAATCGTTTAGACCAATAGTGGAAGGTTTGGTAACTGAGGCCGCTGTCTGCACAGAATTGCTTGATGGAAAGCGGGCTTTGTTTTTGTTGCTCAACAATGGCTGCCCAATGGGCGCGTTTTTGCTCTTGGTTCATGGTGCCTCCGATGAAAAAGGCACTATGTCAAAGTACTGGTGTTATTGGTATGTGGGGTTTATTAACCGCTTACGCTAGCTTTGTCATAACCACAAAGAAAGGAGTGTCAAACGTAGTGAAATACGCAACGGAAATGAGGCGTTACTGCCATATTAATCAGTGGAGAGCTGGCAGTAGTCATTGAAAAAATGGATAGGCAGGTGTTTTGTAAAGTTATATAGGTTTCTGTGTGTCGTCGCCTCTGGCTCGTTGATTTATGCGGCTCTACTCATTGAACTGAAACTGCTAAGTTTACCCATTTCTAGGGGTGACTGACCTCAACGTAAGCACACGGAGCGCGTTAGAATTAATTAAAGGTGTTCGCCCAATTGCTTTCTCTGCTCCTAGATGGGACGAGTTTTCTGAAGCAGTTCTAGCTTCGTTACGCTGACTCACTAAGTCTTTAAAACTAAAGCACTAAAACCAGCAGAACATATTTCTAACTAAAACCCAGAACCTTCAACTGTTTATCAACCGACTCTCTGGCTTCACGAATCACACGTTCATCCTGACTGTCCAACGCGTGTGTGAAGGCGGCAATCAACTCTTCCACTAACTGTCGTTCCTCAGCGAGCTTTTCTTCGTAGAGGCGGTTTAGTTTCTCTGACATGGCAATGTTAGGCAGTTTGTCACGAGGATGAACTTTCAGCATTGCCAACCGCTCCAGGCTGGCAACTTTGTCGTCTTCACTCATGCCCACTGGTGTGCGATCGATGACTTTTTGGGTGGTTTTCTGCGTCGAAAGTACTGTCACATCAACTTCCAGCAGGCCATTAATGTCATAGCTGAAGCGCACATCAATGGCCTCTTCACCGGCTTTGTTTTCTGGCACGGTCACTTCAAACTCGTTGATGAAAATATTCTCGCGCACCCAGTATCGTTCGCCTTGATAAACCGCAATTCTTACGACTGTTTGCTTGTCTGTGGTGGTGTAGTAACGTTCAACACGGGACGTGGGGATAACGGTATTGCGCTCGATGATAGGGCTGAATACGTCTACCTGACCATTGCGGTTTGAAGCAATGCCCAGACTGAAAGGGGACACATCGGTGAGTACGATTTCTTCTACGGCTTCATCACGCAAACGGCAGGCCGCCTGAGTCGCAGCACCCATCGCGACAACTAAATCCGGGTCGATAGAAATCTTACCAAACCGTCCAATCAAACGGGTGGCGAGCTGCTGCACATGGCGCAGTCTCGTTGCGCCGCCAACGAAGATCAGTTCATCGATATCTTCCGGTGTAATGCGTGCGTCACTCAGTGCCTGACGAAGCGGCTGGGAGAGTCGCAGCATGGTCTCCTTCCAGATTTCATCAAGCATGAATGGCGTCAGCGCTAAAGACCTGGCAAAAGGTTCCGGTAGATGGATGACAAAGTCACCTTCGCCGATTTTCTTGGCATTTTCACAAGCGCTGATGATCTTTGCCATATCGTTTAAAGTAAGCTCGCTATCATCCGTTTTGACTTTATCGACGACATAGTCTGCAAGTTTGCGGGTGAAGTCTTCACCGCCAAGACGGTTATCACCCGCGGAGGCGCGAACATCAACAAACCCATCAGCGTGTTCTACTACGGTGACATCAAAGGTACCGCCGCCAAGGTCAAACACCAGAAACCGGCGCTCGTGTGATTCATGAAGGCTGTATGCTAGACAGGCAGCTGTCGGTTCGTTAATCAGGCGAACTGCAATCAGGTCAGCGAGCTCCGCGGCAAGGTGAACTTGCTTACGCTGCTGGTCACTAAAGTAAGCGGGGACAGAGATAACGACTTCGCTGATGGCATGACCGAGAAACGCTTCCGCATCCGCTTTAAGTGAACGCAGGATGAGCGCACAGAGTTCAGTGGGGGTATAACGTTGTTTACCGAGTTGATATTGTTTATCAGAACCGAGATAGCGTTTAAACGCCGCTGCGGTTTCCTGTGGCCTGGTCACCAAACGAGAATAGGCCGCTTCACCAACCAACACTTGCCCACTGTCATCGATGCTAACGACCGAAGGAGTGAGGTATTGGCCTAGAGCATTGGGGATGAGTTCGGCGTTTCCATTTCGCCAGACGGCGATTGCGCTGTTGGTGGTGCCTAAATCAATCCCGATTGCCAATTCGGTTGGAGCAGTCATCCGTTACTTCCATCGTCTTTTCATTCCGTGAAGACTTAGGGTAACAGGTGACATTTCACTCATAAATGATCGATGTCGAGACTTAGTAATTAAACCTGCCAATCATACGGTTGAGGCTTTCAGCCTGCTCGCTGACACCATCAATGTTGCTGTTGATACGATTTAAAATTCGTGCGCATTGTTGAATGTTATCACCGACATCAGTCACGTCATCTGATGCCTCGTTGACTCGATCGAACTGTGCCTTAATGGAAAGATTGACACGATCAAAATTCGCACATACTTCGCTGTTAGACTGAGTAATTTTCTTCAACAAGTCAGCTGAGAGGTTCACTTTTTCTGCCCCGAGCCCAATGCGGTCTTCTGATTCTTTAATGAGCGTAAAAATCTCCTTTGCTGCATCGGCGGAGCGCTGTGCGAGATTGCGAACCTCACCGGCAACCACTGAAAATCCACGTCCTTGCTCGCCAGCCCGAGCTGCTTCGACACTGGCATTGAGTGCTAAAAGGTTCGTTTGGAACGCGATACCTTCTATCGTCTCAATGATGAGTTGCATCTTATGGCTTGATTCTGTAATTGATTTCATGGCTTTTTCTACTTCTTTCACCAAGGCTTCACTTTCATGTGCATGCTTGAGAGCAGTTTGTGAGACGGTGACAGAAACGTTAGCGTGGTCGAGCGTTTCCTCAATATTGCTCCGCATTGCAGCCATACGCAGGGTGACATCTTTTAAGCCTTTCACCTGAGCGTTGAGCTGATTGTTGAGGTCCGATACTTCTGAATTGGTTTCTTCAGATGTATTGGTCACGGTTGTGGCAGAGCTTTGGATCTCTTTGACCATATCTGCGAGGCTTGTAATTGTTTCGTTGATACCAGATTTTAACTTCTGGTAGTCACCATCAACTTCATGGGCAAAATGATCAGTCAGATCTCCTTGAGAGAGTTTTTCTAATACTTCCTGAGTATGTGCCAGTGTTTCATCTATGTTGTTGGCAGACTGATTCACTGCGTTGGCGAGTTTGAGCAAATCACCAGAAACATCTTCTGTTTGGCAACGTGCAGAGAAATCACCATCTGAAACTTCTCCCATGACGGTAACAATATTAGTGATAACAGAATTGATAGAGGTAGAAGCCTTATTAACGGCCATTTTCATGTCATTCAACTTGCCTTTAGCATCGACGGAGGCAGTCCGACCAAACTGGCCATGACTGAGGGCTTCCATGACGTCACATATATTGGCTATCACACGCTCTGTATTATCAATAGACTGGTTCATTGATTCTTTAAGAGACGCTAAATCGCCTGCAGCATAGGCGGTAATACGATTGTTGTAATCCCCGGCCTCAAGAGAAGACATAACATGTTTCGCGTCTTTGATGAAGGCTGCATTACTGCGGGCAGAGCTATTCACTTTTTGTTTCAATATTTCTAATTGTCCTTGGGCATGGCTGGTGACTTGTGCGCTGAAATCACCCTGTTCGATTCTTGTCATTACGTCGCCAATGTCATTGACTGTTGTTTCAATTTCGTTGGCAAACTCGTTGATACTTGATTTTAACTTTTGCAGGTCGCCCGACATCTCGAGCCCTACGCGTTGAGAGAAATCTCCGCGAGAAAGGCCTTCCATGGTCGTCGATATTTCTCCAACGGCATCGTTGAGGGATGCGAGCATGGTGTTGAGTGCTTCTGCTGCCTGCCCTGTTTCATCTTTGCTGTGCACATTCGCCCTGTCAGAAAAACTCCACCTGTTACGTAAATCTAAGATGAATGTGGACAGTTCCTGAATCGGTCTCGCGATGCGTTGCCCAAACTGCTTTGCAGTGAGCCAAACGACCACAACCAAGCCCAAGGCAACGATAAAATATATAATTTGTAGATAGGTAATTGCCAGTAATGCTTCCCCCACTTCTTGCTCAACAATGATAATCCAGTCAGTCCCCTTATCGATGTTGACCTTTCTGAAAACAGTAAAAACCTCTTCGCCCCGGTAGTTTTCGTTGTGGATAGCGCTGGGTGAATAGGCAATCTCGTTATTCAGCGCAACACTGACGGCTTCCCCTTCTATTGTTTTGTTATTTCTGAACGAGTTTTCAACGGTCATCTCCTCGCTCCAGAAAGTGTCTGAGCGAAGCTTCTTGTCTGAACCAACAATGTAAGATTCCCCAGTTTCTCCAAGACCGTATTCCATACTCATTACGGCAGTGATTTGGTCTAGTGGGATTTGGATGATCAAAACGGCTTTTGGAATGCCATTAACATAGATGGGTGTTGCAGTGAAGGCAGCTGGGGCTTGGTATGAAGGGAGATATTGTTTGTAGTCGTGGAGAATCGTGTCTACAGCTTCGCCTTTCATCAAGCTCTTTTTAAGATCTTTAAAAATAACGCCTAGGCCTGAGTCAGCGTGAGGGCCGGTTTCTAGGTTAGTGGCATAATCTATCTCTTTAAATACTGAATAAACGACATTTGCGGTGGAGAGGTCGACAATGAAAATGTCGTAAAAGCCAAAATCGATAAGGTACTGGCGATATGTCGTGTGTATTTCTTTATGAGCGATATCGTAGGGCGTTTTACCTGCTTGTCTAAGGTTATCTTTTTGTCCCAGCGGATAGCTGTTTTTCACTAAGTAGGCATGTTGCAATGCAATGGCTTTTGCACTTATTCCGTCCATCAGTATGCTTGTGTCCAGCTCTTGCTCAGTTTGACTTTGATATCGTCGAGCAAAAATGTCGTCGTAAAAAACCGATAAATCTTGTGTTTTCTGTGAGATTTCTTCTTCAGGGTATGCTTTGAATGAACCCATCAAGTTGGGAATGGAGTCTATGGTGAGAGGGTTTTTGGCGATGCTGGATAAGATGGTCTTGCAACGTTCGAAGTACTTTTCTAATGAATGTGCTTTCAGCTCGGCTATCGCTTGGAGAGATTCACTTTTTTGTTGTTCAATCGATGTCGACGAGCTGTAAAGACCTATAAATGCAGTAAGGAAGCATGGCACCAAACCTACAACGCAGAGAATGACAGTCATCTTTTTAACTAACGCAAAATCCTCGAACTTACGCATCCAGACCTTAAGCACAATTCAACCCCTATCGGAATGAGTTATTAATTCTTATCTATGAGAGTTTAGGATTAAATGTGAGGATAGTGTAAAAACATTGTTGGCGATTGGTTTTATTAACGAATATGATTTTGAACAAAATCTCTTTACCCAATGACCTATCACCAGAGAGTAACCAGTGCCGAACTCAACCGAAAACAGCGCGATTCTAAATAAACCACTTGCTTTCGTTATCTTGATGTTAGGGATGACCTTTGGTGTTTTGAACTTACAGCTGGTTCTGGGGGGGGGGGGAACAGCATGGTATGTTGATGAATATCCTTTACGGTTTTCTGGCGTTCGTGGGCATATTTGTGTCTTTATTCTGGGTGTTTGATTCGAAAAATACCCGTATTACGGATGAGTACGTAGAGAAGGGCAAGAACCGAATTCTTTGGAGTGAGGTGACAAGCTCAAAATCGAATGACTTTTCTATTGTCATTTCTACTCGCGAGAAACGTATCGTGGTGAATTATTATGCGTACAGAAATCCTGAAGGTTTAATGCAGGAAATCCAGTCGCGGTTGACCAACCCAGAATAAGGTAAAGCTGAATCCCTGAGCTTTTATGGGGGGTTTCTGCTAAGTTATCGGCTTCTACTATAGGCTCTAGCTACACATCTATGCCTCTGCCTTGCATAAAATCCCCACAAACCTATCCCTGCAACAAAACAAACTGGTCTCAAGGCTGTATCCTCAAAATAAATCGTTATCTACCTCAAGAGAGGTGAATCATATGTCTAGCCAAACCAATAAATCCCCAAGGCAGCAACCGCCGAAACCAGACACCAGGATGAGAGCCCTGACAGGTTATTGGTTACGCCAACAGGTAGGATATGGGCGCTGTTTATCGCAACACAAATACAGAAACCGACAACGAAAAACGGAAGAAGTGGGATATCTGCTTTCTCGCTGTCTTTGTCAGGATGGCTTCGGAAATATAGGGAAATCACCAGAATCACGGGAACCAGCAAAGCCACGCGCAGCAGTTTGGTGATGGTAGCGAACTCAACGGCTTGTGGGGAAATAGAATAGCCTGCACCAACAACCTGCGCGACGTCGTGAATGGTACCGCCGATGAAAATGCCAGCCAGTCGGTCATCAAAGCCTAAAAGGTTAACGAAGATGGGGTAGATGACCATGGCGATGGTGCTGAATGCGGTGACAGCGATTACCGTAAACAGCGTGTTACGTTCACTGAAAAGGTGTTTAGGTAGAACGGCCGAAATTGCCAGCGCAGCAGATGCACCACAGATAGCGACTGAGCCACCCGTCAACACACCAAACTGAATGCGGCGGCCGAGAATTTTCGCCACTAACATACCGATGGTGATCGTAAGGGCAATACCAAGCGCTACCCAGAGCAACACTTCCCAGCCGAGTGATGTCATCTCTTCCACTGTAATTCGCAGGCCAAGTAATGCAACACCAAATCGAAGTACCTTTTTGGCAGCAAACTCAACGCCTGCCTGACACTTAGCGTCATCAGCGAGAAAGTGAAACGCGATGCCCAGTAAGAGGGCAAACAGCATTTGCGGTGCACCATAATGTGCAGCGAGAAAGGTCGCAGCCGCGGCGACGGTGACAGAAAGTAACAGGCCGGGCGTAAGGGTACGGGCACTTTGGCCCAGTGATTGCCAATCAGGGAGACGTTGTTTTAGTTGTGATTGCATGAATAACATCCATGTTATTGATTTTTAGATGGTTGAGCTAATTCCCTTAGTTCTTTCATGGTGGCATCGGTGAGGTGTAAGCCTTCTTTGAGAACGTATTCGCGACGGACGATTCGACGCTCTCCGGGCAAGCGAACACCCTCCTGCTCACACATGGTGTTGAGGAGTAACTCAAGGCGTTCAGCAAATTGTGTTCCAGAAACAGAAGTGTCGATGGCAATGACGGCGTGACCGATTGCGGGCGGCTCTCCCTCGGTATCGAAGAAGTTTGAAGCTTCAAAGCCATAGAGGGCACTGGTGAGGGTAGCTGAGAGAATTTCAACCATCAGCGTTAAAGCTGCCCCTTTGGCATCACCAATCGGTAGCATGGAGCCTTTTATAGCAGCGTCAGCGTCCGTAGTGGGTTTACCTTCAGCATCAATGGCCCAGCCTTCTGGAATGGATTCACCGTGTTTTCTCGCAACCAGCACTTTACCGCGCGCCACTTTGCTCAGACTCATGTCGATAACGAGTGGCGGTGCTCCATTGCGGGGACAGGCAAAGGCAATAGGATTGGTTCCAAACAAAGCTTTCTTCCCGCCCCAAGGGGCAATAGCGCTCGGGCTGTTGGAAAATACCAAGGCGATGCAACCTTGATTGGCAATACGTTCCGCGTGGAATCCTGCTTGTCCAAAATGGTGAGATCGGTTAACCGTCGCTAAAGCAATACCTTGAGCTTTTGCCATGGCGGGGAGTAGGGAAACCAGCTTGTCCATGGCGGGAAAGGCAAAGCCAAGTTCCGCATTGATATGGCAAACGCCTGGCTTAGGCGTTTCAACTTTTGGGGTGGCGTCCCCCATTACCTTTCCGCATTTAACCTGCTCAATGTAGGCTGAAAGACGGGCAAGTCCGTGGCCTGATTGACCATCTATCTCAGCTTGGATCAAGGCGTCGGCGACAGATTTGGCATTAGCTGGTGTCACGCCTGCTTTTTCCAGCGCTTGCGCGGTTAAGGATTTGACTTCCGAAGGGTCTATAAACACAGGCATAACTGGCTCCTGCGAGGTAAGGTAAGGGACGCTGGGTTTCCCCAGCGCCGGTCTTGCTGTATCAATGATTGCCGCGCCGAATAAGCGAAATGCTTATGCGCTTCGATACAGTTTGGTCAGAACGAACTCGCGGTGACCCAGCGCTTCCGCTGCGGTTGCGCGGCCGTTTGCGGTGCGTAACGTCATGTCGATCAGCGCATCACCCGCTGTATCGAGATTCAGCTCACGGCGTAAAATACCGGAAACGTCCACGTCGATGTGCTCACCCATGGTACGCACGGTACGTGGGTTCGCAGTGATTTTGATAACCGGCACAATGGGGTTACCAATCACGTTACCTTGTCCCGTTGGGAACAGGTGAACCGCGAAGCCCGCTGCGGCCTGTAAAGTCACACACTCTGCTGCTGCAGATGAGGTGTCCATGAAGTACAGACCTGGGCCTGCTTCTGGGCGCTCTGCTGGCGTCAGAACATCAACGAACTGCGTGGTTTTACCGATCTTCTGGTAGTTACCAAACGCTTTCTCTTCGATGGTGGTCAGGCCGCCTTCGATGTTGCCTTTGGTTGGCTGGCTGTCAGACAGGTCAGACGTTTTGTGTGGTTCGATAACTTCGTCCATGTATGCCTGCCAGGTGTCCAGGAACTTCTGGCCAACTTCCGGGCTCACTGCGCGGGTCTTACAGATTTGCTCTGCGCCGGTCAGCTCTGATGTTTCACCGAAACACAGGGTCGCGCCTTCCGCTGAGAACTTGTCACACAGGTTACCCACGGTTGGGTTCGCTGCCAGACCAGACGTGGTGTCAGACTCACCACACTTCATAGAAACCCACAGCTCGCTCACGTCGCACTCTTCACGGGTCAGTTCGCTCGCGTAATGAACGTATTCTTTCGCTACGCGGGATGCGGCAGCAATTGTGTTGATGTCACCGTTTTGCTCAATCGCGAAGCCTTGAACAGGCTTACCAGAAGCTTTAATGCCTTCAACCACACGGCTGGTCCAGCCCGGCTCGATACCGATAACCACAACCGCAGCCACGTTAGGGTTACAACCTGTACCAATCAGGGTACGGAAGTGCAGTTCCAAATCTTCACCAAACTGCAGGCGGCCATACGGGTGTGGCAACGCCAGTGTACCTTTGATGTTGTTAGCAACAGCTTCACATGCTGCGTTAGACAGATCATCCAATGGCAGAATAATGACGTGATTGCGCACACCGACACGGCCATTTTCGCGGCGGTAGCCCATAAATGTGTATTTGCTCATGGTTACCACCTCTTGGTTTTCACATTGTGTACGTGTACGTGACCGCCTTTCGCGATGTTTGCGACAGCTTTACCGATATCGTTGTCATACTTAAGGATGGTGTCGCCGTCTTTAATGTCGCTCAGCGCCACTTTGTGGCCGAGGGGGATTGCATCCAACGCGAGTACTTCGATGGTGGCATCTGTGTCCATCACCCATCCGGTTAGCGTTTGGCCTGCTTCGAGGCCCTCGACCACAATCACGCCGACGGTGTCAGACGAGTCGTGGACGAGAAAGTCCGGTGCTTGCATTTTCATCTCCTTTTGAATCAAGGTTTAAAACTTACTTCCATATATCCTTGGCGTGGCTGGCATACAGCTTGGGCAATCTGCTTCACCAACCTTGCCTCGGTGTTTGTTTACCCTTCGGGGAGCAACACCACTTTGGCAGCGGCGATACGTCCGTTAAGTAAATCGTCAAAAGCGTTCGCTCCATCACTAAGCGGGCGCTCCTGAATCCAGTCCAGTGCGCCAAGCGCACCGTTATGCATGGCTTCTAGCGTCGCTTTGAAGTCCTGCATGGTGTAGGTGTAACTGCCTGCGAAGGTGACTTCCTGAAGGGTGAACTTACGAACATCCAGTCCTTCCAGGCTGTCTTGCAGTCCCACATGAATGATCACGCCACCGGGTTTAACCGCCGCTGATGCGCCCATTCGTGTGTGTTTGTTGCCCACGCAATCCACGACGAGATCCATGGTGTTCTCGCCGACGACCTGCTCGGTCAGCGGATCGAAAATAGTGGCGACATCGGCCTTTTCCACGGTTTCACGGCGCAGGGCATTGGTTTCTGCCAGATAAATTTGCTTGCAGCCTTGTGCAGCAAGAGAAAGTGCGGCTGCCAGACCCACTGCACCACCGCCATAAACCAACGCTTTACTTTCGACCAAAGGACGTTTGCTGAGCTCTGCGCCTTTGGTGACGGCGTGCCAGCCTGTTGCAATCGGCTCAGCCAGTGATGCTGTGCTGAGTGACATACCCTTCGGTACCGGCACTAAGTTGCGTTTGGGAATCGCAATAAATTCGGCAAATGCGCCTTCACGAGGCGGCATGGAAATGATCTCTCGCGCTTGGCATTGATTCGTATGGCCAGTCAGGCAGTAATCGCATTTACCACAACTGACCAGTGGATTGATCACCACGGCTTTTTGGTCCCATTCACCACCGTGGACGATACCCGCCCCCTCGTGTCCGAGAATTAATGGGGCAGGGCGGCGTTCGTCGTGACCGAGGTAAGCGTGCAAGTCAGAACCGCAAATCCCAACTGCCCGGATTTCGACCAACACTTCGTCTTCCCGTGGTGTTGGTACTTCCTCGTTGCGGTAGGTCATTTGATTTGGACCTGTGTAAACCAGGGCTTTCATATCCATTTCAATTAATCCTTAATGCTTGCCTATTTCGCGGTATAGCCGCCATCGAGAGAAATCATCTGGCCTGAGATGTAATCGGAGGCTCTGGAGGCTAAAAATACCGTCAGTCCGTCGAAGTCGCTCAGCTCTCCATTTCGTCCTATCGCTGTCATTGATGCGTGGTGCTTGGAGAGGGAGTCGTCACTAAACACTCTCTCGGTCAGCGGTGTTTGGAAGAATCCGGGAGCAATGGCGTTGGTGGTAATGCCCTCTTTTGACCAGGCTTCAGCCATTGCTCTTGTCAGTTGCGCGACGCCGCCTTTTGATGCGCCGTAGGGAATCGAATTGGTAAAGGCGCGATAGCTTTGCAGCGAACCGATATTGATGATTTTTCCGCGGCCTTTTTCCCGCATACCCGACAAGCAGGCTTTGGCGAGAAAGAAGGGAACAGACAGGTTGAGGTTCAATGTCATGTCCCAACTTTCCAGCGTGATGTCATCGGCAGGTTGGCGAAGGTTGACGCCAGCCGCATTCACCAGAATGTCTGGCGAGCCAAAGTGTGATGACACCTTTTCAATGAATCGGGGCAGCGTTTCGCGCTTGTTAAGGTCAACGGTTTCGATGGCGGCGTCTCGGCCTTCACTGGCAATGGCGACCGCCGTTTGTGCCAGCGTTTCTGCATGGCGTCCGGAGAGCACCACTTTTGCGCCCGCTTTGGCGAGGGCATAAGCCATGCGTTGTCCGATACCGGAACCCGCTCCTGTCACTAATGCGACTTGACCTTCAAGATTGAATAGTTGATTTATCATGCTGCCCGTCATCTCAGTCCCCCTTCGTTTTACTTACTCTGGCTGCAGGTTGAACTGCTCATCCGGGAAGTATTTCGCGAGGCGTGCATCGCCCGTTTTCGCGTGTGCTTCCATGCCTTCAAGGCGCGAAATACGCGCAGTCACCTGTGCCACATCTTTGCTCGCTTCTTTGGTGGAGCGCTGATAGGTCACAACCTTGATGAACTTGCCGGCACTGAGACCGCCGGTATACTTTGCAGCGCCTTTGGTGGGCAGAATGTGGTTTGGGCCAGAGGTTTTGTCACCAAACGCCACATTGGTTTCTTCTCCGAGGAAAAGAGAGCCATAGTTGCGGAGGTTTTGCAGCCACCAATCCAGGTCTTCAGCATGCACTTCGAGGTGCTCAGAGGCATACTCGTCGCTGACTTTTACGGCTTCTTCCTTGGTATCGACAAGAATCACTTCGCCGTAATCACGCCATGCGGCTTCTGCCGATTGGCTATTGAGCTCTGGCAATTCAGCAATTAACTCTGGCAGGCGTTTTATGACTTTCTCAGCCAAGTCCTCTGAATCCGTCAGCAGCCAAGCTGGGCTATTAGGACCGTGTTCTGCCTGACCGACCAAATCGACCGCGACGAGTTCTGGGTCCGCGTTTGCATCCGCTATCACCATCACCTCTGATGGGCCTGCGAACATGTCGATACCCACACGGCCATAAAGCTGGCGTTTGGCTTCAGCAACGAATTGGTTGCCCGGGCCAACAAGAATGTCGGCTGGGTGGCCAGTGAATTGACCAAATGCCATCGCAGCGATGCCTTGTACGCCACCCAAGTTCAGGATGGTGTCAGCACCACACAGGCTCAATGTGTAAAGAATGGCAGGGTGGATGCCACCTTCACGGCCTGGAGGCGAACACGCGATTACATGATCCACACCGGCTACTTTTGCGGTGGTTACAGACATAATCGCTGATGCGATATGAGAGTAACGGCCACCCGGCACATAACAGCCTGCGGCTTGCATAGGGATCAAGCGCTGACCAGCGAACAAACCTGGGGACAGTTCGGTTTCAAATTCGCTTAGGCTATCTAACTGTGCCTGGGCAAAGTCGCGAACGCGTTCATAAGCAAACTGAATGTCCTTTTTCAGTTGCTCTGGCACTTTCGCTGCGGCCGCGTCGATGTCTTCCTGAGAGACAACAATGTCGCCATGCCAGTTATCAAATTTTCGTGTATAGGCGATACAGGTCTCTTCTCCGCCTTGCTCGATATCCTTGAGCATGTCCGCCACGATTGCGCGAACATCGTCTTCACCTGTTGCAGCAGTTTTTTCTGCTTTTTTCAGATATTTAACAGCCATGTCGATAATTTCCTCGTTAAATTTTGAGCGCAACTTCCCCATCTGGCCTGTCGGCGACAAGCCAAAGAGAAGCTAAATGTGTGTAGTTAATCCAAAGCCCAGAGCGATAATTCGGGGATAAATGCCAGGAGCAATACCACCGTTAACATGGATATGACGTAGGGCCCCGATCGCGCGGCAATCTTGAGAACCGAGGTCCCCGTTAATCCGGATACAACAAAGAGGTTCAGCCCAAGTGGCGGTGTGATGAAGCCGACACCCAGTGCGGTAACCATCATGATGCAAAACTGCACATCTTCCATGCCGATCTCGCGTGCCAGTGGCAGCAGGATTGGCGACAAAATCAAAATGTTTGGCGTGGTTTCCATAAAGCAGCCTGAAATGATCAAAATACCAATCATGATCAGAATCAGTGCTGTACGACTATCGGTAAACGATGTCATGGTTTCCACGAAAGCTTGCGGTACATCCAGCGCGGCCAGTGTCTGAGCCAGTGGCAGGCTCAGCGCAATAATGGGCAGAATGACGCCGTTTACTTTGGCAGAGCTTTCCAACATTTTCGGGAAATCGCTGATTTTCAGCGTGCCTTGGAAAAGGCCGATAATGATGGTGATAACCACTGCCACTGCGGCCGCTTCTGTCGGAGTAAACACACCTGAGTAAATACCACCAAGAATGATGACAGGTACCAACAAGGCATAACGGGCATCAACTACTACGGAAAACCAGCGATTGAGAGAGAAGCCTTGTCCCGCGTTTTCATAGCCGTAAATGCGGTTCATGACGACGTTGGTCAGCATGATAGCCATCATAACCATGACACCCGGTACCGCCGCTGCCAGAAACAGCGTTGATGCAGAAATACCCAGTACAAGACCGATAATGATGTAAGCAATTGATGGCGGGATCAGGATCCCGGTACACGCACCCGCGGCGACCAGCGCACAGGCGTAAGGCTTGGGGTAACCCTGCGCCACCAGACGGTCAATGGTCATACGACCTACTGCGGCTGCACCTGCTGCGTCAGAGCCCGAAATACAGGCGAAGAAGCCACACCCTAATACTGTTGCACTACCAAAACCTGCTTTCGCACCGCCGACACTGGCTTCCGCCACATCAAGCAATTTGTTCGAAAGACCGGTTCTCACCAGAACGTCACCTGTCAGGATAAAAAGTGGGACGGCAATCAGCGCGAAGGCATCAATACCGTCGAAGAGAGATTCACCAAACAAGGACAGAGGTAGTACTTCGGTGACAAACAAAAGGGCAATTGAGCCCAAGCCCAGTGACACCCATACCGGCACCGCGAATGCGATGAGTACCAGCATGCCAATAACGGGGCCATAGAATTCCCAGCCAAGATCGACGGAGACCTGTTGCGAGTAATAATTCAGCATGAGACCTCCTAATCAAACAGCTTATTGCCTTCAAACACAGGGGTATTCTGTGTGAGGCTGCGAATATCCCGTCGCATGGACTGCATGAGTCGGAATATCATCATGGAGAATCCCAATGGAACAGCGGCGAGAAACCATGCCTGACTGATCCCTAAACCGTGGGTTACAGACCCGAATTTCAGCGATATTTCAATAGGATGAATTGACCAATACAACGCGAACAGCGCGACAATCAGTGTGGCGACATCCCCAAGTAAATAAATGGCCGCCTTGCCCCGGTTTGGTAGGTAATGCAGCAAAACATCAATACGTATGTGGGCGCGTTCTTTCACGGCCGCAGATGCACCGACCCAAGCCAGATAAATAAAGGCATATCTTGCAACTTCTTCGCCCCAGATGGACGAGTAGCTGAAGACAAAGCGTCTCAGTACTTCCATGGCTATGGTAATGACGATGGTGGTGTAGAAGAACAACAGCAACCAGCGCTCACCGTTTTCGTCGATTTGTTTTAAGAAATTCATTGCGTTCGTCCAGCGTCCGTTTATGAAAGAGTGGGAGCCATTTGGGTGCGCTAGGAGATACTTCACCCAAATGGCGGTTTACTCCGCTGTTAAACGTCGTGAACGAATGGGCCTTTGTTTTCGTTCGCCGCTTCAAGCAGCTTGTCGAACGTGGCTTTGGAACCAGCCAGCTCGGTTTTGAATGCATCCCACGCTGGCAGTTGATGTCCGGCTTTGGCTGCCCATTGCGCCATTTCGTCTTTGTTTGGCGCGTAGAACTGAACACCCGCCTGACTCAGTTCCGCCATGGCGTAAGCGCGAGCAGCAGGGACTTTTGCCAGGTTCTGCAGTGAAGTCACTTCACTCGCAAACTCAATGCCTTCCTGAATGTGGCCAGGTAGGCTGTTAAACCATTCCAGGTTACAAGAGAAAACTTGCGAATCTGGCACTGAGCGGTTGAAAGTGACCCAAGAAAGCACGTCTTTGAAGCCGAAGACATTCAGCGCTTCTACCGAAGGGTCAAGCGCATCAGCAACGCCTTGTTTGATTGCAGAAGGTGTTTCACCCCAGGCAACTGGCGTTGGGTTTGCGCCAAGCAGACGGTAGAACTGCTGAAGGATTTTCGAACCCGGTACACGGAATTTGATGCCTTCCATTTGATCTGGCGTTTTGATCGGACCTTCAAGGCCGTTGCGAAGAGCAACTACGCGTGGGTCGATAACCACGTACCAAAGCGGTTTGAATCCTTTCGCTTCTACTTTCGGGTGGATTTCCTTCTTCCATGTGTCAGACGTTACCAGGTTGATGAACTTTTGGTTTTCACCACACCAGTAAGGGATGTTGATGAGGTCAACAGCAGGTGCAAATGGCGCAAAGTTGGAGAGAGAGTGTTGCGCGGCCTGAATGGTACCTGCCTGTACTTTTTGCGCTAATGCGCCACCCGCACCCAGTTGACCGCCCGGCGCCAGTTTTACGTAAACTTCACCGTTGGTCATGTTCTGGATGTTTTCTTTGAAATCCAGCTGCATGATAGGGTAGCTACGGGATGCACCAATGATGTATGCCGTAGCAATCGTCATGGTGTACTTAGCTCGCTTCTGTCGTTCTTTTTCTTCGTTAGCCGCTGCGTGTGCGGTGGTTGAGGTCAACAAGGCCCCCGAGGCACCTGCGACGACAGCTGCTGTAAATCCTGCTTTTTTTGCAATTTCCAGGAAACGGCGACGCTCTGCATTTTGTGGGGAGTCATCCTTATGGTGAACAGACATATATCTACTTCCTTTCTGCTTTTTATCGTAATTCTGCCGAATGTTTATCAGCTTCCTTTTCCGCTGACAGCATTGCGACGACGAAAGTCAGTGAAGCAAGGAGAAGTAAAAGGAACTCCCCGACATCACCAACGCGAACTATGGATGTGGACCCAGAAGCGATCTGAAATTTGGTGGCAATCACGTTGAGGAAATAGAGTGAGAAAAGCACAGCGGGCAGTAAGTAGCGTTTCCTTAACCTCATATTTCATTGCCTCTCAGTTATCAGTCGTGTTGGCTTGCAGTCGCCATTTGTAGTTATAGCACTTACTCAGTATGTAAACTGATTGTTAAATGTAAGCGCTTACATTGAGAAGATAGAAGAGAGTTTGAATGACTGTCAAGTTTTTGGCGGTATAATTTTTGTGCAACGCTATAATTAGGTAAGTTACGGTTTATAAATCCTAAAAGTGAGTCAACAATATAACTTCCTATGACAAAAGAGACTCAGCCAGCGCGTAAGCGCTTACAAAAAAGACCATCAGATGCCCCGACCGCGGAAGATGTGGCGATAGCTGCAGGCGTGTCGACGGCGACTGTTTCCCGTTATTTGGCAAACCCAACTTCCGTAAGTGAAAAGCGGGGAGCCTTAATCCGTTCAGCGATTGAATCTCTCGGTTATATTCCCCATGGAGCAGCCCAAGCGTTGGCTTCCCAAAGGTCCCGCACTATAGGTGTGGTTGTGCCGACTCTGGACAATGCCATCTTCGCAGAGGGTATTCAGGCGTTTCAGAGAAGGTTGCAGGAAAAGGGTTATACGCTGTTCATCGCAAGCTCTGACTACTCGACAGATGAAGAGTTGGCACAGGCGGAACGGTTAGTCTCTCGAGGCGTAGAGGGAATCATGTTGGTGGGTGCTGAGCACAAGCCACAATTGTTCGATATCCTTCATAAGAAGCAGCTACCCTACCTTTACACATGGTCTTTCAAACCTGAATTACCTCATCCTTGTATAGGGTTTGATAACTACCGCGCATCAGCAAGGGCGACGCAGTTTCTTATTGATCTGGGGCATAAAGATTTCGCTGCCATTCCGGGTATTACCAAGCTGAATGACAGACCCAAAGATCGTATCGCTGGATGCATAGATACACTGAGCAAGTCTGGAATAGCCCTGACCTCAGACAGAATCATTGAATGTCGTTACGATTTGGCGGAAAGCCGTCAGGCGCTGAGAAAACTGATGGAGCTGACGCCAAGACCCACTGCGATTGTTTGTGGTAATGACATTATCGCTATGGGGGCACTGCTTGAGGCGCAATCTCTTGGCCTGCGGGTTCCAGAAGATGTTTCTATCGTTGGCTTTGATGATGTCGCCATGGCTTCTCATATCCAGCCCGCTTTGACGACCATGCAAGTTCCATCGCGGGAAATGGGGGAAAAAGCCGCCGACTATTTGCTAGCGAAACTAGCAGGGGAGTTAGTGAGCGACATGCTTGAGTTAGAAGCGAAGCTCGTGGTTCGTGAAACGACAGCTGCAATAAAATAGGCGTGTCACGGTGTCAAAAATATCAGGGGGGCTGGAAGCAGATTTCATTAACATGAAATCCAAAGAGGAAAGAAAAGAGTAAGCTGATGACAATGACCAAAACAATTTTATCACTGGCCCGACAGACGGTATCGGGCTGGAGACCGCTAAACTACTAGCATCTCAAGGCCATAGTATCCTGTTGCATGGGCGTAGCGTCGCCAAGCTGGAAAATGCGAAAGTCCAGGTGCAGGGTATTGCAGCTGTCGGTAATGTGGAAACCTATCTGGCAGATTTGTCGAACCTGAAGGATGTACAAAAGTTTGCAGATGAAGTGGCCGCAAACCATGCATCGCTGGATGTGCTTATTAATAACGCTGGTATCTTTCGCACTTCCTCGCCGATCACGGCGGATGACTTTGACGCGCGGTTTGTTGTAAACACCGTCGCGCCTTACCTGCTGACTAGGCACTTGCTGTCGTTGCTTGGTGGAGAAGGACGTGTTTTAACCTGTCTTCTGCCTTGCAAGCACCCGTCAACATAGTCGCGTTGAGGGGCAGGTAAAAGTCGCTGATGAATTCTCGGCCTATGCACCAAGTAAGCTGGATATGACCATGTGGACGAAAAAAGTGGCGAGTGATTTGGGTACTGATGGTCCGATGCTGGTGGCTGTTGACCCAGGTTCAATGCTAGGCAGTAAAATGGTAACAGAAGGCTTTGGTGTGGCAGGCGGTGATATGGGTATCGGTGCTGATATTCTCGCCCGAGCCTCGCTGAGTGACGAATTCGCTGAGGCTTCCGGCAAGTATTGCGACAGTGATTCACACCGTTTTGCTGATCCGCATGCTGAAGCTGCGAATGGCGCTAAAGTGGACGCGGTTGTGAAAGCCATTGAGTCGTTAATTTAAGTCCCTAAGCACTATTTAAAAAAGAACCCCGCTTTTAGCGGGGTTCTTTTTTATTGGACTGAGTTTGGCGCACTCCTGGGGTTTGCCAAGATGGCGATAGCACCAAAAATTGCGGTTAGTAGCCATAGTTGGTAAAGGTGGCCCAGCTGGCTTTGAATCGTCGCGCCCATTTGATTGAGCTGAATAGTCGCCTGAATGGCGGGTGTGGAAGGTGCAAATTGCGCCAAAGCATTTAACCACACTGGCAGCTCACTGCTTGGCCAGACAAATCCCGATGTAAACAGCAGAGGCATCGAACTTAACAACACCGTTAAGGTTATGATTTCCGGCCTTGAAAGACATTTTCCAATCACCGTACCTAGGCCAATTGTCGCCAGCAAAAAAGGCATCATAATGATGATGAGATTTACAGGCTCTGCTAAACGGTTAACCCCATTAATCTCAAGGCTAGCGCCCAGATAGTACATTGCCATTACACTGTAAATCGCAGTAAGAATGCTGGTTCTCGCGATCAGATTTCTCGCCCCGTTATGTGGGTTTACGCTGGCCAGCATGCCGGAAGCGATCAGCAAAGTTTGCTGCAAGATCAGGATAAACACGCCGGGAACAACATAATTCCCGTAGCCAGTCGTCGGGTTGAAAACGGGCACAATATTCAGTGAAAACGGAGTTACCTGCTTGGTGGCTGCTTCCATTGGCGTATCGTGCATCATGGCTCTGGTTGCTTTTACCTGTGCGCCAAGTGCGCTGCCTGCATTAACAACGCCTTCTACGATGGTGGCGTAGGTCAGGAAAAATGAAGCGTCTCCTCCTACTGAAATCACCGGGCTTTTACCCATCAATAGGTCGCGGTAGAAGTGCTGTGGAACCACAACGACACCTTCGATATTACCATCGGCAATTTGAGCGCTGGTTTCTGTCTCTGTGCCCAATCGCATCGCAACAGAAAGCTGTGGGGTGGCATCCAACATTCTAACGAACGTGCGGCTTTCCTGACTGTTATCGTGATCGACAACAGCAACACGAAGTTCGCGTGGGAGTTGGTTTTCATACGGCAATGGGTAAAGCAGTGAATAGATAATGATGCCGCCAAAAACGGTGAAAACCACTGCCGGATTGGTAAACAGTGCCTTCAGTTCTTGCTTAAACAACGCAGTCCAACTCATATGCCAGCCTCCTGAATTAGCGTCGCTGAGCGGCAGAGCCGTTTGAGTTTTGCGGCGACAAGTAGCCAAATCAGGCTGAAAGACGCTAAAGCGAGAAGCATGGGCTGAATTTGTATCAGTGTCGCGCCATAGTTGAACTGGCCAATTTGAACCGTGATGTAATGACTTATTGGTAACATTGCGCGCCAGCACTGCGCCAGAAAAGGCATGTCACTGGCTGGAAAGCTCACTCCCATAAACGCAAAGGCTGGCGCGGTAAAACCTGCGACCAGACTCATCGCACGGGTTGCATCGCGTGTGCCTAAATACAGTAAGGAACCTACCGCGAGACCTGCTGACACCATCAAGCCTTGTGAGGCGAAAAGTAACGTCCAGCTTCCGTTCATCGGCCAGCCCAACCCAAAGTGCATGGCGGTGGCAAAGACAACGCCCATCAGCCAAAGCGGAATAAGCAAGCCTGTTACTTTGGCAACTAGCGCTGATAACAAACCTTGCTTGAAGATATTTTCCAGCCCAATGCGTTTGTCGGTCAGTGCCATGGAAAGCATGCCGCTCGCGACAATCACAATTTGCCATAGCGCGGGAATAATCGCTGAGACAAGAAACTGCGCGTAGTTTGTGCCGTTATTAAAAAGCGGCACTAACTGAAAACGTACAGGCACAGATTGTCCCGCTGCTTGTGTGGAAACCGTTGTGCCATGCAGCATTTTCCCTTTGGTTTCGACCATGGCTGCAAAGGTGCTTTGGCTTTGGGTCATCGCTGCATTCACCAGCTTACCAATCAGAATATATTGGCTGTTGTATAAGGCAGTCACTTCTGGGCTTTCGCCTCGAAGAGTGGCTTTCTCAAAGTTTGAGGGGATGATGACAGTCGCGTAAGTCTCAGCACTGTTCAGTGAAGCAGTAGCTTCTTGAACGCTGGTGAAACGGCGGGTTTCCAAGGTAGGACTGGCGTCGTAGTAACGTGCGAGGTTCCGCGACATGGCACTATGGTCAAGATCAACCACGCCGATTGGCAAATCGCGACCAGTGCCCGATGAAAAAATTGCCCATACCAACAGGAACAACGCTAGGGGTAACCAGCCCAGCAGGGCGGTTAGCCACCTGTCTGACAAAGTTAATCGCAACTCATCTAGAAGCCGTGACGCAAACGAAGGTTTGTCCATGGTGATCAACCCTGAGTGTGCTCGGAGACCAGAATACTCATGCCTGCGCGCAGACCTTCAATAGGCGTTACAGGGCGTGCCTCCACTTCAAAGGTGCGCATGTCGTAGCCGTTCTGGCTGTTGGTGGCGCGCCACGTCGCGAAATCCGCCAATGGGGCAACATGGGTGACTTCAAACTCATAAACCTTCTCTCCCAGAGAAGGAATGTTCGCCTCAAACTGAGCGCCTTTGGCAAATTGACGCAGTTTGTCTTCGCGAATATTGAAGACTGCCCAGGCATCTTTCATGTCGATGACAGTGACGACAGGGAAACCTTGCGGTGCCAGCTCGCCAGGGTGAAGCAGGATTTGGCTGACTTCGCCTTGATACCAGCTATGGATCTTGGTGTCTTTGGCATAAGCTTCCACTTCTGCAACCGCACCGGCTGCCATGCGGACTTTTTCCTGCGCTGCCCGTTTGGTTTCAGAGCGCGCACCGGCTTTCGCCAGTTCATACATTTGGAGCGCAGCATTTTCTGTGTACTTCGCTGCTTGCCACTGGGTGTAAGCCTCGTCGCGTTTTTGTTCAGCGGCAACACCTTCTTTGTAGAGCGCATCGACACGCTTATAGGTTTTGTCTGCCAGTTGTGCCGCAGCACGTGCCTTATGCCATTGGTCACGTGCTGCACTGATTTCTTGCTCACGAGCACCGCTTTCAGCTTGTTCTGCCATGGCGTCTGCTGCTTGTTGTCCGGCTTTCGCTTGCTCCAGCTTGGCATCAAGCTCTGGGCTGAAAAGGGTGAAAATCAAATCGCCCTTATTCACGGTTTCACCTTTACGCACCAACACATTATCAATACGGCCAGCGACCTTCGAAGAAATGCTGTATTGCTGGGCTTCAATCTGACCTTGAAAACGCTCAGGCACGGGTTGATAAGCTTGGTAAAAGCTGTAGCCAATCCAACCAATAACGGCAGCAGCAGGCAATGCCAGCGCAATAGATTTCAATTTGCTCATTGTGATTTATCCCTGTATTGGTTGGGTTGATTGGAGTGATGCCGCCTGAAATTCTGGGAAACGGTTCATTTCGCCGCTGATGGCGAGCAGGCGGGAGAGCGACAGCACATATTGGTATGACGCTGCAAGCTGCTGGGTTTTGATGCTGGCAAGATAAAGCTCAGCATCGACGACATCGAGTGAAGTGGAAAGCCCCTGTGCAAAGGCTTTTTCACGCAAGCGAAGGTTTTCTTGTGCAAGGGAAATGCTTGAAGCCAAACCTTGATATTCTTCCAGTGCTTGTCCTGCTTCTCGCCATGTTTTCTCAACCAGCAGTGAAAGGTCTTGTTCCGCTTGGGCACGAAGGTGCTGAACCTGAAGTGCGGTGCTGTGGGCGGCTTTCACTTTGTCTGAACGGCCACCGTTGTCGATAAGGGGAATGCTTACGCCCACGCCAACTGCCCAGTCAGGTGCCAGTTCAGCGGTCAAGGAATCACCTTCATAGAGGTTGTAGTTACCGTAAAGATAAACCTGCGGGTAGTACTTGCCTTTCTCGAGGTTAACCAAGCCATCAGCTTGCTCTCGCTTGGCATCCAACACTTTCAGGCCGGGATAATCCGCCAGTGTTTTTTGCATGAATGGTGCCATCGCAGGGGCGTGTTTCTGAGTAAATAGGGCGCTGGATGGCGTCACCGGTGCATCGCTTTTCACCAGTGTTTGCAGCGCAGCTTGGGCGATTTCCAGGTCACGTTCTGCTTTGCGGCGTTCAGTCCTGGCTTTGTCGTAAGAGACTTCTGCTTGCAAGCGTTCCACACGCGCAATTTGCCCCTGTTCTTCCAGCTTTTTCGCGTGGTCGAGGTGTTTTCCGAGCCCTTGCTTCACTTCTACGCGAGTCTCCAACACCTGCGCAGCCAGCACGGTCGCAAAATAGACTTTCGTTAGATCTTCAAACTTCGCCTGTTGAGCCATTTGCATCAAGAAGCTGGCTTCATTGCGCTGAGCGTTGGCAATGTCTTCCGCCGCAAGAATACGCCCGCCGGTAAAGATCGGCCAGATAGCACGGATCGAACTCGTGTAGATATCGCGGTCGGCCAAGGTGGTGGTCAGGAGGTTATCAAGATTCCCCATCAGCGCACCTAATTGAGGAGCGGAGCCAGCCAATTGACCCAATGCATCGCCACCATTCATATGGTGAGCTAGCTGAGACGGTTTGAGTTCAACATTCTGATCCAGACGGGTGTAGTTACCGCTGAGTGAAATCGCAGGAAGGTGATGTGCCGAAGCTGCGTTTCGCATATGTTCGGCGCGCTGAACGTTCGCGCGTTCTGCGGCTATCGCATCATTTCGGGTCAGGACCGATTGCCACGCTTGTTCAAAGGTCATGGGCTCCGCAATGGCCATACCGGGCAAAAACGTCAATGCAATAATCAAACGGACAAGGAAAGATTTTCTAACAAGCATAATGGTTTCCGCATGAGGAAGTTGCGAATATATTAGAGTTAATACTCTAAAAAGGCCAGCATTGAGTTATCCGTCGATGCCAGTGTTGTAAAATGGGCGCCTCCCTTCGGCTGAGTTGACTGACGCCGCGCTCACAACACCGGTCAATCTCGCTGAATCCGGCGTCTTGAGGTTGTTTGGGGTAAGCGCGTCATAAACCCCGCATTCTAATCACCTAAATAACTGATCCGAATAGTGCTACATTTTCGCCGTGCCGTGGCAACCTCCCGGGTACGGCGATACGTTATCCATAAAGTGCTTCACCTTCCTGAGCAATTGCCACATATGTTTACACCTGTGATTCCGAGTAATTGTCTCATGGAGAGCATTCCACAATCGTTCTATGACGTTGACCCAAGGGCAATAAACGGGCTGGAACAGCAGCCTGAACTTTGGGTTCTTCTTGAGCCAAGCCTTCGTTTTTTTACTTTTGTGGATGATGTAGTTATCCAGTATCAAGGTGACACTTTTGGCTCGGCGGTAGTGCCACTTTAGCTTCTCCAGCATGGCAATGAATAGGTCTGAGTCTTTCTTT
>NZ_FIZY01000066.1 GCF_900060185.1 Grimontia marina | reverse complement strand
CACCTTCGCTTTAAATTCGGGTGAGTGGTTTCTACGTTTTCTTGTCATCATCTGCTCCAGTCTTTCTGGGGACTATCAAAACAGATCAATCACTTAAAGTCATGTCCGAAAATTGGGGGCCACTTCTGCATAAACTGCTGATGAAAGCAGGAACATACACCGTGCGATTTTCAAGTGTTTCACCCCTTTCGATAAAAGTAGACTTATCAGTCTGAACACGTATGATCTCGGGTAATATTTAATAGAAACAAACTAAACGTTTGTTTATAAAAAAGTTTAATTATGGTCAGAGAAGCAACACTTACTCCATACAGTAGATGGGCCAAGCCTTTGGTGTCAGAAGTGGCCGAAGTGATCAACCTATTAAAAGACAGCGGCTACGATTCCAATCAATTGGTTAGCGTAACAGGCATCCAGCAAAAGAATATCAATGCGTGGACGGCGCGTTATAAGAACGAACCTGACAACGTTTCAACAATTCCTTACCCATGCTGGTGCTTCTTGTGCGCGCTCGCTGGCAAGCCCAATATCCAAAGCAATGGTGAAGTGGTTGAAGTTAACGTAAGAAGGGTACTTTCTTATTTTAAACCGACGGCTTTCAGGCCTAATGACAAGTTTGTGTGCCCCACCAGCGATCAGTTCAGCGATTTGATTGATAACGACAATTACGAAGCACTGACCACCGAAAAGCTGTCAGAGGTGTTTAATTGGAATGCCAATAACTTTAAGCGCGGCATTGATAACGGCTCATTACCGTTCCTGAACTGGAGCCTGATCGTCATGAGCATGGGCATCGATATTCAAAAGATGATCCTGAAAGAGCTGAAAGGTCCAGTATCACTCGACGAATGTGATTGAGCCTCAGCCAACAATTCAATAATCGCAAAAACAAAAAAGGCGCTATCAAACCCTTGTTTGATAGCGCCTTTTTCTTTAGAGCTTCATAAGCCCCACAATCACACTTTGCTTAACGTCAGGTTTCGCGCTTAATCGATGTCGCAATCCGTACAGTTTTGCAGCGCGACTTCATGTTCAAACACGGCTTTATCACTGCCGTCAGCAAGAAGCTCTGCGATTTCATCCTCAACTGCTTGCTCATCTTCCGCTTTAACTTGATTCGCGAGTTCTTCTTCCGAGTAGCCAAAGAAGTTCAGCAGCAAGTAATCACGCGCTTCTTCTTTTGTGCAAGTCACGTTCACTGAAAGATCAGGTTCAACCTTGCCTTGCGCAATAATCGCTGCGATTTGGGCGACAACATCGTCTTTCATCGCTGAGATTAACCAACCAAGATCAGTACTCACTGTGGTGTTTTTGCAGTTAAAACAAGGCAGTTGGTGAAAGTAATATTGAAAATCAGTCATGGTCATTTTTCTTCCCGTGTTTTGTCGCGAGATTATGAGCGTTTTCTGGCAAAATACTAGTTGTATACCCCAATTAATAAGGCCAATCCCAATGTCTAATGTCGTTCAGTTCTCTAAGTTTGGTGGTAATAAGAAGGCTAAAAATTCTCCATCAGCCAATTCACCTAGTCTGAAGGAATTGAGGGAACAAGCGGCATTGCAACAAGAGAATCAATGCTACTTCTGCGGCACACGTAAAGAACCCAAAGACTTGCACTGGCTTAATCAGGTTGGCTTTAAGCCGAAGACCCATGTTGTCTGTGGTACGTGCAGCTCTGAGGCAAAATCGCATTCATTGGATGAACTGCGGATCATCCTTGCGCTGAAGGCAATGGACTTCAGAACCATTAAAATGAAACAGTACCTTGAGTTAAGGGAAAAAGGCGTTCGCATAGACGGTGTCAGTGAATACAAGTTTCACTTTGAAACGCTTGAGTGATAATGACCATAAGTAAAAGGGAGCCAACCGGCTCCCTTCCTATTCCGAATGACCAACCGACTCTAGCGCTGCAACACCCTCTCTATCTCATTCAGGCTCGACGGATCATCGATTGTTGAAGGCACCACATATTGCTCGCCATCGGCGATTTGGCGCATGGTTCTGCGCAAAATTTTACCGGAACGTGTTTTCGGCAATCTGTCGACAACCAATGCCAACTTGAAGCAAGCCACTGCGCCGATTTCTTCCCGTACTTTGGCAACAAGCTCTCCAGCCAATTGGTCTGAAGCTATGTCGACGCCGTCTTTCAGCACCACAAAGCCGACGGGTAGCTGCCCTTTTAGCTCGTCGTGAATACCAATGACCGCGCATTCAGCCACAGCAGGATGTGCACCGACGATCTCTTCCATTTCTCCGGTTGAGAGGCGGTGACCGGCGACGTTTATCACATCATCGATGCGGCCCATGATAAAGAGATAGCCTTCCTCATCTAAGTAACCGCCATCACCAGACACATAGTAGCCGGGGAATTGGCTAAGGTAGCCCGTCTCGAAGCGATCGTGATTGCGCCATACCGTCGGCAAACAGCTCGGCGGCAGCGGCCGTTTTAGTGCCACATAACCTTGCTGGTTGGCTTTGAGGCTGTTACCAAGTGCATCGAGTATTTCAACTTGATAGCCAGGTGTTGGCTTGGTCGATGAACCGGCTTTCACTGGCATCACTTCGATACCCATTGGGTCACAGGCAATCGCCCAGCCCGTCTCGGTTTGCCACCAATGGTCAATCACGGGTTTTCCAGTTTTTTCGACGACCCAATCGTAGGTCGGTGGGTCGAGCCTTTCGCCTGCCATAAAGATGGATTTCAGCGAGCTTAAATCGTACTCATTAACGTAGTTACCTTCTGGATCTTCTTTCTTGATGGCGCGAAAAGCCGTCGGTGCAGAGAAAATAACATTCACCGCATAGTCTTGGCATACCCGCCAAAAGGCACCGGGGTCCGGCGTTCGGACAGGCTTACCTTCAAACAAGATGGTGGTGCAGCCGTGGATAAGCGGCGCATAAACAATATAGGAATGCCCCACTACCCAGCCGACATCAGACGCTGCCCAGAACACACCATCTTGCGGCATATCGTACACAGCTTTCATCGAGTATTTCATCGCGACAGCATGGCCGCCGTTATCACGTACCACCCCCTTGGGTTTGCCCGTGGTGCCAGAGGTGTAAAGGATGTAAAGCGGGTCAGTGGCAAGAACAGGAACACAGTCATGGGGCTGCGCGGCCTGATACGCAGTTTGCCAATCCACATCGCGTTCTTGGTCTATCGGCGCGGCACATTCTGGGCGCTGCAACACCACCACCTTTTCAGGTTTCCAACGACTGTCCATAATGGCTTTGTCGACCAATGGCTTATATGGCAGCACCTTGTTCACTTCAACACCACAAGAGGCAGTCATCAGCACTTTCGGCTCTGCATCTTCAATGCGAACCGCCAGTTCGTTGGGTGCAAAACCGCCAAATACCACAGAGTGAATTGCGCCCAATCTTGCGCAAGCCAGCATCGCCATGGCAGCTTCAGGCACCATCGGCATGTAAATCACCACGCGGTCGCCTTTCTCAACGCCCATCCCAGCGAGCATACCCGCGATTTTTGCTACGTGGTCGCGCAGTTCAAAATAGCTGTAGGCTTGTCTTTTGGCGGTGACGGGAGAGTCATAGATCAGCGCGGTTTTATCACCGCGCCCGTTTTCGCAATGGTAATCCAATGCCAGCCAAGCAGTGTTCATCACTCCATCGGGGAACCAACGCTCAATGCCATTTTCATCGTTGGCCAGAATGGTTTTCGGCTTTTCAAACCAGTTCAATTGTTCGGATTGCTCGCGCCAGAAGGCTTCTGGCTCGGTTTGCGCTTTCGAGTATTCCTGTTGATAGCCAGACATATTGATTCCTCCAAAATGTCTTTCTGAACGCGTTAGCTTTCGCCGCGCTCGTTCACTTCTAGAACGCTGGAAGGCACATGAACGCGTCCCTCCATCAAAATACGGGCACTTCGGCTCATAGTCGCCTTTTCAACCCACCAGCCTTCGGGCTTAAGATGTGCCTTCGCGCCGACTTTTAGAGTGCCGGAAGGATGACCAAACACCACGTTTTCCCTTTCTCCACCACCAGCAGCGATATTGACGATGGTGCCCGGCACACATGCGGCGGCGGCGATGGCCACGGCTGCGGTTCCCATCATCGCGTGGTGCAATTTGCCCATCGACAAAGCTCGGACGAGTACATCGATTTCGGCCTCTTCCACCTTTTTCCCGCTGGAACTCTGGTAGCTTTTAGGCGGGGAAACGAACGCAATCTTCGGTGTGTGTTGACGGGTTTGGGCCTCTTCCACGGTTTGGTTTAAACCCATTTGGATAGCGCCATAAGCCCGGATTTTTTCAAACCTCGCCAATGCTTCCGCATCATTATTGATGGCGTCTTGAAGCTCTGTGCCTTCATAACCAAGCTCTGACGCATCAAGGAAAATGGTCGGGATGCCTGCATTGATAAATGAAGCGTGGAAAGCGCCAACTTCCGGCACTTCCAAGGTGTCGATAAGGTTCTCCGTTGGGAATAGAGAACCCGGCGCGCCCGCAGGGTATAGAAACTCCACCGGCACTTCGGCGGCGGGAAAGGTCACGCCATCGAGTTCGAAATCGCCGCTTTCCTCCACTTCACCGTCACGTATTGGCACGTCAACCACCAAGGTTTTACCGATATTGGCTTGCCAGATACGCACCGAGATAACACCGTTATCGACCATACGTTCCTTGGCAATCAAACCCGCATGCACCGCAAATGGCCCGACCGCTGCAGAAAGGTTGCCGCAGTTACCACTCCAATCGACGAAGGGTTTATCAATCGCGACCTGACCAAACAGGTAATCGACATCATGGTTATCGCGGGTACTTTTAGACACAATCACGGTCTTGCTGGTGCTGGACGTTGCACCGCCTATGCCATCAATCTGTTTGCTGTAAGGATCTGGGCTGCCAATCACCCGCATCAAAATGGCATCTCGCACTGCGCCCGGCGATTGCGCTTCAACCGGTAAATCTGTCAGCCTGAAGAAGACGCCTTTACTGGTGCCACCTCGCATGTAGGTGGCAGGAATTTTCAACTTCTTACTCATGCTCACCACCTACTGCGCCAGAAAATCTTGCGCAAAGCGTTGAAGTACGCCGCCTGCTTGATAAACCTTTACTTCATCTTCGGTATCAAGACGACAGGTCACTGCAACATCAAGCTTTTCACCGCTGGCTCGGGTGATGACCAAAGCCAAATCTGCGCCGGGTTTGATCTCCCCCATCACGTCATAAAGCTCAGTACCATCAATCCCCAAGGTGTTGCGATTAACGCCTTCCTTGAACTGCAAAGGCAACACGCCCATGCCGACCAAATTGGTGCGGTGAATACGCTCGAAGCCTTCTGCTGCAATGGCTTCAACACCCGCCAGACGAACGCCTTTTGCCGCCCAGTCACGTGAAGAGCCCTGTCCGTAATCTGCGCCAGCAATAATGATTAGCGGTTGTTTGCGTTCCATATACGTTTCTATCGCTTCCCACATGCGGGTGACGTTGCCTTCCGGCTCAACGCGCGCAAACGATCCTTGCACCACTTCGCCATTTTCCTTCACCATTTCATTGAGCAATTTCGGGTTGGCAAAGGTGGCGCGCTGAGCAGTTAGGTGATCGCCTCGGTGCGTCGCATAGGAGTTGAAATCGACGGGTTCCAAACCCATTTTTGCCAGATATTCGCCCGCTGCGCTCGATGGCAAAATGGCATTGGAAGGCGATAAATGGTCTGTCGTGATGTTGTCACCCAGCACCGCCAGCGGACGCATGCCTTTCAACGTACGCTCCCCCGCCAATACCCCCTCCCAATAGGGTGGTCTGCGAATGTAGGTACTCATTGGACGCCAGTCGTAAAGCGGGTCGCTCAGGCTTGAACTCTCATCTTGTTGGAACATTTCGACGTAAATACGCTGGAATTGTTCTGGCTTGACGGATTTGCCCACGACTTCGTCAATTTCTGCATCGGTCGGCCACAAATCGTTAAGGTAAATCGGCTTGCCGTTGGCATCAGTGCCTAACGCATCGCGTTCGATATCAAAGCGCATGGTGCCTGCAATGGCGTAAGCGACAACCAACGGCGGTGAGGCCAAAAACGCTTGTTTGGCGTGCGGATGGATTCGGCCATCAAAGTTGCGGTTACCAGAAAGCACCGCTGTCGCGTACAAGTCGCGCTCGATAATTTCCTGTTCGATAACCGGATCCAAGGCACCGCTCATGCCATTACAGGTGGTACAGGCATACGCCACAATGCCAAAGCCCAGCTGTTCCAGTTCAGACAACAGCCCTGCCTCTTCCAGATACAGCTTCGCCACTTTGGAACCTGGCGCGAAGGAGGTTTTCACCCAAGGTTTACGAACCAAGCCGAGTTCATTCGCTTTTTTCGCGACCAGACCAGCGGCAACCACGTTGCGCGGGTTACTGGTATTGGTACAGGAAGTAATAGCAGCGATGATAACCGCGCCATCCGGCATACTGCCTTCTAAGTTTGCTGGCGGCTGTGCTGACGCAATGCCGCGCTCAGCAAGTTCACTGGTAGGCAAACGGCGATGCGGGTTTGAAGGGCCTGCCATGTTACGCGTCACACTGGAAAGGTCGAACTCCAACACACGCTCATAAAGAGCGTTTTCTAAATCATCAGCCCATAAACCAACCGTTTTGGCGTAAGTTTCGACCAAATCAACTTGCTCAGGCTCGCGCCCTGTCAGTTTGAGATAATTGATGGTCTGCTCATCGATATAGAACATCGCAGCGGTCGCACCGTATTCTGGCGTCATGTTGGAGATGGTCGCCCTGTCACCAATAGTCAGTGCACGTGCGCCTTCGCCATAGAATTCAAGATAGCTCGACACCACGCGCTCGTTACGAAGAAACTCGGTGAGTGCCAACACGATGTCTGTGGCAGTAATGCCTTCCTGACGTTGACCCACCAATTTCACACCGACGATGTCCGGCAGTCGCATCATGGAAGGTCGACCAAGCATCACGGTTTCGGCTTCAAGGCCACCGACGCCAATCGCGATGACGCCCAAGGCATCAACATGCGGGGTATGGCTATCTGTGCCGACACAGGTATCGGGGAATACGACGCCTTGTTGGTTTTGGATAACTGGCGACATCTTTTCTAAGTTGATTTGGTGCATGATGCCGTTGCCCGCAGGGATTACGCTGACGTTTTTAAAAGCGGTTTTACACCATTCAATAAAGTGGAACCGGTCTTCATTGCGACGCTCTTCGATGGCGCGGTTCTTTTCAAACGCATCCGGTTCGAAGCCAGCATGTTCGACGGCCAGTGAATGGTCGACAATCAACTGGGTTTCCACCACAGGGTTAACCCGTGAAGGGTCGCCGCCTTGGTCTGCAATGGCATCGCGAAGGCCTGCCAAATCCACCAGCGCGGTTTGCCCCAGAATGTCGTGGCACACCACGCGCGCGGGATACCAAGGGAAATCAAGTTCCTTTTTGCCTTCGACAATTTGGGTCAGGCAGGCTTGTAAATCCGCCGGATTGCAGCGACGCACCAGTTGCTCTGCCAGTACACGGGATGTGTAAGGCAAGGTGTCATAGGCGTCCGGCTTGATGTCATTTACGGCTGCGCGAACATCGAAATAATCGAGTCCGGTTTGCGCGAGCGGCCTTCGGTATTGGGTATTGTTTTGCGTCATCGTCTGTTCCCTTTTTCCGCCTATTAACGCTGCTCAATCGGCAACCAATCGCGGGATTCCGGCCCGGTGTAATCGGCGCTCGGACGAATGATGCGGTTGTTTTCACGTTGCTCAAATACGTGTGCCGCCCAGCCTGTTAAACGGCTCATCACAAAAATCGGTGTGAACAATTTGGTCGGAATATCCATAAAGTGATAGGCAGTGGCGTGGAAGAAATCGGCATTACAGAACAAGCCTTTCTCGCGCTTCATGACGGCTTCAACACGTTCAGATACAGCATAAAGGTGGGTATCGCCGACCGCTTCAGAAAGTTCTTCTGACCAGCGTTTGATGAGCGCATTGCGCGGGTCACTTTCACGGTAAATCGCATGACCGAAGCCCATGATTTTGTCTTTGTTTTCCAGCATGCGCAGAATGTTCTGCTCAGCTTCATCGGGCGTTTGCCAGTTTTCAATCATCTCCATGGCCGCCTCGTTTGCCCCACCATGCAGAGGACCTCGCAAGGTGCCGATGGCCGCAGTAATGCAGGAGTGCAGGTCAGACAGCGTTGACGCACACACACGCGCCGCAAAGGTGGAGGCATTGAACTCATGCTCTGCGTAGAGGATCAACGAACAATGCATCACTTGTTTGTGCAGGTTGCTCGGTGCTTTGCCTGTCAGCATTTTCAGGAAGTAGCCGCCGGTGCAATCTTCACTGGTGCCTTCGGTATCAATACGCACACCGTCGTGGCTGAAGCGATACCAGTAACAAATGATGGCGGGGAACAGTGCCAGCATGCGCTCAGTGGCGTTCAACTGTTCAGAGAAATCCTGTTCTTGCTCTAGATTACCCAGAACCGAACAGCCAGTACGCATCACATCCATGGGGTGCGCTGAAGCGGGAATGAGTTCCAAAGCCTGTTTCAGCTCTGTCGGCAAACCGCGCAGACTCACCAGACGCGTTTTGTAATCGTCGAGTTCTTTTTGATTGGGCAGATGACCACGCAATAACAGATGCGCGACTTCTTCAAACTGCGCATTGTTCGCCAGATCGGTAATGTCATAGCCACGGTAAGTCAGCCCTGTGCCTGATTTTCCGACAGTACACAGCGCTGTTGACCCTGCACTTTGACCGCGTAGCCCTGCTCCACTTAGCTCTTTGTTTGGCATGTTGAACTCCTTTTCAGTTCGCTGTTGCCCTCTGTCGGGGCGTTATTGACGAACGGTTTCACGTATTGGATTTAGTTTTTGTATTCAAGCGTGAGTCTCAGCAAGCGCTTGTTAACGGGTGTTCTTTTCAATCATCACGATTTGTCTTGTGCGAACAGATCGTCCAGTTTGTTTTCGTAATCGTGATAGTTGAGGTAGTCGTAGAGCTCGGCGCGGGTTTGCATTGAATCGACCAATGCTTCTTGGTTGCCCTCTTCGAGAAGGTGGCGATAGACGTTTTCCGCCGCTTTGTTCATTGCCCTGAACGCACTCAGCGGGTAAAGCACCATGTCGACGTCCACTGCGGCCAATTCTTCACAGGTATAAAGCGGGGTTTGACCGAACTCAGTGATGTTGGCGAGGATAGGCACAGGTTTGCCAATCGCACTACGCAGCGCGCTGGAAAACTGTTGATATTGTTCCAGCTTGTTCATCGCTTCTGGGAAGATCATGTCGGCACCGGCTTCTATGCAGGCAATTGCTCGCTCGATGGCGCTATCCATGCCTTCCACGGCCAACGCATCGGTGCGTGCCATGATCACAAACTGGTCATCTGTTCGGGCATCGACGGCGGCTTTTACGCGGTCGACCATTTCCTGCTGGCTAACAATCGCTTTGTTCGGACGATGACCACAGCGTTTTTGTGCCACCTGATCTTCCATGTGCACCGCTGCAGCGCCTGCTTTCTCCATCGCTTTGATAGTGCGGGCGATATTGAATGCGCCGCCGAAACCCGTATCGATATCGACCAGCAAGGGCAAATCACAGGCATTAGTAATGCGTTCGACATCAACCATCACATCATTCAGCGTGGTAATGCCAAGATCAGGCAGACCGTAACTTGCGTTGGCGATACCACCACCAGAGAGGTAAATGGCTTGATGGCCGAGGCGTTGTGCCATCATGGCGCAGTAAGGATTAATGGTGCCGACAATTTGCAGTGGGTTGTTCTGCTCAACGGCTTGTCGGAATTTGGCTCCAGGGGAGAGTGTCATAGTCAGGTCCTTCTAATCTTTTAAGATTTGTTGTTCGATTGCCTTTCGGCTGCCCGCGATATGGCGACGCATTGCCAGCTCAGCTAACTCTTCGTCACGGTTACGGATCGCGTGCAAAATAAACTTGTGCTCTTCTAACGCATGATTGGGTCGGGATTGAGTCTTGGGTGATTGGTAGCGGTACATACGGAGCAAGTGGTAAAGCTCGCCACAAAGCAAATTGATCAGCTTTTGATTGCGGCTGGCCATGATCACCCGATAGTGGAAATCAAAGTCGCCGTATTGATGGAAGTAAGATGCGCCCTCGACTTCGTCGATATGTCTGGAGTGCTTGGTGAGCAAATCTTCAATGCCCTGAAGCTCATCCTGCTTGATGTTTCTGGCTGCCAGTCGCGCCGCCATGCCTTCCAACGCTTCACGCACTGCATACAACTCAACGAGCTTCTCTGGCGTTAAGGTAATGACACGCGCCCCAACATGGGGAATACGCTCAATCAGCCCAAGCCCTTCCAGGCGCATAATGGCTTCGCGCAACGGCCCACGGCTGCATTCATAACGGCGGGCGAGTTCTGGTTCAGAGATTTTGCTTCCCGACGCGATTTCGCCAGAGACGATAGCCTCAACCAGCAAAGCAGTCAGATTTTCCGACTTGGTGTTTTCTTTCGATGTGGGACTCACGCTTTCCAGCGTCTCGCTTAATGCGTTGTTTTCGCTCATTGTGTTCCTTGTCCAATGGCTGTGTTGACAGTGTTTGTCGTAGTTTCCCCAGCGCTTTTATGAGCATTTCTGGAGGAAATTGAGATATCGATACATCCTCAACATTGTCTACAATTTAATCTCATGAACATAATTTAGACACTGAAAGAGGATTAGATCAAGAGGATTGTCGACAATTAAGACCAAGGTATAAGGTCATCAATAAGGAAGTTAAAGAAGCGTTAAGAAGTGATAGATTTGTGGGACAGGCAAATGAGAGACATAGTCTTGATAGCATGGCTATTGAGTATTCACGCATAAATAGCGTAGATTTTAAGTCACCCCTTCGCAGTCGAGATGAAGAAGAAAAATGGCTAACATCATGGAGCAATTAGCGTTTTCCCTTTCTCTCGTTGCACCGATCTTTTTCATAATTTCCCTTGGCTATATCTTCAAAAGACTAAAGTGGACCAACGCCAACTTTAACGATGTTGCCTCGCGACTAGTGTTCAATGTCGCCCTGCCTGCAATGCTGTTTTTAAGTATTGCCACGGCTGACCATAACTTCTCGCAAGCCACAGAATTTCTGGCTTTTTCCGTGGTCATGACGGTGATTTTTTTCCTGTTTTGTATCGCGTCCACCAAACTGGCTTTCAAGGGAAATCCAGATCACGGCGTACTGATACAAGGGAGCTTTCGTGCCAACACCGCCATCATTGGTATCGCTTACGTTGAAAACGCCTATGGCAGCCAAGGACTGGCACTCGCGGCAATTTATGTGGCGGTGATTACCGTCGTATATAACATTCAAGCGGTGATCTGCTTGTCGCCGCGCTCGGCGGGTTCCAAGCTGCAGTCCACGAAAACCATATTTATCAATCTGGCCAAGAACCCGCTGATCATCGCGATTGCACTTGGCGTTGTTGTTTCACTGCTGAATATCACTCTCCCACCTGTGATTGTCGACACGGGCAACTACCTTTCCCGAATCGCACTTCCACTCGCGCTCTTGTGTACGGGTGGCAGCTTGGATTTCCGCATGATGAGAGAGGAGAAAAAGCCCACCTGGTTTGCAGCTTCTAACAAGCTCATGGTTGCACCTTTCGCCTTTACCTTGATTGGTTACCTTTATGGATTCAGAGGGCTGGAACTTGGGATTCTGTTCTTCATGAACGCCGCACCAGTGGCAGCAGCAAGCTATGCAATGACACAAGCCGCCGGAGCCAATACCTCGTTGAGCGCCAATATCATTGGGCTCACTACCTTGTTTTCGAGTGTGACTGTGTGTGTGGGGTCATTGGTGTTGAAAGTGTTGGGGCTGATATAGAGACAACACGGACTATTGAAAGCGAGTCAATTCTCCTCGCTGGCATTGTCTAATCCGAAGATTAGCTGCTACTCGCTTATATATAGGACACTCTGCAAGTTCACCTACCACCATACTTATTCGGTCAAAATTCAATATAGACCGTGTTAACAACCCCAAACGTGTCGACTTATCAGCCACTATCTGGACGTGCTTCTGAAGGAGCCGTCATTCAACCAAGAGGAAATGAATCTAGTTCATCTAGGTTTCATATTGGTGTGCCTTTGAGTTTACCCACGGCTCGACCGTTTTCTCTTTCATCATCTAATGCCTTTAAGAAAAATGAAGTTAATCATGAAGAGCATGAAGCAAACTCTCTCGCCAAGTGCATGATGAAAGGAATCAACCCGTCCTTTTATCCAACGCAAAGCTCGCCCTTAAAAGAAGGCAACCACCCTAAATTAGAAAGAGGTGGAACCCCAATGCGTCACGATATCGCACAACAACTTCCTCATTGCAGTAATCGGTCTTTAAAACCTGTTTATATACACCAAGGCAAGCAGGCAAACGTTATGACCAAAGGATTAGGCTCTCACGCGTTTGCATACAAAAATCACATTTGGCTTGGTGCTTCAACCCCTTCCTCTCTTAATCACACATTAGCTCATGAGTTTGCACATGTTCTGCAATGGCAACGTGGTGCTTCTGCTCGAATACGCGCGGACATTTTTGACGAGTCGTTAGTTCGACAGTTAACGCCGGAGGACTTTGATGGAATAAACGCAGATACCATTGAAACCTTGATGTCATCTTTGTCAGCGTATAAAGACAACTTTCAGGAAGGCTCTGACGATCGCCTCGCATTGGAAGAAAACTACCAAGTTGCTTCTCAGGTACTCTCCGAAAGAACCACATCCAGGCTAGAACCTCCACCTACGGAAGAAGAGCAAAGACAACAGAGGAGGCAACGAAGAAGAGAGCGAGCCGCTATGGACCGTGACATTCAGCGTATCATGAATCTGGTTCAGGAAGTGCACGTAAGCGACGATGAAGAAGCCCAGATATTGCGCATCATCGAGCAATATGCAACCTCCACAGGGCGCTTTGATACTTTCCTAAGCGCACTTGAAAACAGACACTACTATGGAGGTATATTTGGCGATTTCCATTTCCGAAACGGCATAATGGCAGTAAACATGGAACTCGAAGGAAGGCGAGGACGACGCTTTCATCAATTACTTCGCCAGAAGAGCCGAAGATATCGAAACTACCAGCAAGATGATGAAATCACTTTTTCGGAAAGTTTTTGGCAAGACGTGGTAAGTGGGCAAGTTAGAGACCAAATCTTTGCTTATTTTCAAGGGATGGGCGAAGCAGGTGTGGCGATGGCAGAATCTATCATCTCCCTAGTCCGAGACCCCGTTGGATTTCTGCGTGGATTAGCCGAACTGCCGGATACGATCGCGCAATTTTGGCGCCGTAGAGAGCAAATCATACGACGCTTTACTTCAGCCTCCCCTACTGAACAAGCAAGAATAATAGGACGAATTTTTGGGGAGGCGGAAATTTTTCTTGCAAGCATGGGAGCCGGAGCATCAACAACACCCGCTCGTGGTGCTGCCGCCACAGTGCCACTGAGAGCAGAGGCGGTCGTTGCTGTTGGTCGAGGTTCAGCGGCGATGAGCCAAGGTGGCACAATGGCACTCGACTTGGGAAGGCTTGGGCCGCTTGCTGGTTCAAGCGCCCAAATGGTTGCACACACCAGTCATGCGGGAAGCGGTAACCGATCGGCGCAAGAGACAACAGCGGCGGCAGAAGACGCGACTACCTCTTCCCGTTCTAGTTCTAGCTCAGGCACCCCAGCTGATGATGCAAGGCAAGTAGAAATAGTCGAAGAATTTGCTGACGCGCAATCTCATCACCGACGACACGACGTAGCTCCTGAAGGTACGAGAGATATAGGCACGACAACACGCCCAAGAACCTCTTCATTAACCGACGCTGAAATGCTAGCCGCTAATTTAGAACTCGCACTCGGAACACGCCCCTTGGATAATCATGCTCACCATATTGTTCCCAAGGGTATGGCGGACGCGGAACCAGCCAGAGCTATTCTTGAGGCTTTTAATATCAGAATCAACGCCGCAGAGAATGGTGTTTGGTTGCCTATGGACTACGGGGTGCCTAACATTAGCACAAGTGCTATTCATTCAACTCTCCATAAACCCGGTTATATAAATTGGGTAAACGAAACTCTTGTCCAAGCGTCTCACTTCGGAAGACGGGGCGTATTGGAGGCGCTTTCCAGTCTTCGAAGTCAAATAAACAATGGTCATCACCCTATTAATTAACGCTGCACAATACCCGTAGATGTATTTTGAAACAGCTACTTATCCCAATAAGGCGTGCCCTCAAATCGGGCGGCCAGGAAATCAATCAAAGTTCTGACTCGGCGTGATAAATGCCGTGTCTGCGGGTAAATCGCATAGGCGTTGAGCTCACCAAACGCATAGCCGGGCAGTACCACTTCTAGACGTCCTTCTCTGATGGCCTGATGGACAACAAACGTTGGCAGGTGGGCAATGCCCATTCCTTTTGCTGCCGCGGAGAGTAGAAACTCCCCACTGCTACCCTTCAATGCAGGCTTAATCTTCACTTTTTGCAGCTTACCTTCCGGTGTGTTTAACCTCCAATGACTGACATCTTTACTCAGGCTGTAGACCAGCGCTTGGTGGTGACTAAGATCGGAAAGAGATTCAGGAAAGCCATGTTCTTGTAGGTATTCTGGACTGGCACAAAGCACATGTCGAACTGTAGCAATTTTTCTGGCGAGCAACGTCGAGTCTGGCAAGTCGGCAATACGAATGGCGAGATCGTAACCTTCCTGTATCAAATCAACCTGTCGGTCATTGAAGTCCAGTTCAAACTCAATTTGTGGGTGTTCTTGAAGAAAGTCGTTAATGGCTGGGCCAATATGTAGCACGCCGAATGTTGAGGGAACAGCAACCTTTAACGGCCCTTTCAGCACGCAATGTGCCTGAGAAGTCATTTCCTCTGCTTCACGCAAGTCTTCGAGAATGCGCAGGCAATGCTTGTAATATTCCGTGCCTGTTTCCGTGGCATGCATGGTGCGTGTTGTGCGGTGGAACAGTTGAACATTCAGGTGTTCTTCCAGCTCTTTTAAACGTCGGCTGACTGCAGATTTGGCAATGTTCATGCGGTCTGCTGCACCGCTGATACTACCAATCTCAACCACCCTCACAAAGGTTTCCATATTGGTGAACTTGTCCATCGCCTCTCCAATTGTTCTCTTAGGGAGAACACTGAATTACTTAGAATGCTGTTTTTTCTTTATTCGAGAATTTCTAGAGTGAACACAAATGGACGACAAGTAAAGGAAAGCAAGACACGCAGTTAATGATGCAGAATTTTGGTAACGGCCGCGGCACCGAAGAAATCGTAGCGACAGATGCAGACATTCTAATCGGTAAAGGCGGTACGATTGGACTCGACCTAGGCGGCAAGAATGTTGAAATCATAGACTTTGGTTTTGCTCAGACAGGCGGTGATCTGTTCGTTTGGGAGCCAAAATCAAAAACCATGTGGACAGGTAACCCAGTTATCACTGTCAAACCCTCGCTACCTTGGCTTTTAGATGGACACTTGCTGGAAACTCTGGATTCAGTGAAGAAAGTGCAGTTGCCAGAGTTTACTGGCTACGCCCTTCGTAATTGGGTTCACCCAGGTCTGAACGTACCTGCAGCTTACCGCGATTTGTCTAAGCAGCAGTAACCTCCAGTACCCGTTCTAACGACAAACAGCCACCTTTCGGGTGGCTGTTTTGTTAGGCCTTTCCTAAACCATTGCGGCGCGACTCGAAGAATCAGCGCCAGTCTGCTTTGTCTGAATCATCAAGGGGTATCCTTTCGCCAGACGGTATATGGAGAAAGGAAAAGATAATGAGGGGAAAACTCGTCGCGATGGTATTGGGTACCTTGGTAGCCACTGGTTGCGTCAACAGGGATGAAATTTATGCCAACCCGCCTCAGGAGTTGATTGACGGCGTTGAGCAACTGATGCCTGCTGCAGCCAAGTTCACCCACGAAGCCGAGGCAGAAGCACTGGAGAAAGGTATTCCCTTAACACCTCAAGAGGTACTTATCGCGGAAAAGATGGGTGTAAAACATCCCGAAAAGGTTCGGGTTTATTATGTAGATAAACTGCCTGCACCAACCGACCCGGAGTTACTAGAAATCGCCAAACGCGTGGGTTACACCAACCCCAATATGGCAGGGTACACCTTTGGCTACGGCATTTGGATTCAAAACCGCTACAAATCCCAACGTGATCTGCTGCCTCACGAATTAGTGCACGTGATGCAATCAGAGAGAGCTGGACTCACCGCCCAAACCCGCGAGTACCTGATGCAGATGTTTGTTTATGGCTACTACAACGCGCCGATGGAAGTCGAAGCGCGAAAACTCACCTCTCACTATAACTAACCACGACAAAGGGCGTCGATAAGCGCCCTTTCTATATATACCCAAACAACCCAAAATCAGCTTCGGTTCATCATCAGCAAGTTTCCACCTGACACGCCAAGTACAACCGAACACCCGCGGTTAAACCAGCGCGCCATTTTGGGCTTACTAAACCATTGGCGAAGATAAATGCCGAAAAGCGCATACATAGAAATAGCGACGACTTCCAACACCAAGAAAGTTAGCCCCAGAATAAAGAACTGCTGATTGATGGGGGCGGACGGGTCAACGAACTGTGGCAGAAATGCAGTAAAAATAAGGATGGCCTTTGGATTACCCGCGGCGAGCGCAAACTCTTGTTGAAGCAGTGCTTTCACCTTTTTATCCGCTTCAATGTCATTAACCAGGCTCGACGTTGACCGCCAAAGTTGGAAAGCAATCCAGAACAGATACATGGCGCCAACTAGCTTTATCGCCAGAAAGACCTTTTCCGATGCGTAGAGGATGACCGCCAAACCAGAGGCGGTTAAAGCAATCATTACCGCAAAGGCCGCTATTCGGCCAAAGCTGGCAACCAGCGCAGGCCGAAAGCCATAACAACGGGCATTATTCATCGCGAGCAGATTGTTTGGCCCCGGCGTCATGTTTAAAGCAAAGCAGGCGGGGATAAACAACAGAAAGGTGATCAGTTCCATTAGTGTGTCTTTCCGTTTTTTTGGTGAAATTTCACCCTATCGGGAAGCGCACTGCGCCGTCAACCATTCATAGAAATGATTGGCCACAGGATGATCATCACAGGCGGCGCTTCGATAAAGATAGTATCCACCACTTTCCACCTGATTCACTGAATCGTCCGGCCAAGGCACCAGCTCACCGCGCTCCAAGTAATCCTGCAGGAGGGAAACCCGCCCAACCATCGCTCCCTGCCCGTCCAAGACCGATTGCAGCAATAAAGCATACAAACTGGAACGACGCGTTCGCGCTTGGATACTGCTGAACTTGTCTTGCCAAAACCGCCAATCATCATGCCAGTGCATGTCTTGGTAAAAGACGGGGTCATCCTTCCCTTTATAATTAGGCGCACTCACAGGTAACAGAGTCTCGCTCCATAGCTTTTTCCAGCGACGACCAGGGTCATGAAGGAAATAGCCCAGCGCAAGATCGGTTTCTTCCGGTTGACCGGAAACGGTCGACATTGCGGTGATTTCCAATTCATGTTCCGGAAAGTCATGCTGATAACTTCCCAAACACTTTTGCAACCAGAACTGAGCAATAGCGTGCTGTGTCGCCAAGCGAACTGGCCTTAGCTTTCCATGACGAACTCGTTCAACGTTCTCTTCAAAATCTTTTAGCGCTTGTTTAACCAGCACTAAAAATTCTTTGCCTTTGGGCGTGAGTGAAACCCCTTTCCCATGCCTAGCGAACAAGGAGACGGCTAAATAGCTTTCGAGTTTTTTGACCTGATACGCCACTGCAGATGCAGTCAGGAATAACTCTTCTCCCGCTCTAGCAAAGCTTTCATATTCGGCAGCAGCTTCAAAAGCCACCAGCGCATCTAAAGGAGGAAGTTGTGGGAAGCGAACAGAACGCATGCGTTAAGCCCAAAATTATTTTTGCCTAATACAAAAAATAATCCATTTGAGCGAAATGGTCTTCCGCGTTGAGATAGATACATCACGAAACAGAGCAAGGACGGCAAAAATGACATTTCATAAGAAGCCTTGGGTAGCAGAAAGCATCAATGATTACGCGAAAGACACCGTAGGCAATATCAGCGCGCTGAACGAATCAGGTGTCATTGCGGCAATTTATGCGCTTTCCGATGAGAACCGGAACATCCACGAAAGAGAGTGCATCAACCTCAACCCAGCCACCAATATCATGAACCCAAAAGCAGAAGCGCTGTTGGCAACAGGTATTGGTACGCGCCCTTCTCTTGGCTATCCCGGCGACAAGTATGAAATGGGGCTGGAAGCCATCGAGAAAATCGAGATCATTGCAGCGCAATTGGCGTGTGATGTTTTTGATGCGAAATTCTCTGAAATCCGCGTCGCCTCAGGGGCGATGGCAAACCTTTATGCCTTTATGGCGACGACACAACCGGGCGACACCATTCTCGTTCCACCAGCTTCTATCGGTGGTCATGTTACTCACCATAATGCAGGTGCGGCGGGATTATATGGGCTTAATATTGTCGAAATGAAAGCCGACGCCGAGCACTACACCGTCGACTTGGATGCGCTAAGAGAGCAAGCACACGCCCTCAAACCTAATTTGATCACCATTGGTGGAAGCTTAAACCTCTTGCCCCACCCTGTTGCAGACATCCGAGCTATTGCCGATGAAGTCGGTGCAAAAGTGCTGTTCGATGCAGCGCACCAATGCGGGATTATCGCAGGCAAAAGCTGGCCAAATCCACTCGCCGAAGGTGCTCATTTGATGACCATGAGCACCTATAAAAGCTTGGGAGGTCCTCCGGGCGGGCTGATCGTCTCCAACGATGCTGCTTTGATGGAACGCATTGACGCTATTGCCTTCCCCGGGTTAACCGCGAATTTTGACGCTGCCAAGTCTGCCGCTCTTGCTGTCTCGCTGTTGGACTGGAAGTCGTTTGGCACTGATTATTCCAACACCATGATTGATGCTAATAAAAAGCTGGCAAATGCCTGTCAGGAGGAAGGGTTACCTGTGTTTCAAGTAATAGGGTCAGATGGACAAACAACTTCTGAATCTCACCAATTTGCCATTCAGGCAACACCATTTGGTGGCGGGCAAACTATGGCAAAGAAACTACGCAAAGCGAACATTCTGACCTGTGGGATTGGCTTGCCAATAAAAGCCGTGGACGGCGATATGAACGGCCTTCGCTTTGGTACACCCGAAATTGTTCGGGCGGGAATGACATCAGAGCAAATGCCTGAAGTCGCCAGGTATATTGCTGATTCATTGTTAAGCAGAAAGCCTGATGAGGAAACAGCAAAAGCAGTCTCATCGCTTCGCAGGCAGTTCACAACCATGCGCTACGTCCACAGTTAAACCCTGCATTCGGCTGGGCACGCACCACGCTTCTCGAAAATACAGGTCATTGGAAACAAAGAACGCGCGGCTCCGTTAGGACAAATAGACCGTCTTGGTGTTGTAGCGCAGTTACTGGCAAAACCCGCTCTGCTCTGATAGAAAGATGTAATTAACGAGGCTCTACCCGGATACACGAACGCAATTTGACAAGGCCACAACATACCAGTGGCCTTTTTTATAGAGATGAATCGCTTACCTGCGACTCAATCAATGTGGCACACAAAGCGGCCACGTTTCTTCCACTTTGAGCTTGGAAGGGATCTGCAATGTCTCTTGACGGAAGATGGAAATAAAAGGCTTATAGTCGTCTTGATCAAGCGTGACAACATGTCGTAACCCCATGCCATCGCAAGCCAGACGACTGATTACCTGCCCTGTCGAACTAGGAAACAGGTTGTGCTGAAGCGTAATTTTATCCCCAAACCTTGTGGTCAACTCAACGTCAAAACCGGGTTGCGGTGCGCCATCCAAATTTAGCGAAGAAGCTGTTCTGGGATGCTCCGTCGTTAGCATATAGCTACCGTGTTTGAGCCAATCGGGCTCGTTGTAATCGCCACAGTTTTCAATCCGATACCCATTGTAAGGGTCGCCATTAATGGCCGTCGGCGCTAAATCTTGATTTGGCCCAGCACCATCTTCTTTTAAAATTTTATAGGAAGGTGGGTTATTAGGGTCATAGTTATCGTACCCCCCCGTGTAGAGTTGAGATTTGTAATCGGTTACTTGAACAGTCGCACCATAATAACTCTGTACATTGTGTTTGGGCGTGAGTTTCAACTCGATCAAATACTCTTTAAGGTCTGGATCACTGACACTCAACAGCTCACTATCAATCGCAGCAACAACGGTTGAACGTGCACCGGATGGTCCATTTAAATACATGTCGATATAGTTGTGTCCTACGGGGTCAGGTCTATCAAATCCCGCTGGCCAGAAGGCGTTAACGTTTATGTCCCATCCCGTGAAAAGATCTAATGAGGTGATCACATAGTCCACGTCCAAAAGCACGTGATTACCATTTAATATTGGCGAAGCTGGTGCAATGTGCACGGCTTTGATCGCATCCCCCGTCGAATAAGCGTTGACATTTTTTGTGTGGTTATAAGCTTGATTCATATAGAGGTTGCCTTGAGAGTGGGCAACGAGAACAATCTTGCTCCCATGCCACACCAAGGCGTCAAGAATAGCCTCATGCTCTTTGCTGGTTTGGATATCCTCTTGGTTGTTATAGAGAAAGGTCAGTAGCGTTGTAATGACATCATGACGCTGTTCGCTCAACGCAGCTTGAAGTAATTTAAAATACCCTGATAGCACATCGCCTAAGTAATCAAAAAAGCCCGAAGATTGCTCACCACGCAATATTGGCCAGAACAGCTCCCAGCGTTCAGAAAGGATCTGATCATACTCGGCGGAACGCTGCTCAAATGTTTCAGCAAAATCTTCCAGTGCAGTAACAAATCCATTGGCTTTACCGCTCTGGTTATAGGCAAGCACGTAGCGAAGTTTTGCTTGATTGTATTGCGCTCCATGCCCCAATGCTGACTCTGTTGCGAGTATATTGTCCTCAGCCTCTTGCCTGTCAGTCAGCACGCCATTGAAGAAAACGATGGCGTAATCTTCGATTTTGCAGGTATTTGTTGCATGAGTTTGAAAGGATATCGCGGAGCTAAAAACTAGCAACACGCACATTAACTTACTCGCACGCATTTTCATGGCCTCCAACAGAGAAAGCCATGCCATTTGCAACTTTGTTACCTTTCAGGTAGTGCATCGTGCGTGCTTTGGTATTGTAAGTAAGTGCTTTAAGCGTGCGGGTGACTTTTGAAAAACCTGAACCCAGTGATTCCATCAAACACCGTTTAGAACGAATGCTATCGCTTGAAAGCTGTCGCATCGCTGCTTTACCTTCCTCTTCACCTAGCGAATCCCAATCAACTTTCATTTCGTTTTGAAGTGATTTCGCGTGCTGTATTAGCGCTTGTTTCACCGTTTCATCAGCGTCCGTATCAGAAATGATCATGTCGATATCATCACGTACTCCATTCCCATCATCATCAGTACCCTCTAGGCTTTCTGTCCTATCGAGTTGAGGTTCATGATTTGAATAAGACAATTCCAGTGATTTCTTAACGCTTTCCGCCAAGGTCACGGTTTCTGTCGGCGCTGAGGGAGAGGGACTGGGTGTATTTGAATCGGTGGTATTACTATCGCTGTTGCATCCTGACAGGATCAAAAACAGCAAGGGGTAGAATGAAATCCGTTTCATTTAAAAATCCATTTAGCTAGCCAAAAAGAAATAACCTAAACAGAATCTGTTTCTGACTTCTGTCGTGCTTAGGTATATATACCCAAACAACCAATTTAAAAGGATTTTCATCGATGCTCTGGCTTATTAGTGAGACGCAGCTGTTAGGAAAACCAGACGCTATATGCATTTAATGACGCAGATTACGCTAACTATTCACCTATTCGGTAACGTAAACCCAGCGACATCAAGGTCATCTCTATGCAGGGTAACGTGGATTGTTGAAAATACAAATCCAATGCTTTTTGGCGGCAGCAGAGCAAAACATTTAGAAGATAGCCATGCTGGGGGCATATCTTTGCCAAATCGCGCTCTATACACGCCAAATAACTCAGCTAGTTAGGCAAATCAGCCTCAGTGGGTTAAAAGCCGTTTGAAACTAACGGTATGGAAAAGTAGCGTGATCGCGCCCTTCAACCGCTAACAAAAAAACCGCTCAAAAAGCGGGTTTAGTCAACAACCTTAAACCGGCCTCTTTAAAGAGGCCTGTTTGCCTTAAAGTTACAGCCAGGAGAGTAAACTGTAGACCTTAGAAATCACCATCTTTAATGTAAGGGTGTGTCCAAAGAATCACAGACAGAATGACTGCTTTTCTCCACGCCTCATACATAGCATCAACCTCTTTTTGCGATGCGTTGCCGTTTTGCAAAAACGGTTTGATGGTCGTTGTAATTGGGTAGATAAACGCCACCATGTATCTGTAATCAATGTGGTCAACTGAATTCACGTTATCAGTACGGTTCTTACCCACGCTGTGGTGACGTTTGGCAATTTCATGCTGATAATTCAACCACTGCTGGTCATAATTTGCATCGGTCAAATCCAAAATCCACTGCTCAAAGCGGTCCCTGACTCTTGAAAGGTATTCACCGTTTGCTTCGCCCGATTCCTTGTTTGAAAAATAGTAAAGCAGATGGGGATTTGCACCTACATAACCGTACCAAGTATCGAGAATCTCAGTAATTTGAGGTTTAAGAATTTTTTGGGCCTGACGAAGCGCCTTCACATCCTCGGGACCAAAGAAAATGGTTTTTTGTAACAGTGCAAATTCCTCTGGTGTGACAGGGGAGGTTTCCAAGGATTTTGAGTAAGCATCGTAACCAGGGATATTGCTACCAGAATTATTACCAGCACTGACTGCTGTTCCTGTGCACCCTAAAAGTACCGATGCACTGAAAAGCGCGTATACAAGCTTCTTCATATTTACCTCTCATTGCTTCAAATTTAGTGGTTATTTTCCATACACCTCGGCACTATTCCTATCGCGCCAACATCGGGTATCGAATCGAAACTTTTTATGTTTCGTGTCGATACTATATGTCAGGTTATTTGAAAACGTCAATAGCACTAAAGAAATCATTTAGAGATCAAATAAAGGTGGGCACTGCAGAATGGCTCGCAGGGGCTTACTGATAAGTCAATTATCATTGCCCAAGCAGGTACTGGAAAAATATCAGTTATTCAAAGATGGGTCTGAAAAAGCGCCGTTCGTAGCTTATGGTTATTTGGGTATACATCTCCTAATCAGCGAGACTCGGAAAAGTGAAAAGCGCCACCGATACATTGTTAACCTCGCTCTGAAGGCAAGAAATAGCCGTTGTGTTAGCCGCCAAACTTGTTCACCAGCGGAATCCACATCTTGGCGTATTGCTCAAACTCAGCAACTTTCCTCGGATCGATGACATATTTGAGATAACACGTAACCATTTTGCTCTCCCTGTTTGTACCCGTCTTATTCAGGTCACGTTATCGATTTTCGGGCTCGATATGTTTGAACTGCTCACTAAACGCTTTGAGTTCTTCAATGGTGTAACGCGTATTTACCCGCTTGGTCGAGGGTATTTGGTGATGAAGGCTCACTCCTTCACGTCGTGCTGTTTTCGGACGGATGGGCCTTGGCATAAATCCACCGCCACAGTTTGGGCAAACGTTAGAAAGGATGTCTTCCACACAAGTGACACAGAAGGTGCATTCGTAGGTACAGATCATCGCCTCGGTTGAATCAGGCAACAGGTCTTTATCGCAGCATTCGCAGTTAGGTCTGATTTCCAGCATGGGCAAATTCCTTTTTTGAAAGTGACAGTGTCAGTGCAATCACATACATCAAATACTACAGAGTGAATCCACTTAGGCCTCAGGAAAAAACATCAATTGTTTTGCGGGGTGCATATTTCGGAGCATTCCGATCAGTCATTTCGGGATTATCCGATCACCCATTTCGGTTTAAACCGATCACTGATTCCGCGATTATCCGATCACTTTTAGCCTCACTCCGAAATCGGTGATCGGAA
>NZ_FIZY01000065.1 GCF_900060185.1 Grimontia marina | reverse complement strand
TCATTTTCATCACCCAAATTGCAAGGTTTTGGAAGGGGAGGCTTAAAAAGCTTGCAATATGAGGGTAGGAAGATCGATGAGATCATCAAATAGATCAGTGTCTTATTTGTAATTCAGGGCCGACTAAGTAAGGGAGTTGGCACTCATCTCTTTACCGACCAGATTCACGCGTTCGTCTGCGATCATCTCCATCAGTTCATAACCGACATTATCGACGTTACCCACCATCGCCTGATCAAAAATGTGTAGGGCGAAAACCTTGTCGCGACCCGCAATGATTTCGATTTTCTCGGAATCTGGCTGGTAAGCCTGAGAGATCAACGTGCCTTTGTGCTCTGGCTCAAAGGTGTTTTTGATCTGTAGCGGAATGTCTTTTTTACGAAGACCGGAAGCTGCGTTCGGGTGGATGGCTTCCATGCCGAGGTTGGCAAGCTGGTCTGCGACATCAAAGTTACTTTGGCCGATTGGCAATACGTTTTCTGGGCCAGCAATGCGAGGATCTGCGCTGCTGAGGTGATATTCCTTATGGATAATCGCCAGATCTGCAGAGGTTTGGCAGGCAATGCGGCTGAAGGTCATTTCGCTGTAACCGCGATCGTAGGTCTTCATCAGGCCTTCATCGCAGTAAGCGTAACCGGTCACAATTGGCAGTTCAGTGGCAACATCTATCTCTTTAAACGCTTCAACAATCACTTCATCCAGCGTGCCGGAAAGCTTGTTATTCCATCCAGAGAGGTCGACAAACATAGCATTCACACCAAGAGTTCTTAGCTTCAGAGCAGTGTTGTAAGCGCTATGGGCTTCGCCGATTGAAGATAAAAACTCTCGGATCTGTGGCAGGTATTGGCGCAGCGTGAACTGGCCATAGCTGCAGGTCGCCAGAATGTTTGAAATACAGTCTTTGGCATCTTTCAGACGCTCAGAAATGAAGTTGTCGGCACGGGTGCGGTTGAGCGGATCTGCAAACAGATTTTCATTGATCATTTTCAAACGCACTTCGAGCGCATCGATGGCATCGGCCCACTGTTCATCATGTTTGGCAACCAGTTGGTAGATGCCTGGCTCGCCAGAACGTTTGCTTTCAAGCAGGGCATCAGTGATGCCGCCATAGGCAGAAACCACAAATACACGGTTATACGGGTTCTTGGGGCGAAGAAAAATGTTGTCCAGTACAGCATCAAATGCCGACATAGACGTGCCGCCGATTTTCTCAACGGTGTAAGTCATAATTGCAATCCTTGTCTGTCGTAAATAGAAAAAGGGGGCAAAATGGCCCCCAAAAGACATATATTTTTATTAATCTACCAGCGGATAAACGCCGTTTTCATCGTGAACTTCCTGTCCGGTAATTGGCGGATTAAATACACATGCCATTACCATGTCCGCACCTTCATAAGCGCGAAGGAAGTGTTCATCGTGTTTGTCCAGAATGTAAAGTGTGCCCGGTTTGATTGGGTAAGTTTCGCCATCTACCACTTCAATTTCACCTTCACCAGACATACAGTACACGGACTCCAAGTGGTTTTTGTAGTGAATGTGGGTTTCAGTGCCTTTAAAGATGGTTGTGATGTGGAACGAAAACCCCATCTGGTCATCTTTCAGCAGCATACGAACACTTTCCCAGGTTTCTGATGCTACGCGGCGCTCGCTGTTTCTGCACTCTTCCAGAGTTCTTACGATCATGTTTCTTATTTCCCTTAAGACGCTTTGCGGGTAAGTTCATTAGCAACTTCCTGAGCTGCTTTTTCAAAGATGTGCAGACCTTGCTCAAGCTCTGACTCACTGATTGTCAGCGGACAGAAGAACTTCACGACTTCGTCGTCAGGACCTGCGGTTTCAATGATCATGCCTTTTTCAAAGCAACGACGGGAAATCGCGCTGGCGATGTCACCGTTTTTACACTCAATACCTTGCATCATGCCGCGGCCTTTTGCGCGAACGAATAGAGAAGAAAGTTGCTTCATTGAGCGGTCGATAGTCTTGGAGACTTGTTGGCTGCGCTCGGCAATATGGCCTTCAAAATCATCATTCTGCCAGTAATGCTCAATCGCTTTTGTTGCCGTAATGAAGGCGTGGTTGTTACCACGGAAAGTGCCGTTATGTTCACCTGGTAGCCACTTGTCCAACTCAGGTTTCAGCAGCACGAGCGCCATTGGCAGACCGTATCCGCCGATAGACTTAGACAGGGTCACAATGTCTGGATTGATACCAGAAGGCTCGAAACTGAAGAAGGTGCCAGTACGGCCACAACCAGCCTGAATATCATCAACGATTAACAGAATGCCGTGGGCTTTACAGATTTTACTCAGCTTCTGTAGCCACTCGTTTGAAGCGACATTCAGACCACCTTCACCTTGTAGGGTTTCCAGCAACACTGCTGCAGGTTTATCAAGACCACTTGAGTTGTCGTTCAGCATGGCTTCGAACAGCGCAAGGCCATCAATGCCAGCGTAGTCTTCATAAGGAATGCGGGAAGTGCCAAACAACGGAGTGCCGGCACCACCACGGTGGTGTTGGTTACCGGTAGCCGTGAGTGCGCCCATGGTGCACCCATGGAAACCGTTGGTGAAAGTCACGATGTTGGTTCGGCCCGTCATTTTGCGAGCCAACTTCATCGCTGCTTCTACTGCATTCGTACCGGTTGGGCCGGTGAACTGCACTTTGTAATCAAGATTTCGTGGCGCGAAGATGTGATTACGGAGTGCGGTTAGGAAAGCAGCTTTGGCTTCGGTAAACATATCCAGGCCATGGGTAATGCCGTCCTTGGAAATGTATTCGATCAAGGCTTCTTTCAAAATTGGGTTGTTATGGCCGTAGTTCAGCGAACCTGCGCCGGCCAGAAAATCAATGTAGCGTGCTCCTGAGTCTGTGGTCAGCCAGCACCCTTTTGCCGAGGTAAAGACAACAGGGAAGCTATTGCAATATGACTTAACGTTTGACTCTTGCTTGTTAAAAATTTCCATTTGGAATCCGTTTTATATTTTTAAGAATGGTTTTATTTCAAAGGAATGCGGAACAAAAATTCCGTGTCGTGTTTTCCTTTGAAATGCTGTTTTTCATCAAGAAACACTGTGACTTCACCGTTTTCACCATGTGCGGCGTCGAGCTTGCGGAATAAACTCCAGGAGCCTTTGTTGGATCCAGTGATAGTGGTTTCTACAACATTGACGTCTGAGAGGTGATCGCGCATCAACAGCTCTTGCAGCATATGGAAGGCGAGGCCTTTGCCGCGCGCTTCGGGAGAAACCGCGACTTGCCAGACAAACAGCTCATTAGGGGCTTCAGGTTTTAGGTATCCAGAAATGAATCCAGCTACGGAACCCCTGTGCTCTGCGAGGATGCAGGTCTTATTGAAGTGGGAAGATTGAAGGAAATTGCAGTACGAGGAGTTTTCATCGAGTGGGGGACAACTGGCGATAAGCTCGTGGATCCTGATGCCATCTTCGATTCGCGGAATGCGAAATACCCAGGCGTCGTTTTCCGTCCTCAAACGCGTCAATGTCGCGCTCTGGTGTATTGTCTCGGTACTCATTGTTTCAGTTATTCCTTTAGATGTCTAAGCATTTAAGCCCTTTAAATGATACATCTGATGGAATATTTATCAAGTCTGAGTCACAAATAAGCATATTTATGTCTATAACTCGCTGTTTTATATGTGCTAAATAAAAATGACGCAAAATTGAAACATTTAGATGTGTAATCAATATGCTTTAAGTGAATCATTCTGTATCGATAAAGGATAAAACCCGAATACAGCGACAGATCCCGTGTTAACTGCTGTTGTTTCGCTGAGCAAAGATCAACAGGCCCTGGGGGCTGTCGTTTTTTAGTGAGGCATATTAAGTTGATTTGGAGGAAAGAACTGAAAGGTTTACGTAGTAAACTTTCAATCAGATTTTAAGAGAAAGAAAATGAAAGCGTTTTACACTTGTAATATTTTAACGAAAAGGAGAATAACTGGCTGAATTTTAATGAGATAAATGATGACTTATTTTTGCTAGGTTAATAATAATCTGGCCGTTAGACTCGTCGCCAAAATAATAAAAACAGTTACTGATTACACTTTTATACCCTAAATCCCAAAAAGGCAAAGAAAGTCACGATGAGTCCAGAACAACATCTTACCCAATGGCAACAAAGTCAGGCCGACGCAGAAACCATGTCACCTCTCATTAGCAAGCTGTACCGTGAGAAGGGCGTCGAAATTCAAATTTATGGTCGTGCTGTGATTAACGCCAGTACGATTGATCTGCTGAAGTCACACCGTGTAGCGCGCTGGTACACAGGACAGGAAGTCACTACCGCACACACTCTCCCTATTCTGGAAGCATTGGCACAAATGCCACTTTCTCCTTGCCGAATCGACATTGGTCGTCTTGCCAACGTTTACTGGCGCGACCATGAGGATTTAGCCCAACTAGATGATTTCCTCAAAACAGCAATCGCAGACCTGCCGCCGTCCACGAGTCTTAAGGAGCCCAGAGATATCGTGTTGTATGGCTTTGGCCGAATTGGGCGCTTGGTAACGCGCCTGATTGTAGAAAAAAGCGGACCAGGCTACCCACTGCGTCTACGCGCGATTGTTGTACGTGGCGGTAAAGATGGCGATCTTGAAAAGCGCGCCAGCTTACTGCGTCGTGATTCTGTTCACGGGCCTTTTAACGGTTCCATTTTGGTGGACCATGCCCGTAACGCTCTGATCGTGAATGGTAACTACATTCAGATCATCTACGCGAACCATCCTTCTGAAGTGGACTATGAAGCGCATGGTATCAATAATGCCGTGGTAGTTGATAACACTGGCATGTGGCGTGATGTTGATGGCCTGAGTAATCATCTGACCGCCAAAGGCGCAGGTAAAGTATTGCTGACCGCACCAGGTAAGGGTGACATCAAGAACATCGTATTTGGTGTTAACCACGGTGACATCAAAGACAGCGATACCATAGTGTCAGCGGCAAGCTGTACTACTAACGCAATTACACCTGTGCTGAAAGCGATGAACGATCGTTATGGCGTGGAGTCGGGTCACATCGAGACGGTACACTCATTCACCAACGATCAAAATCTGATTGATAATTTCCACAACGGTGATCGCCGTGGACGTGCAGCTTCATTAAACATGGTGCTGACATCAACAGGTGCTGCAAAAGCCGTTGCGAAAGCTTTACCTGAATTAAAAGGAAAGCTGACGGGTAATGCTATCCGCGTTCCAACCCCCAACGTCTCGATGGCGATTGCCAACCTGAACTTGGGCAAAGACGTGGACCGCGATTCACTGAATACCTACCTGCGTGAGACGGCGCTCATGTCTCCGTTGGCGGGTCAGATTGATTACACCCAATCGACAGAAATAGTATCCTCGGACATCGTTGGTTCTCGTTATGCGGGTGTTGTAGACAGCGAAGCGACTATCGCCGACGGTAATCGCTGTGTGCTCTACATTTGGTATGACAATGAATTCGGTTACAGCTGTCAGGTGATTCACTGCATCGAGCAGATGGCGGGGGTCCAATATCCAGTGATCCCTGCGGTAAATCAGCAGTAATCATTTAAAGAAAACATCCCCCTAAGCCAAAGCGACTCATCTGAGTCGCTTTTTTTATCTCTAAGATCAACAGACCCTAAAGAATAATATGAGGCAGATAACGGGCGAGATCCTGTGTAATGAGGGAGGCATCTTCGCGAATCGAAATCCCAGCAGCGCGATCGTTGACCAGCCAGCTGCCTATCAGGGTGAAGTTGTCGCCGAATTTTGGCAGTGGTTGGTACTGCTGGACGATAGCTTGGGAAACATCATAAGGCCCATCAGTTTTAAAGGTCGACGCGCCATTTCTGACGATTTCGATGTTGGCTCCCTCGCGTGAAAATAATGGCTTTACCACATAGTCAGACAGGGAAGATGCTTTTGGATCATCTGCGAAGTAGGCAGGCAGCAGGTTGGGATGATTCGGGTGAAGCTGCCAAAGCATCGGAAGCAGTGCTTTGTCGGAAAGCACAGACTTCCACATCGGCTCGAGCCAGTTAATGGTGGCGCTACCCAGGAACTGGGCATATTCCTCATCGAACATGAATTCCCACGGATAGAGCTTGAACATCCAACGGATGGCCCGTCCGTTCATGTCGACAAATTCGCCAGCATCATTCACACCAATGTCTTCGACATAGACAAAGCCCGTGCTCAATCCCGCTTCTTTAGCGCAGTCCTCTAGGTATTGCACGGTCGCTCGGTCTTCTTCTGTGTCCTTACAACAGCTGAAATACAGCGTTTGACCAGGCTGGCGCTTGGCGAGTTCGGCAAAGCGCTCCATGATGTAATCTTGAAGGATATTGAACTGGTCAGCACTTTGGTGAATACGCCCACTGTTTACCACATCTTCGAGCCAAACCCATTGCCAGAAGCCGGTTTCAAACAGTGAAGTGGGGGTATCAGCATTGTTTTCATAAAGCTTGGCAGGGTTCACGCCGTCATAAGCGAAATCCAAGCGGGCATAAAGCGATGGATCCCGGCGTCGCCAAGATCCCGCCACTAAGTCCCACATAGCTTCGGGAATACCGAATTTGGCTAGAAGTTCGTCGCAGCGGGTGACACGTTCTACCACATCGAGACACATCTGGTGGATCTCTTCAGTCGGTTTTTCCAGATCCTCCTCAATTTGCTTGAGGTTGAACTGGTAGTAGGCGGTTTCATCCCAATAAGGTTCGCCATACATGGTGTGGAACCCAAACCCGTATTGCTTTGCCAACTCCCGCCAGTGAGGGCGCTCAGTAATGTCCCGTCTGAACATGTTTTAGCCGCCACTTCGTGATGAGGAAGAGGCGCGAGACACGGATTTGCCAAAACCACCACGAGACATCACCTGTCCGATGGTGCCACTGGATTTGGGCTTAGTGATTGAGCTGGTGGAAACCTTTACCGACTTGTTACTTGATGAACTATAGAAGTTGCCATCGCCGGAATAGTACTTTCCACGATAGCCATACAGTGGCTTGGAATAGTAGCGCTTCTTCTTTTTCTTGAAGTAGTCATCATCCAGCATATTGGCAAAGAAAAAACCCGCCATGGCAGGGATGTACCAGTTATTGTAACGATCACAGCCGTCAGAAAAGTCTATTTCGCATTCATACTCATTGTTATAACGGGGAGCTGATTGCGCGGCATCTTGGAGCGCATCCTGGTATGCGATTCGGCACTCTTCAATCTGGTCCGGAAAAGAACGGGCACAATCCTGTGCGGATTGGAACACGAACCCTTCGGTTTCAGGTTCGAAGAAACAGCCTGAGATACCGCCAACAAACGCAAAAGGGATCACCTTGGCGGCTTTGTCCATGGTCGGACGAATAACGTTTTGACTCCGTTTCATGACTGCCTCCGGTTAGTAGGTCAGGCAGGCAGCGTTCAGTACGCCGATAGAAACAGAAACCACTGCTAGAATGATACCGGCGGGTAATTCGTCGTTTTCAATGCGGGTAGTCAGCTCTTTCAGCATGACAAAACGAACGATGGCGAAAGCAATAAACTGGGCTAACATCGCAATGACGCCCCACACCATAAAATCGACAATGTTGACTGAGTTCTGTGCCGCACCGGCAATGGCAATACAGTAACCCAGGAATGCACCCCCAAGAGCAACTGCTGCTGTTACGCTTTGCTTATCTTTGATCAGTGACCACTCGTCGTATGGCGTAATGCGGATATAGATAAATTTGAAAATCAGTACAAATGCCAGCGAAGCAGCAAAATAAATGATGAAGTTTGGTAGACCTGAAAGCAGTCCGGCGAGTATATCCATAGTGGTATCCTGTCAGTCCTTTAATGAGATTTCCCAGTGACATAAAGTAATAGTCGTCTTTAACTGTTACGTTTATGTTTGCTGGCGAAAAACCGCCTTAACCTATCACGACTTTGGGACGTAAACCGTCTCATAATTAAAGACACTCTACTTAATGCTGGAATTTTGGGTTTACAACAAACCTTTAAGAGAGTTTGCGAGGTGGCTACGAAAAGAAGATTTGAACAAGGCCGCAAGCCAGACCTCTTCTTATAATTCTGCGCTAATCAAATGAATGTACAGCAAGGATGGAGAAACTATGTTTGATTACCCAACAACACGCAAAGATACGATTGTCGATACATATTTCTCCCACGAAGTTGCCGACCCTTACCGTTGGCTGGAAGACGACTTAAGCGACGAAACCGCAAAGTGGGTTGAAGCTCAAAATGCAGTAACCTTTGGATACCTTAACAATATTCCCTTCCGTAAGGCTATTCGAGAGAAACTCGAAGTGGCCAACAACTATGTAAAAGAGTCAGCGCCTTTTGACCGTGGAGCGTTTACTTATTTTTACCGAAACGATGGTTTGCAGAACCAATCGGTCATTTATCGCGCCAAAGCTGAGCTGTCTGAAGCCAAAGTGTTTCTCGACCCTAATAGCTGGAGCGAGGAAGGCACCACTTCACTAGACCAGTTGCGCTTTTCACGTGATGACAAGTTTATCGCGTATTCTACGTCTGAGGGCGGCAGTGACTGGCGAACTATTTATGTCATGGACGCAGAAAGCGGTGTCTTGCTCAATGACAAAATCGAAAATGTGAAATTCTCTGGCATCGAATGGCGTGGTAGTGAAGGTTTTTACTATTCAACGTATGACAAACCAGAAGGCAGTGAGCTTTCTGCCAGAACCGAGCATCACAAACTCTACTTCCACATGTTGGGAACCCCGCAAGCCGAAGATATCTTGGTGTTTGGTGGCGAGGGCGATCCTCAGTTCCGATATGTTGGTGGCTATACCACAGAAGATGACCGTTATTTGGTGATATCAGGTGCCAATGCTACCTCAGGCAATATGCTTTATGTGCAAGACCTGAACGGTAACGGCGATCGCCTCTGCCTGACCGACGATGACAGTGCAGACAGTGATGTCATCGAGCATCACGATGGTAAGCTCCTTATCTACACCAATTGGGGCGCGCCAATGGGACGTATCGTAGTAGTGGACGCTGCAAACCCACAGCAGGCGAATTGGGAAGATTTGATTGCAGAAACCAAACATGAACTCAGCATCTCAACGGGTTCGGGTTACTTATTTGCCAGCTACCTCGTCGATGTTCAGACTCAGGTTAAGCAGTACAAAGTAAATGGCGATAAGGTTCGTGACATTGCACTACCGGGTGTGGGCACAGCATCAGGGTTCTCTGGCAGAGAGCAAGACAAAACGTTGTATTTCACCTTCACCAACTATACGACCGCATCAGACACTTACCGCTTTGATCCGGAAAGTGGTGAGACAGTTCTGTACCGACAAAGTGCCTGCACCATCGACAGTGCGAAGCTTGAATCGCGCCAGGTGTTTTACTCATCTAAGGACGGTACAAAAGTTCCTCTGACCATTTGCTATCGCAAAGGCATCGAGCTCGATGGTTCACATCCCACTATTCTGTATGGCTACGGTGGATTCAATATCAGCCTGGAACCTGCGTTCAACCCAAGCATTGCGGCATGGATTGAGATGGGCGGCATTTATGCCGTTGCCAACCTGCGTGGTGGCGGTGAATACGGAAAAGCCTGGCACCAATCTGGCACACAGCTTCAGAAACAAAACGTATTCGATGATTTCATTTCTGCAGCAGAGTACTTGATTGCAGAGAAGTACACGTCATCAGAGAAATTGGCGATCCGCGGCGGATCTAACGGCGGTTTGCTGGTGGGGGCGTGTATGACTCAACGTCCTGACCTGTTTAAAGTCGCTCTGCCAGCCGTGGGTGTGTTGGACATGCTGCGCTACCACACTTTCACATCCGGGGAGGGCTGGAAGTACGATTATGGTACCTCTTCGCAAAGTGAAGAGATGTTCCAATATCTGCTGGGGTATTCACCCGTGCACAATGTGGAAGAAGGTGTGGATTACCCATCGACGCTGGTGACCACTGCGGATCATGATGATCGTGTAGTACCTGCTCACTCTTATAAGTTCATTGCAGAACTCCAAGCCAAGCATGGTGGAGAGAACCCAGTGCTAATCCGAATTGATGTGAATGCGGGACATGGTGCTGGTATGCCAATGCACAAGGTGCTGGATTTGGGCGCTGATGTGTATGCGTTTTGTTTTGAGCAAATGGGCAATGAACCCAAGCTGTAGAACATAGACAATTAAGCGAGGACGCGCCAATCGGCGCATTTTTTAATTGTTTGCGGCGTTAATGTTGGTTTGTATAAGAGTCATCGCGTCGCGAAGCGCTTTAGATAAAGCCGAGGTTTCAAAAAATGTTGCGAGAATAATGGTTGAAATAATTATCCCCAACATTGCATATTCTATCGCCGTCACACCTGATTCATCTTGAATACAATTTAGGACTAACTTTAGCATTCTCATACCTTTTTAGTTCTTTTCTCCGCCTAACATATCTGCGTACTGTTGAAGATTCCAGTTACGATTATGCATCACCTAAGACTCTAAATTTTAATCGGTTTATTGATTGGCCGTCAAAGTGTTTCATAATTTAAAATTGACTGAAATCAGGTGTGACTTTTTAATTTTTATGCGGTACTACCTACAAATTAATATATGAATCAGCAAGCTATCTAAACGGTTGATTATCTAATTTGGCTTTAGATATCGATTCATTATTTCTTGAGCGCTATCACATTGATTTTTGCTTTTCTAAGCATTTTCAACTTTTAGCGGAAACTGTTTCCTTTCTTTTGTTCATTGTTGCTGTTCGGTGCCGTTGTTAGATTAACAGGCGAACGAAACAAAAAAACAAAAGGACGCTCAACATGGCTTATGAAGGCTACAGCACATTTACCGCGAGTCAGGACGAAGGTGTCCTGACTGTGACTTTTGATTTTGGCTCAGTGAACGTTCAGGGACAAGAAATGTTGTCTGATTTGAACGGACTGGCGATGCGTCTTGAACGCGACCGAGGCTGTTTCCCGCGAGGAAGCGAAACTGCTCGATTTGCAGGCAGTGCTTGAACGAATCAGTAAAGTGCCTCAGGCGACCATCGCCAAGCTGGAAGGTTTTGCCCGAGGTGGCGGCCACGAGTTTGCATTGGCATGTGATATGCGCTTTGCGGCTCGAGGTAAATACAAATTTATGCAAATGGAAGTCGCTATGGGGATCCTGCCTTGCGGCGGTGGTGCTTCCCGTATGGCACGTCAGGTCGGTCTTGGACGAGCACTGGAAATTATCCTGAGTGCGCGCGACTTCGACGCAGATGAAGCAGAAGCTTATGGCACCATCAACAAGGCATTGGAGCCGGATGAGATTGGTGAATATGTTGATACCTTGGCGAAACGTATTGCGAAATTCCCGGCAGAATCTATCAATGCTTGTAAGCAAATGGTTTACGAGTCTATCGATAAACCTATCGATGAAGCGCTGAAAGCAGAGGCTTACTGGCTGTATCAGGCAGCCAGCAAAACCCCAGCAGTGAAACGTTTCCAGATCGCTGACGAACAAGGGCTTGAGCACGATATCGAGAATCAGCGTAACTGGAACAATCTGGTCATGGATGTTCAAAACATCGACTGATCCAGTTTTAGCTAAAGCGAGAAGTCGACTATTCTCAACCATGGGTATATCTACATGGTTGAGAATTTCCTATTGTAAAGGCTCGACAGAAGGGATCTTGAATCCAACTACCAAGGAAAATAGATAAGGAATTGATATGTTGGGTGAAGTCCACTCTCTCGTTCACGAGTTCCCAGAGTTCAAAGACCTGATCGGAGAGCTCTCCAGTCAAGATACGGCATTCGCAGAAGACAACAAGAAATACAATGCACTTGATAAAGAAATCCGCAGTCTGGAGCTCAGAGATTCCCCTATTGATGATGAAGAGATGCACAAACTTAAACATGACCATGCAGTATTGAAGGACTCGCTCTATCACCGTTTGCAACAAGCGAGTTAATATCCTATCAGTTTTAACGACAAGACGCGCCAACGGCGAGTTTTTTTAATTGGGTTATCCCAAATTCGTGTTCTCCTAGCGAGTGAAAATGTGCTTTTATAACCGTCTCTATTTCCCCAAAGAGACATTGCTCAATGAAAAAGCTCACTCTGATTTCACTCTTGGCACTTTTAATGGCTGGTTGTGCAAACAATACAACGGATTACGACACTATGGTGGGTGCAGATCGCGATGAACATGGCTGTATTCCATCTGCGGGGTATCAATGGTGTACAAACACTAACCAATGTGAACGTCCCTGGGAGCTTGCTGAGGCGAAAGGCTTTGATAATACTCCCGAGCGCTTCGAAGCATTCTGTGCGGATCAATAAGAAGGTTAGAAAATCAGTAAATAACGCGCCACCTGCCGTGCAGTTGGCGCGTTTTTGTGAAGGTGGGGAATTAACGGAGTCCTGAAAAAAGCCCCAGAATCACACCAACCGTTGCGTACTCTTTAATCATATCTTCATGACGGTTTTGATGCTGCTCCATGGCTTTAAGAATCGTCGGTGCAGAGATGACATCGCCAGACTCAGTAAAACCCTGCTCAGTCAGCTGCCGTATCTCATCTTCAGTCGTAGGGGTATCCAGTTTTACGTGAGTGACAACGTCTTGTGATTTATAGAACTGAAATCTGAGCATTTCTCTCTCCTTATTGGTTTCACCTTAACAGGGGTAAATAGAAGGTTTTTACCGTGAATCAATAAGTTAAATGCTCAATACTATGGAAGAATATTAGCATTGAAAGGGTCAATAAACCCCCATTTTTGGTGGGCATAGATCGCACAATTTGTGATCTAAAAAGCGGGTGGTTATGAAACTCAACCCGCCAAAACGTAACCACCTGTAGGAAGCTATTACCACGCGACTGGACGATTCACACCTCGGCCATCCTCGATAGTATTTTTTACCGTCTCGCTGCCAGCTTTTACCTGAAGAACAGCATAGTAAAGTGGCGAATTGGAGGTGTTTCTCCAGCAGCGAACCCCTTCGGGAGCGACTCGGATGACGGAACCTGTAGTGACTTCAAAGCGATCATCATCCACCATAAATTCGCCTTGTCCTCCCATGAATATGTAGATTTCTTCATGCTCGATATGGACGTGGTGAAATGGCATAGAGGTATGTGGAGCCAGTGAATTAAGAGAAAGGATACCGCCGGACATCCCCAGAGCCTCACTAACGAAGACCTTTCCTTCAACATCTACTGGCAAAGCTTCATGCTGAAATGTAAACGTCTCAATTTGCTCAAGCCCGCCAGTTGATATGACGCCGTAATTGATACCTCTAGATAGTGTGTTAAGCGATCCCATGATTTGTCCTCCTGAAGTAACTCTCTGAATAAATGTGCTTTGTTGAGCGCAAATTGCAGATCAAAATTTCCCTTGGCTGCTGGGAGGAGATTAAATGCATTGACTATATGTTCAACATAATATTTTGGGTGGATCAATGCCTTGGCCGACAACCAGAAAGCAGGAAACACGTAAGAAGATTTTGAAAAGTGCGGTGAGATTGTTTGCGAACAAAGGATTTCACAATGTATCGCTTGGTGAGGTAATGAGAGATGCAAAACTAACGCATGGCGCTTTCTATGCTCATTTCAGCTCCAAACAAGAGCTATACAAAGAAGCTGTTTATGCTGCGACAGAGGACAGCCCTCTAGCAGGAATTCTGCGCGAGTCCGATGGGAATTTAAGCTTTGAGAAGATCGTAAAAACGTATCTTTGTGAAGAGCATGTCGAACAAAAAGTGTCACCTTGCCCGCTGGCTGCATTTGCAACCGACGTGTCGAGTTTGGATGGTGATGCAAAGAATGCATATTCCCATGTCTTTGAAGGTTTATTGGAGATACTCCAAACACGCAGTGGTGGGGAATTCCCTGATAGACAGAGTGCTATGTCGCTCGCAGCCCTAATGATTGGTGGCGTGGTGGTGTCAAGAGCACTGAAAGATGAAGAAGTTATCCATGAACTGCTTGAGGCTTGTATTGCCAAAGCTTCACAGATCATAAAGTAAAAACGCGCCAGTAAAGCGCGCTTATTTACTCTAACAGAACTGAACAAAACTGGTTGCTCAACCTTCCGTCTCTTTGTCCGCAAAGTAATCGCCCCAGCTTTGGTGTTCGCGTCCAGCAGCTTCCAGAAAATGGCTGGGGTTGTCGACCTTACCTTCACTGATACCCTGATATATCCCGGCAATGACGGTTCCAAGGAATTCGCCTAACTCCGCAATGCGCTCAGCCTGATATTCCTCAAAAGAGAGCGGCACGTAAGTCAGGTGAGTGTGGTATGTCGCGTTGAGGTATTCCGTTAACTGGGTTTGGGTGAGCGCTTCACCATGCAGGTTATAGGTTTGTCCGTTGTGTTTGTCTTCGGTCAGCATTCGGGCATACGCGAAGCCAAGTTCGCCACGGGTGGTATACCCGCATTTTCCATCTCCCGCACAGTTGGTGATAACTCCGGCTTTTTTGTAGTTCTCAATGTACTCGATATCAGGCTCGATATAGATACCATTGCGGCCTATTACCCAATCAAGGCCGGATTCCCGCACGTCCTGCTCCGTTTGTCGGTTGCTTTGAATAATGGGTGAAAAAGCGGTGCCTTCCTCCGCTCCCTGAACACTGGTGTAGACAATCTTCTTCACACCGGCTCTTTTCGCGGCATCAATAACATTTCGGTGCTGGCCAATTCGCTTGTCTGGCGCGTCCATACCCGACACCAATAGCAGCGTATCAATACCTTGCAATGATTGTTCAAGGTCGTCTGGTTTCTCATAATCGCCGGGGCGAATTTCAACGCCAAGATCTTTGGCGCGCTCTGGCGTTCGCGCTAAACCAACAATGTTTTCTGTCGGCATGGCATCAATCAGCGCTTTGATAATTGATGCCCCCAATTGCCCACTGGCGGCGGTAACGGCAACTTTCACAATGATTCCCTCATCAACAAACCTGCGAAGTCATCTCAGCGCTTTCGCAGGGGCTCTCAATCAAATGTAGCTCGGGTACATTGTGCAGGAAGCGCTTTCTTAGATTTGGCTTATGGAAGAAACAAAGCGAGAAAAGTTTCTTTAACTGTGCAATAGACGGGTAACAAAAAGGTGCCGCGTTCGGCACCTTCTTAAAAGGAAGCGTTTGTTAGAGGAATACTTCCAGCGTGATTTCATCAATGTACTTGCCGTTGATTTTGGCATGACTTTTTGCTCGGCCCGACACTTCAAAACCATGTTTTAGATAAGTGTGCAGAGCCACTTCATTGTCTGATCTAACCTGAGCAACCAGCTTTTCAAAACCGCGTGAGCGCGCGATATCGAGCGTGGAAGCAAACAGCGAGGTTGCGACGCCTTGTCGATGATGTTTCTCGTCGACATAAGTGGTGATGATGCCGACATGGTCCAGTGCGCGTGAATAGCTGGCATATGGCTCAACGGTTTGGTAGCCCAGAACAGTTTTCGAGTCATGATCTTCAGCAACCAAGAACACGCCGTTTACCGGGAAGTATTGGATGAAGAAACTTTGGTCTGACACCGAAAACGTGGAGTCGAGAATCACGTATCGACCACTTTCGATTATTGGGTTGACGATGTCGGTGATGCTCTTGGCATCCGAAGCTAGCGCAGTTCTTGTTATTAGATTCATAGTTCTTTGTTTTTCTGACAGTAAACAAGCAAAGAGTGTAGGCGAAGCGTAGCGTAATATCGTCACATTTCGCCAGATAAAATGTAGGGCTACTTCTAATCCTGTTCCAGAAAGCGTCTCACTGTTTTTAAGTCCTCTATCATCGGCATTTCAATACTCAGGGAGCTGCTGAAACACCAAGGGTAGGGCAGTTCGCCTATCCCATCGAGCAAGTGGTCTTTATTCGAATAGTGAATGGCAGCCATGTACTCAATGGTGATGGTGAGTTTGTCCACTTTCGGATCTTTTGCCGAGATAGAAGAATCATCGTTGAACAGCCAGTCGTAATAGCCACAACCGATGCGCAGAATGCCATTGTCCTTTTCTGTCATGACTACGAGCCATTTGCAGGTGAGAAGACTGTCATCCCTGATAATGGAGTCTGACAAGCAGAAGGTATAAACATTCTCATAACGCTGATTGAACTGGGAGGACAGAACTTGGCTGATTGCTTCAACGCCAACCACATCTGAGGGAAACGAAATACTGTCGGTGTTGACCTTCATTTCCAGCAGCGATTCTTCTGTAAACACTTTGGTGAGCAGGTGTGGCTTGTTGTTATCTTTGGCTGAGATATACCGATTAATCGCCTTGAGAAAAGGACGCACATCATCTGGCCTCGCATTCGTGGCCTTGTCAATGTGCACCATTTTCCCCTGAGATGGACTCATCCGAAAATGACCCGGTTGAAGAGCCTTCTTTCAACTTCAGCGTCCGCAACATCCATGGGAGAGAAGGTAACAATCTGCCCGGGTTGACGCTGTGAAAGTTGGCCAGCACCTAAACTGCTCAAACAGCCGATTTTCGGATAGCCGCCGATGGTTTGCCTGTCTTTCATCAAGACGATAGGTTGGCCATCGTTGGGGATCTGAATCGCACCAAAGGCAATACCTTCTGAGATGATGCCATCGAGACTGCTTTTCACTGGCGCGCCGGATAAGCGATAACCCATGCGGTCGATGTTCTGGCTGACTTCATACTCGCTGGTGAAAAACGTCATCTGTTCATCATGACTAAATGACGCATGCTGATAGGAAGGCATCACCCCGAGTTCGAGCGGCGCATCGTAATCGGGAATAGCCCATTTAGGTGTGCGCTGTTCGGTGAATTCAGTCGTTGCGGTAAAGGGTAGAATATCCCCCGTTTCCAAGGCATCACCGAGACCGGTTAAACCGCCCAGTTGCTCCCTTTTCACCGTGGAGCAACTCCCGAGCTTAGGTTCACATTCAAAGCCGCCAGCCACGGAGAGATAGGCCCGCAGTCCGCTTTTGGGTGCACCAAACGCCAGAACATCACCTGGCTTCACCGCATAGGTGAGCCAGGGTTGAATAGCTTTGTCGTTCAAGGTGGCGGAAAGATCTGCGCCTGCAATAGCAACTGTTGTGGCGGCATTCACCTGTAGCTGCAGTTGGCCGAAGGTTATTTCGAGCTGCGCTGCATCTGGCTTGTTTCCCAGTAGACGGTTTGCCCAATAAAAAGCATGCTCATCCATTGGGCCTCCTGTGGTGATGCCCAAATGCTGGAAGCCGATGCGACCACTGTCTTGCAGCAGGGTAAGCATGCCGGGGTTCAGTACTTCAAAACTCATAACACGCCGCCTTGCTTCAAAAACTCGTCCTTGTCGATAGGGCAGAACCTTACCCGGTTGCCGACGTTTACTTTTGCCAATGATTCACTGTCCCAGTCCACCATATTCAGTGGTGTACGACCAATGATTTGCCAGCCTCCCGGTGTGCTGCTGGGATAAATGGCAGTCTGGTTATCTGCCAACCCTACGCTGCCCGTTGGTACTTTGAGGCGTGGTGTGGATTTACGCGGCATGACTATCGCGTCATCCAAGCTGCCAAGATAAGCAAAGCCGGGGCTAAAGCCGATGGCGTAAACGCGGTACTCACGCTCGCTGTGCAGTTTGATGACAGACTCACTATCTAGGCCAGTTTTGTCACACACATCCGTCATATCCAGCGCGACTTCCTCGCCGTAGTAAACCGGAATTTCAACTACCTGATTGTCGTTGTTATTGGTGACGGCGTTAGTATTGGACTCAAGCGCCAAACGAATGCGTTTGATGATGTCGAAACGATCCGTTCTGTTTAGGTCAAAGCCAATCAACATAGAGTTATAGGAGGGAATGATGTCTGTGACCAAATCCCCTAGACTTTCCCTGACTTGAAAGATAGCAAGGTTGACGTTAGCGGCGATGGCATCATCAATTCTGTCCCCAAAATACACAATCAATGTCTGTTCATTGACTGCCTCAATTCGCGCCATTTGCCCTCCACTGCTTCAATGCCTGGGCAACCGCCGAAGCGTGGGGGCCATCTCCGTGAATGCAGAGTGTATCTGCGTCCACCTTGAGTGTTTTTCCACTCAGCGTTGTGACAGAACCGTGTTCAACAATCTGTTGTACCTGCTTGATGATGGCGTCAGCACTGCCGTGAACCGCGCCTTCAATACGACGGTCGACCAGAAATCCTTCATCGTCATAAGCACGGTCTGAGAAAGCTTCGAACATCACGTCAATGCCGACTTCTGCCGCCAAATCGAGAATAGGTTGGCGCTCAGGAATTGCCATTACCACCAATGGGCAACCCGGCGCAGCGGCTTTCACTGCGCGCATTACGGTTTTCAGCACCGCCATGTCTTTCATCATGGTGTTATAGAGCGCACCATGGGGTTTTACATAATCGACAATGGCTTTTTGCTGACGGCAAATGCCTTTCAGCGCACCGATTTGATAGCCAAGCCAAGCGTAAAGTTCTTCGTCTGTGCAATCAAATTTGCGGCGGCCGAAGCCCATCAAATCCGGGTAGCCAGGGTGGGCGCCAATGGTGACGCCATGTTCAAAGGCTAAAGCGACGGTCTTTTGCATCGTGACTGGATCCGAGGCATGGAAGCCACAGGCGATGCTTGCCATATCAATGCAGGGCATCACTTCAGCGTCTTTCCCCATGGTCCAGGCACCGAAGCTTTCTCCCATGTCGCAATTTAATTTCATCTCAACTCACTCCTTGTTGCTCTGCTTTCTTTAGAAGCAGTTTTTCCTGCTAGCGCTGACTCATGGTGGTCGGCAGATAGGTCACGATTTCCGGGAAGACGGTAATCAACACTAACCCTAAAAGGATCAGCATAAAAAACGGAAACGCAGCGCGTGCGACATACAGAATGTTTTTGCCCGTGAGTGCCTGAATAACAAACAGGTTGAAGCCAACGGGCGGGGTGATTTGCGACAGCTCCACCACCAGAACGATGAAGATACCAAACCACAGCAAATCAATGCCTGCTTGCTGCACCATAGGCAATACAACTGCAACGGTCAGAACCACCACAGAAATACCATCCAGGAAGCAGCCCAGCACCACAAACAAGATGGTGAGGTAAAGCAGGAGTTCAAACGGCGACAGCGACATCGCAGCAATCCACTCCGCTAACGCGCGGGGAATGCCGAGGAATCCCATTGCCAGTGTAAGAAAATGCGCGCCCACGAGAATAAAGCCAATCATACAGGCGCTTTTCACGGCACCCAGCAGACTGTCGATGAAACTCTGACGACTCAAAGAGCCGGTAAGGGCGGCCAAAACCATGGCGCCAAACACGCCAAGCGCTGCTGCTTCTGTCGGTGTAGTGAAACCGCCGTAGATCGACCCCAAAACAAAGGAAATAAGGGCGACTATCGGGAGCAGCTTTTTCAGCGCTTTGAATCTAACTTGCCAATTAACATCGTTACTCGAGTGCTGAGGCACTTCATTTTTATTCATCAATGCCCATATGGTGGTGTAACCCACAAACAGGAGCATCAACATGATGCCGGGTAGGGCTCCGGCAATAAATAAGCGTCCAATGGACACTTCTGCGGCCACCCCATACACAATAAGGATGATGGAAGGCGGGATAAGAAGACCCAGAGTACCGGAACCTGCCAACGTGCCGACGGCCATCTTCTCGCTGTAGCCCTGTGCTTTCAGCTCGGGCAGGGTCATGCGTCCAATAGTGGCCGCAGTGGCGGCGGATGAGCCTGATACCGCAGCGAATATGCCACAGCTCAGTACATTCACGTGCAGCAGTTTGCCGGGAAAGCTGCTAAGCCAAGGAGAAAGGCCTTTAAACAGATCTTCCGAGAGTCGGGTTCGGAATAAAAGCTCACCCATCCAGATAAACATCGGTAGGGCCGTCAGCGACCAACTGGTGCTCGCCCCCCAGCTTGAAGAGCCGAACAACAGGCCGATTTGTTCATTGCCTGTCATGTACAGGCCCATGACACCGACACCAATTAAGGCAAGGGATACCCATAAACCAGCGGCTAAAAACAGCAGCATGGAGATGGCAAGAATAAAAGAGATTAAGGTCATGTCCGTCATTTTGCGCGCTCCTTGCTGCTTGCCTGCGGAGCCGTAGCTTCGTCAGGGTCTTCAATCAGTTCGAGCGAAACGTCTTCACCTTCCAACTGCTTGTAATGGGGGGTAATACCGCGAATGTTGTCAATCAGGCTATCCAGCACGGCGAGATTGAATGCAATCATGCCGATTGCGAGTGGCACTTGTGGAATCCACAGAGGAATAGGAATGTAACCGTGGGTGACTTCTTCGAAGTCGTAGGATTCCCAGACCATATAAGTGCAGTAATAGCTACAGAAACAAAGCAGCAAAAACGCAAGGGTTAGGACCAGAGTTTCCAGAGGGCGTTGCAGCGATTCTGGCAACCTTTGAATAGCAAGGTTAACGCGGATATGGCCACCTTCACGAAAGGTATAGGCAAGGCCAAAGAAGGTTGAGGCAGCCAAAGCGTAACCGGAGAAATCTTCCGCTGACGGAACAATAAAGCCCATCATTCGGCCAATAATTTGGGCGAGGATGATCAGCATGATCAACACAATAAAGAAGCCGGATAAACCACCCGACAGCAGGTACAGAGCTCGTTTCATAATAATGCTTCCAGACAGGCGTAGCTCAGGGTATTGAAGCCCTCCCCAAGTCCGTTTCCAGGGGAGGGTACGTCGTAGTAAGTAACTACTTACTTAGTTTTTATAGGCTTTCAGAACAGGCGCTAGCGCTTGCGAGTTTTCTGCTTCCCACTCTTCTGTCATGGTCACGCCAATCGCCTGAAGCTCGTTCAGCAATTGCTCAGAAGGTTGGGAAACCACGATGCCGTTGTCAGCCAACGTTTTGGTGTCTTTGGCTTCTTGATCCAATACCTCTGCCCAACCGCGTGCTTCGGCTGCTGCTGCGGCATCCAAAATGGCTTTCTGTGAATCTTTATCCAGGCGTTTGAACGCACGTTTGTTAACAACCACGAAATTCTTTGGAATCCAGGCTTTGATCTCGGTGAAGTGACTCAGGTAATCCCACGCCTGACCGTTTGCGCCCGTCGAAGGTGAAGTCACCATCGCATCGATAATGCCAGTGCTGAATGCCTGTGGAATATCCGGTAACTGAACCGTGGTTGGTGTGGTGTCCATCAAGTCAGCAAGACGTGAGGTGGATGGGCTGTAAGCGCGCATTTTGGTGCCTTTAATATCCGCCAGCGAGTTCACTGGCTTTTTGGTGTAAAGGCTTTGTGCAGGCCATGGCACGGTGTAGAGTAGGATCATGCCTTCTTTGCTGAGTTGCTTTTCAATCTCTGGTTTAGCGGCTTCCCACAGTTTCTGGGCTTGCTCGTAGTCAGTGGCAAGGAAAGGAATGTTGTCGTGCTTAAAAATAGGGTGGGTATTACCCATGATGCCAATGAAAACTTCGCCGATCTGCACCTGACCAGTTCGCACTGCGCGAGGGATTTCAGGGTGCTTCATCAAAGATGCTCCCGAGTGAACCTTGATATCGACTTCACCACCTGTGGATTCTTTGATTTGCTCGGCAAAGTCATAGGCGATTTTGGTCGGCAAGTGAGCATCACCGTAAGGTGTCGGCATGTGCCATTGCGCAGCGAGTGCAGAAGGCACAGAAAGTGCAGCGAGAGACACTGCCATGGCTGGCAGCAGGTTTTTTAACAACTTCATCGGAAGTCTCCTTTTCACTAGTGTCCTATTTTGGGTCAACAGACCCTACTACTTATAAAACTGAGAGTTGCTCGTTACTGATATCCGTCACCAGCATCTTGCCGGGTGCATGGGTAATGGCGATGGGCGGCTTAGCATTAATAATGGCCAACTGTGGCGTTACACCACATGCCCAGAAAACGGGGATTTCACCGTCCTTAATAGGTACTGCATCACCAAAATCCGGGTTGGAGAGATCTTTGATGCCAATGTCGGCGGGGTTTCCTATATGTACTGGCGCACCATGGGATTTCGGATAGCGGGAAGTAATTTGAATGGCGCGAATAGCGTCTGCTGGTTTAAACGGGCGCATAGTAACCACCATGTTACCACTGAAATACTGGCTTGGTGTCGTCGCCAAGTTGGTGCGGTACATTGATACATTCGATTGGCAATCAATATTACGAAGAGACAGGCCAGCACGAATCAAAGCATCTTCAAACGAGAAAGAACAACCCAAGACAAAAGTCACCATGTCATGCCACCAAAGATCTTTAATGTCATGAGTTTTCTCAGCCAATTCACCGTTTCGGAAGATATGGTATTCAGGTACATCGGTGCGAATATCGATATCCTTGCCAAGCAAATCAATCATTGGTTCACCCGGGCTGGATACTGATAACAGAGGACAAGGAACGGGGTTCTTCTGACAAAATACAAGAAAGTCGTCCGCCCAGTCTTTGGGAAGAATGACAAGGTTTCCCTGTGCGATGCCAGGGGCAAATCCACTTGTCGAACCAATAAACTTGCCGTCACGTGTCAGATTTCTTAATTCACGTGCCTGTGTCAGGGCTGCTTCGTAGTGATTGGATGAAAGAGGGGCTTCTTGTCCTGCAAGTTGACTCATGGCTTTCCTTCGCCTCGTTGAATGAATGTTGTGTTAAGTAAATGTTGCAGGTTGGTGTCATTTCGTCCAATTATAGTTTTTTACCTTTTCCGATAAAAAAAATTAATGTCCTGCTTTCCCTGCTACTTCCACTGCCAGTTTTGCGGCTTCTTCTGCTGCGCCACTCAAGGGAGCATGCAGGTAGGACGCGGTAAAGCCAAGTGGGGAAGGCACCCAGCCACAATCCACTAACTGCAAATTCTCCGCTTCAATCTCGCGCTCTGCAATCACAGTAGGTAAGGTAGCCAAGCCCAATCCGTCTTTAGTCATGCGTAAACAGGCGGAAAGTGAGCTTGAAGTAAAAAATCGGGCATTGGCCGCATCCGCTTGGGCAAATTGCTCCCTGATTTCCCCGAAAGGTTGCGTATTGCGGGCATAAGTAATGATGGGAAAGTCAGCTAATTCAGTCAGTGACATTAAAGTGTTTGAGAGCGGTAACGATTTGCTTCCGACCCAAACCATGGGATAGCGACAAAGCGGCATATTCTGCACGGAAGGCTCTGAAATTGGCCCCATCAGAAATGCTAAATCCAGGGTTCTGTCCAACAAATCGTGACGAAGATTTGAGGTCACATCGACTGTGATGTCGATATCCAGCCTTGGAAATTTCTCATTAAAGCTTCGAAGAAACTCAGTCAGCCAGGTGTGTACGACGGTTTCAGAAATCCCTAGTCTCAAGGTGCCAGTAAAGAGCGCATTGTTTTCTGCGCGTTTTTGGAATTGCTCGGCGGTTAAAAGCATTTTCTCTGCATATGGCAGCAACTCACGGCCTTTTGCCGTTAAGGTGATGGGAGAAGCTTCCCTATCAAACAGGATAATGCCCAACTCTTTTTCCAGGCCGGCGATTCGTGAAGAAATGGCAGGCTGGGTGGTGAATTGTTGCTCAGCGGCTTTGCGAAAACTGCGAAGAGTCGCGACGAGTACAAAGGTTTCAATGCGTTTCAGGTTCATGAGTGGCTCTACAAACTGCGTGTACCTGAAAAGATAGAGCAAAACCCAAGGGATTCAATTGCGTGGATGATTTCTGGAAAGTTGGGAATAAGATGTTAGGGTCAACAGACCCTAATGTGCAAATCATTTTAGCTAAAAGGATTCAATATGATCTCCCATTATGGCTTTATCATCAAAGCGCCGGATTATCAGCAAGATCAACACCGTTCTGTGATTGAGTCACCTTTGTTCAGAACGGAAATTTTGGGCGTCAGCTCAGACGAAGAAGCAGTGGCCGCGGCCAGAGCGCTGATTGATAACGGCGCTCAGGTCGTTGAACTTTGCGGTGGCTTTGGAGTAGAAAGTGCCGAGAAGATCATCGCTGCGTTGGGTAGCGATGTTCCAATCGGGTTTATAAGCTTCAGCGAACAGGAATTGAAAAAGCTGGGGGAGAATAACTAGGTTCAACAGACCCTGGTTAGTTTTCTGGATTCTGCTCTGCACTGATATCAGCATAAGTGTGTAGCAACTCTGTCAGGGTATTCACCCAGCCAAACACATCTGTAGGAGGGGTCTTCAACAATCTTTCTACCTCTTCACAATGCGTTTCAAGAGTAATTGCTTGTTCTAGGCGGAATGAATGGCGTAAAAATGCCAAAGCAGTAGTCTCGTCATTCTCTGACTGTTTTGAATTGCATGCTCAGAGTCATCAAACGCTTGCTGTGTTTCGTTCAGAGCGATTGCGGTCATACGCAACATGGCGTCGAGACGAGCTGACAACAAACGCTCTTCGCTGTCTATTTCTTCCTGCTCAAACGTGAATATTTCAGTCATCACATCCTCTGGCACCATTCTGCCGATCATTCGTGCACTGAATTCTTCCAGTTCATGGCGCGGCATGGTGACAAGGCATTCGAAGGTATAGTCGCGAGACATAAGGGCACTCTCATTCATGGCAAAGTTTAATGCCCGCATTCTAGATATTGAGTGTTTATTTGCCACTCTTTTCTTTTATGTACCACTCTCCGCTTTCAAACTGACAAATGCTGTTGGCATAGAAACTGTCTTTGCAATCAGGATGAGAAACGTGAGTGACACTAATGACTTTGCCTTAGGTGGTTTCTTCCAGTGAGAAAATATTGAAGATCCAGCCATCTCCAAACACCTCGTTGACCTTGAAATATTCATCGGTGTTGTCGTAACGTTCGCGGCTGGTTGGCCAGACAATTCTGATATTCAACTTTATTAGGTGGCGGGATCCTTGGTAGTCAGCACGGCTAAAATGTTCCCAAAATCCGCGTACAATCTCTCTGTTTTTCATAATTATTATCAATTAATAGAATGGGTTATGAGCTGTGCCACGGGCTTTGATAGTACGCTTTAAGTTGATTCGCGTAGGTTAAATAAAGTCGCGCTGACAGAAGAAGCTATTCAAACAAAGTTGGATTATTTGGACATATGCTCAATGACAAAAACTTAGCCTCCAAACTTCAACGAAACTTATCCATTCGTAGATATTCTGACTATACAACTACTCTAAATAACTGATCCGAATAGTGCTACATTTTCGCCGTGCCGTGGCAACCTCCCGGGTACGGCGATACGTTATCCATAAAGTGCTTCACCTTCCTGAGCAATTGCCACATATGTTTACACCTGTGATTCCGAGTAATTGTCTCATGGAGAGCATTCCACAATCGTTCTATGACGTTGACCCAAGGGCAATAAACGGGCTGGAACAGCAGCCTGAACTTTGGGTTCTTCTTGAGCCAAGCCTTCGTTTTTTTACTTTTGTGGATGATGTAGTTATCCAGTATCAAGGTGACACTTTTGGCTCGGCGGTAGTGCCACTTTAGCTTCTCCAGCATGGCAATGAATAGGTCTGAGTCTTTCTTT
>NZ_FIZY01000064.1 GCF_900060185.1 Grimontia marina | reverse complement strand
CTTGGGTCAACGTCATAGAACGATTGTGGAATGCTCTCCATGAGACAATTACTCGGAATCACAGGTGTAAACATATGTGGCAATTGCTCAGGAAGGTGAAGCACTTTATGGATAACGTATCGCCGTACCCGGGAGGTTGCCACGGCACGGCGAAAATGTAGCACTATTCGGATCAGTTATTTAGAAATAGCCAGCCACTGAAAATAAAAAAGCCCAGCATGGCTGGACTTCCGGAGAGCAAAAATAAACGCGTTAAGGCTGTATCTGCTGGCGTTCGCTCAATTGCTTGGTGATAGCTTGCTTGAGCGCCTGTAACTGCCCGTCGATACTCGCATCAATAATACCGACCTCAGTCTCCAGTATGCAGCCGCCGTTTTTGAGTCTCGCATCGGCAATGACATCAACGTAACCCACTTCAGGGAAATCACTGAGTATGAAGGAAACCTTCTCCCGCACTTCAGTAACCTGCTCTGGGTGTACATGCAGAATCACTTGCTTCTGATTACTGACAAGTTGAAGCGCCTCTCTCACCACACTTGCGGTGGTATCCACATCATCAAAGCTGTTGATGATCTTTCTGACGGCATCGAGCACAACGCCTGTCATTTTTTGCTCGACCTGCAGGTAGTATTCGTTGCATCGAGCAAGCGTTGCCAGCATGGTTTCTGCATTCTCGGTCTTCGCTTCATCGATGCCGTCCTGATAACCTCGCTGCCTCTCTAACTCATAGGCTTCGTCCGCTTTCGCAATGATGCTCTCTGCTTTGGAATGCGCTGCCTCAACCAAATGCTGCGAATCTAAGTAACTCACATAGTCTTTTGCTTTGAGCACTTTTAAGCCCGGCGCCAATTGCAAGTTATCAGTTTTTATTTCAACAAATGAAACCATTGAGGAATTACCTGCTTTGCGATTTTCTTGATAAGTCGATATGCGAGGTCGTGATTCGCGTCATCCAACCAATCTGCACTATGATCCGTCAGCGTGAGTTGACGATCGACCTTGAACTGCCATCGTTGAACTAGCTCTGGTGGTGACTTCGCCAGTAAGAACGTGACCCATAAATAGCCCAGCTCTCGGGCTGCCTTTTCAAAGCTTTTTTCATCGAGGCTGGTTGGCAGTGGCTTTTGCCAACCGCTGGGCCAGTTGGAGATCATCATCGGTCCTTGTTGGATTAAAAAGCGCGTTTCATCCACCCCAAAGACCTGATTAAGACACTGTTTAGGTTGCTTTAGCACCACTTGGCGCATCGCTTGGCAATGCATGATTCCGCCAATCATCAACAGCAGTCGGTTTGTTACCTCTACAGGCAGTAAAACCAGACTGTTGTATGAATGGTTAAAGGCATGATCCGCAATTGGCGACAACGCCCAGTCTTCAATACACCACTGATTGATGGCCGCCTGCTCTCTCCAGCCTTGGAGTTTTAATAACCAAGGCTGTTTTTCCGTTACCCAACTTTCGTCGATATAACTGCAAGGGCAATAATTAAACTGATGCTGAATTTGGGAAACCGGCGTTTCGGAATTAACCACGTTTCACGTTCCTGCGGCACCAAGCAAACGTTGCTGCATTAGAGCCAATGATCAGCAGTACCAAGAAAACGAGGATAGCAATCAAATGGCCAGCAGTGTCTTTGGTCACTTGAATCGAAAGAATGCTTTCGAATTGATTGCCTTGAGACGTCACACGAACTTCCGAAGATGGCACCATCACTACGCTAATACGATCGTAGTTCAGCCCTTCGATGCTGTTGTTTACTAACAGCTTGATTTGAGGGACATAAGAATCCAACGCGATATCCGCTGCATGTTTGATAAACACAGATGCCGATGCCGGCGTCGGACGCTTACCAGGACGAAGATTTTGGTCTTCGAGTACCACGTGAACACGAGCAACCAACACACCATCAATTTGTGACAGTGTGGACGACAACTCTTGCGATTTCGCGTAAATAAGTCTCGCTCGCTCAGCAAGCGGAGACGAAATCAGATCGTCTTTCGGGAAGACTTCTTTTAGTGTCGAGAACTGCTCTCTTGGGTAACCTTTGCGCTTAAGCGCATCAACCGCAAACGCAATTTGTGCGTTATCCACCATCAACTTGACAGTGTTGTCTTTATCCGGTTCTTTGGTGGCGGCGACACCTGCAGAGAGTAAGATCGACAGCATTTCGTTGCCTTCTTTCTGGCTCACACCTGTGTAAAGTTCGGTCTGACAACCCACCAAAAATAGAACCAGTAACATGCTTACGGCACGCATTGCTTTTATTGTGACTACTGCTTTTGTCATGGCTATTGTGCTTTCAATAGTGTTTCTACGTTTTGCGTCGTTTTGCCTACCGTCTTGGCGATCAGCTCTTCTTGAAAGGTAATTCGAGTCAACGCCCATTGCATTTGCAAAAGCTGGGTAGGATCGTCACCGACCATTTTCATGCTGTCGGTTAAACTGCTTTTTGCGTTATCGATGGTATTTTTCAGTTCGCTAATGTTTTCTAACAAACCACCTTCTAAACCATTGTTTCCTTCCGGAGCCAACATCGCTTGCTCGAAACGTTCGCTAAGCCCACCCTGAGCTTGGGCATCTTGCACTTGCTCGAGGCTCGTATGCATGACTTCGGTGTACTGAGTATTGATCATATGCGTTCCTATGAAAGGTCGAGTTTATGACTGGAAGTCAATATGTTCTTGAGCATTGCGTTCCTTTGTATGACAAAGCTCAACTCTTCTCGAACCATGTCTAACAATGGTTCTTGATCAGGGATGTCTTTCAACTCAGCCCAACTGTGCCAAAGTGCCTGTTCCTTTTCTGCTCCAAGTGAGTAATGCTCCGCGAGCATCACTTTGAGTTCCTGACGGTCTTTAGGCGGCTCAGCAATTAAACGCCCTGAAAAGGTGGTTAATAACTCTTGCTCTAACAATACCAATAATGTGGGTGACCCTTTATCAGTGCCCTTAACACTTTTTTCTTGGTTGAAGGCATACCACAGTGCTTCTTTTTGCTTGATAGGAGAGGTGAATGCTCCGTCAAGTGAGCGGCTAAGGGCTGTTGAGCTGAAGTTTCCGGAACTCTTGAGCACTTCATACCACTCTTTGATTACCGTCACTTTAGCCTCTGATTGAGAGACGATATCAGTGCTTTTTTGTACTGGCGATGTGCTCTTGTCTGATGCACTTTCAAGCATCAAACGGCTCATCTTGTTTGCCTCATGCGGTTCGGCTCTGGGTGGCTGTGAAACCTGACCAAGGGGGTAATTGATGGCGTTGTTTTCAACCTTCATTAAAGGTTCCTGATATCCTTAGAGAAACTCATTGCAAAGGCTTGATTTTCTGCACTACCTTTTGAAGCCATCTCCAGCCAAGATTCAGCGCGGCTCGTTAGCCCAGCTTTACCTGCCGCTAACGCCGCTAAACTAACTAAATCAGGGTAATCAGTACATAGCGGCTCAAGAAAACGATGAGCATCCTCATAGCGGCCCCGATTCATCAAACTCATAGAGCGAATCATTGCCACAGCTTCTTTGGTATCCTCTTGGGATTCGATGCAAGACGCAATGATCTCAGCTTCTTCGTGGCGATGCATACCCGTTGCCATTAGGGCCGTTTCGGCCAACAGCAAACGCATGTCTTTTTCCATAACTTACACCTTCTGCAGAATCGACTGCATCACGTCTTTAATTGCACGAGTTGTAGTTGCGTTGATATTGAACACCACAGACCATTTGTTGATAGAGTGCTGTAGATCAGCAAGTTTTGAAGGGTCATCGGCGTTTTCTTCGAGGTTTTTTATTGCTTGATTTACCTCTTCGTTCGCTTTTTTAGCCTGAGCCTCTAGCTTTGCTTTAACATCATCAAGGTAAACACTGTTACTCGCATCGTAAAATGACATAAATTTCGCCTGTTTCGTTTATTACTTTAAACCGCTTGGATCACATTTAAGGCCGCTTGATATGCCTCATGCTGTTTGAGTAGCACCTGGTACTGTTGGGGAGAACAGCCATGATCGAGCTTGCGCTTTACTGCGGATTGCGCTTGCTCGAACTTGAGGAGGATTGCCTCTTTCTGTTCATGACCTGATTCGCTTTGTAGTCGTTGTTCAAGATTTGTCATTGGTATTTCCACCTTCATACTCTAGGTTGATCGTAATCACTCGTCCGCCTTTCACGAGCTCTATCCCTTCTGGGGTTACGCTAGAGATACGGTAGCCTTGAGGGGTACGAGCCCCAACCATGTAGCGAATATTATCCGTAAGGATCACATAAGGGACTTGGCCGAAGTTCACGCTGCGAAACGGAAAATCGATGTTGGTTCCCTTGCTTACTTTAGGGATGGACTTCAAAACCAAATAAGGTTTCTCACCATACTGCTCACGGAAATCCCTTGTAACGCCATAGAAGCGAGTAGTCTCAATATCGTCCAACTCACCGCGTACTTCGATACGATCGCCACTTGTCACCAGCTGAACTTTCTTTAATAACTCAGCTTTTTCAAGCAAGGCTTTGAGCGTATCCATATAGGCTCCCGCTCTTTGCAGTTCAACCTTCCAAGCGACCAGTCCCGGGACATCCCGTTCTAATATCTGCTCAACTTGGCTCCAACGGCTCGCATCATCGATGTACCCCGTTAAGAGCAGCGTTCCGGTCTCTTCACCATTCTCAACTTTGACTTGGTGATAGCCGAGGTTACGCAAGATAAAGCTCACACCGCGACGAATCTCTTCCATGGTTCGCAGGTCACTTTTGTAGTTGACCCCTAGCGCATCTATTCTTCCCAGCAGTTGCAGTTTTGCGGTTCTGTCTTCGACATAGCCTTCTAGTGCTGCTTGTCTTGCCGTGGCATTCCATTCAACCCTCACATCATCGAGTTTCAGCTCGCTCAGAATATTGCGCACCAAAACGATAGGCTCCGCTTCCGTGATGGCATCGCTCTCGCTGGCTTGGGTTTGGCTATACCAAACACCGGCAAAGATTACGCTTGGGATCAGGCTACACATCAAGCCGATCAAGACCGTTCTCTTCCAACCTGATGAAGGTTTATGGCTGACCGCTGCCGCTTGTTTATCTGCGGCCTCCGTCGCGATATCGATGACCAAGTCGTCTTCAAGGTGCCCAACCGCAAACGTTAAGCGGCCAACCGAAACCAAGGCGTTTCGCGGTAATTCCAACCCACTGGCGTCAACCGTAACGCTCTCATTATTGATCGAGACCTCTTCACAATCACGTAGTAATACGGTTTCGCCATCACATACCAATACAAGGTGTCTCGCCTTGATGTCCGAATCGGTCAACACAAGATCGGCGGTAAAATCATCGCTACCCAACACCAATGAATCATTGGGTAAGGTCACCTCTACTCCGGCATGAACACCAGAGAGAATACGAATTTTCCATTGCTGCATTGAGGTTACTGCTCCTCTAATGGTCGAACGCAATGATTCTCTGAGCCATCACACTCTTTGATTTGCAATCGCCATCCTTTTTGCCCTGAAGGCAGCTCGCATTTCGATAAAAGCGAAGACTTCCCCTGTGACAATAGGTCTTGCTGGTGACGCTCCGCTTGTATTTGAGATGTACAGCTGTAGAGCGCAAGTACAGATTTCAGAACTGCACTGTTGTTTGAAATATTGTTCAAGGTGCCGAGCTTCGACCGTAAGTCATATTCGTTACCGATAAGCACGTTGTCGCCAATTCCATCGACAACAATTCTCGGCTCAATGATGAACATACGCACCGTTCTTCTTGTGGTATCGGTCGTACTTCTAAACAAGGCACCAAGGTATGGGATGTCCCCTAACAACGGCACTTTACGCAGTTGATGACTGATCTCATCACGGTATACGCCCCCGATGAGTAGGCTCTGCCCTTGCTTCACGGTCGCCAACGTGCTGATCTCTGTTTTGCGGATAGATGGAACATCATCAACACCGCCATCTGGAATTTGCGCACCATCTTCAAGATGCAAACTCAGGTTGATTTCAGGCCTTTCAACAAATCGGTCTCCGACGATGCGTGGGACGATTCGAAGTAAGGTGCCGTAGGTCACTTCTTCAAGCGCTGCTGTTTCCCTACCGATCAACTTAACGTAGAACGTGCTGCTGTTGTTTAGGACCGCCTCAACGTTTTCTTGAGTTAGCAAAGTCGGTCGAGACACGACTTGAGCGCTACCTTGAGATTCCAACAAACGAATTTGAGCCAACAAATAGTTTAAGTTGGTCGCATCAAGCAGTGAGTTAAAGGTCTGCCCGCTACCTAGCGTCACATCACCGCTACCAACGTCGCCCGTGGTTTTGATGTCTAAAATACTGTTGTTACCGACCTCAATACCCGCTCGCCAATCCACACCCAGTTGGCTCAAATCGTTCGCGCTGATATCGACAATCGAGAGTGCTACTTCGATTCGTGACTGTGGCTGATCCAACTGAGCGACTAACTTGCGGTACAAAGGCAGGCGTGCTTGCGTATCACGCACTATGATGGCGTTTAACCCAGGCTCTGCCTCTACCGACGCTCCGCCGTGCACAGAAACATTCTTCGTCGCGGTTGCGGCTGTATTAATGTCCGTCTCTCCACTCTCTTTGGTTGCTTTGATCTGAGTTTGAACACCCGACAATACTCGGCTCAATACCGATGCAATACCTGGCACAGTCACCGCTTGATCGCGATAAGTGATTTCTCTGTCCGTCGCCGAGGCATATTTCAAAGGAATAATTTCAACAAAAAGCTCATCAGTGGAGTTAGACTTTTGAACTAATCTGCTTTCCAGCGCTTCGGCAGTTTGCACAACCAGATCAACGTATCTAGGCGGACCCGCTAAGTAAACCAGCCCTTTGTTGTCTGCTGCACGCCAACCGTATCGAGAGTCCCAAATACCTGTCGATATCAGAGTACTGCGCAGTTCACGGGCGGTCAGAAGTTCAAGCTGTAGCAATCGTGATCGGGTTTCCGTCGCTTTGTAAACATGCAACACCGCGCCATCGAAATACCACATCAGGTTGTAGACCTGCGCTAAGTAATCAAGAAACTTGGCTGGGTCTTCTGGCGTAAACCGACCACTGACTCGATCATTGATCTTGTCACTGACCGACACCGAAACGCGATAGTTAGCGCCAAAGTTATTCAATAGATCTTTTAAAGAATCGTTGTCCGCATAGTAACGAAACGGTTGATCAGGCCAATTCAACTCTGATGCGTATAAGGGCAATACCGCCAATAAACTCAAAGCACATACAACAGACCAAAAAAGTCGGCGTAGTTGTTTTTTCAATACCACAAGCATTATGGAATCCAAATACTGTGGTTGACGGTATGATTAACGCGTTGATGCTCTAGCACACCACTAAACTTCTCCACCGAATTTACATGCTGGGAGAGTTGGGCGCACAATGCTTCTGTGGTTGCGCTTTCCATGTTCATCTTTCCTTGCACAATCAACTGCTCGTTATCATTCACCGTCAGTATGCTGCTCGTGTCGCGCACTGTCTTCAAAGAGAGCTGCATACAATGCTTGAGTGCCTGCTCTTTTTGGTAATCGAGGCACTGTTCAAACTGAAATGGGAGCACGGTTTCCCACAAGACCCATGATGAATGCTGCCGAATATTAAGCAGCATCTGGTCGACTTCAATATCATAAGAACCATTATTTGAGGCAATAAAATCCCCAACCCCAAGCGTTGCCGCGAGGGACTTCATCACTTGATCTAACATATTTAGCTCTATTTAAATCTGACTGAGATGATTACAAGCTTGACCGCACTGGTTACTCTGAATATCAAAATAGTAGTGATCCACATTGCTAACGGTTTGCATGTCTTGAAACCACTGCCAAATCTTCGCAACCGCATTTAAGTCGCTGTAAACATGGTCACAAGCGTCCCATACGTCGTTGAGCTCAGGCGCTTGTACTCGAGCTTCGCCACACCAGACTTTCCATTCAGAGATAAACTTATCTGATGTTTCACCGTAGTGAGATAGGCCTTTGAGCTTATCAAGCATTTGCTTCCACTCTTCCACCATCATTCGGTGGGATTCAACCGCCTGATTTTGTTGTCCATTGAGAACATCAAGCTGCTCATACAGTTCACTCTGCTGGCTGTGAATCAGTGCCAACTGCTGCTCTGCGAAAATCGCACTGTGCTCTTCTGTCGACAGTCTCAACCAGTAGTCTTTTTGAATACTCAGCTGATTGATCAACTGCTCAAGCTTGATGTTGTCATGCAGCACCGTCTGATCTGTCTTTCGGTTAACCCATTCATTTAGGGTGAAATACATCGAAAGGATCAGCGTTTTAGGGAACGCCAAATTGAAGCGAAACCCTAATCGGCTGTTAATGTAATCCAACCTTTGCTCAAAAGACCTCAACATATGATTGTCACTCAGTTGCCCACCCACCTCGAGAAAGAGGCGCATAGCAAATCGGTCTAAAGAGGTGCCGAAACTTTGATAGGTTTTCACCACTTGGCTTGCACATAAGCAATCAACGACATTGCGGTCAAGCAAACGTTGCAGCAAAGACAATTGTTCTGAATTCAGAACGTCTTCACTAAGAAGTTGTCGGTGATTGACATTAACAACATTGGGCACTTGCGATGATTGTGTTAAACCTTCGTATCTTGCGCCTCTCTGCAATACAGTGACCTTCCTTTGCGTCACAATGTTGTTAGGAAAAAGCGAACGGCGTCGCCAATGCAGCTTTTTCATTGGTGTTGTTCTCCGCATCTACTTCGAACAATCCAGAAGGAAGTAGAGGTAATAGTTTTGTTCGTTGTTACGCTGAGCATAATAGAGTTTACGCCAGTTGATGCCTTTCAAAATTAGTCAGAAAATTTTAGTCGTCAGACATTTCACTTAGCAATTGTGACTTGTTCATCCCCAGAACGTACACGACTTGGTGTCGTTCCAAAACGGCGTCGGTAGCTTTGCGTAAAGTAAGATTGGCTAGAAAAGCCCGCTTCCATTGCGACGTCGACAATGCTCATTTTGCTGGTAAGCAATAACTTATGGGCATGCAGCAAACGGCGCTCACTGATCCACGCTCTAGGAGAGACGCCATAGTGCTCATTAAAGAGCTCTTTAAACGTCGTCAGGCTCGCACCAAACTCTTGAGCGTAGTCGGTAAGCTTCCACTCTTTCAGGTAATGGAGTTCCATAAAGCGACGCAGTCGGTCTGAGGTTTTGTTGGTTAGCTGTGATAATAACGCATACAGGTTCTCACCTTGCTCACCGTGGAGCAATAAGATGAGCATTTCCTCGTATTTTAAGCGCATGATAGTGTCAGGATAAGACTGCTCTTCTAGCGTCTTCATCCCTGATAAGGTCTGCTCTATCAACAAATTGAAAGTAAACGGGAACAATCCAGACTGAACGTTCTCAACTTTTGGTAGCGACATCAGTAAATCACTGTACTTTTGCAAAAATTGACTGACAAGTTCATTGTCGAATTCGATGACTGACGCCGTATATTGACCATCTACTGGCGTGTATTCTAGTAAGTAATCCCCTTGAGAGAGATACACCCCACAACCAGCGACGACATCTAACGTGCAATCCCCCGTCTGAACTCGCAATTGTCCATTGTGAACAACAACAATGTGAGACTGGCGAGAATGAAAAACTTCATCGTATTTTTCATAGTAACAAGTACTATGGATTTTTCGCGATAGCACGACCACACTCCCGAATAAATTATCAATAGCGCAAAAACTACCGGCGGTAGTAAAGAAATAATCTTGAAAAACATCTCGACAAGTTAATAATATTTCACTTAATTTCAACTTATAACTAGTGATAATCAAGCAACCAAAGCCATTATTATATAGGAACAAATGAAAGTACTAACGTTTAAGCCTACTCTCACTTTTATTGACATTTCCACAAAAAATGGAGGTTTATTTTAAACCATTCTATCTAGACGACTTCATTGAAATATGGATATAAACATAAAAATTGCAGTGATTGCAACTAACATTAATATAAAAAAGCACTGAATCGATGACTTAAACCATTTAATAACCAGGGTTTAATCACTGGGTTATTTTCATCATTTAACTTGAATTTTATTAAAAAAGAAAAAATGAAAACGATTACTTTTCTAGTTATTACCGTTAGTTTCTAGCTTTAAGTCCTTATGTACTCTGCCTTGCGTAAAAATATAACTTTCTTCTTTGCTGGCTCTGACTTCCCCTTGAGAACGTAACACCGCGCGAATCTTCATTTCACCCTTACCTGCTTGTATCGGCGCAATAACAAAAGAGTATTGCACAGGCAGATGAACCCCTTGATATGTCTGCTTTGCCACAGTAATACACCGCTCTCCGGTTACTTGACACACATCAATATCAACCGATGTACTCAAGGGCGCAATGTAATCATCGAAAGCCACCCACCCATACAGCAAAGATTGGGAGGAACTCGCAAACCCGCCATCTAAGGAATTGGTGTGAGTGCAAGCACTCAAAAGAAATATACTTAGTAATAAAACCGAAGAATTAGGCTTCACTTTATGCTCTATCTAGTTTTCTTTTTATTGAAAATAAGTATTCTCAATTCTTCTACAAAAATACATATAAGATCAACACATATTTTATACACTTCTTAAAGAATAAAGCATCAAATCTCAAAAGTAAGAATAATATTACAATAACTTCCCCCCTCCCAATGTAAAGTTTGATATTGGCACCAGGTATACAACTGGTCATTATATATACAGTGGTTATATGGGTTGGTCATAAGAAACGTAGCTAATATCTTTAATTCACTGCTATAGAAAACGGTAATATAAAAAAAACCAACCAATTTTGATAAACATCAGAATACACTTACCATAACTTCATCCTTATAGTTCTAAAAAGGATGACTTCTATGTCTGCGCGCCAAATCGTAGATGAGGTTTTGCTTAAATTTTCTCATCAAATAGGGTTACCTAATTTACAGTTGATTGAAGACGAATTGGGCTTAGCTTTTGATGACAACTTAAGAGTGCATGTGATTTTTCACCCAACGGCGGGGATGCTTCAACTAGAAGCTGAGATCGTCGATCTACAGATTGTAGACTCTGACCTTTACCGCTCTTTTACCGCATTCAACTACCATTGGTCTGAGCATCAACTGTTTTTTAGCTTAGATAACCACAGGCACAAACTTTGTTTAAATAGACTGCTTCACGCAGAGTCACTCGACTACCAACTGTTTGAAGAAGCACTGGCTGAGCTGCTCACACAGAGCGAATCTTGGGAAGACTTATTGTCAGCTCACATCGACATGGAAACTTTGCCACCTCAACTGCAGTGCTCGGATTTAAGGGTTTAGGTAATCTATGTCCAATGGCAATGGTATCCAACCAACACAAAGGCACTTATCTATCGATTGGATCGAGAGCAATAACCAGACTGAGTCTGTAAAGAAGGGGAACTTTCTAGGCAGAAAGGTGGTGCAGATAAATCCAAACGAACGAGAGCAAAGCCGCACTAACTCAAAACTGGAGCTAGGCGAGACGCTTTCTATTCTAGCCAGTACTGAGCTCGCCACCTCGATTTTGAGATTTGAAAAAGACTCGAATGCTACACAAAGCCTGTTGAATAGAAAGGTTCAAGTGATCGCGACCAGTAGGCCAATGAGCCAAACCTCCTTCGTAAAATAGCCCTCACACCACAGGGCTATATTTTCTCTCACTGCGCACCTCACCATATTCCTTAAAACTTCCGAATTTCAAACTATTCTTAGACTGTTATGGTCACGCTGCCTATTCATAATCCCGAAATGACTGATCGGAATGCTCCGAAATAAGTATCGGGTATAGGGGTTCTTCACTACAACCGGCAAGGTAAAGGGATAGCAACGCCACTGATATTGTTTAATTCATGGCCGCACTCCATGGTTTGCGTCGCTCAAAAAATCGCCGGTAGCATTTATGACAAGACCAGCAAGTCATGCATTTGGGAGATTTACCCAAACAACCTAAAGATGCTTGTATTCAGGGGCCTAACTGCCTTCAATTTGAGGCGAGGAATAGTCGTTCTATTTCCGTGGGATTTAACGAAGAAGTCTGCACATTGAGATGGCTAAAAGCAGTTAAGAACCCTGTGTGATGAACCCTCAACTGCCTGAGCATGAATTAAGTCGTTATTAAGTCCCTGTCAGACTCTCAACTTCGCGTTTTATCTCCGCTGTTTTAACGTTAAGTTGGTCGTATTTTTCCTTGATGATATCGAGCCCCTCCCCGTTATCTTTTTCGATAGAAAGGCACAAATCCGCCAGATCTTTTGCGCCAATCATGTAAGCAGCCCCTTTCATTCTATGTGCAATTTTTCTAATTCCAGAAAGATTCGAAGACGTCACTGCATTCTGCAACGCCTCCATATCTGCCTGTTGGGTAGAGAGATACTTAGTAAGAATGTGAAGCAGTATCTCTTCACTGTCTCCTACTTGGTCTTTGAGTTGGTCCAAATCAAATGTGGAGCAGTCTTCCAAACCAATCGCTGATGAATTTGAGGGTTCTCTCTGTGCTTTTGTTAATGGCTTAGTAACGTCGTTGTTAGGCACCCAACCTTTTGCGCTCGATATTGCTTTATCTCCTGATAAATAAAGCATCATCAAGTTAACCAATGCTTCTTTAGTGAAGGGCTTTGCCAAATGGGCATTCATTCCTGCGTCAAGACAACGCTCTGCGTCACCGGAAAGTGCGTTAGCTGTGACAGCGATAATTGGAACATTCCCATCGAAATCTCGGATATGACGGGTGGCTTCAAAGCCATCCATTTCAGGCATTTGGCAGTCCATCAAAATGAGATCGAATGGATCAGCGCGGTGTTTTTCCAATGCTTCAAGACCATTGTCGGCCAAGGTTGACTGACATCCTAGACTGTTCAGCACCAATACCATCAGGTCTTGGTTTACTAGGTGATCTTCCGCTATCAGTACATTTAGCCCATCGAAACGTACCCCATCCAATTCGACTTCAGTCACTTCGACATCAATGGGCGAATCCTCAGACAACGCGTTTATCAGAGCGTCTGGATTAATAGGATTAATTAAACACGGTATGCCAAATTCATCAACCACACCACTGTGGCTAATCAATATGGAATGGCCCGCATGATGAATCGCCGAACGTATCTCACTGATCATATTGTCGTCAATAAACAAAAGTGTCGATTCAGATATCACTCTGCTTGAGACTTCGTCTCCCGACCACTGCTCAACCTCGATACCCACATTAGAAAGATAAGCTTTCAAGACCGAGTAAAGTTGACCATCCTTAGTAACGACCATCGCTGACATTTTTTCTATCTCCGGCTTCAATGTCAGCTTCGCTAGTAAGGGATCTGTTTTTCCCTCTACCATTATTAGAGGCACATCAACGGTAAACGTCGTGCCTACCTCTTCTTTACTCACAACCTTAATCGTGCCGCCCATTAGCTCAGCCAATTTGCGGCAAACAGGCAGCCCAAGACCTGTTCCTTGATAAGAACGGGAGTAGGAATTATCAACTTGGGTGAAGTTTTCAAATATCGTTTGAAGCTTTTCCTCTGGGATACCGATACCGGAGTCTTTCACTTCAAGTCTGACATGCTCTCGTCCGTTGACATTAACCAAACTCAACTGAACCATCACCGAACCATGTTTGGTGAACTTCAGTGCATTCCCAACTAAATTCAGGATAATTTGTGTATAGCGCACTGGATCCAGCATTAACCAATGTGGCAGCTCTGGTTCAATCAAACAGTGCAGTCGAAGGCTCTTCTCCACCGCTTTTGCGTGGAAAACCACCAGCGAATCATGGACCAAATCAGGCAGTTCACATTCCTGTTCTAATAAACGCATTTTGCCTGCTTCAATTTTGGTCAAATCGAGAACGTCATTAATGATATTGAGCAGGGCATTGGATGAATGAACCAATGTATCGACAAAGTAGGTTTGTTGTTGGCTGAGGTCTGTTTCTTTCAGCAGGGTAGACATCCCAACAATCCCATTCATCGGCGTGCGAATCTCGTGACTCATCATAGCGAGGAAGTTAGTTTTCGCTTCATTGGCCCGTTCTGCGTCTTCTTTCGCTCGGACCATTTCTTCTGAAATGAGATCATTAAGCTTTTTCTGGCGAACGAAGTTGACCATAGCACTCAAACTCGATAGCACAGGCTCAAGCCAAGACACCAGATCTTCGTCGTAGTTGGTCGATTCATCAAACAGGCATACCACACCCACCAACTGGTTTGATAGAAAAAGGGGCATGCTAAGCGAGTTAATGATGAGCTTGCCGTTATTTGCAGACAGCCCTGCAAGTTGCAGGCTTCTGTCACCCTTTTGGGTATCAATCACTCTCATGACCACATTGCGGACAAAATCTTCTGACACATAGCCATTGGCAATCAAACGTGTTTGGGCGAGAACACGATAATTGTTTTGCGCTTCATAATCGAGCTCAACTATGATCCCGTGATTACTTTCTCCAATCTTCAGAAGGATTTTCAGCACTTCACGGAAGCTATTATGAAAATCGTCACTTATCAGGAACTTATCTTGTAACGTCTTAACCGCGGAGAACAGTTCTGCACCTTTAGACACTTTGATTTTGTCTAGATGCTGTTCGGTAATATCGCGGATAATCGCAACCTGGAGGGGTTTCTCGTTAACCTCAATCTTGTTAGAACGTACCTGAACAATCTGTCTATCGTTACTTCTTATCAACTCATAATTCAGACTTTTGGTATTGAAGCCATATAGTGCTTGAGAAAAATAAGCACGGGAATCAGGTACTACCTTGGCAATGATTCTTGAAAGCGTGACTTTTTCCAACGGTACATCGTCAAGCTCAAACATCCGTCTCGCCGCTTCATTCAATGTCGAAATCTCGTGGTCTTCACCGAGCACCAGAAGACCGTCTTTGTAGCTGTGAATGATAGTATTGAGGTAGTTCTTACTGGACTCTATCTCTTTAATAGCCCGAGCATATTTCCAGATCAAAAACATGATCATCAAGTCGAGCAAAAAAACCTGCGCGATACCAGAGACAATCTCTGACGTCAGCGTGCTTTCAATCGGCCTTGGATCTTCATAGATGATGAGATCACCAACTTTGGTTTCTTCGTCTAGCTCATCATAAATCAAAGGAATGCTACGAAGACGAAACTCATTGTTGAATTCTCCGCTTTTGGGCCTAGTAATATGACGGAAGTTGTCATCTTTAGAAATGACTTCAATTCGGTAAACAAAGCGGGAAAGCGACTCACTCTCCAAATCCTTGGTCACCGAATCAAAGTCGTAGTTCCACATCTGGGCGGGAAGCCGGTAAGACAGACGCGCAATGATAGATTGAAGTTCAAAATCCATTTCGCCATATAGACGATCGTGTGTTTTGTAGTAGTTAAACACGCCAAACACACTGAGGATCAGTGTGCCGCTGACAACTAGAATTACTGCAAGTTTCGTCCGCATCATCAGCATAGCGTCATACCTGCATGCTGGAAGTTATGTCCGCGGTACTACTGCGAGCCTGTTCGTATTCTTTCAACACCGCTTTATCATTAAGCTTTAGCTGATTACACCAATGTACCAAGCCATTCCAGTTTGCGTGTTCAATATCATGGCATAGTGACAGAAACTGTCCGTAAACCCCTTCTTTAGAAATTAAAGCACGCTTAACGTCACTGGAAAGATCGAGTTCGCCCACAATGTCTTCCATTGGCTTGCTCAACATGACGTCCAGCATGGAGAACGCACCGACAATAAAGGCTTCATCTTTATCAAAGTCGCGGATGGTAGTATCCAGCATCGATAAGAATGTCGCGCGAGTTAATGAAGCACTTTGCAATTGGTGGGCATGTTGGTGATTAAGGTTGGTCATGATCAGCAATGACACCAGACGACGCAGCGCTTGCACGCCAAGATAAACCACTGCCTGACGGGGATTCGAAATTTTGTTAGTTTTAGTCTTTGCCAGTATGTTTGCACTGGCAACCACTTTGTAGAGCAAAGATACATCTTTGGAGATGATTTTGGTCAGTGTGTCGATGTCGTCTGGATTACGGTTGATGATGATGCACACATCCAGCAAGGACATGACCGAAGGTGCAATATCTTCGGAGCGCTTAATCTGAGGTTTTTCGAAGAAATAGCCTTGAAACAGGGCAAAGCCACAGTTTTGAGCCGCAGCCAATTCTTCCTGCTTTTCGACTTTTCTTGCAAGAAACACTTGTTGGGAGTATTGAGAAACCACACCTTCCCACTCTGAAGGCTTTGAACGTTCCATACTAATACTGAAAATATCCACCAGCTCAAGATGATTTCGCCATTCATTGGTCATGGCTTTTCCATCCATCAGGACGCGGTAACCTTCTGTGCGATAAGTCCGCAACTTACTTACAATCTCCTGAGTTGGCAGACATTCGTCGGTGACAGCAATGATCAGATGTTGAGGTGGCATTGAAAGCGGAATTTCGTCCATTAAGGACGACTCGCCAAAACTGACGATGTACCGAGTGTTATCGGGTTTACCACCACACGCGAGGAAGTTGGCACTAAGAATTCGTGACGTAGCGGTATCTTCATCAATTGATGGGAACTTGTTCTCCAATCCTTCGCGAAACAGCAGCTCGCTTCCCCAATGTTGGAGGTCATTATCGAAAATCGGCTGACAAGAGAAAAATACTTCGGCCACGCGGGGTCAATCCTACAATTAAGAATCCTCTATAAAAATTAGACCAAAAACCGCATTTTTCCTTCTTTTTCCGCTAAATAAGTCACACACCGAGGAGACTGGAATGTTGATAGACGGATGAAAAAAAGGAAGCCTTTCAGCTTCCTTTTACTGGTTAAACCGCTTCTTCCTCTAAGCGGTAGGGAATTCGTATGGGTTTATCACTTGAACCGCCAACAAACACCGCGCTTATCTTGTCGTTTACTGACTCGACACTTGCCCAAAGTAAGGAGCGCTTGTTCAACACCTCACCCTGTTCAAACAGGTAACGGTATTTTCCACCCTGGTAAATGTGAAGATAGGAGGCTAAAGCACCAGCGGCACTGCCTGTCGCTGATTCCTCATCAATACCTAATGCCGGAGCAAAGTTTCTGCATCGAGCAGATATGTCTGATTCTGTCGGCGTCAGGGCAAACGCATGAATCGCGCCGGTATTGGTTTTGCGGTTAAACGCTGAAATCGCTTTCTGGTCAGGTTTAATAGTGAGCAGTTTTGCCTCATCATCGACAGGTACGATAATATCCCACAACCCAGTAGAAACCGCCTTAATTGGCATTCCCGTCGCGAGTATGTCTTCTGCCGCAAGTCCAAGTAGCGGCGCAATATCTTCCTCGCTGAAGTTTTCACCAAACTCGGGCAAGACCTGCTCCATATTGATTCGGCCATCTTCTGCTACTGTTACACCAAGCACCCCAGCACCGGTTTCCTGTTTGTACTCGCCTGCTTCAATTTTTCCTGTTTTAAAAAGCGTTGAGAAAGTGCCTACGGTTGCGTGACCACAGAAATCAACCTCTTCGGCAGGCGTAAAGAAGCGAACACGGTAGTCCGCCTTTTTTGAAGGAGAAAGAAATGCGGTTTCAGAGTAGCCAAGCTCAGCCGCGATGGATTGCATCTGTGCGACGGTCAGCCCGTCACCGTTTATCACAACCCCAGCAGGGTTGCCGCCTTGGTTGTCAGCCACAAAAGCGTTTGTTACATAGACTTCAAGAATATCTGACATAGTTACACTTCCTTATTTCTTATTATTGTCAGTTGGCTTTCCATCGAAAGATGTCGAGTCAAATCAGCCTGAACACGCCAAAATGTTCAGCACCTACCCTCTATCCCACTCTTTCTGTTGAAGAAGTTAATGCGAAAGGGAATCAATTTACTTGGGTATCTTTGTTACAGTGTTACAAAATGCTGTAAAACACAAGAAATTGATTAATATTAAGGGAAGCAACAATAGGCGCGCTGCGGCCTTGATAGCTTCCTCACTTTTTCATTAAAATACGATTAAACGCAATTTGGGTGGTAACAAGATGATCGACTTAGAAAACCTGATGAAAGATGCGCCAGAAAGCGAACCTGATATTCCATTGCCTTCGATGGAAGAGCAAAAGCGAATCGTTGCTGAACTAAAAGCGCTGGAAGAAAAAGGCGAGCTGACGCCAGAGATTTTGGAAAAGTACTTTGGCGCTAAAAAAGCCCAATAATTTCCTTCAGTTCAGAATGTCTCAGCAAGAACACTTAAAACGCGCCTTGTTAGGCGCGTTTTTTCGTGGCTAGTCAGCGTTAATCGGCCTTAAGATACTTTCAAAAAAGGCTGCATCATCAAACAGTACTGAAGCCATCTCTGACAAGGTTTTGTTATCAATTCTCTCTATCACCTGCTCCGGGAAAATCAACCCTTCCAGGTCATAACCCCACAAGTCATAGCGGGCGATACTCCCCACCAGAAATTGAGGGTCTGTCTGGGATTCATACCAATCTTTAATCAGTTGGCGAGCCGCATTGTTACGCTCTGTTTTCGTCACTGGCTTGGTCAACGCTTTCCTGATTTTCGGCCATAGTGACTCAAGTTCTTTCTCCTTATCCGGAGAAACCAGCGCTGTCATCGTGGTGGTAACCACTGACTCTCCATCCCATGTCCAAGAAGAGAAAAACGGGTCATACGACAGCGAATACTCTTCCCTTACAATTTGGTTATAGCGTGTCTGCAATACGCGGTTGAGCAAATCTTCTGCAAATACCGAATCCACTGTGCGAGGCGTTGAACTACGAATGAAGACCTGCTCTACGTAAGTCCGGTCTTCAGGAGATAGATGTTTAACTACCCTTCCACCTTTCTGGTTGTAGATCAGTGATTTCACTTCCGTTTTCTCTCGGGTCGTTTTCAGGTTACCCAAAAGCGCTGTCACTACGCCCTGAACAGCCAATAATGGTTCATCTGAAACAACGTAAACACTGAAATACCCCATATCACCAAACAGCTTGTTAAAAAGCGATGTCACGTCTTCAAATGTAACCGACTCATAGTCTTCAATCGTCAGCGGTGATTCGTAGGAAGGTGGAGGGTAAATCAAATTAAGTGAAGCACGGTCGAAGACTTCATAAGGGGATGTCTGGGCAATATTTATTCGCTCAATCAGCCGCACCTTTTCCCGCTCAAATGCCACTTCACTTGGCGTGGTGTTTTCAACGAGATAGCGCAACGCGTTAAGACCATCCAACAAGTATTCTGTCGGAACATACATTGAAACACTATGGCTATTTCCGTACACCTGAGGTTCAATATTCACTCCCAGCGATTCTAAATAGTGGGAATAATCGTTTGATGACACCTCACCCACTGATCCATTGCGATAAGTTTCGAACAGCAGATCTAGCGCAGCTCTTTCCTTGGTAGACATGGCTGCCACACCACCTTTAGCCTGGAGTACGACCTGCGTTTCGTAGTCGCTATCGTCCATTTTGTAATAGAGTGCTGGCATGCCATTCGGTAATTTCCAGCGAAAGATGTTCTCAGCCATTTCAATCGCATCTTCCGTCACAGTCACAAACGGCTCAGGCTGTGGAATTTGTACTTCCGCATACGAAACCTTCACTATTTCGCCTTGATTTACAACAGTATTCATATAGCTATCACGCTGTTTTTCAGCATTGGCGATAGACTCCCCCTTGCCGTATACGATTGTCAGAGACTGGTTGGAAGGTTTGAGGAGGCGAGTCAGTTCGCGGTTAAGATCGTCGAGTTCGATATCCTCAAGGAATTTGTTGAAGTTATCGTTTTGTTCTGAACGACTCTGTGGCAAACGGTTGTAGTAGAAGTCGTTATATACGTTCTCAGCGACTTCTATCGGAAGTTGGTCTTCGTGAAAGAAATTTCTGGATTCATATTGCTCTACAAGAGACAGAAACTCATCTAAGGTCACTCCGTGATCACGAAGTGATGCGATGTTCCGGGCAACTGAGTCCAGCACATAGGGGCGATCGATATCGTTGAACTCAACGCTCAGTTCATACACCTTCCACCCTGGCAGAAAGCCGAAGTTGAAATACAGTCCGTTGTGGGCAAGATTTTCCCTTTCAAACTGTTCCTCCAAGCGAAGTTGAACAGCGTCAAGAACCATCCAACGCAACCAAAGATCCCTCTGCTCAGCCAGTGTCTGTGGGTATTTGTCCTCACCATCTTTGAAGCTGACCACCAAGGCGGGTGATTCACCTTGGGAAGCGTATAGCGTTAGTGGGTATTGTGTATCTCTATCCACGGGAAGAATACTGTAAGGCTCTGGCAATGTGCTTTCTGTACCAAGTGAAGAAAACTCCTCTTCAATTTCTACCTTCACATTTTCAACATCAAACCCACCAATCACCACTAACTGAATACGATTTGCCTGATACCACTTGTCATAAAATGCTTTCAGGCTTTCCGCTGTCACTCGATTAAGTGTCGATTCGGTACCTATCGGATCCCTGTCGATATATAAGCTGTCATCAATCAGATCATCATAGAGTTTTAATGGCCATGGAGTATCTTCGCGATTATCGCGTCGCCACTCCGCAAATATTACCCCAACTTCACCTGCCACTTCGTTACGGTCAAGCGTCATGCCATCCGAAATATCACGAAACCAGTCCAATGCGTCAGGTAGACGTTTGTGATCCGGCAATGAGAGTTGGTATACAGTTCGCCCATACTCGGTCACTGCGTTAATATCAGGGCCAAACTCCACACCCACCTGTGCAAACTCTTCAAACACTGAGTTGTTGGGATAACGTCTGGTGCCATTGAATGCCATATGCTCGATAAAATGCGCATAGCCGCGCTCATTATCTTCCTCATCTAAACTCCCCACATTCACTATCAGGCGAAGTTCAATCTGTTCCCCCTCGATCGGATAGAGGTGGTAACGCATACCATTGGGAAGGGTTGCAGATACCCAGTTTGGATCGGGCGTCAGAGTTGGTGATTTAGGAAATGAAGCACAGCCGGAGATCAGTAAGACAAACAGAGCGACTGCGTAACGAACGAGCATAGGTGCACCAGACAAAGTGATTAAAAATGAAAGCGATGCTTTCAATCAAGCACAATATAGGTGTATCAGTAAAGGCAAGTATCCTGAAACCCTCTGACGATTCTCAGTTTCAATCACTTAGTAACAAGTTCACTGGGACGCACAGGTATCAATAATAAAAAGCCGCTGTCTGGGCAGCGGCTTTGTTTCTGATTATGAAGACAAATCAAAACGATCAAGATTCATTACTTTTGACCAAGCTGCAACAAAATCACTGACGAATTTCTTCTCCGCATCTTGCGTGGCATAAACTTCTGACAGAGCACGGAGTTGAGAATTAGATCCAAACACCAAGTCTACGCGGGTCCCAGTCCATCTAAGTGCACCTGATTGGCGGTCTCGGCCTTCAAATACATCATCACCATTCAGCGGTTTCCATTCCACACTCATATCAAGCAGGTTTTTGAAGAAATCATTGCTCAGTGCTTCAGGGCGTTCAGTGAATACACCGTGGCAATCTCCACCTGCATTGGTATTCATCACACGAAGGCCCCCTACCAGTACTGTCATTTCTGGCGCTGTCAGCGTCAGTAACTGCGCGCGATCAACCAACAGCTCTTCTGCAGAAACCGCATATTTGGTTTTCTGGAAGTTGCGGAAACCATCCGCCTGCGGTTCGAGCACGGCGAATGATTCTAGATCCGTTTGCGCTTGGGATGCATCGGTGCGGCCAGCGGTGAATGGTACAGATACAGTATGACCTGCATTCTGCGCAGCTTTTTCAACACCCACACTACCCGCCAGCACAATCAAGTCTGCCAACGATACTCGTTTGCTACCTGTCTGAGCGCCGTTGAAATCAAGCTGAATACCCTCCAGTTTTGCAATCACGTTTGCAAGTTTCTGAGGTTGGTTAACCTGCCAATCTTTCTGCGGTGCCAGAGCAACTCGGGCACCATTTGCACCACCGCGTTTGTCTGAGCCACGGAAGGTCGACGCCGAAGCCCATGCCGTTGTGACCAGATCAGACACTGAAATCCCTAATTCGCCGATTTTGCCTTTCAGTTGCGCGACATCAGCGTCATCGATCAAATCGTAATCACGTGAAGGAACAGGGTCTTGCCAAATCAGCTCTTCTATTGGTACTTCTGAGCCAAGATAACGGGCTCGTGGCCCCAAATCACGGTGAGTGAGTTTGAACCATGCCCGGGCAAAAGCATCTGCAAACGCTTCCGGATTATTCATAAACCGGCGCGAAATTACTTCATAGGCCGGGTCAAAACGCAGCGAAAGATCAGTCGTCAGCATAGTAGGTAGACGTTTTACACCATGATCAAACGGGTCAGGAATCACACCATCCGCGTCTTTGGCAATCCATTGGTGCGCACCTGCTGGACTTTTCTCCAGCTCCCATTCAAAGCCGAACAGGTTCTCGAAGAAATAATTACTCCATTGGGTTGGCGTTTGTGTCCAGGTTACCTCCAAGCCACTTGTGATAGCGTCTCCGGCCTTACCTGAACCGTAGCTGCTAATCCAGCCAAAACCCTGTGCCTCAAGCGGTGCCATTTCCGGATCTGCCCCCACCAGCGCAGCATCACCTGCACCGTGGGTTTTACCAAACGTATGACCACCAGCTATCAATGCGACTGTTTCTTCATCGTCCATTGCCATCCGAGCGAATGTTTCACGGATATCTTGGGCTGCAGCAAGAGGATCTGGGTTGCCATTTGGGCCTTCTGGGTTGACGTAAATCAAACCCATTTGTACGGCAGCCAGTGGGTTTTCCAAGTCACGTTCGCCGGAATAGCGTTTATCGTCCAGCCAGGTGTTTTCCGGCCCCCAATAAATATCTTCTTCAGGAGCCCAGATATCTTCTCGGCCTCCTGCAAATCCAAAGGTTTTGAAGCCCATAGACTCAAGCGCCACATTACCGGTAAGGATTAATAAGTCCGCCCATGAAATGCTTTGCCCATATTTTTGTTTGATTGGCCAAAGTAGACGACGGGCTTTATCGAGGTTGCCGTTATCCGGCCAGCTATTCACAGGCGCGAAGCGTTGGTTACCTGTGCCAGCACCACCACGACCATCGGCAGTACGATATGTTCCCGCACTGTGCCAAGCCATACGCACGAACAAAGGACCGTAGTGACCAAAGTCTGCGGGCCACCATTCTTGAGAGTCAGTCATCAGGGCATGTAGATCTTGCTTTAACGCTTCGAGGTCAAGCTTGCTGAAGGCTTCGCGATAGCTGAAATCTGGACCCAGTGGATTTGATTCAGACGAGTGTTGATGAAGAATATCGAGGCGCAGTTGGTTAGGCCACCAGTCTCGGTTTGTAGTACCGCCGCCAGCGGCATTGTGAAAAGGGCATGGGTTTGTGTTAGGCATGATTGCTCTCCGTTTGCTGTTCCATGTGCTTAGTAGTTTTAGGTATAAGAGTAATATAATACGGAAACCAATGAGTTGTCTTCGCACCAGCGACACATAAAAACCATCTCACCTCCAAAGGTTTACTCATCCCCACTTTTCAATACGTTACACAACTTACGATATCTTGTTTTCGAAACGCTCAATCAAAATAGTAAGAATTTGATCAAAAAAGACCTCATTTTATGAGGCCTTAAACTTAAGATTCATTATTTTACTTACAAGGGCTATTTAAGTTCCCAAGGACCCCAAGTAGATCCTGGTACATCACCTTTCGTCCACCACTTCGCTTTATAGGTGTTACCCTCATAGGTAGCAACATCACCACCGTTGTAGACTTTGTCAGCGCTCCAGTCTTTTGCTGAACCATCATCAAACGCTTCCCATACTGCTGACGTTCCCGGCTCCTCGCCTTTGGTCCACCATTTAGCAGTATATTCAACGCCGTTGTGAGTCACTTTCTCGCCAGTATTGTAGACCTTGTTTCGATCCCAGTTGCTGTCTACTGGCGTATTACCTTCAACATTCACAACGACAGTTGCTTCAACAGTTTCTGCACCATCAGTCACAGTGACAACGACGTCAACCACGCTGTTTTCTGTTGAGTCTACTGTCGCCACAGATACTGTTGCGCTGTTACCTGTTTGAACCAGCTCTCCCGAAGACGCAGTAAACGTCAGAGAATCACCTTCGGCATCAGTTGCTGAAAGGTCAATCACCGCGGTTTCGCCTGCTTTTACAGAAACAGATGCTGGTGCAGTCAGTACTGGTGCAGTGTTAACCACATCACCTGAACCTTTCACATTCACCGTCACTGAACCGCTGTCAGATTTACGGCCGTCAGACACAACCACTGTCACGGTGTCAGTCAGATCAACACCGGTGTTTGGAGCCTTGTAGGTGACAGTCGCGGTGCCATCGCCGTTGTCCATGACATCTGCGCCATGAACAGTGAACGACAGCGCATCACCGTCTGCGTCAGTCGCTGACACGGTAAAGCTAATCACCGCTCCACTATCGGCGTTTTGAGCACCCGGCAAAACCAGCACCGGCGATTCGTTTGGAATCACGTTCTCACTGAACACTTGGTCAATCTGCTCTGCTAACGGCGAACGAAGATTGGAGCATTGCTTCAGCTTGGTGCCGTAATTCACGAAAGTGCCCTCACACTGAATGTCACCATGAACCTGCCAGACAATGATGCCGCCCAATTCGTTGTTGACGATGTACTCCGCTTTCTTACGAATTGAATCAGGATCGTCATAGCTCAAGAAATATTTTCCTTTCACTGCATACGGCACTTCCGCGTTTGCATCCCACTTGTGTGACCAGCCTGATTGCTTGGTCAGGTAGTTGTAGTTTGGTTGGCCTTCAAACGCTTTCCAGTTGGTCAGGTCTACTGCCGAAACACTAAATAGCTGTTCCTAATAGTAGATCTCAAAGATAAGAGAAACTCAGTCCGCTTTGTGCGATCTGATCAATCGCCAAACCGAAACATACCGACAAAAGGACTGAGTGATGGCCATCATAGCACCGATACCTCGTGGCGAACGTCGTAGGATGAAAAAAGCGATACAGACTACCAAGGACAAGGATTATGCCCGCAGACTTATTGCTCTCATGCAACTCCACGAAGGCAAAACGATTGTCGATGTCTGCCGTATTATCAGTGCAGCCCGCTCCTCAGTGGGTAGGTGGATTGACTGGTTTACTCAAGGTGGTATGGATGCCCTGCACGCTTTGCCTGTTGGCAGACCGCCAACGCTTCCCGTTAGCGAAATGTGTGCGATGCTGACTATTCTGGTTCAGTTTTCCCCGCAGGATTTCGGTTATCAGCGAAGCCGCTGGAGTACAGAGCTTTTAACGATGCAGCTCAATGATGTATTCCAAAGTACAGTGGCGGCTTCTACGGTCAGGCGTTGGTTACCGAAAATCGGGATCGTCTGGCGTAGGGCGGCACCTACCCTCAATATTCGAGACCCTGACAAGGAAGAAAAGCTCGCTCAGATAAGTGAGGCGCTGGAGAAATGCAGTGTTGACCATCCGGTGTTTTATGAAGACGAAGTTGATATCGACCTTAACCCCAAAATTGGGGCTGACTGGACGGTAAAAGGCCAGCAGAAAAAAGTGGTCACACCGGGACAGAACTGCA
>NZ_FIZY01000063.1 GCF_900060185.1 Grimontia marina | reverse complement strand
GCCACGAGGTATCGGTGCTATGATGGCCATCACTCAGTCCTTTTGTCGGTATGTTTCGGTTTGGCGATTGATCAGATCGCACAAAGCGGACTGAGTTTCTCTTATCTTTGAGATCTACTATTAGGAACAGCTATTTAGATGACTAGCCCACTTTGCATACTAATATTGAATATACCCATACAATAAGGACCGCTGTAACAGCAGCCCTTAAAGACAGTTTTAAACGGAATTACTCGCCAGTTTTCAAACGCAGGAAGTAGTTCTCATACTTCTCGGTCAGGTTGCCAACGGCATCTTGCCACTCACCACGGTCAATGTCTTCTTGTGGTGGGAACAAGGTTGGGTTGTCTTTGTAGACGGCGTTAGATTTCTCAACCGCAGTCAGGTAACCGGTATCAGCACTGATTTTTTCTGCAATTTCAGGACGCAGAAGGAAGTCGATCATTTTGTGAGCTGCTTCGGTGTTCTTGGCGTTCTTTGGAATTGCCAGGCTATCTACCCAGAAGATACCGCCTTCTTTCGGCCATACCAGTTCAATCGGCAGACCTTCACGTTGTGCTGCAGCAGCTGAGCCGTTCCACAGCATGCCCAGACCTACTTCACCAGACAGGTAAGGGTTCGCCGGGTTGTCTGAGTTAAATACCAGTACGTTTGGCATCAGTTTCTTCAGCTCTTCGTAAGCTTCATCGATTTGTTTTGGATCGGTAGAGTTACCCGAGTAACCCAGCTTACGCAGCGCGATATGGAACACTTCGCGGGTGTCGTCCATCAGCATGATTTGGCCTTCGAGCTCTGGGTTCCACAGATCTGCCCAGCTGTCGAAATCTTCCGGGTTATACATGTCTGTGTTTACTGCCAGACCTGTCATCGCAATCACGTGAGGAATGGAGTAGTCATTGCTTGGATCGAACGGCTTGTCGAGGTAGTTCTTATCCAGCTCGTTGAAGTTGTTCAGCTTCGAATGGTCGATTTTCTGGAGCATACCTTCATCGCGCATTTTTGCTACGAAGTAGGTTGATGGCACCACAAGATCATACCCGTCTGGGTGAGTTTTCATTTTCGCATACAGGGTCTCGTTTGACTCGTACGTTGAGTAGATAACCTTAATGCCAGTTTCGCGGGTAAATTGTTCCAACAGCTCTGTTGAGATGTAAGGACCCCAGTTCGCGAAAATCAGTTGATCATCAGCAGCTTGTGCCGGTGTGGTGAAGATAGCAGCTGCACATGCAGCGCTGGCCAGAATTGCAGACCATTTTTTCATTGTCGGTTTCCACCTCCAAAGGCCCCCTCGATAGGGCGCATTAATACTCCAGGGATACTTCGTCATCCCCGCGTTAACATCTGATTTTACTCAGAGAATCTCGTCGGTTGGGCGGTCAGAAAGACATCCGAGCCCGAAAAAATCGGCGCGATATTACAGCCGAAACCCAGTACTGGCAACTGATTCAGGCGACTGAACGCCACTATTCGCTTAGTGTTGGGACTGTGCCTTGCTTCCACGGCATACAGCATGGAATAATCCGCGCATTGGACTAGCCACAATAACTGTGAATTTATGACTGACAAAATTGATATCATCAGCACCCTCGAAGAACTGGAAACCTTCCTTATCGCGATTGAAAGCGGTGGTCTGGGACTGACAGGTGTAGCGGGTGTTGCGCTGGCAACCAACAATGCTACCGGTCAGCCGTTTCTCGCCGTGCTGGATGATAAACATCAACTGATCCTTGCGCGCGACGTAACGCCTGAAGTGTTTGAAACCGGCAAAGATCTGGTTCGTTACGGGCCGAAAAAGCACTAATTCCTGATTTAGGAAGTTTGCTTTCACTAGGGGCTGTTGAGCTTTGGTGATGATTTTTGCAGCAGTTTGTGGGGATTTTATGCTTTGTTGAGGTGTATTTGCTTAGAATAACTAGGCGGCACACACCTCGCCGCGCCTAAAACGCTTATAGCGAAAACAAAATTTAACCACCAAAAGTCAACAGCCCCTAACAACAAACGCTCTCAATTGAGGGCGTCAGTCAACTCGCCCGAAGGGAGGCCTTCAATGCGCCCACTTCTTCGTTAAATTCCCCGGAAATAGAGCAACTATTCTTCGCGAAATTTGCTTCGAATTGAACGCATTGATGACCTCTGAATTCAAGCATCTTCAGGTCGTTTGGGTATTCTTATTCTATTCTGCTAACCCGCCTTGGGTGAGTTGGGTGGGGTCGAGCAAGCGCGTTAACGTTTCTCTGTCTAAATCTGTCTCTTCTTCCGCGACATCAATGATGGCTCGCCCTTCTTTGTATGCCTTTTTGGCGATCTCTGCCGCTTTCAGGTAGCCAATCACAGGATTGAGCGCCGTCACCAAAATGGGATTCTTCGCTAGCGCAACATCCAGATTTTCTTTCCTGACCGTGAACGTGAAAATGGCCTTGTCTGCGAGTGCACGCGAGCTGTTACTGAGCAGTTCAATACTCTCCAACACATTGTGAGCAATCACTGGAAGCATCACGTTAAGCTGGAAGTTGCCGGACTGACCTGCCACGGTGACGGTGGCATCGTTGCCAATCACCTGCGCTGCTGCCATCGCTGCGGCCTCAGGAATCACAGGGTTCACTTTGCCCGGCATGATGGAAGATCCTGGCTGTAAGCCTTGAAGCTCAATTTCTCCCAGCCCCGCCAGCGGACCGGAGTTCATCCAGCGTAGATCATTGGCAATCTTCATGATGGCGACAGCAGCCGTCTTGAGTTGGCCAGATAAAGCAACCATGGCGTCTTGACTGCTGAGGTTGAAGAAGAAGTTTTCGCTGGCTTCAAACTGCGAGCCTGTCGCTTGTGACAGGTTGTGGGCGAATGCGGAAGCAAAGCGTGGATCTACATTAATACCTGTGCCAACCGCAGTACCACCTTGTGCAAGTGCCTTAACAGTTTTCAGGCTGCGCTCAATACCCTCTTTGGCATGCTCAACTTGGAACTGCCAGCCGCCGAGTTCTTGATCAAAGGTTACTGGCATCGCATCCATCAAGTGGGTGCGCCCTGTTTTGACCACGGCACCGATATCTTCACGCTTCATATGCAGTGTATGGGAGAGGTGCGCCAAAGATGGTAGAAGGTGTTTTTCAATCGTCAAAGCGGCGCTAACTTGAATCGCGGTAGGAATTACGTCATTGCTACTTTGTCCCATGTTTACGTGGTCATTTGGACTAACGACATCGCCAAGCTTGGCGCTGGCGAGCGTCGCAATCACTTCATTGGCGTTCATGTTTGAACTGGTGCCAGAGCCGGTTTGGAACACATCGACAGGAAACTGGTCGAGGTGTTCACCATCAATGATCTCTTGGGCAGCATCAGAGATAGATTCGGCAATATCACCTTGTAGCAAGCCTAGCTGTGCATTGGTGATAGCAGCGGTCTGCTTAATGTATGCCAAGGCCTGAATAAAAGTGGCCGGCATAGTGTGTCGGCTGAACTGGAAGTTGTCCAACGCGCGCTGAGTTTGGGCTTGGTAGAGGGAATCGGCAGGAACGCGGACCTCCCCCATGCTGTCTTTTTCTGTTCTGAATTCTTGGATAGTCATACAGGGTCCTTTTGCCTTTAATCCAGCGGTGCCTGAAGGCGTTGTAATTCGTGTTGAAGTGTGAGGAATCTTTTCTCTCCACCATGTCGACGCTTATAAAAACGTTTAAGTGCAATTAGAGGTTCATGAATCATGTTCAGGCACACGTGGCGGAATTGTTGTGAGCGCTCAGGGTCGCGGATAGCTTCAATCAGTGCGAAGTAAACCTGACGCAGATAAAGCTCGGCGAGTAGCGGGCTCTCGTTTTCTGCACCTAATTCATGGTAAGACGCCAAGGTAACACCTGACTGGATAAAGTGGTAAACCACATCAGGCTCATAACCCCAGACGACATCTGGCTGGTTAAACCTTTCCAACGACTGAAAATACTGTGTGTATAAAAACGTTCTGTCGATCATCAATCAGCCTTGGATTTACTCTATGTAATGATAATTATTATCATTTAACGTTTTTAATAACAACCCCTAGATTTTTGTCGTTATTGAGGGTTTCTAGGGTCTGAGGACCTTCGCGCTAGAAACAGAAAAGGAGCGCGTTAGCGCCCCTCAATACGGATAATGAAATGATTTAGATAGCTTCAGACAACCAGCCGTTAAACTCATTTTGCGGCAGCGCACCGTTGATTTGCTGTGCCATCTTGCCATCCTTGAACACCATAATGGTAGGTATGCTGCGGATGCGGTATTTGGCTGCCAGCGCCTGCTGCTCTTCTGTATTGACTTTGACGAAGATAGCGTCTTCTTGCTTACCTTTTGCAGTGGCTTCAAATACCGGTGCGAATCCCTGACATGGGCCACACCAAGGTGCCCAGAAATCAACCACCACAGACTTACCAGAAGCGAGCAGGGATTCCATGTTGTCATCAGTGCCTTCAATCGGTTTTCCTGTCAGCAGCGAAGACTTACAAATGCCGCAGCTTGGATTCTCATCAACGCGCTCGGCTGGAATACGATTCAGCTTACTACAATGTGGGCAACGCACGGTTAATGTACTCATTTTGAAAACCTTTCCTTTGATTTGCTTAAATGTAGGTTATTCATATCTCGCCTTTTAAGCCATTTCATTTCTCCTATCGTTAGAATTGGTTATTCCTATCGTCGAAAGTCGGGATTTGCACAGTTCGTAAAATTCGTAAGCCTGCGGCGAAAAGTAGCGATCTTTAAGCCGTAAGATACCAATTTGTCTTTCTACATAAGGTGTTGTTAGGGGGAGCCAACAGAGATCCTTTTCATCATCTGGGAAGGCGAGTCTAGGGAGGGTAGTAATGCCTATCCCAAGCTTTAAAACGGAAAACAGGGAAGTGATGTTTTCAACGCTGTAACGCGCATTGGCAGCAAGTACATTGGCATGCGTGGGCTCAAGCAGGGTGCAGGTGCCATTTTTTACAAAAGGAAGCGCCACCAGATCCTGCCATTCAATGTCCCGCAGTTGTTTGGAAAGGGGATGGTCGTTAAGGCAAACCACGCCGAGAGGGTCAGCTAGCAATGGGGTAAACTCAATGCGTTCATCCTGAATATGGAGACAGTTCCCCAGTGCTAAATCTACTTCACCTGCGAGCAACCTTGCTTCTACACCCGCCGCGTTGTCATCAACCAGAGCGACATCCACGTTGGGATGATTTTCTGTGTAGCTTGCCAAAACGGTAGGGATCAACTTGGCGGCAACGGAGGGCACACTTGCAATTCTGACCTGACCTAACTGGCCTGCGGCTGCGGCGCAGAGGTCAGAGTTCAACTCCTCATAGAGTTTCAGGAACTGGTTGATTTTGGGAAGACAAAACTCGCCAAAAGGGGTCAGCTTTGCTTTGTGTCCGGTATCAAACAGTGCCTGCCCTAGTATCTTTTCCAGTTCTTTGACTGAGGTTGACAGGGCCGCCTGCGAGCGATTTGCCTTTGATGCGGCAGCGCGAAATCCCCGTTGTTCTGACACCAGAGAAAAGTGTTTCAACTGCTGCAGTTTGATATCCATACACACCAAATCCTTTCTTGATATACCCAAACAATCTGAACTCACGCATCTTCCGGTTGTTTGGGTATGAATGATAAATAAAACTGAACAATTGAAAAAAATTAACCGTTCGTTTTATCAACAATTGTAAGGCAGACTTTAATCAATTGTTAACAAATTGACAAAGAGAGTCTTAATTCAATGTTGCCCCAAGAAAATCGCCACGTAGAGAAATCCGTGATTAAAACTGACTTGTTTGCCTCAAAAGCTCCGCTTGAGTGGGCGGTTGGGCATAACGGCACGCTCTACACCGCTCAAATCCCTATTGATAAACAAGGTCAGTTGGTGAATGGCGGGATTGAAGCGCAGACCCGTCAAACCATGAATAACCTGATGCACACACTTGAAAGTGCGGGTGTGACTAGCTCTGCGGTACTGCAAGTGTTGATTTATGTGACTGACCGTAACTACCTCCATACTGTTAACAAGGTCTACGCCGAATATTTTAATGCGCCATATCCAAACCGTGCGGCCATGGTTGTGGCGGATTTAGCAAGGGAAGGCATGTTGGTGGAGCTGGTGGTGTATGCCGCGCTTCCTCAATAACGAATGAATTTGAAATAAGAAATAGAGATCAAGGAGTCAACGATGAGCCTGAACAGAGAAAACGCACTCTACATTGGTGGAGAATGGTGTCAGGGAAACCGTACGGTTGCCAACATCAACCCATCTAACATTTCCGAGTCTTTGGGGGACTTTGCGCAAGCCAGCCAAGCTCAGGTTCATCAGGCGATTGCCAGTGCACGTGAAGCGCAGCCAGTTTGGGCGAAAACGCCTCTGGAACAAAAACAGAAAGTGCTGCAAACCATTGGTGATGAGCTGATTGCACGTTGTGATGAATTGGGCCGTTTGCTTTCCAGCGAAGAGGGCAAACCTTTCGCAGAAGGTCGTGGTGAGATTTACCGTGCGGGGCAATTTTTCCAATACTATGCGGCAGAAGTGCTGCGTCAAATGGGTGAAATGGCTGAATCTGTGCGCCCCGGCGTTCAGGTCGAAGTCACCCGCGAAGCGGTGGGCGTGGTTGCGATCATTTCGCCATGGAACTTCCCGACGGCGACCGCCTCTTGGAAAATTGCGCCAGCGCTGGCATTTGGCAACAGCGTAATTTGGAAGCCTGCCAACCTGACACCGGCAAGTGCTGTGGCGCTCGCAGACATCATTCACCGTTCTGGGCTGCCAGCAGGAGCATTTAATCTGGTGCTGGGCTCTGGTTCTGAGGTGGGCGACACCCTGATCCACAGCAGCGAAATTGATGCTGTCAGCTTCACGGGGTCTGTGGATGTGGGCCGAAAAGTAGCAGCAGCGACGGCGCCTAATTTTGTTCGCTGCCAACTTGAAATGGGCAGTAAGAATGCGTTGGTCATTGCCGATGATGCTGATATCAACATCGCGGTAGAAGCGACCATAGCTGGCTCATTTTCAGGGACTGGCCAGAAATGTACGGCGTCCTCCCGTCTTATCGTCCTTGATAGTGTTCATGATGCTTACGTTGAAGCACTTTCCGCTCGTATGCAGCAACTGAAAGTCGGACATGCATTGGAAGACGGCGTATCTATGGGGCCAGTCGTCGATGATCGCCAACTCTCTTCGAACCTTAAGTGGGTGGAAAGAGCCCATGAACTGGGTGCAGAACTGGTGACAGGTGGTGAGCGTTTAACCCTTGAAAACGACGGTTATTACATGGCACCGACCTTGTTCATTAATACCCAAAACGATTGGGATATTAATCAGGAAGAACTGTTTGCACCCATGGCCTGTGTACAGCGAGTTGGCTCTCTGGATGAGGCCATCGACAAAGTGAATGAAACCCGTTTTGGCCTGACTGCGGGGATTGTGACATCCAGCCTTCGCAGCAGTGCCCTCTTTAAACAACAAGCCCAAACCGGTTGTGTGATGGTGAATCTGCCAACAGCAGGCACTGACTATCACGTACCGTTTGGTGGCCGTAAGGAATCCAGCTTTGGTCCGCGCGAGCAGGGCCAGTATGCACGTGACTTCTACACCATCGTGAAAACGGCTTACCAGCGCGCGTACTAATTGATCAGGGTAGGGACAGCTTATGTATCAGGACGAAATCATCATCGATGGACTGCAGTACTGCCTCTGGGACAGAGCGTATTTTGAATCGCTCAAACAAAGTGGTGTCACTGCGGTTCATGTGACCTTGGTGTACCACGAGACTGCGCGTGAAACACTTACCCGTTTTGCCGAGTGGAACTTACACTTCGAGCGAAACAGCGATTTGATCATGCCTGTTATGTCTATGGATGACGTTTTCAAGGCGAAACGTGAAGGCAAAGTGGGGATCTTCTTTGGTGCCCAGAATTGCTCGCCGATCGACGATGAAATCGGCCTGATTGAGGTGATGCGTAAGCTTGGTCTTTTGATCATGCAATTGACCTATAACAACCAGAGCTTGCTGGCGACGGGTTGTTACGAGCAGGAAGACAGCGGTGTCACCCGCTTTGGTAAGCAAGCTATCGCAGAGATGAACCGTGTTGGCATGATCGTGGATATGTCTCATAGTTCTGAACGTTCAACGCTGGAGGCGATTGATCTGTCCTCGCGCCCTATCTGTATAAGCCATGCAAACCCCCAGCATGCGCATCCTGCACTTCGCAATAAGTCGGATGAAGTGATCCGTGCCTTGTGCGAAAGAGGTGGTTTGCTTGGCTTCAGTCTTTACCCTTTCCACCTTCCTGGCGGCAGCGATTGCAGCCTGGAAGACTTTTGCCGAATGGTCGCAGATACCGCTGAAATGGTGGGTGTAGAACACCTTGCTATTGGCAGTGACCTTTGTCAAAACCAGCCACAGAGCGTTCTCGAATGGATGCGAAATGGTAGATGGTCAAAAAGCCTCGATTATGGAGAAGGCTCGGCCTCAAACGCTGGTTGGCCTGCGGCTTTGCCGTGGTTCCCGGAGACCAGCGGATTAAAAAACATTTATCAGGGATTGCGCGAAATTGGATTCAGTGAACAGGAAACGGCAGGGATACTCGGCCGCAACTGGCTCACTTTTTTGAAAGACGGCTTAAGGTCGGAATAAAACATTTCGCGAGGCGGGATAACCCGCTCACAAGGAGCAAGGTTCTTGGACGCTGGTTCAGGAGCTAACGACAACGTGGAGACAGATGATGTCTGAATTACTCAATGCAGAGAAGACAAGCACTGTAAATAAGGAACAAAGTGTCTGGGTGAAACTGGGTCTTGATAATCCGGTTTTTTGGATGAGCGGCGGTTTTCTCACGCTGTTTGTGGTGACAGCGCTTGTTGATAACAAGCTTCTGTCTTCGCTGGTCAATGCTGGCTTCAGTTGGAGTGTGTCCTTCTTTGGCCCTTACTGGCAGTTGCTATTGCTAGCGACGTTTTTGATTGGTCTTGCACTGGCGTTCAGTCCAGGTACCGGGAGGGTGCGCTTAGGTGCGATGGACAAGCCCGAAATGGAAGGTTTCAAATGGCTGGCTATCATTCTTTGTACCCTTTTGGCCGGCGGTGGAGTCTTTTGGGCGGCGGCAGAGCCGATTGCTCACTTCGTTAATCCTCCTCCACTGTATGGCGTGCCAGAAGGCAATATTCAGCGTCAGGCTTTTAATGCATTGGCACAGTCCTTCATGCACTGGGGTTTCCTTGCTTGGGCTATCCTTGGCACCTTGACCACCATTGTGTTGATGCACCTTCACTATGATAAAGGACTACCTCTCAAGCCACGAACTTTGCTTTATCCGGTATTTGGTGAGCGTGCCATGACAGGTATGTTTGGTGCCCTGATTGACGCTTGCTGCATCATTGCGGTTGCTGCGGGAACCATTGGTCCGATTGGTTTTCTTGGCTTGCAAATCAGTTACGCACTGAACGCCTTGTTTGCATTGCCTGACGGATTTACAACCCAATTCATCATCATCCTCTGTGCAATCGCTATCTACACCATCTCAGCATTGAGTGGCGTCAACCGCGGTATCCAGATCCTGAGTCGTTACAACGTGATTCTGGCGGTTGGTCTGATGGCCTATATCCTTTTGGTGGGCCCGACTGATTTCATTATCAATGGTTACCTGCAAGGCGTAGGCACCATGGTCGATAACTTCATCCCTATGGCAACCTTCCGCGGTGACATGGGTTGGCTGAGCTGGTGGACTGTTTTCTTCTGGGGCTGGTTCCTGGGATACGGTCCGATGATGGCCATCTTCATTGCACGTATCTCACGTGGTAGAACGATTCGTCAACTGGTCACCACGATCAGTATTATCGCGCCGCTCATCACCTGCTTCTGGTTCACCATCGTGGGCGGTTCTGGTCTGGCTTTTGAAATGGCGGACCCGGGCTCGGTGAGTAAGGCATTCGAAGGCTTTAACCTTCCTGCTTCACTGCTTGCAATCACTCAGCAACTGCCGTTCCCTATGCTGATGTCGATTCTATTCCTAATCCTCACCACGGTGTTCATTGTCACCACGGGTGACTCCATGACTTACACCATCAGTGTGGTGATCAGCGGCGACCTCAACCCAAATGGTCTGATGCGCACTTTCTGGGGTGTCATTATGGGGGCAACTGCCATCATTCTTATCTCCCTAGGCTCAGGCGGCGTTTCCGCACTCCAATCCTTCATTGTTATCACTGCGGTGCCGGTATCCCTCATCCTGCTGCCATCGCTGTGGAATGGTCCGAAAATCGCTCTTCAAATGGCGAAAGACCAAGGACTGGATTAACCGTCGTGAAATGACAGTTACAAGGCAAATATGGGACAGCGTTAATAAGGCTGTCCCTTAATAATCAACAAATCTAAGCGTTTGTAGGTGCGACGTCATGAATGCGAAAACTGCTATGGAAAGTGTCACTATGCTGCGTGATCCGGCTGTAGTAATGGATCCCTATCGATTGGGTGCCATGCACCAGACCCGTCTTAGCTTCGTGCGTAGTTTGTTGAGAAAGATGGAATCAGAGCAGTGGAAGATTGAATGCGTTCAGTGGGACATTGCGACGGATGGATTCGGAACAGCAGTTTACGAATTGAAGACACCTAACGGGGTTTATCAATTGGTGGTCTTTTCTACAGCGATTGCCGATGAAGAGCGTAACGACCGCGTGATTGCGGAAAAGTGGGATGTGACCATGGCACTGGTCAAAGGCAGGGTCAACCAACGGGAGTTGGATAGATTGCGCCAGAATGTGCCGCTGCAGGAGGCTGGCAGAAACACAACGCAGGTGCTGGTTTTATCCCGCGCCAACAAAAGTGTGCGCGTGTTTGAACATGTGATTGAAGCGCTGGCTTCAGGACATCAACCGAATGCCCAGGAAATTGCCAATGTGGGTTATATCCTCCGCACGACTGCAGTGTATGGTAACGGAAAGTTCGGGATTGCTGATTTTGAAACACTGGATGAAAACCCGGATTTTCGCCTCTCCTTCAGTGCGCAAATGTGTGCTGTCTATATGCTTCGCGAGTTCAGCCTTGATTGGGTTCACTTTCTGGCGAAGCAAAAAGGCGGTGAGTGCGCTATCACGCTGAAACCGGAGTTACAGCGTTATATTGGTGTGGGCAACGCAACGGGTTTGGGTATGGCGCCTTATCTTATTCGCCATCCTCGGGTCGTGGATAACTGGCTAACTCACCGTGAAATGGCTTTGTCTGCTGTTTCACAGCAACCGATCGATGAAGACAGTAAGGTGAGGATATTGTCTTTGTTGAACAAGGCAAGAAAGCACTTGAAAGAAGTTGTGACCATAGACGAGCATCAGCAAGACTTAAACGCTCGGAGCGTGGATGAACTTCCCCGTCTGGAGCAGGACATCGTGATGCTTTCCAGAGACAGGTCATGCTGGAGCGCTGCAGTTTCAGCGGCGGAAAAATACACTTTTGAAACGCAGGAAATTCTGGTTACTTGCCTGCTTGAAGCCTTCCCTGAGGTGGTAGACCCGTTTTGTAATGAAATGAATGCTGATGAGTCCCTGTCACTCACTCCGGGCATTAAAGTTGCAGCCATGCTATCTCTATTGGAAACACGTTATCAATGGGCGCTGAGTATCGATTTCTCGCAACCAGATAGCCAGTATTGGTTCTGGTATCGCTCCCAGGACAAGGAAGAGCCTCGTATGGCAGTGCGTGGTGAGGAACCTGGAGAAGAAAGAGAGCTGAGCCTCGATGTTGGCAGACAGGTATCAAGATTCTATGAATCATTGAAGAAGGCAGACCCGGATATGTCTCTGGCGGAGTTCCTGCTAGAAAACAATGGTTTCAGGATGATTGCGCGCCGTGTGTGGACGCTCGGCAACTGCCCCATGGGCGATATTCAAATGAATGTGCTCGGAAAAAATGTCCTGCCGATGCACTTACTCCGCTGCAAACTATCGATGTTTGGTGCGACCAAATTTGACCCTCGTTCAGACCGTTGGGTGAGAGTCACTTTGTTTCAGGGCGCCCCCACTTACGAGGAGCTTGGCCGTGTTGCAGATACTGACTCTTGGCTTTTTCCCGTCTTGACCTCATCAAATGAGCGAGGGGAGACAGTATGATTCGGGTCTCTCATAACGAGCTGGTAGGGGTATGCGCCAAGGCATTTGATGCGTTAAACCATCCACACGGCGAGTCAGATACCATTGCAGACACTGTTGTCGATCTGGAAATGGCAGGACTGGGGGGCGTTTCCATGTTTGTGGAAGCCTTACCTTCGCTTGATGGCGAGCAGCAGGCGCGCTCTCCGCTTTGTGACATTACTGATGGCAATATCCTCGTGAACCTTCACGGCGGTAGCTTGTTTTGTCACTTGCCCGCGCTGATTGATGTTGCGGTTGAAAGACTGATTTACTTCCCCGAAGTGTCAATGGCAGTTAGGGATTGCCGCAACCGATGGTTGGCTTTTGGTGAACTACTTAAGCTTGCTGGCAAAGGCTTATCGGTACGTGTTTGTTGGCATAGAAGTGACTCGCCAGATGACATTGAATGCATTCTGAATGCGGGATCCCGTTATCCTGATATTTATCTGCAGAAAGATCTGAACCTGGCGGAAAACAGCATGCAGATTGAATTGAGCCTGACGCCTTTTACTGCCTCAAACAATGAAGCTTCGCCAACCATTGCAGGAAGCGTCCAGAGCGCGGCCGTGAATTCGGCATGGGAGCAGGGGATCAGCATTCGCCTGAATGATTGGGAGTTGCTAAAGCACTATGCTTCAAGGTTGCTGGTTGAGGACAGCGATCGCTCTATGCGAGGCGCTGGAGAGTGAAATCGCCCCATAAGTGATTTTCCACAACGGCTCAAAGGCAGTTGCCGCGCTCCATGCTATAGATATCTGAACACCTTATATCCGAAAGTCGCGAGACGATGTTATCCACGCATTGACGTTGAGCGGGCGTATCGCCTAATAAAAAAGCCCCAGCTCGAGGCCGGGGCTTTTTGTTGTGAAGCGTCGCAGAGATTATTTGGACTCTACGCGGTTCATGAATTTGTGTTCCACTGTGTTCACACGGATTTTGTCGCCAGGCGCTACGTATTCTGGCACTTGAACCACCAGGCCTGTGGTCAAAGTCGCTGGCTTGGTACGTGCGCTTGCTGAAGCACCTTTGATAGACGGTGAGGTATCGGTGATCACAAGGTCAACGGCAGAAGGCAGTTCTAACGCTACAGGCTTGCCACTGACAGCCAGAACTTGAATGCCTTTGGTTTCTTCAGTGATGAAAAGCAGTTCTTCTCCGATGTCATCTTGATTGAAGTGATAAGGCGTATAGTCTTCAGAATCCATGAAAACGTACTCGTTGCCATCAACATAAGAAAAATCAGCAGGGTGACGGCTGAAATCCGCCAGGGTAATCATGTCGTCTGCTTTGAAGCTTTCGTCAACTTTCGCGCCGGTTGCTACATCATAAAGACGCATACGGAAAAGGCTATTGCCCGCGCGGCCGCTTGGGGTCAGCTTAGTAATATCTTTCACTGCCAGTACTTTACCGTTGTGTTCTATAACGGCGTTCTTTTTAATCTCACTTGCCTTTGGCATGGTCACTATTCCAGTTGAATTACTGGTGCGAAAAATATCACGAATCTTAATTTTGGCAAGGGAGTGCATGTATCATTGATGCAGAAATATGCGCGCTATGATTTTCTCTTATGAAACGTCCTTGAACAGAAAAGTAGAACAATGATTAAACAGCTCGATACCAAAGTGGTTTACCAGAATAAATGGATGACCGTTCGTGAAGATAAAATTCTCCGCCCAAGCGGTGCGGAAGGTATTTATGGGGTAGTGGATAAACCTGATTGTGCGGTGATCATGGCGATTGATAACGGGCTAATCCACTTGGTTCAGCAGTACCGCTATACCGTCCAAGCGCGCTGCTGGGAATTGCCACAGGGGGCTTGGGAGTTGCGTCCAGAAGCTGATCACTTAGAACTGGCGAAAGGCGAGCTTCGTGAAGAGACGGGAATGGATGCCAAAGAAATGGTGTATGTCGGTGCGCAATATATTGCTTACGGGTTTCTGAACCAAACCTGCCATATCTATCTGGCGAGTCAGTTAACCAATGTTGGGAAGTCGCTTGACGAGGAAGAAGAAGATCTGATTTCTGACTCATTCCCCATAGAAGAGTTTGAGCGCATGATGATAGATGGAGAGATAAAAGATAGTGTTACTGTTGCTGCATATGGCCTAGCTAAATTGAAAAATTTGGTGTGATAGCCTGTTTGTGAATAGAGAATAAAATTTAATATTAAATTTTTGATATATAGACATTTTATTTCTCATTTTAGTGACGAATAAATGACGCGCTCGTTGATGGCTGTGTCATTTTTCTGACTTATAATGAGATATGCCTCTGAGTGCGTTAAAAACCCTACTTTTACCATCCAAATAGCTATTTTCTCCCGTCTGTCGCACGTATAATGCGATTAAAAGTACACTGTAATTCAACGTACGAAAACCACCGCTTTTTGAACCCAAAAAATCACGGATGGCATGTCGCCCGACGGATGCAGTTTTACGGTGTTGAGGCGATAACGATTTTCTGGAATATGCGAAATGCTTAAAGTCCGCCGAGCCGCGATGGCTGCTTATTTATGCCTACCTATATCATTGCCTTCTCTGGCCAATGTCGACCTCGACGCATTGCTGGACATGCCATTAGAGTCACTTTCTGATACCAAAGTGGTATCGGCAACCCGCACTTCACTCAGTCTGGCTGATATTCCAGCGGCTGTTCATGTGATCACATCGAAAGAGATCAAGCGCTCTGGCGCGAGATCTATCGCTGATGTGCTGGCGCTGTCACCGGGTTTACACGTTGCCAAGTATTCGAACTATGACTGGGGTATTGCTGCCCGAACTACGAATGAAGCGCTCAGTAATACTATGTTAGTGATGGTTGACGGCCGAAGTGTGTTTAATGGCATGTTTTCCGGTGTGGACTGGGACTTGATTCCAGTAAGCCTCAAAAATGTCGATCGCATTGAAGTGGTACTGGGACCTGTTGGTACTATCTGGGGCGGGAATGCCGCGAATGCCGTGATTAACATCATCACGCTGGATGCAGAAGATGCGCCAAGAAGTCATGTGTCTGCTTCGGTAGGTAATTATCACTATCAGGAGTATCAGGTCCGTCATGGCGGAGAGATTTCAGGCAACTTCTTCCTAAGTGGCTACACAGAGTATGTTCAGCACATGCCTTGGACGAGCAAACAAGATGAATTGCAGAACCTACAGGATTTTCGGGTATACACCGAGCGATTCGGTATGCGTGGCGACTACCAGAATCTGGATCACACAATTTCCTTCCAAGTCGGTGGCATCCGTTCCCGAGAAGATTATCAATGGCTAACGTACCAACCACATTTCATGTATCCCGGTCAGGATATGGAAGATTATGTAGCGTTTGATGCCGAAATGGTCGCTGAGGAATACTTCGCAGGCATTAAATATCTCCGGGAGTTGAGCCTCGATACTCAATGGGAACAGCAATTCTGGCTCACATACAGTAGCAGTGATAGCAGCGACCGAAATGCGTACTTCACCCGCTTTGATTCAGAAACTACCTACACCGACAGTAGCGTGCTTGGTGGCCACGTTATGGTGGGACTCAACTACCGACTGGTTGAAGAGTATTTCCGACCTTATAGTGACTCTGAGCGCCTTACTCAACCTTATCTAAGGGTGACTGATGAGCCTGGTTTCACTAACCACAGCGTTGCGCTTTATCTCAACTACACGTACCCGCTAACGGACACTACCCAATTGATGGTGGGGAACCGTTGGCAGTATTTCAATCTGGTCGAAGATACTTTGGCTCAGCCACAAATTCGCTTAATGCAGGATCTCAGTGAGAACCAGCGTCTTTGGTTAGGCTGGGGACGTGCGGTTATCACACCAGCGCGCCAAGCTAGGACCATGGATTTCCAACAAAATGATTACGTGAGCGATGTGTCCTTCTGTGAGGCAGGGAACTCAACCAATTGTTTTCCATACAACTTTGATTACATGCAGCTCTTTGTGAATCAGGGTAATGAAAATATGCCTGTTCCTGAAGTAGAAACGTTTGAGGTTGGTTATAGGCTGTGGGCAGACAAGTTGCTCCAATTTGACGCCAACCTTTTCCTTAGTGAAGAGTCAGATATTCCAGCTTGGCAATTGGAAAGTGCAGAACGCAGTTATATCTGAGAGAACTCTTCTCCGGGCACAGTTGGCACCATCATCGATGTATACAAGTATCGACAGATTGCTCCTTTGAGTGCGCGAACTCATGGGGGTGAGTTAAGCGTGAAATGGCAGCCTTCAGGCGATTTTCAGGTTAATGCCAGTTACTCATACCGAAAGATAAAAGCGGGTTGCCACGGCGATGTATGCAGAAATAGTGAGTCGCCAATGCGTGCTTATGAAAACGAACCTGTACATCTAGCAAACGCGCAAATTATGTGGGATATCACGCCGAGTCTTTGGGTCAGCAACGTTCTGCATTATGTGTCAGCTTCCAAACCAGATGAACGGGTGGGAAGTGAGGCCGAATTTGGCTGGCCGGAAGTTCTGACTTGGGATTTCATTGCTGGCTGGCAACCTGCAAAGGATTACCCCGAGTTTGTTCTCTCGATTGAAAACCTCCTCAACGATCAAATAAATGAATATCCTGCTAGCCATGGTGGTTTTGATAATGCCACCCAGTACTGGCTTGAAATAGATTGGCAACTTCCATGATAAGTCCATTAATTCATCACTTCTATCGCAGTGACAAAGCCAGAGCAACCTTGCTCTGGCTTTCGGCTTTGATCGTCTTTGCGATCAGCACCGGTACGCGTGCCAGTGATATCCGTGATGACGATTTAAAGGCTGTTTATCTATTCCGGTTTGCGATGTTGGTGGATTGGAAGTCGTCACATGACCCTTCATCTCAATACCAATTTTGTGTCGATGCTGAGAACGATGTCAGCAGAAAGCTGAAAGAAATTATCGAGAAGAAACCTCAGGCAATATTCCATCAAATCCAGCGTGGGGAAGTTTCGGTGCCGGCATGCCATATTATTTACAGCAACACTGACGAAACCGATAAAGTATCTGCGTTAAAAGCAACGTTTCCCAATGCGCTTTTGGTTGGGGAAGGTCGGCGTTTTACCAGAGCAGGCGGCATGGTGGCGTTTGTCAGAGTGAACAACAGGATAAAGCCGCTTATCAATAGAAAAAATCTTGCGGGAGCGCCATTTTCCCTGCGCTCGCAATTGCTATCAATTGCAGTGATGGAAGGGAGGACAAGGCATGATTCTTAGCTGGCTGAACAACCTCCCCCTGAGAGTTAAACTGGTACTACCAACCTGGTTGTTGATGACTTCTGGCGTTGTATTACTTGGCTTTGCGATAGAAAATATCGCTGAAGACAAAATGGAAAAGAGCCTCATCGGTCGTACCGAAATACTAACCAATGCCGCGGCGGTTAACTTGACTGCGGCGCTGGCATTTGATGACCAGCGCACGGCTTTGGAGCAACTGGAAGCATTGCGTGTAGATCCAGAACTTATTGGCGCGTGGGTTCGCACGTCAAACCGCACTCTATTCGCTTCGGTGATGGACCTACCGCTAGACTGCCGCTTCACAGAGGCATCCATTGTTTGTAGCGACACCAATTACGAGCGGGTGAAAAAGCCGATTGTGTTGGGGGAGGAAATCCTCGGCTTCATTGAAGTGTACGTTTCTCGCGAAGCGATAGAAAGAGAACGCCATTTTCTAGTGGGCTATTTGGTTGTCGGCACGACATTGCTTTCATTGTTGGCGTTGATGTTTGCTCAAATGCTTCATCGTCTTGTCTCACATCCACTCTCTTCACTCCATCAGTCTATGTCTTCCATGTTAAGGCTTGGTGTTTTCGGGCGTGCCATTCCTGTTAAACATCACGACGAACTGGGGAAACTGACAGCATGCTTTAATGACTTGGTTTCAAATCTTTCAGAGCGTGATTACCAGCTCAAGCAAACCCTTAACCAACTGGAAAACAAGAGTCAGTATATTGGTGAAGTGCTCGATACTATGGAGCATGGCGTGATGGTTATTGCACCAGGGGATGTGGTGACGTATTTCAACCCAGCGGCAGAATATATTCTGCGCCGGGTAAGCTGCTCACCAAGGAATTTGACAAAGCTATTAAAAACCTTTGAGCCTGTGTCCCGCGTACAGGCAATTTCACGTGCTATCGACTTGCACCAGCCGATGAAAGGGATCGAGTTGACTCATAGCGCAACGGGCAAAGTGTTTAAGGTAAGTACTCAGCCAATGGGTACTGCGCGGCATTCTTTGGTGCAGTTTGAAGACGTGACTGAACAACGTGAGGCGGAGCAACGCCGTAAACTCGCGGAGCTAATTTTTGATAAAAGTCAGGATGCCACTTTAGTGATGTCCCGCGATTTGACGATCAAGACGCAGAATGCGGCGTGTATTCAGACATTTGGTGTACACCACTCTTGGCGCACTTTGTCGACAGATAGCTCTTACAAAATGACCTTTTCCGAGCTGAAAACACTGTTATCGACAGGTACTATGGAATGGCACCGTATTCTATTCGGTCATGGAGGCATTGAAATACCTTGTCAGGTTGTTGCTCGAACCCTCACAAACCACTGGGGTTGCGTGGAAGGATTTGTTGTTACCATTGTCGATTTGTCAGCAGAAATGGAAATCTAACGCCTGAACTACATCGCGAATCATGATGCGCTTACTGGGCTGGCAAACCGTGCTCACGCGCTGGATAAACTCAGTCAGGATCACGACAGAGAGTGTGATATGCACGTGCTGTTTATCGATTTGGATGGTTTTAAAGCGGTGAACGATCAGTTCGGTCACCAAGTCGGGGATGAGTTACTAAAAGTGGTGGCTGAGCGTTTGAAGTCGTCGGTTTCGCGGCGCGACTTCGTGTCCCGATTATCCGGTGACGAGTTCCTGATTGCACTTTATGGCAACGCGCCAGTCGATAAGATTGCGAGTCGACTTCTGAGAAAACTTAGCGATGAAATCGTGATTAACAACTATAAACCAAGAGTGAGTGCGAGTATTGGTGTTCGCTACTGGGCGGCGAAAGATGCTTCATCTTTGGCACAAGTTATCGAGCAGGCAGATAAAGCCATGTATGACGCCAAAGCAAACGGTAAGAATAGATATTCTTTAGCCGAGAACCTTGCTGCGTTGATGGAAGAAGTATGAAAACTCAGTCAAAACTCAAACAGAGTACCATGCTGGCTTTTGCTAGTGTCGTTCATATGGTGAAAAGCATTGTGAGGAACGACAGATGACGCTGGAAGGGGCGATGACATTCAGCATTGCTATATTCGTTTTTGCCATTACTCCAGGCCCGGGTATTTTCGCTATACTGGCTCGAGCTATGGTGACAGGCTGGCGAGATTGTGTGGCGATTTCTGCGGGTATGGTAGCGAGTGATCTGATATACCTGGCGTTGGCATGTTTTGGTCTGGCAACTATTGCAGAAAATTACGCAGGATTGTTTACCGTGGTCCGCTATGTGGGTGCAGCTTACCTGATTTATTTGGGCTACAAGATGTTCAGAGCTTTGCCGCAGGTCGCGCAGCTATCTGAAGAAACAGTAAAGAAATCTTCCGGTGCAGCCGCTGATTTTACCCAAGGCTTCTTAATTTCAGCTTCAAATCCTAAGGTCATTCTGTTTTATATCGCGTTTTTGCCAACCTTTATGGATGTGACGCTTCTTAGCATGGGTGATGTGGTGCTGGCGAATGTGCTGGCAGGTTTTGCCTTGATGAGTGGTGTCATGATGGTCGCTGTGGGCGCAGATCGCGCAGCAAAGCTTCTTAAAACGGAAAAAGCGGTGAAGCGAATGAACCGCGGCGCCGGTTCTCTTATGATTGGCGCTGGTGCCTATCTGGCTATCAGTCGTTAGGCGTAACCATCAGAACAAAGAAGTAGCCATTCGGCTGCTTCTTTGTTCCAGACAATAATCATCAAGCGATTTTGACTTGTCCTGCCGTGAACTGATGTGAAATGGAAGAAATTACCGACGTCGTGATCATTGGATGTGAATGTGTCGCTGAGACCATCACAATATCGATTGCGGGAAGCGGTGGTAGTTTGGCGCTCTGAATCACCGTCAGATCCGGTGGTGCACTGCCAGAGGCCATGGCGGAAATTGCTTGCCGGGTTCGAACCAATCCGACCAGAGTCGACGCACTGGTGGTGAAAGCCACCAAATCGACATCAATGCCAAACTTGCCAAGTCCATCGAGCGCCGTTGTATGGAATTTACAGCTTTTATCAAACAGCGCTAAAGGCAGGGGGCGACGTTCTATCAGAGATGTGTCGTCACCACATATCCAGACTCCTTTGTCATGTTTCAACAGCCATCCTTCGTCTGAATCCGGTGCTCGGGTCACAATGGCTAAATCCAAATCACCGCTGTCCAGTCGTTGGCGTAACAGAACGCTCGATGCGCAAAGCACATCAAAAGTGACATTACCAAGTTGGTGACGAAATGCCTCCAGAAGCTGAGGCAGCAGCGATTCCGCATAGTCATCCGGACAACCAATACGGATTGGACGTGTGTTATCTTCACGCCTGAAAGCATCTAGCGCTTCATCGTGTGAGGCAACCAGCCTGCGGGCGTGACTGACCAAACGCTGACCGGCGAGGCTGACGGTAAGTGGGCGTTTCTCTCTGTCAAACAACGGGTTGCCCAGTTCTTCTTCCAGCTTTTTAATCTGCATGCTGATGGCAGATTGTGTACGGTGAATCTGCGAGGCAGCCCGGGTAAAACTTCCTGTGTCCACGATGGCTAAAAAGCTTCGCAGTGAATCGATATCCATTCCCGAACTGTCCTTACATCATGAAATCGAATAATAAGTATCAAAACTATACGTTAGAAACCTTTTCTGCTTATGAGCATACTCGTTCACATCAACAAAAAGCAAAAGGAAAGCCTGATGAAACTGATAATCGCCAATAAAAATTACTCGACTTGGTCACTCCGCGGCTGGCTGGTTCTCCGAAGCTTTGATATTGATTTTGAAGAAGTTGACCTCGAATTATTCACGGATGCTTTCTACGCCGAGATTGACAAACACTCCGGTGCGGGAAAGGTGCCAGTATTGGTGGATGGCGATGTTGCTGTCTGGGACTCTCTGGCCATTTGTGAGTACGTCAACGAGCAATATCTCAACGGAAAGGGTTGGCCTGAAGACGTCGCCCAGCGTGCCAAGGCGCGTGCGCTATCTGCTGAAATGCACTCCGGGTTCACGGCACTTCGCGGAGAGATGCCAATGAATATCCGTTCGCACCGCAATGTCTCACCTTCAGAAGCATGCTTAAAGGACATCGCGCGCATAGATGCCATATGGACTGAGCAAATGGCACAGTTTGGTGATAAAGGTGGCTGGTTGTTTGGTGGCTTCTCGATTGCGGATGTGATGTATGCGCCTGTCGCGTTGCGTTTTCTAACTTACGGCGTTTCTGTGTCTGCCGACGCCCAGCGCTACATGAATAAAGTGTTGGATGATGCTGCCATGAAGCAATGGATTGAGGAATCCAAACTGAACACCGTTGTTGTGCCGCAAGGAGAAGCGGGCGAAGAGATCACGGGCTAGGAGAAAGGAATGCTTGTTTACGGAGATATGAAGTCCGGAAATTGCCTGAAAGTAAAACTGATACTTTCGTTTCTGGATATTGAGCACGATTGGCAACATGTTGATATCTTGAAAGGCGAGACAAAAATGGCCGAATTTCTGGCGGTGAACCCAAATGGGAAGATACCCGTAGTGGTTTTGGATGATGGACGTGTGTTGTCTGAATCAAACGCTATTCTGGGCTACTTTGCAGAAGGTACCTCTTATCTGCCGACAGATAACTTCTTAAAAGCCAAAGTCTACGAATGGCTTTTCTTTGAACAATTCTCGCACGAACCGTTTATTGCTGTTGCACGATTCATTCAGAAATATCAGGGAATGCCAAAAGAGCGAGTTGACGAATACCACTCTTTACTGTCTGGTGGACACAAAGCGCTGAAATTGATGGAGCGGCAACTAGGAAAATCGGCTTTCCTCGTTGGCGATACCATGACCATCGCAGATATCTCGCTTTATGCTTACACGCACGTGGCGCATGAAGGCGGGTTCAGTCTGGAAAACTACCCAAACATCGCACGGTGGATAGATACCATTGCGAACACTGAGCGCTATGTAGGTATGTCCTGAGTGAGTCGTAGAAACCTCTGAGTACAAAACCGCCGCTAATGCAGCGGTTTTGTTATACCAATATCAAAGACAGTTATTTAACACTGAGCTCAACATCTCCAAAACCGAGTGAACGCAATTCATCAGTATCCAGATTGGTTTCCAGCTCAACGTCTCCCTTTCGTAAGATGTTGTTCGCGCTGGAGCGGTGAGAATCTGAGATCGGCCTTGCCTTACCAATTTCAACGGTACCGGCAAACTGGGATTCAGCATTGAAATGACCGGAAACAACCGCTTCAAAAGGACGAAGGCTCTCACTGGTAAGGTTTTGCATTGTCGGCAAACCATATTCCTGAATAGCCCAACTCCAATCCCACCATTGTGAAGCTCCTGGAATATGGCGAATATTCCATTGGTGGCGAATATCCGCTGACGGGTTGCTGGCTCTTCCCATCGTAAAAGTATGCTTATGGTTCGGGCGGTTGGTTGGGTGTGTATTCCATGCATTACCCCCCCAGCGTAAGAAGCCATCAAACTCGACATCGTAGCTGACATCAGCACTGAATCTGTATGGGTAAGAAATAGTGGAACGGTAAAGCTCTACGCGTATTGGAATTTCTGAATTAGCGGGTACCATAGGGCGTGTCTGAAGCGTCACTGTTTCAGAGGATGCCCCTCCGTTGGTGTTTGCCCAACTCTGATTAGCGCCCAGCTTGATGGCAACTTCTGTTTTGCCGACCAGTGGCCACTCAAACTCGTTTTTGGTTTCTACAGCCTGCGAGAAGCCGTACGTGTCGGTTTTTGACCAATTAGTTGATTGATCCACTTTGAGTTCAACGACCATCTGTTGTGGGATGTCACTTCTGTTTCTCGCGGTGGTCTCTATGGATGTAATAAGTTGCTTATCCGACTCTGTAACCTCACCATGCCAGAAATCATCGCTGTTCAGGGTGTAGTTAAAGTTACTGACGCGGATAGCCGTTTTCTCGTCACACCGATACCCTGTACATGAACCTCGGTTATTACCTTGTATCACCCATTCGTCGCCATCCTTCCGGACAGACATGTCACGACCAACATAATCACTACTATTCCCGCCGACCCAAGCATATCCTAGATAGTCAGCAAGGTAACTGAGAGGGCGGATAAACTTGCTCTCATCGGACACCAGACTGTACTCAACATCGAATTCTTCCCCTTCTGGCAAAGTATATTTGGCAAGAGTAGGAATTTCAGTGTTTCCAGTGCTGTTTGGGTGGCACCAAGTACTATAATTGGGTATATCCTGCTTAATCCTTCCTTCATGTCCAGTTCCCATGATGACCCAGTTATCTTTCAGACCGGTAATTTGCCACTGACCCATTTTCGAAAGCAAATAGTCGCGATGCAGCGTGGCTTCACTTCGTGTGATGGGACGATAGCCGGAGCGACAAACGTCGTCTCCTCCGGTATCAACGACAAGCTGATCGGGAAAAATCTTTGCAAAGCTGGGTGTAGAAAACGCTGAAAGTAGAGACAGGGTGATCAGCGATAGGGTGACTCTAGGCATGGCTTTTTCTCCATTGTTTTTAGATGTTGTGTTTGTGTTTTTTAGATAACACAGGGTCAGCATGGCACTGCATATTGGAGGTGCTAACTGAAAAACAATGAAAATTAATCACCAATAAAATCAATACACTACACTCTATTTTCAAGCTTATTCTTGCTTCAAAGGCGTGTGATAAGCTGGGTATGACCAGACATCTCATCCTTGATCAATAAGAAATCGGGATCTTCGTAAATAACATCTAGTTTTGCCAGACGACTTCCTTGCTCTAAAAACAGGTAGGGTGTGGCATGAAATAAGTCGGTGGCAATACCTAGGTTGTTGACATAGACCAACTCAACGTCGCACTTAAGCAGGAAGCTGGAGTCGAGTGTTGATGCCAAATGCCCAGTGAGCTTCACCAAACTGGTTTGCTTTGCGGTGCTATCTTCTATGGTCGCAACATGGATAACAGAGCGGCCATCAATGGCAGCCTGCCCTTTTGCAATGGTCGTACTCCGGTCGGGATGAACCTTTACCAGAAGATGCTCATAGTGACCTGACATTAAATGTTGCTGCCAGGGCAGTGCCAGCACACCTGTAAGTACACTGATGTTGAGAAAAAGAAAAGCAATGGTGGCTTTCATTTTCGTTCCTCCACAAATTGTGTTATTTGGGCAGAGACAACAGGAAACTGGCCTGAACGATAAGTGAGATTAACAGCGTCTTGTGTTTGGCGATGGAACCAAGCAAGTTCGTTTTCTCCGTCTCCAATCCCGACAAAAACGACGCAGTCGCACTGGTTTGAAGCAAGTAAACGCCTAAGAGGTAGCGAGAGTTTTACCGATGGAGATTTGATGAGTATCAATTCACCAACTCGCTGTTGAGTTAGCGCCAAATGCGCTGCGTGAGGCGGCCAGGGTGCGAGATCCAGTTTGATAGAGAGAATCGCGAGTGTGGCAAATATAAGTATGACTGAAAGTGTATTCAATATGATTCTGATATAGGGAGGACAGGTTGGGGAAAGGTCGCTGCAATTCGAGGTATCTTGTTGTTCTGTGGATTCAGTATCCAATTTCTCGTGTGGATTGGGTGTTTCCGTTGAGAGGGGATTCTCAACGACATCTTCTAATGAAATTTCAACGCATTTTACTCTGCCGGGTAATGCACGGTACCCCACTCTGGGGGCTGTGATGATTGGGCTTTCTTTAACACCTAGCTTTAAAAATGCCTGTCGCAATGCGCTAATGGATTTAGCTAGTGAGGTATCTCCTACGCAGATGTTCCCCCAAGCATGGGTGATAATTTCTTGTTTCTCTATCACATCGGGCGCACGCTGCACCAGTAATTCAAGAATCAGTCCTTCTCGGTGACCAATACCCACATTTCGCGTATCAGTAAATATCCGGTTTTTTACTGGGTCAAACTTTATCATTTGCATTCCTGGTTGCATTGTTTTTTTGACAAATCTGTAAAAAATTAAAACGTCATAAAGGTTATCTATATTGTATTTTTGTGAATTTTAAAGTGAGACATTTCCCGTTTAAAATGCTTATTTTTCCATATCTAAATATCATTATTAACCAATATGTAAATAGTGAATTTTGACTTATTTTCTCCTCTTGCTTACATGAGGCTTTAGCATCAGGAGTGCATCATTCTTCCTTTTAAAATCAAAATTTTGAGTGAAATCGATTACAGAGCAAGGAATGATGCTCGCTAATGTGCATATTGTTTAATAATAGATAGTATCTATGAGTAAATACTAATTCGACAAGTTGGATTAGTATCTCCTTTTATTTTATTGTCAGTAAATTGTTATTTTTAGGTCATTACCAATCTTCTTATTTTATCAATGTCATTATATTTTCAACTGCATGTTAGTCTAAATAGCTGTTCCTAATAGTAGATCTCAAAGGTAAGAGAAACTCAGTCCAGTTTGCGCGATCTGATCTATCGCCAAACAGAGAAAACCCACAAAAAGGACTGAGTAATGGCCATCATAGCACCGA
>NZ_FIZY01000062.1 GCF_900060185.1 Grimontia marina | reverse complement strand
CCCAGCAGCCCACGAATGTGATTGAGCAAACGCGTCCGCTCAGACGAAAGGTGTCGCCGCATCTGTAGGAAGGTCTGTTCATCCTGCTGCTCCACGCTTTTTACTGCAACATGACGGATGGCTCCATGAACGCTAGCCTCTGCGATGGCCTGTGCATCGTTGTAATCATTTTTCTGCCCCCGCAGATACCCTTTGACATGCTGAGGAGGTAACAACTCAACGTCATGCCCTAGCAGCGAAATCTCACGCCCCCAATAGTGGGCAGAAGCACAAGCCTCCATGGCGACAATGCAGCGCTCTTGCTGAGCCAAGTACCGCAGGAGTTGGCTCCGGCTCAGTTTCTTCTTACCGATGGGCTTTCCCTGCTGGTTTAACACGAAGAGGTAAAAGCTATTTTTTGCCAAATCGATACCGAGCGTTTTACACTTGTTCATGGTCTTCTCCTGCTTATCTAGATAGTCGATAACACTTCTATCTTGGCGCATTATGACGCCGGACTGGAGTAGGAGGAGACCATCTCATCAAACAACCTGAAGATGCAGGATTCAGGTTGTTTGGGTATATCTTGAAACATCAAAGATCCTTTGCACCGGAACGATGATCAGGGAATGATCATGTATCGAAACTATCGAAAGCATGATCAAGTAACATGTATGTTCATTTCTCTGTGTGAGTATGAATAAAAAATATTTTAAAACAGAATGATAAGAGAGTTCTCTAGAGTTTTCTTGCCGTCAACACAGATTTTATCTGCGATCACAATGCCTTGTTTGTTGAGATCCTGCACAATTTTGAAGTTGAAATGACAACCTCCGTAGTTTGCCCCTCTCTTGATCATCTTTCCGTAGAGATTTTTCTTCTTGTTTTCCTCTTCCGCATGGCAGAATGGACACAGTTTTCTGACTACTATTATTCACTATGACATCCGAACTGAAGCATTCTCAGGTTATTGCTTTACCCAATCATCCTTCGTTGCATGCGCACGAATACCGTCAGGTGGTGATTGGTTTGCAAGGCCAGACAGAGTTTGAACTTTCCGGGCGCGGCAGTCTTGTCGGGCCGGGTCAGGGGTGTCTGGTGTCTGAATCTGAGCTTCATTCGTTTTCTGGTGTGGGGCAAAACGAGATTTTGGTGATAAACCTGCCTGAATCTGCGCTCCTAGGTGAGATGAGCATGAAAGATAAAGTAGAGCGCCTGTTTGAGCGTGATGCTTACTTTCAACTCGACAGTCAGGCACAGACTTTGGTGAAAGCGCTGACGTCCGAAATGATTGCCAATCCGCATGATGCAATGTTGGGAAGTGCTTGTGCTGATACCCTGCTTTGCGTGATGGAACGCCATTTCCGCGAGCAAATCGCACCGCGACGCCATGGTCACCGTCTAAATATAGACATCATCGATCTCTATATTCGCCAGCACATCAGCCGCAAAATCAGTGTGTCGCAGTTGGCGGGTTCGGTCTTTCTGGCGGAAAGCCAGTTCCACCAGCTTTTCAAATCGCAAATGGGCATGACGCCGCATCAATATGTATTGAAAAAACGCTTTGAGTTAGCGCAGGAACTGCTCAGTACCAGCGAGCTGAACCTTGCGCAGATCTCAGACAGTTGCGGTTTTGCATCCCAAAGCGGTTTTACTTCAGCCTTCACCCGCGCATTTGGTGTTTCTCCTTCCCGATTTCGCCAGCAGCACTGACCATTAATAGCGATCTAAATCACTAAATTATGCAATACGTTGTTATTGGTAGGCATCAGCTGTGGTTCTCTGTTTGTTAATCATCGGAGTTTTTTGCAATAATGCCGCAGAATTTCGAAAGACTCATCGGCACCACATACCTAGAATCGGTCGTTAATCTAACATATTAGTAACATATGCCACTGCCTCGTGGTTGATGGATAGAGGAATCTGCTTATGTTAAAAGCGACTGATGTGCTGGTACCAAGCTACCTTGAGCAACCAGTTTCTGCGCTGTGGCCTCATATTTCTTCGCACTACTGTGTTGATGAAAGTGAGTTGCTCGCGTCACTGCTCCCACTTGCAATACCTACGAACGAAGAACGTAAACAGACAGAAGCTCATGCGGCTGACCTTATTGAGCGTGTGCGTGCGGATAAAACGGCCGTGCAAATGATCGACGCACTTCTTCTTGAGTACAGTTTGGACACCCGCGAAGGCATTTTATTAATGTGTCTTGCAGAAGCCTTGATGCGTGTGCCGGATGCGAAAACCGCAGATGCCCTGATCCGGGATAAATTGGGTGTGGCCGATTGGAAAGCCCACCTTAAGAACTCTGAGTCTCTGTTCGTGAATGCCTCGACCTGGGGACTGATGCTGACCGGCAAAGTCGTCACTATCGATGAGCGCAAAGAAGGCGGAGCAGGCAAGGTGCTTAACCGCTTGGTGAACAAGATGTCTGAGCCTGTGATTCGTCAGGCTATGCATCAAGCCATGAAAGTGATGGGTCACCAGTTTGTCCTTGGCCGCTCGATAAACGAAGCGTTAGAAAACGGCAAACCTCTACGCCAGAAAGGTTTCACATACTCGTTCGACATGTTGGGTGAAGCGGCGCTCACCATGCAGGATGCGCAAAAATACTTCAACGACTACATGATGGCGATTGAAACGGTGTCTCAGCAACTGTCTGTGGGCAACGGGCCATCACCTTCTGTTTCTATCAAACTGTCTGCTTTGCACCCACGTTATGAAGTAGCAAATGAAGACCGTGTATTGGGTGAAATGGCTGAGACTGTGGTTCGCTTGCTGAAGCGCGCCCGCGAGTTGGGTGTCGCGATCACCATTGATGCAGAAGAAGCTGACCGCCTGGAACTGTCACTGAAGCTTTTTGAAAAACTCTTCACCCACGATGATATCAAAGGCTGGGGCCAGTTTGGTCTGGTGGTTCAGGCTTACTCTAAACGTGCCCTGCCCGTGATTACCTGGTTGGCGGCGTTGGCGAAAGAGCACGGCACCGTGATCCCGATGCGACTGGTGAAAGGCGCCTACTGGGACAGCGAAATTAAATTGGCACAGCAAGCGGGCTTACCTGGCTACCCAGTTTATACCCGCAAAGAAGGCACGGACGTAGCCTACCTCGCCTGTGCACGTTTCCTGCTTTCTGAGCATGTTAACGGCCTTATCTACCCACAGTTTGCCAGCCACAATGCGCAAACCGTGGCAGCGGTGAAAGCCATGGCCCAGCATGACAATTATGAGTTCCAGCGTTTGCATGGCATGGGGGATGCACTTTACTTCCACGCCAAGGAAATGTTTGGTCAGACTGTTCGTATTTACGCGCCAGTAGGAAGCCACAAAGATCTGTTGCCATATCTGGTTCGCCGTCTGCTTGAAAATGGTGCCAACAGTTCGTTTGTTCACCGTTTGGTGGATGCTGCTTGTCCGGTATCTGATTTGACGCAACATCCGGTTGATACACTCAAGTCGCGCCCCACGCTTCATAATGCACGTATCCCGCAGCCTTCGGAGATCTTTGGAGAATCCCGCCAGAACTCGAAAGGTGTTGCGATTGATATTGAAAGCGAGTGGGCGGCTTATGATGCCAAGGTACAGGCCTTTATGGATGTTAGCTGGAAGGCGGGCCCAATCATTAATGGTGAGCGCCTGACGGGTGATACTAATACTGTGGTGGCACCTTACGATCACCGCCTGAAAGTTGGCAGCATCAACTGGACAACACCGGCGCAAGCGAAAGAAGCGCTAAATGTAGCGGCAGCCAATGTTGATAGCTGGCGCGCGCTTAATGCCAAACAAAGAGGTGAGTACTTACTAAGGCTGGCAGATAAGCTTGAAGAGAATCTTGGTGAGTTAGTCGCTCTTTGTCACCGTGAAGCGGGCAAGACGATTCATGACAGCATTGATGAAGTTCGTGAAGCTGTGGATTTCCTCCGCTACTACCCCATTCAGGCAGAGAAGATTGAAGGTGATCTGCAATCTTTTACCCGCTTTGACGGCCAGTCTGTCACCCTAAGACGCGAAGGGCGTGGCGTGTTTACCTGCATTAGTCCGTGGAACTTTCCGTTAGCAATCTTCATCGGACAAATTTCGGCAGCGCTGGTGACGGGTAATACCGTTGTTGCCAAACCGGCGGAGCAAACATCATTGATCGCATTCCGCACGATTGAGCTGTTGTTGGAAACTGGGATCCCAGTTGGAGTGATTCACTTACTGCCAGGCAGCGGCGCAGAAATTGGCAGTGTTTTGACGGGTGACAACAGCATCGCCGGTGTCGCCTTTACTGGCTCTACACCAACAGCACAGCGCATCAACCAGACACTTGCGTCCCGCGACGCACTGCCAGTGCCGTTTATTGCGGAAACTGGTGGTCAGAACGCCATGTTGGTTGACAGTACCGCGCTGCCAGAACAAGTGGTGCGCGATGTGCTTCGCTCCGCGTTTGCCTCTGCTGGCCAGCGTTGTTCAGCACTTCGTGTGCTTTATGTTCAGCAAGATGTAGCAGATCGTGTGATTGACCTTATCAAGGGAGCCATGGCGGAAATGCGCATTGGCTTGCCTTACCTGCACTCCACCGATGTCGGCCCAGTGATTGATGAGACTGCTCAGGCGAAGCTGCAGAACCATATCAACGAATTGTTCAAAACCAGCAAATTCATTGCTAAAGCGCCGATGAAGAGTGAAACCCGTGTCGGTACCTACATTGCGCCTGTGGCGTTTGAAATCGACAGCATATCCATGCTTTCAGAGGAGCATTTTGGCCCAATCTTGCACGTGGTGCGTTACCACGCTGACGAACTCGACAGTGTAATTGATGACATCAACAGCGCGGGCTTTGGCCTAACACTGGGTGTTCACAGTCGCAATGAAAGCACTTATCGCCATATCGAATCACGCGCCAAAGTAGGTAACTGTTACATCAACCGCGACCAGGTCGGTGCAGTCGTGGGCGTGCAGCCATTTGGTGGGCAAGGGTTTTCAGGGACAGGGCCAAAAGCCGGTGGACCTCATTATCTCTATCGCTTTACGAAAGAGGAGGTGGTGGCATGAGCAAGGTAATAGGAACGCAGACAATGAATGAAGTATCGACGTTAGCTGCTCAAAGCCAAGCTGTTTGGGAAGAGTGGAACAATCTGGGTGTGATTGAGCGTGTAACGCGACTAAATAGCTGGGCTGACAATGTGGGGCAGCGTGGCGGTGATTTTACTGCAGCATCCAACCTCATCCGTTTTCAGCTTCATCAGGCGGAAGCCTTGCTGGCACCTGTTCATGAAATGCCTGGGCCAACGGGTGAAACCAACGAGCTATACACATCAGGTCGTGGATTGTTTCTGGTGACAGGTGATGAGTCTTTGACTGTGACTGCGTTAGCAGGTCAATTGGCTGCTGTGTTGGTCGCTGGCAACTGCGCCTTGTTGGCAGTACCTGCTTCACTGAAACGGGACGCAGAAGCCTTGATTGGCGATTTGGTGAAAGCCAGTGCCCCGAACCGACTGGTTGCATTGCTTGATAGTGACAAGACGGAAGACGCCATCGTCTCGACACCGATTTGTGGTGTGGCAGCGGTAGCGCATCCGGCAACCTTGATTGCTATGAACCGAAAATTGGCGGCCCGGGATGGTGTATTAGTTCAGTTTGTCGCTGAAGACAACGCCTCCCAACTGCCGTTGGTGGCTTCGCCAACCTATCTACTCCGCTTTATTACCGAGCGGACGAAAACCATTAACGTCACCGCAGTAGGAGGTAATGCCACCCTGCTGGAACTAGGTGGTGGCGAACACTAAACCCAAGTAACCCGAAGTCATGGTGCTCACAGATCTTCTGCGGAGAACGCAGAAGGTCTTGGGCTTCCATTGCTGACGGTTTTCACCAATCGGAATTAGGCGCTGGGGCTATTTGCCCCAACCTTTGTGCCTTGTTATTGAGGGAAAAAACATGATTGAAAACAGCTTTGCAATCAGTGCCACGTTTATCGTGTACCTGATTCTTATGCTCGCAATCGGCGTATACGCATACAAACGTACTTCAAACTCAGAAGATTACTTTTTAGGTGGGCGTTCATTAGGCCCGTGGCCTGCAGCATTGTCAGCGGGTGCGTCAGATATGAGTGGCTGGCTACTGTTGGGATTACCGGGCTATGCCTATGCAGCAGGCATCGAGTCACTATGGCTTGCTGGAGGCTTGTTAGCGGGTACTTACTTGAACTGGCTGATTTGTGCCAAGCGTCTTCGTACCTACAGTATTGAAGTCGACAATGCGTTGACCATCCCTGAGTTCTTGTCGCGTCGTTTTGAAGACAAATCGAAACTACTCCAGACCATTTCTGCCTTCTTCATTTTGCTGTTCTTCCTTTTCTATACCAGCTCTGGCTTGGTAGCAGGCGGTAAACTGTTCGAGACAGTTTTTGGTCTCGACTACAGTACAGCAGTGATCATTGGTACCGCCTGCGTGGTGTCCTACACCTTGTTCGGTGGCTTCCTTGCCGTCTCTTGGACTGACTTGGTGCAAGGTCTTCTGATGGCTGCGGCACTGATGATTGTGCCAATTGCTGTCCTAGACGGTTCATTCTCAGATTTGCCTACAGCACTGGAAGCGAAGAATCCAGAGCTTTTGACCTTATGGCAAGATGTTAGCGGCCAACCGCTGACGACTGTGTCAATTTTGTCGCTGGTGGCATGGGGTTTGGGTTATTTTGGTCAGCCGCACATTCTGGCGCGTTTCCAAGCAACCCGCTCTAACGCAGATATCACCACTGCTCGCCGTATCGCTGTGGGCTGGAGTGCTATCTCCATGGTGGGTGCTATTCTGATCGGCTTGGTGGGTATCCTGTATGTTGACCAGCACCTTGGCGGTGAGCTGGCGGATGGCGAAACCATCTTTATGTATCTGGTGAATGCTGCCTTCCATCCAGTCATTGCCGGAATTTTATTGGCAGCGATTCTTGCCGCGGTAATGAGTACTGCGGATTCCCAGTTGCTGGTGTCTTCATCAGCGCTGGCTGAAGACTTCTACAAGCAAGTTTTCCGTCCTGATGCATCAACCAAGGAAGTGGTCATGGTGGGGCGTTTCGCAGTCATTGGTATTTCTATCATTGCGTTGGCGCTGGCGATGAATCCGGAAAGCTCTGTTCTCGGCCTCGTATCTTATGCATGGGCCGGTTTTGGTGCAGCATTCGGTCCGGCACTGTTGCTGAGTCTGTTCTGGAAAGACATGAACCGCAATGGCGCACTGACAGGTGTGATTGTTGGTGGTGTGACCGTAGTGGTATGGAAACAATTGACCGGCGGTATCTTTGACCTATATGAAATTGTTCCAGGCTTCATTCTGGCCGGTATTGGCATCGTTGCGGTGAGCAAGATGACAGGTGGTGCTGATGACAAAGTCATGCAGAAATTCGACGATTATCAGCATAGCCTCAAGACTTTGCCTTAATTGAATTTCTCAGATGAAAAAGGGACGCTGATGCGTCTCTTTTTCATTTTTATCACTAAGATGATGTTATTTGGTGTCGATGCGATTAACCATTTTGTTTACTCAAGCAGCGTGACTAGGCCCAACAGTCAGAAAGTGGCAGACGCTCCATGAGTGCCTGAAGCTCTTCCATCGAACTAACCGATACAACCAGAGGATGGCTCGCGTCTTCTTTGTTTCCCGGATTGAAATAAACCGTGCGCATACCTGCATTGATACCGGCTTCCACGCCCTGGATAGTGTCATCCACAAACAGGCATTCCTGAGTTAAAGCTGCCATGTTCAAAGCTGCATAATGGAGGAGATCAGGTGCCGGTTTCCAGCTGTTGGCATCAAAAGCGCTATAGAGATGGCCACGAAAGTGATGCAGAAGCCCAGTCATTTCCAGCGACATCTCCATTTTTTCGACCGGACCATTGGAAGCGACGCACATATCGATACCGACATCCTTCAGGGTATTGAGCAGTTCTGGCACACCATCGACCGGATCGAGGTGGCCGGCGAACAATTCTGCGCATTTCTCACGGTATAGATGCTCCAGCTCATCAATAGAGATTTTCAGGTTGTAGCGCTCGCAGGTCTGAATGAGTATATCTGCCAGTTTGCCACCCTGAAAGTTATCAAGACACTCCTGTAAATCCAGTTTCACGCCGTAATTCGAAAAAATCTCGACTATCGCCATTTGGGACAGCACTTCGCTGTCAACCAAGGTGCCGTCGCAGTCAAAAATTACGCAGGAAACAGGGACATCAAAGTCGAAGGAGTTCATTCTTTTTGATTCAATTGGTTTTACATCAATATCGATACATTAAGCGTTAACCTGACTAGCAAATCCAACAACATGCCATTTTATAAATTGCTAGCTAGGTCTTATCAATCGTGGCGGATAGGCGGAAAAATCCATCTAAGATCTTGTTTTATTAAGAATGATACAAAGGTGGAAAGGAATGCCGACCTAACCCAAAGGTCGAGCCGGAGCGGTAAAGAATGAGTGATCCAGATAGAAGTAGTTTTGCCAGGTTCTCATACGAATGAGGACGCTGAGTATGAAAACCGCAGAAGAATTAACAAGTTTGGAGCCATCTTTTATCAACACATCGAGTGTCTGTTAAAATAGCAGCAATCACAGAAAAGACAGGGAGTCAGTCATGTATTCACACAGATGGATAAATGGAAAGGAAACAGGGTTAGCAACAGGAAAGGCTGTCTGCATCGGGCGTAACTATGTTGATCATGCGAAAGAGCTGAATAATCCTATCCCTGATGAACCGGTGCTCTTTATCAAACCGGCGACTTCCATTGTCGGCACTGATTCACCACTTGAACTCAGTGGGCGACTGACACCGATTCATTACGAAGCAGAGCTGTCTGTACTGATTAGTAAGCCGTTAACTAACGCCAAGCGTGAAGAGGTGTTGGAAGCGATTGTTGGCGTTGGCGTAGCGCTCGATCTCACCCGGCGTGAGGCCCAAAGTAAGCTGAAAGAGAAAGGTCTACCCTGGGAACTGGCAAAAGCCTTTGATGGTAGCTGTGTACAGAGTCCGTTTGTGTCGTTTGAAGGAATTGATCTTGCTGCTACAACCTATGGTTTAGACATCAATGGCGAGGCTATACAGTGCGGTGATACCCGCCTGATGATTAATCCTGTGGTTGACCTGATATGTCATCTTACCCAGTACTTTAGATTGGTACCGGGTGATATCGTGCTGACAGGCACGCCGAAAGGCGTGGGGAAACTCAATGACGGTGATAAGTTAACATTCACCTTATCGAATGAAGTGTTAGCGAAATTCAACTGTGTGGCGGCAGCTTAAAGAGCTTTAAATAGATAAGGAAACAGCGCCTTTCGCTCTTCTGCAGACAAACTGCAAACGCGGTCGACATTGATTTGAGGGATATCTTCCGCGTCTCCACCGTAATGCTTCAATGCCTTCTCAATACTGGCTTCACGGATAAGGTGAAACATCGGGAACGGTGAGCGGTTGGTGAGATTACTGTTATCTTCGGGTTCAACATCCGCGAAGCAATAATCGGGATGGAAACTTGCAATCTGGTAAATACCGCGCCAGCCAAACTGATCAATCAGCATGTCGGCAACATCTAAAAACTGGTTATAGTCGTCAAAGTCCAGAAAGTGGTTGGGTGTGACTACAATGGTTGTTTCTAAATCCGCTACCTCACTGTTTTCCAACAACGTTAGTTCAGCAATGATGTTTTCCATCACTTCCTGTTCATCCTGGCCTTCACACACGGCAATTTTGATTTGTCTGTTGCGCTGTGGTTTAGCTGCGAAAGGGCAGAGGTTTAAGCCAATAACGACTTTTTCGAGCCATTCTGTGGTTTGTTGCTCGACGAGGCTTTTAGAAGAAGAGATGGCCATGGTCAATACCCTGTTAAATACGACAGCGGTATTCTATACCCAAAACGACCTAAAGAGGCAGGATTCAGCGAGGATCTTTAGGTTGTTTTAGGCGCAACCAAAACCCAAAGAAGAAGGCCGATTTACAGTGAAAATCGGCCTTGAGTGCCTATTTATTGTCCTGAGTTGGCGCTTGCCATGCTTTGGTGCCCCAGAGTGGGACGGTCGAGAGGCTGTGTTTATGGCTACCTTGCGTCTCTTTGGTGGAGTACGAGAGGTACATCAGCGTTTGGTTTTTAGAATCGAAGATGCGGCGGATCTTCATTGACTTAAACAGGATGCTCTTCGATGCTGTGAATACCACTTCACCGGATTTTGAACGGTCGATGTTGGTAATCATCTCTGGTGTGATATCGCCAGTTTGACGGCAAGAAATACCCATATCAGACGGATCAGAGAAGTCGAGGTCGGCTTTGACATGGCTAATGTGGCAGGTAACGCCCGGTACTTCGGGGTCGTTGAAAATTTGGATCTTGATGTCTTTGGTTGTGAAGAGCCCTAAGCTGACATCTCCCACTTCGTCATCTGAACAGCCCGCCAAAGCAAATCCGAAAACAGATGCTGCGACAAGCGCGCGAAGTGGTTTAGAAGTCGGTGATTTTGGAATAGCGAACATGGCAGTACCTGTCGTTAGAAATATTTCAAGCCACTTTATCAGTGGCTTGTGTTAGTTGTCTAACTTCGACTGGTATCGCCAGTAGAGCGTCACTAATCGAATTGTGCGTCACCAGGTCGGCGATCCAACGTTTCTGGATTGAAAGTGAGTAGCTCGTCGTAAGCATCACAAAAGCTTGCCGTATCGTTGTATTTTTGGCGGGCAGCTTCGATTTTTCGCTCTGCTATGCGGCGCTTATCCGAGCCGTTGCGATCAGAGCTGAAAATTCGTTGCTGAGTAAACAGCTCTTGCGTGAACTTTTGCTTGCAGATTGATTCGTTTTTTTCCGTAACCACTTCACCCAACTGATCTTTTGCGGCAAAGGCAAAAGCAGATACCAGAGCCGAAGTTATAATTATTGATTTAACAACGAGATAGCGCATAATCCTCACCTGATAGTGAACCCACTCGTTTTAAAGATAGTTCACACAACAGTGCCTCTCCAGTGAGATACATTGCTCATTTTTGATTCAGCGCAATTCCCCCTTCATTTAGTGATATTGGTTCCTGAATTAACACCTCATTATCAATCACTGACTATCGTATTCCGGCCTGTTTTCGGCGCTGGTTAACATTCCTACAAAAAGAGGGATGAAGACGGCGTAGCTTGCGGTTATCTTCATCTTTTTCAAGGAATGACAGTGACGTAAGAGATGCAAAAACAGGTAAACAGCTCGTACTTACAGCTTTTTCTGCGTGAATCTGGCACCGCAGCCATGCTGGATATTGAACAACTTCCCGACGTGTCAGATGTCGACGCTATTGTCCTTTTCGACTGGATGTCCAGTAAGCGCTCTTTTTCGGTATCTGAAGTGAAAGGCCAACGCTGGATTAAAACCTGCAGTGCGGGCTATGTGACTGAGCTGCTGCTCAAAGAAGACGGCACCCTTGAAGAATTTACCCTGTTCAACCGCCTACCCACCAAAGGCTGGTGGAAACTGGAACAAGGTGTGCTGGATTTGGGAATCGTCAAACAGGACAACACCTACCGCAGCAGGGTCATTGCCAATAAATCGGTGAACATTCACTCCGCTATCGAGTATAAAAATGACGAACTGCATTCCTATCTCAAACTGGCGCAAGTCATGCCGGTAGCGCAAAGCGCATAAGACGTATTCAAACTAAGCTCCAAAGGCCAGCAACTTGCTGGCCTTATTCCTTTTTGCAACCCTATACGTCAATCACTAAACCAAGTGAGACACCTAACATATTGTTTTTGCGCTATACATGAAGGCAAGAACGTTAGCTTTGTGTTGAGGGAGTAACAAGGTGCAAATAGGGCTGCCAACTTGGGTGATTGTTGCGACGGGACTGCTCATGAATGTTATCGCTGCGCTGATGACCAATTTCGTTATTGATGGCTTGGGAGAGAAAGCAGCGGTCGTAGAAGAAACCCAGAGCAGCAACAATCAGCTTATCCAATTGACCTGGCAGCAAGTCGATGCCCTTGAGCGCCGAAGGGAAACTTTGCTTATCATCCTTACCACCCAACAAGAGGGCAGAGAACTACCTAAGATGCTCGTTAGTCAACTACTTTCATCGTTTTCTGATATGACAGAGACAGCCCTTAATATGGGCAATATCAATAAAATTATGCTCGGTATTGACCAGCAGCAAGATCTTCTGCGTAATAAGATAGATACGCTATATCTCGATAACCTACAGTTAACAGACTCATACCGTGAAATTGTGAGCAGTATCTCTAACTACCGAAACCTCGCTCTTTTCCTCCAAATCCTCGGCCTCGCGCTGATCATGGCTCGAGATCTCTCCCGAAAGCCCAACTAGATAGCGATCAAATGGGCTTAACATGTGCCAGACTTAATGTGGTTACATAGGCTGACATTGTCTCAAACATTAGAATAAAGCACTGGTTTTAATTTAAAAAATAGCGCCTAAATCCAACAGAGTTTTGTTCTAATAGCCGATATAACGGAGGTGAAAAAGTCGGCATAAACGGCACTTCTCCAACCCGTTTTTTTATTGAATTTTTGGCTGTTGTAGCCGTTTTGATTTAGCGATTTTGGGGTGAGTAAATGGGTGGCGCTAACCGCGTTCGCAGCGTCGTGGCTGATATGTTTGCTATGGTCGTTTTCTGCTTCGTCACTGGCATGATGGTAGAGATCTTCGTGTCTGGTATGTCTTTCGAACAATCTTTGGCTTCGCGGCTGTTGTCTATTCCGGTCAATATCCTGATTGCATGGCCTTACGGTGTATTCCGCGACAATGTGCAAAAGTTCTCGCAACGTCTATCTTCGACCAAAACAATGAAGCGCGTAGCGGACTTTGTGGCTTATGTGGCTTTCCAGTCGCCGGTGTATGCAGCCATTTTGTTTACCGTTGGTGCCGAACCAAGCCAAATCGCAACAGCCGTCGCTTCAAATGCGCTGCTTTCCGGTTTGCTGGGTGTGGTTTATGGCTCTTTCCTGGAGCGTTGCCGTAAACTGTTTCGTGTTCAGGCGATGCCTGCTGCTGTTTAACCATTTGGGTATATGAAAAATGCCACCTCAACGGGGTGGCATTTTTTATCTCTACGTCAGCAAACTTTGTACTTCCTTTTGCAGCAAGTGACGGTTTAATGCGTTCGGTTTTAAAAGCTCACCGATATTCACTTCAATCTTTGACCAAAACCGTCTTGGGCGGGTCGTCAATGCATGGCCGTTTTTATGACTGAAGAAGGAACCCCACAACCCTTTCAATGCCATTGGGATGACCGGAACCGGCGATTGAGCGAGGATTTTCTCCACGCCAGGTCTGAATTCACCAAGTTCACCATCAGAGGTTAAGCGACCTTCCGGGAAAATACAGACCACTTCACCGTTACTCAATGCCTGCCCAATGATTTCAAACGCTGCGTTGTAGGTTCTTTCGCACTTACGTGGTGAGCAGATAGGAATGACACCTGCATGGCGAAATATGTATTTCAGTATCGGCATGTCACTGATGGATTTATCCATGACAAAGCGCACCGGGCGAGTTGATGTTCCCATCAGAAGCAGCGCGTCTATATAGCTGACATGGTTCGCGACAATCAAGGCTGCGCCTTGCTCTGGAATATGTTGACGGCCATTGACCGAAACCCGGTACAGGCAGTGGCTCAACAAGTAACTGATGAAACGTTGAGTGAACTCGGGCACCTGACGATAAACGTAAATCGCCACGATAAAGTTCCCCACCGCCATCAGTGCGAACAATTCGACAATCGAGAAATCCAACACGCTCAATACCAAAATAGAGACCAGCGCTGACACCACCATAAACAGCGCATTCATAATGTTGTTTGCCGCGATGGCTCGCGCGCATTCTCCTTTTTCGGCGCGAGACTGAATAAACGCGTACAACGGGACAATAAACACGCCGCCACTGACGCCCACCATACAGAGATCAAACATCACACGCAGATGGCCGGGTTGAGCGATGAAGCTTTGCAAGCCATAAAACTGTTCGGGGAAAGATTCGATGGAAGGAACTGCCCAAAGCAAATCAGCGCTGAAGAGTGTCAGACCAAGAATACCGAAAGGCAAAATACCCAACTCCACTTTGTTGAAAGAGAGCTTCTCACAGACAAAAGAACCTGTGGCAATACCGATAGAGAACAGGGCAAGCAGCAGTGAAACCACGGTACTGTCTGCATGCAGGTGTTCACGGGCAAAGTTCGGAAACTGTGTCAGGTAGGTTGCACCCATAAACCAGAACCAACTGATAGCGAGAATCGACATCCAGATCCCGCGTTGTTTTTTGGCGACTTTAAGCGTGTTCTTCATGCCTGAAATCGGAGAAAAACGCACTTTCTCTGGGTTGGAAGCAGGCAAGGACGGAATGTGCATACTGCTTAAAAAGCCAATCAATGACAGTGAAACTACCAAAAAGGCAGCAATAGCTGCTCCATAGGGAATGGCGAGCAGCAAACCTGCACTCAGCGTGCCGATAAGGATTGAGAGAAAGGTGCCTATTTCGACCCAGGCATTGCCTTTCACTAATTCATTGGTCTTGAGAGCTTGAGGTAAAAGGGCGTACTTAACTGGTCCGAAGTACGCCGATTGGGTCCCTGTCATAAGCAGCAGGGCCAACATCAGCAAGGCATTTTGCGTCAAGATGGCTGCAGCGGCGCAGCCCATAATCGCGAGTTCTGCCAGTTTCAAACGCTGAATGAGTTTGGCTTTATCCATATTGTCGGCAATCGCGCCTGCATGCGCAGAAAATAGGAAGAAAGGCAGAATGAAAAGGCCAGCAGCAAGGTTGACGAAGAGATCGACCGAAACAGGAAGTGAATCAATAAAACTGTAGGTCACCATCAACAACAGAATGTTCTTGTAGATGTTGTCATTCAGCGCGCCGAGGCACTGAGTGAGGAAATAGGGAAAGAATCGTTTGGTGAAAAACATGCCGGCTCCTTGGAGTCAATTCGCGTCAGATGTTGTCACTTTAAAAGCTGTGAGCATTGATGCTAGCGTGTTGAAAAGAATCGCGATATAGGAAACCCAAGGTAATAGAGGGTGAGACTTTCTAGTCTGAAATATCCATTTCTTTAAGTGATCTACGTATAGGTAAGATTGTGCTCAGTCTTGCGCTTATTACACCCATCCGGCTTTGATTCTTAGATACTTTTTCCTTCTGTTTTGCCGAAGTAAGAGGTGGCATGTGACCCGTTTATTAATTGTGGAAGATATCCCCGCCTATCAGCAGTTTCTGGGGCAGTTGGCCTCCTCCTCGAAGATAACCCATTGTGATTGCGCTGGTTCACTGGCAGAGGCACTGATGTTGGCTGAACAGAATGAGTACGATTTGGCGCTGGTCGATTTAGGCCTGCCCGATGGCAATGGCCGGGATTTGATTCACTACCTGAGAAAAAACCACCCTGACACTGAGGTGATGGTACTGACCATTTTTGGTGATGAAACCAATGTGCTAAGTGCGATTCAGGCGGGAGCCCGCGGATACCTGTTAAAAGACACGCCGTTTGAGAAAATTGAAGAAGCGATTGAAAGTCAGTTGGCGGGCGGCGCCCCCATGAGTGCGGCGGTGGCAGCACATGTGTTAAATCAAATTCAGGTAGGAACGCAAACGCCGCTGAATAATCCTTTAACTAACCGCGAAAACGAAGTGCTGGTGCTACTGGCAAAGGGACTAAAAACCAGTGAGATTGGAAGCGAAATGGGCATCTCTCACTACACGGTAAATGACCATATCAAGGCCATTTACCGCAAGCTTGAAGTAAGCAGTCGCTGTGAGGCGGTGTTTGAAGCTAACCAGCAGGGACTGCTTTGATGTTTACTCAACAAATAAGTATCCAGCACCAATGCCGGCACCCACATTGAGAATGTCATAACCTCCACTTACAGCACCTATACCGCCAATTTTGAACCAGTAATCAGTACTTTGAGGAAAGTTTGAGGGGAGTTTCATCGTTAATAGATCGCCTCCTCCGGCAATAAACCCCACTGAGGCAAATGCCATTCCTACACTGCCCTCAAAATCATCAAATCGATAGCAGTGAAAACGGTTGCCAGTAACAAATTCGAGCTTTCCCCCTGATGAGGTCACGCTGGTACTTACACCTAATTTTGAGTGTTTCAGGTAACTCGCCAGTTCTTTGGGTTTCGTCAAAAGGGGGACAATTTTTCTGACTTCCTTGATGTGTTTGAGCTTCTTAATGTGTTTTAGATGTTTGATAGGTAAAGGTATATTCGCCGTGGCTCCCACTACGTAAACATCTTTGTAAACATCTTTCGTTTCAAGGGGCTTATCATCGCCACTTAGTCTGTGGAGCTTACCAACGAGCACCACCACACCGATGATGACGTCAAAACTCAGCATGGTTGAAACTTCTAAGCGCCATTTATAAGATGAGCCCTGGCTACATACATCTTTTACTATCGGCACTTTACGTTTTTTCGGTTTGGGAAGCCTGGGCTCTGGAATAAGCACAGAAATCCGGATTTCCACCGAACGGTTCCAGTCCAATTGTGATGCTTCGTTTTTCACGTGAGTGGGAGAGGATGAACCATCAGAAGATTCTTTCAGGATTTGCAGTTTTGGGCATCGTTCCTCCAGATATTGTTTAACACTTTCCAACCGCCTTTTGGCATAGGCTTTATTTTTACCTTCAGGGCCCGTTTTGCTCGCTCTGCCAATAAGGTGAGTCACTCTGGCATCATCCCCATAGGCTTTAAAAAGAGAAACCAGTTCATCAAGGTATTTTTTCTGACCCGGTAAAAGCTTGTGCTCGCTAACAGCAAAGTTTGCCAGCAGCACAGAAAAGGTCAGCAAACCATTGGAATATTCCATATCCAGCAAATGAAATTTAAATTTGGCTGTGCCGAGATTACGCGGGGCAGCCTCTTCCGGCGTCACCAAAGATTGCCCCAAAGGGGCAACCGGACTTTGGTTAGTCGACTCTGTGATAAGGGAAGATGAGTTGGTGAGTGTGTCCGTCATGCGCTATCTCCTTTCTCTTCCTCACAGCAATCGTTGTGAATGGTCTGGAGTGCTGAAATCGCTGCAATAGCGTTCTCTTTGTGCTCGGGTTGGTTGGCGATATCAATCAGCGCATTGATCACATGGGTTTTCAGTTTACGCTCACCGTTTTCGAGCTCCCGACGTCGTACTTCGTTAGCTTGCAGCCCCATAGAGTAAGGGTCTAGCGCGTTGGATTGACCAAGCAGAGCTTCCACGACGACACCGGATGTTTGCAGGATATTTTGGTTAACCGCCAATACAATACCCGGCACATCAATGGGCTTGCCGCCGATGTTAGATACGGGCGTCGTTACATGATGATCAACACTTAGCAGCGTATTTTTTATTGGCAGTATATTGTTTTCTTCTTTGGTACTCTTCTCTTGGGCATTTTGCTTATTGGTGCCATCGGTTTCATCTATGCGCTCCGGTTTAATCAGGCTTCGGGTATTTCCTTGGTGGTCGCGGATAGAGGCCAGCATTCGGTAGAGGACTTTAGTGACATCTTCCCGGTATTGTTGATTCGCAATACAGTCTTCAAAGAAAGCGTCCAGCTCATAAAGCTCGTAGCGTTTGATACTGGCGGGCGTGCCGTAGTCGACTTCAAGATAGGCACCGGTCAATGCGAAAGTAGACAGGTATTCCTGGTTCATCTGTCGTGCGACAAAATTCAGGGTGCGGCTGACGTTGATATTGCGAATCGTCCGTTTTTCACTGAACTCGTTCTCTTCAGTGTGGCTGCTACTGCGATCGACCTGGACATTGACTTCGCGTTTCGCATTCACCTTGTCGATGTGTTTTTTCAGTGCACTTTCTGCGGTTTTCTGTGTGTTGGCACGGTGGGTATTGGTTTGGGTTTCATAGCCACCACTGACTGATACGTTCAGCTGACTCTCGCCGCCACCACTAAACAGCTCAAGGATACTCACTTTGGCGCTGGTTTTCATCCGGTAGTCGGTGCGACCTTCAAGACGCCATTTATCCTGCGTGTCTTCTGAAAACTCGGTTTTACTCTCCCTATCCAGTGATTCTGTCAGTTCTGATTGGGTATCTGAACTATGTGCATCAAGAATACTTTGGGTTTCAGAGCGGTTGGTTTTGGTTTGCTCAAAGCTGCGGATGGAAAGTTCGACTTCTTCCCCTGGTAGCAAGGAGAAGGAATCCACCACTCGGCCTGCACCATAATCACCGAGATAGTTTCTGACTGTTATCTTTTCCACCAGACGAATCGTTGGAACTGATGTCAAATTGGGTAGGTAGAGGTCATAGTTAGGGATGCCTGAAATGCCAACATAGCTGTCGATGACATAGCCGTTCTCAAGCATGTTCTGCACTTGCGCCATACCATACTTATTGATGACGTAGTCCAGTGGTTGGACGGCGGTTTGCACTATCGCTTCGTTTTGGATGGGGGTGTCCTCGATATCGTCATTCACCGGTGCGGGTTGAATGAGTTGCTCGTTAACGTTTTCATCCGTTTCGTTTGCAAGCACTGCATGCCAAAGTGGGCTGATGGCGTGGGCTTTCATGGCCATCATGGTCATAGGTACCACGGTTTGACCGCTTTTCTCCTGATTGGATGTACTGTCGGTACTTTTCTTGCGTTTGAATTTGCTTGGTATCACAAGTTCAGAAACCTGCTCATAAGTGAATGCTGTCGATGCAGGTAAGTCGTAACGGAGCAGACTTGGGTTGCCACCGTCATCGAATTTGATCATGGGTTCTGTCTGACTCATGGGAGCCTCCTTTTAGGGTTGGGGGTTAGGGCTGGGATGACGCCGATTCCAGCTCAATAATGCGGGTTTCAAGCTGCTGAACGTGTGCATGCAGCTGTTTGACGGATTCAAGCAGCAAAGGGATCAAGCCTTCGTAATCGACACTTTTCAGCCCATCTTCGTCTTGATCGACAAGAGAGGGGATCACTGTCTCTACTTGCTGGGCAATCAGGCCAAACTCCTCCGTTGGCTGATGACTATCCTTCCACCGATAGGTCACGCCTTCGATTTGGTTAAGCAACTGCTGGGCGGAAACAATGGGTTTAATGTCCTGTTTTAGCCGTTCATCTGAGGTGCGGCTGAAATGTCGTGCTTTGACTGTGCTGGTTCGTCCGTCGATGTGAATGTCGGGTGAGTCTTTCGGGGTAATCACTTTTAGAGAGCCGGGTTCGTTATCAACTGCTTCTGTCACTGAGCCCAACATGCCGACACGTACCTCCCTGCGGCACTCTAACTGCTCGCTGAAGGCTTCTTTACTGGTGACTTTGGTTGTCGATACCTTGTCAGGCGTAATAAACGTTCGCTGACTGCCAGCACGAAAACGGGTGATATTGTCAGTGATAAAAAGTGTGCTGTTAGATAACACCATGCCGCCACCACGGTTGGTGTCCAGTTGTTCACCAAACCGAATCGTGCGGGCGATGTTGTCGATGGAGGTTCTTTCGAGCTTGATGTCTGTCGCCATAATGAGTGTCCTTTTACTGTTATTGGGTTGCGTTGAGACCAAACGGGAGAGGAATACCTTGCGGTCTCAATGCAGCTGCAGCGTCTTCAAGATCAAACGCGAAACTCGCGCCGTTGATCATCACCTGCAAGTTGACGTTACTGACTTTACTGACGCCAGATGTGGCGCAGCGTAGTGAAAGTTTGTTGAGTGATCGGATGGGTAATCTCGCTTCCAGATCAAGCACCACCTGCTCAGAAGCGAATAGCGTCATCGCACCTTGATTTGTGACGGCATTCACGACCAATGGAAACTTTCGGTTGCTGTAATGAAGGTGGAAGGTGAGCTTTTTGGCGCGGGTTTTTGCCTGAACGGTCAGGGTAGCTCCCAGCATATTCAGGGTTTGATGAGGGATGAGGTTTCGAAGGGAGCCATAGAAAGGAATGCCCAGTTCTTGGGTCGCTTTGCGGAGGCTATAGCCAGGTGCGATGTTGTTCATCACTTTTCGCAGGCTGAAGTTGTGATGATCTGTCATCATCGAACGTAGCCTAGAAAAATACTGGTTCGCACCTGCTTTATTTGGGTGGAGAAGGTGCGCGTTTTTGCAGGAAACGGCAGAAAACAAGTTCTGCTCTACCTCAATCCCATTTTTGGCGGAATACTCGAGGGCTGCTTGGTAATTTGGGCACAGCTTTTGGCGCTCTCGTGTCACTGTAGGGTCGCCGTTCCATCCCCAAACCTGAGGGCGGCGGGTAAAAATGGACTGGGTGGCTGATAGACCTGGGTGAATAAACCATATCGGGTCCTTGTTCGTCGACGCCAGACGTCGGTTAACCCTATCTACTGCCTGCATCGTGCTCAGTTCCATTGCTTTGTAAAAGAGGTAACCATCGAGTTTGACTCGCTCAATCATGTTGTCTGGCTTTTGCAGCTTTTTAGACAACCAACCCAATACGTCATCGACAGGAGAAAGCGCTTTTGCCATATCGATAGCTGTATCGGCATACCGGTTTCCTGTTTTGAAATTCAATATCTGTCGCATCATGGAGCCAGATGAATGCATCACGTCAGTAAACTGCTCAATGCTCTTGAAGTTGGAATGGGGTGACACTGCGGGGAAATAGCCTGTGTAGAGAATCAGCGCGTTGGGGCACTGTGATCTGGTTTTTGTCAGAAAAGGGATCAGACGTTCGCTAACACGTTGTTCAAGGCTAGATATGGCTTTTTCGAAATCTCTGACCGGGGAGAGTAAACCGACATCATTGGCTATGCCGTTCACCAGAAGCAGATCGATATCCTCTGGGCGCTGAAGCTCTGTCAGCTGTTTCGTGATGGTGGGGTAAGCCGCAGGCAGTTCACCAAAAAACGTAGGCTGCGGCAGATGGGTGTCGAATGCTGGGCGACGATGATGCTCGTTCTTTTTGCCAATGATGGCACCTGAGTGGGCTTTGTAGTCACCCGTAACCGGCTGATGCATGTCGTTGATGGAAGCCCCGATACCCAGTTCGCGGGAAAGCCAGGCAACCAGTTGGTTTGCGTAGGTTTGATGCCGGGGGATGCCTTGTCCCCACATAACGGAATCGCCAATAACTGCAACTCGCATAGGTTCCTCCTTAGAGGTGTTTAGAGAAAGAGACCTTGATGAAAGGCATTAAAACTGAGGTTCAGCGCTGTTGTATTTGCTTCAGGCAAATCTTGATGACGTCGGCATCGCACAACGGCTGATTGAAGAAAGAGGGAGGTAGCAAAGGTGACGCGCCGGGAAGGTAGGTTTCATGTCCGCGTCCCGCGACGACAAGAATGTCCTCATCAGTTTGGCCAGAGAGTGCCTGATAAATGGCTTCGACCCGGTTTTTCACAAAACGCGCATGAGGCAAGGTCTGGCGCAAGGGGGTAACGATATGCTCAATCGGCTCAGTCCGTGAGTTGTCACCAGTGATAAAAATGCGTTGGGCATATTTCCCCACCTCTTTTGCCATAGGCGTGCGTTTGGTTTTGTCCCGATCGCCCCCACACCCAAACACGACGGTTAAGGGCTTCTGATAGTGTTCTCTCAACGCTGAAAGCGTTTGACCCAGGCCATCAGGGTTGTGGGCAAAATCGACAAAAATCCGCCGTTTATCGTTGACTGGAATGGCTTGCAACCTACCCGGTGGCAGAGTGAGAGAGGGGATAAAGGCAAGGGCTTTTTTCATGGCATGATAACCACAAAGGCTGGCGACCAGGCCCAAGGCGGTCAGCAAGTTGCAGACGTTGTGTTGCCCAATAAAAGGGGCCTCGCCCTGCCAGGAAAAGTTGTTGAGTTTTAACGTCAGTGTTTGATGATCAAGCTCGCCATACCAATCACTTTGTGGCGTCTCGCTGCTGAATGTTCGGGGTATGCAGTCTTGTTGGTGACAAGCGGTCAGCCATGCTTCGCGGTGTGGCTCTTCATGGCGGAGCCAGATGCTTGCGCCCGGTTTGCAATGATCGGTGAGTGTGAGTTTAGCGTTGAGGTAGTCTGTCTCGGTTTTATGGTAATCGCGATGATCGTGAGACAGGTTAGTAAAAGCCCCACAGTCAAATTGGAATCTTTGGTACTGTCCTAAAATCAGTAACCTGCTGAAGCATTCCATCAAGCAGACGTCGATTTGCCACTGCGCCATCACCTCCTTCACATGGTCATGGATTCGCTCAGGGGTGTTGCAATACCAGGGCAGGGACTCGGTGATGTCTTGGTGGCGAAGCCCCAACGTGCCCCATGTCATTGCGGACACGTCGATATGGTTCAGTAGTTGGCGGGTTAACTCAATGCTGGTGGTTTTCCCGTTTGTTCCGGTAACGGCTGCGAATTTCATGGGTAACTCCTTGGGCGAAGTGGTTACCAAACAGCCTAAATCTGACAGGAATAATCACCATCCCAAGTTCTAGGGGGTATTAAGGATCTAATGCACCAAAGAATGTCTGCGATGCTCTCTGGAAAGCCGCTAACCAATGCAGTGTTTCGCTTTGTGTTGGTACTCGTGCTGCCTGCAATCTTGCTGCTGATAATGGTGAAGGGACTTGAGGTGACTAACCATATCAACTTGCCCGTTGTTGATGTGGCGACTCAGGTGATTCAGCAAGACGGTAAGCCCACATACCGGGAGGTTTCCCTGCCGCATAACTACACCCTTGGTGGCGGTTTTTCCTATGGGCAGTACAGCTTGGTACTGCCAAAAGCGGGTGGAGATACCACGGCGATTTTGTTGCCGCCATTCAGAGATACCTTGGTAATGCGAACCGGAGGGGAGTTAATTTGGCAGACCGCGCCTGTGGCCTACTCCCGCGAACGTATGATGCCGCGTTTTCGCTATCAGCCTGTTTATCATGAGTTCCCAAATCGATTGTTTAACGGAGAGAACCTAGCTGTCTCGATAGATATTGGATCCAGTGGTGGGTTGCGGCTTCCTCAAATCTACGCGGGTACGCCTGAAGAGGTGAAACCTGTTTATCAGCGTTTGTACTGGTCTCAGATAGGCGTTCATAAAGTGATGCTCTGGCTCACGCCAGTGATCACGATGTTTTACCTGATGCTCTGGTGGTTTCGCCGTCAGAACAGCGAGTACCTCTACTTTGCGCTGGGTACGGTCTGCTGGGCCATGACCAATATGACGTTCACGATTTCCAACTTACCGATTTCCCAGCACATTTATTGGATGTTGTCTGTTTCATTTCAACCTTTGCTCACCCTGTTTATGGTGCTGTTTCTTCACCGCTGGTATGGCATTGAGGGGAGAAAACTTGAGTACGGATTTGTGTGTGTTTCCCTCTTGCTGGTGGTTGCCTCCTTTGCGTTATATGAGTGGGATCCTCAGTATTTATGGTGGCGATTTAACGAGAGCTTCTTGCGGGGATTCGTGGCGTTGAGCGCTGTGTATATCGGAGGCATATTGCTGTGGCAGGCATGCTTACGACACAGCCTCAGTGCGCTTATCTTGGCGATATCCGGTCTGGTGGGTGTTTATGCTGGGGTGTTGGATTCACTGGATGGCATGCAGCTTCTGGATATGTATTTTCCGCTGAGTATACATGCAAACTTACTGATCTTTCTGACACTTTGTGGCTTGCTGATGTACCGCTATGTGAGCGCCCTAAACAAGAGTGAAGAGCTGCAGAAAACGTTGGAAGACAAAGTCGTTGAAGCAATAAAACGTTTTGAGCAAGAGCAGTCGATAGCCCACGAAAGTGAGAAGCAACGTGCTTTGCTGACGGAACGGCAAAACCTGTTATCTGACATGCACGATGGATTGGGTAGCCAGTTGGTAGAGCTGATCACCTTGCTAAGAGTGAAGAGCGTTGGCCGGGAAGATCTCCAACTCAAAGCGCAGCAATGTCTCAATGACCTCAGACTGATTCTTGATAGCCGGAACCCGTTGTTTGAAACCCAGTTTACCGTGCTCCTTGGTCAGTGGCGCTCACGCATCGAGCCCGTCTTGGAGGCCTCTGGTATCGACTTAGTGTGGAGCCTTGATATCTGTGACGAAGAAATGCACTTGAGCGCCCAACAAAAGCTGGACTTACTGCGGGTTTTTCAGGAGCTTATAACCAACACCATCAAACATGCAAAGGACGCGACCAGAGTGATGTTCTGTTGCCAAATGGAATCAAATTCACTACATATTCAGATTACAGACGACGGAAAATGCAGTGAAGAACAAGATGACAGTGATCACGGGTATGGACTGGCGTCTATTCAATCACGCGTAAAGAGATTGGGGGGGCAGTGTCATTTTCAACGAGGAACGTCAGGCGCGTCGACGGAGATGATCATTCCAACGGGAAAAGAAGCAGGAAACAGGACGTGATAGACGAAAAGCGATTCATGCTTAGAGCGCTCGATGTGTCAAAAAATGCACTGCCTTATTGCCAACCCAACCCTCCTGTGGGCTGCGTCCTTGTCGCCAATGGCGATATTGTTGCGGAAGGGTTTACACAACCTATTGGCGGCCATCATGCGGAAGTGGAAGCACTCGGGAAGCTCAGTTCAAATATCGATATTAAAACGGTAACAGCATACGTCACACTTGAACCCTGCTCGTTTATTGGCAGAACGCCAGCGTGTGCCGAAACCTTGTTGAATTCAGGGATAGGCAAAGTGGTCGTTTCGCTACTCGACCCAGATCGGCGAAACAATGGCGCGGGTATTGCGATGTTGCAGCAGGGTGGCGTGCATGTTGAGGTTGGTCTCGCACGGGATGAGGTTGAAACCTTCCTGACTCCTTATCTTGGGCTTTCTTGGTAAGAGTTTTGATGGAGACTTAATCAACATCTCTCATTGTCAAAGCCGTTAACCCCGCATCAAAACTACCCAAAGATTCATCGCAAGAACAAACCTGTCTTCTGGCTCACTTACCAGACGGAAAATACCACCCTCGGCAACTACAACTGATGAAGGATGCAAAGAAGTGAGTCGATAGGGCGGACACTTATGAAAGACAATGCGTTGATTGTCACCGAAGAAAGGGCGCTGAAAGTCAGTATTATGGCTAATTTGGTGATGGCATTTTCAGGGTGGGTGACCTATTACCTATCAGGCTCTGAAGCGTTGCTGCTGGACGGTAACCTTTCCTTTATTCTTTTTCTTTCGTCAATAGTCGCACTTCGCCTGACCCGCGTTAAAGCGCTGGTGACGGACGATTTTCCTTTTGGAAAGTTTGCTGGCGAGTCCATGTATACCCTGTTCAAAGGCATCATGATCCTTGGTGTGTTGCTCTCTTCTATCACGACCAATATTGGCAAAATCTTTGGCTATATCGAAGGGGAGCCGACACCCCCGCTCGTGATCGGGCCCATCATGATTTATACCCTGGCTATGGTGGCGATATGTCTGGGGCTGGCGTTTTACTACCGTAATGAAAACAAAAAAGTGCAATACAACAGTATGTTACTGGATGCGGAGGCAAAGTCTTCGCTGGTGGATGGCGTGCTTTCTGCTGCAATTGGTATTGCGCTGATTGCCATTATCTTCGTGGATATTCACGGGGCGTGGGGTTTTCTGCATTACATTGGAGATGCCATTGTCGTGGTGCTGTTGGGGATAGCGATGATGCCACAGCCTGCTGATCTAATCCGGTGCGCGTTTCATGAGTTAATGGGTGGTAGCCTTAAAGATGAAGACGAACAGCGTGAAATCGATACAACCATTCGTCAATTACTCAGTGCAAGAGACATTCAATGCAAAGAATTACTGGCGATGAAAGTCGGTAGTAGTTACCTCATCATCGTGTGCTTCACCGCGGAAGTGTTTCAGCACAAAAGCGATGATTTGGTGAAAGTGCGAAAAGAGATCCTCGATAGCCTCTGTAAAAAACGTAGTTTCGTTGATTTAGAGTTGGTGCTGGATTGAGGCGCAATGCTGAACAGCTAAATAGCTGATCCTAATTGTGAGTCTTTTTTGCCATCCCATGACCTGAGCCAGGATACGGTGATGCCGTCGCCATAAAGTGCTTCACCTGTGCCAATAGCTGGTACATGTACTTGCATTGATGAT
>NZ_FIZY01000061.1 GCF_900060185.1 Grimontia marina | reverse complement strand
CCCAGCAGCCCACGAATGTGATTGAGCAAACGCGTCCGCTCAGACGAAAGGTGTCGCCGCATCTGTAGGAAGGTCTGTTCATCCTGCTGCTCCACGCTTTTTACTGCAACATGACGGATGGCTCCATGAACGCTAGCCTCTGCGATGGCCTGTGCATCGTTGTAATCATTTTTCTGCCCCCGCAGATACCCTTTGACATGCTGAGGAGGTAACAACTCAACGTCATGCCCTAGCAGCGAAATCTCACGCCCCCAATAGTGGGCAGAAGCACAAGCCTCCATGGCGACAATGCAGCGCTCTTGCTGAGCCAAGTACCGCAGGAGTTGGCTCCGGCTCAGTTTCTTCTTACCGATGGGCTTTCCCTGCTGGTTTAACACGAAGAGGTAAAAGCTATTTTTTGCCAAATCGATACCGAGCGTTTTACACTTGTTCATGGTCTTCTCCTGCTTATCTAGATAGTCGATAACACTTCTATCTTGGCGCATTATGACGCCGGACTGGAGTAGGAGGAGACCATCTCATCAAACGACCTGAAGATGCAGGATTCAGCGAGATTGACTGACGTTGTGATCGCGGCGTTCCTTTTTGATGTAGTCATCTCCATCAAAAAGGAACAACTAAGAGCACGGCGTCAGTCAACTCGCCCGAAGGGAGGCCATCAATGCCAGCATCTTCAGGTCGTTTGGGTATAAAACTTGTCAGTATGCTATTTGCTATTCACCGAGCGTAGTGATTGATATTTGTTCTGCCACGGGCTCTCCTCGCCAGAACAACTGACTTGCCACCTTCTCTGCCAAAGCCAGGTACACCTCCGAATGCTCACTTTCCGGCTTGCTGGCAACAGTCGGCGCACCAGCGTCAATATCCTCACGAATACTGATATGAAGCGGGACTTGTGCCAAAAGTGACAAACCATGCTCCGTTGCCATCTTTTCTGCCCCACCCTGACCAAATATTGGTTCGTGATGGCCACACTGACTGCAGATATGGTAACTCATATTTTCCACTACCCCGAGAACAGGAACCGCGACCTTCTCGAACATAGCTACACCTTTGATCGCATCAGCTAACGCCAAATCCTGCGGTGTTGTAACCACAACTGCTGCCGTCACTGGAAACTGCTGAGCCAAACTCAATTGAATATCGCCCGTGCCCGGTGGCATATCCACCACTAGATAATCCACGTCTGGCCAATGCGTTTCGTTGACCAGCTGCGAGAAAGCTTTTGACGCCATTGGTCCACGCCACACCATGGCATTTTCATCCGGCACCAGATAACCAATGGAATTACTGAAAAGGCCATGTGCTTCAATCGGCTCCATGGTTTTACCGTCCAATGTCGTTGGCTGCCTACCCTTGGTACCCAGCATGATGGGAAGTGAAGGGCCGTAGATATCTGCATCTAAAATACCCACTTTGGCACCTTGAGCCCTGAGAGCCAGCGCTAGGTTCACCGATGTCGTCGACTTACCCACACCGCCTTTGGCTGAACTGACAACAATAACGTTCTTCACGCCCTTAATCAGGGGCTTTTCGCTGGCTTTCAGAGGAGCGACTTTCTGGCTGATAGCTAACTCGGGGGCATCTTCACCCGCAACTTTTTGCCTTTCAATCCAACCCCGTAGTTCTTCGATCAAACCTGCCGAAGCAAACGGAAACGTTACGGTTATGTCGCCACTTTTGGCTTGGGTTACGAAGCCTTGCTTATCTGCCCAACCCTCAACAAGAGAGCTATGGGTAAATTGATTAAGGAAGGCTTTAACTGTATTCAGGTCTGGCTTGGAATTCTTGTTGAGGCCGATAAACATAGGAAACATCTCCAAATGGTATATATATCTAGCCTAATGAATTTTTTACTATTTCACACCCTTTAAGCATAAGGGTTATTCGATACTGTCGTTGATAACCATTTTCACCGTCTCTCGGACACTTCAAACGTTATCAGCCCCTAGGTTTTCTGGGCCTGATCAGGTAAGATTTGCGCCATTCATTCGATTCAATTGTCAAAAGCGAACTATCTAAATTATGGCTGCAAACCAACGTAAAATTCTGGTTACCTGTGCCCTGCCTTATGCAAATGGCTCTATCCATTTGGGTCATATGCTCGAGCATATTCAGGCAGACGTCTGGGTACGTTATCAGCGCCTGCGTGGCAATACTGTTAACTTTATTTGTGCAGATGACGCACACGGTACGCCAATAATGCTGAAAGCCCAGCAACTGGGTATCGAGCCTGAAGCTATGATCGCTGAGATGCAGAAAGAACACGAAGAGGACTTCGCGGGCTTTGACATCAGTTTTGACAACTACCACAGCACGCACAGCGAAGAAAACCGCGAACTGGCGTCATACATCTACACCCAACTGAAGAACAAGGGCTACATCAATAGCCGCACTATTTCTCAGCTGTTTGACCCTGAGAAAGAAATGTTCCTGCCAGACCGTTTCGTAAAAGGTACCTGCCCGAAATGTAAGTCTGAAGATCAGTATGGTGACAACTGCGATAACTGTGGTGAAACCTACAGCCCAACTGAACTAATCAACCCTAAGTCAGCGGTAAGTGGTGCCACTCCTGTACTGAAAGATTCTGTTCACTTCTTCTTTGACCTTCCACAGTTTGAAGACATGCTTAAAGCTTGGACCAAATCTGGTGCGTTGCAGGAAGAAATGGCGAACAAAATGAACGAGTGGTTCGAGTCTGGCCTGCAGCAGTGGGACATTTCTCGTGACGCACCTTACTTCGGTTTTGAAATCCCGGGTGAGCCAGGTAAATACTTCTATGTATGGCTGGACGCGCCAATCGGATACATGGGTTCATTCAAGAACTTCTGTAATAAGAATGGCAATGTCGATTTCGACGAATACTGGAACAAAGACAGCGACGCTGAGCTTTACCACTTCATTGGTAAAGACATCGTTTACTTCCACAGCCTGTTCTGGCCAGCCATGCTGGAAGGCGCTGGCTTCCGCAAGCCAAACAACGTGTTCGTTCATGGCTATGTGACCGTTAATGGCGCGAAAATGTCGAAGTCGAAAGGCACTTTCATTAAGGCGAGCACTTACCTGAAACACCTGGATCCAGAATGCCTGCGTTACTACTACGCAGCCAAACTGAATAACCGCATCGACGATCTTGACCTGAATCTGGAAGATTTCGTTCAGCGTGTTAACTCTGACATCGTAAACAAAGTGGTTAACCTTGCATCTCGTAACGCAGGTTTTATTGCAAAACGCTTCGACGGCATGCTGTCTGCTGAATGTGCAGAGCCAGCGCTCTATGAAGAGTTTACTTCTGCTGCGGGCCGTATTGGCGAGCTGTTCGAAAATCGTGAATTCAGCCGTGCTATCCGTGAAATCATGGCATTGGCTGACAAAGCAAACCAGTACGTCGACGAGAAAGCACCTTGGGTAGTAGCGAAAGAAGAAGGCAAAGACGCTGAGCTTCAGGCTATTTGTACCATGGGCATCAACCTGTTCCGCGTGTTGATGACTTACCTGAAACCAGTCATGCCAGAACTGGCTGAGCGCTCAGAAGCATTCCTGAACGAAACCCTGAGATGGGAGGGTATTGCAACGCCACTGACTGCTCATAAAGTTGAAGCATTCAAAGCACTTTTCAGCCGTATCGATCCGAAGAAGGTTGAAGAGATGGTCGAAGCGTCTAAAGAGGATGCAGCAGCAGAGAAAGCGGTGGCTGAAAAAGCTAAAGGTCCTTTGGAAGAAGAGCCTATTGCGGATGAAATCGAGTTCGGTGACTTTGCGAAAGTGGATCTGCGTATTGCAAAGATTGTCTCTTGTGAATCTGTGCCAAAAGCTGACAAGCTGCTGAAGTTTCAGCTAGATATTGGTGGTGAGACCCGTCAGGTATTCTCTGGTATCAAGTCCGCTTACAACCCAGAAGATCTGGTTGGCAAGTTCACAGTAGTAGTGGCTAACCTGAAACCACGCAAGATGAAGTTCGGCATGTCAGAAGGCATGATTCTGGCTGCTGGCCCAGGTGGCAAAGATCTTTGGCTGCTTGAGCCACATGAGGGTGCACAAGCTGGTATGCGTGTGATGTAATCACGACGCGAAAACAAAAAAGGGGCTTGGTGCTCCTTTTTTGTTTGTGCATCCAAGAGAACACTTTAGCGACCTTCATCACACTTTCGCACCAAGTTGGTTAGATTCTGCTCCATTGTCGCTCATAAAATTCGACAGAAAAACATAACACATTGTTTTTAAATGAAATATAAATTGGCATACACACTGCACCACTTGTTCAGGCACTCAGGAAAGAGGAACAAGTTATGGCACTATTATCTATCATCACTCCAAACTGGTTAGTTCGCATGACGAAAGGTCTGTCGAGCTCACAGAAGTCCCGACGCGACCACTACCGCTCGCAAATCAGCGATCTTCGTTCACTACTTTGGATGCTTCACGACCACAACACCCGCTATATTCGGTGTCCCCAGTCACCTCAGGCCAGCAAAGCTCGCATAGAGATCGAGGAATTTTGCGAGCAGTTACTGGACGAATGTAATAATCCTCAGCGACCTTTATTCCGCGTGTTGAAATCGAGAATGGAACAAGTGCTGTCATCGCTACCAAACCAGTCAAAAGCAGGTTGGTATGCCATTCATCACAGAGCATCAGACCATCTGATTTACATTATCGATGAAGTCACCCGTTCATATTTGGCAGAAGGGACACTTGATGCAACCTATGAAGAATATCAAGTATTCTGGCAAACATGGATTGATACCAAAGAAGCGCAACTTCGTTATGAACAAGCCGTAATGCGTCTGGCTGAAGGCAAAACAGCTGCATGGCAATCAGTAAACTTACAAAGCCGTATTTTGCAAAAACGCATGCACCAACTTTCTTTGATGTCGAGTGGCGATGCAACACTGGCCTTTGATCGCGTAGATAACCGTTTTGACTCCGTTATCCGCTCAACGGAAGAAGAAATTCCCGCATCCTCACTGATTAAAATCAGTCAGGATTTAAGCGTTATTCTTTTGCATCTTTTTGACCGCGAACTCATCGTCCGTACATCAGACAGTGAGCCAGTTAAAGCAACACCAGGCATCAAAGCCCTTACAGTGAAGACTGGTTAAACAATCTGCCAAAAAAAAGTCAGCCCCTGGGCTGACCTTTCTGCTATCTAGCGTTTGTTAACCAACACGTCGGAACTGAGCAACAAGTTGTTTCTGGGAAGTCAGTGCATCGACCAAACCTTGAGCCTCTTCCACCGTTTCTTTCGCTATATTCAAAGATTGGTGAGAGAGCTCTGAAACAGACTGGATATTGCCATTCATTTCGTTTGATACCGCTGCCTGCTCTTCAACTGCTGTCGCGACCTGATGGTTTCGGTCATTAATGTCTGAAACCAGCGTCTGTGAGCGGCGAAGAGCGTCACCAGCCTTTTCGGCACTGGTCACACATTCTTCAGAAAGAGTCGTACCACGCGCCATTGCATCTACCGCTTGTTGCGTTCCGTTCTGGATAAGTGAAATCACATCTTGAATTTCAGACGTTGACTCCTGTGTTCGTTGAGCCAGTGCCCTAACTTCGTCCGCAACCACGGCAAAGCCACGTCCCTGTTCTCCAGCACGTGCTGCCTCAATCGCCGCGTTCAGTGCCAACAGGTTAGTTTGTTCTGCAATCCCTTGGATGACGTCAGATACTGAACCGATACGTTTGCCATGTTCTTCCAACTCAGATATCACGCTCGAAGCATCGCTCAATTGCTTAGCAAGGTTTTGAATAGCATCAACAGTTTGCCCTACCGTCTCCATACCGGTAAGCGTTGCATCCTGAGCTTCTGTTGCTGCATCCGAAGCACTTTGGGTATTGTCTGACATATCGTTCGCGGTTGCAGACATTTCATTAATCGCCGCTGCAATCTGCTCGGTTTCTGCATTTTGGTTTTCGAGGTTACTCGTTGTTCGCTGACCGTTCTCTTTTGCCGTACTTGCAGAAGCAAGGACTTGGTCGCTACCATCGAGGATCCGACCTACCACAGCGTTGATCTCAGCGGCTCTCATCTTCAATGCCAACTCGATTTCGGAAACATCGTCAATGGCACCGTTGTAAAGATATTCCATTAGCGGATTGTCATACGCCTCTCTCGCCAACTTGGTGACGTTTTCAAGCCGGCGCGTAAGCATAAACATCATAATGATCGAGAAGAAAAATTGTATAGCAACTGCGGCCGCAAAGCCGGTAAAGAAGCCCACTGCACCAGACAAGATAAGGCCTGGAACAAACCACATTGACGCTCGCTGCCACATCCTTAAGCGTGGCATTTTCAGAGCCGACGGCGTCTTTCCTGCAAGCAGTAGAGGATATAATTTTTCTGCGCGCTCAACAGCTTTGCGATCCGGGACGGTACGAACAGACTGGAACTCAACAATCTGCCCATTTTGTTTGATTGGCGACGCGAACGCATTAACCCAATAGTAATCGCCATCTTTAGTTCGGTTTTTTACCAAGCCCATCCAATTGTTTCCGGCTTTGATAAAGTCCCACATATTTTGGAAGGCTGCGGGCGGCATACTAGGATGGCGAACCAAATTATGTGGTTGCCCAACAATCTCATCGAGTGTGTAGCCTGCTACTTCGCAGAAGTCTCTGCTTGCGTATTTCACAATACCGCGCGTGTCTGTAGTGGAGAGCAAGTTGTAATCGGCAGGGAACTTTATTTCTTTATCCGTCACAGGATTATTGACTCGCATACGAAACGACCTTTTCTTAGTTGCGACAATTTCTAATTAGTAATAGTAGTAGAATAAATTGACGCCAAAAGAGAAGGTTGCGGCCATATAACCATCATTCAAACAAACCCGACTTTAACTCTTTGATTTATATAATGTTTAAAATATGAAACATAAGTGACATCAGTCCAAGAATTGGAATAATAATCATAATGCTGACTGCCTATTTGAACTTATAAGCATAAATATCAATACAGCAATTAGAACTTGCTTTTTGATTTATAAAAAACCGGCCAAAAGGGCCGGCTTTTTTGTAAAAATCAACTTTATCCAATATGAGTTAAGCCACCCATATAAGGGCGAAGTACTTCTGGGACTTCAATACGGCCATCTTCCAACTGGTAGTTCTCAAGAATAGCTACCATGGTACGACCAACAGCCAAACCCGAGCCGTTCAGGGTATGAAGTAGCTCTGGCTTCTTCTCAGCCTTACGGCGGAAGCGTGCTTGCATACGGCGTGCCTGGAAATCGCCCATGTTTGAACAAGATGAAATTTCACGGTAAGTAGCTTGTGCTGGTACCCACACTTCCAAATCGTAAGTCTTAGCAGAGCCGAAGCCCATGTCACCAGTACACAGGATTACTTTACGATAAGGCAGATTCAGAAGTTGCAGAACTTTTTCAGCGTGACCGGTCAGTTCTTCCAGTGCCGCCATTGAATCTTCTGGCTTCACGATTTGTACCAATTCGACTTTATCGAACTGATGCATACGGATAAGACCACGGGTATCACGACCGTAAGAACCCGCTTCAGAACGGAAACAAGGCGTATGAGCGGTCATGCGAATTGGTAAGTCAGCTTCTTCCACGATAGTGTCACGAACCATGTTGGTCAGCGGCACTTCAGCAGTTGGGATCAGAGACATACCCACGCCTTCTTCGGTCGCAGGCTGGGTGTGGAACAGGTCTTCTCCAAACTTAGGTAGTTGACCAGTACCGAACAGGCTGTCTGCATTCACCAGGTATGGCACATACATTTCAGTGTATCCGTGCTCAGTGGTGTGAAGATCCAGCATGAACTGTGCAATTGCACGGTGTAGGCGCGCCATCTGACCTTTCATCACAATGAAACGTGAACCAGACAGTTTCACTGCGCTGGCAAAATCCAGGCCGCCGGTCAGCTCGCCCAGATCAACGTGATCTTTGACTTCAAAATCGTAAGTTTTAGGTTCGCCCCAGACTGAGATTTCTACATTTTCAGATTCGTCTTTACCTACTGGCACTGCATCATCAGCGATGTTTGGCACACCCATAGTGATATCGTTCAGTTGTTCCTGAAGGTCTGTCAGTTCCGCTTTCGCTTTGTCCAGCTCGTCGCCCAGGTTTTCTACCGCTGCCAGCAGTGGCTGGATATCTTCACCTTTCGCCTTCGCCTGACCGATGGACTTGGATCGCGCATTACGCTCAGCTTGCAGCTCCTCGGTGCGTACTTGCAGCGATTTGCGCTTTTCTTCCAGATTGCGGAGAGTGTCAACGTCAAGCTTGAAGCCACGACGTGCCAGTTTTTCAGCTGTTGCGTCCAGCTCGGTACGAAGTAGTTTTGAATCCAGCATGTTAATCCTGTGAATCGTTAAACAGTGCCTTAAAAGAAGTTGACGCTGCCACGCACTATTATGGCAACGTCAAATTGAAAGGATTTTTCTTCCTGAGATGGGTGACTTTAATCACCACATTTATTGGGTAAAACAATACCCAAATTGACCTTTATTTCCTAGCGTTTTCGAGGGCTATTTGCATTCAACTGCTCAAGAAACGCCAGCTTTTCTGCAATTTTGATTTCCATTCCGCGATTCACTGGCTGGTAGTAGCGTGTGCCTTTCATTTCTTCAGGGAAATAGCTCTCACCTGCGGCATACGCATTTGGCTCATCATGGGCATATCGATACCCATCACCATACCCCATTTCTTTCATCAGAGTCGTTGGCGCATTGCGAAGGTGGTTTGGCACTTCATAATCAGGGTGCATTTTGGCATCACGTAATGCCGCTTTCCATGCGACATAAACTGAATTACTCTTTGCTGCACATGCCATGTAAACCGTTGCCTGCGCAATGGCACGTTCGCCTTCTGCCGGTCCGACGCGGGTGAAACAATCCCAGGCGTTAATGGCTATTTCCATTGCACGCGGATCCGCATTGCCAATGTCTTCAGAGGCAATGGCGAGCAGACGACGGGCAACATAGAGCGGGTCACCACCAGCGGTGATGATTCTGGCGTACCAATACAAGGCAGCATCTGGATCAGAACCACGGACCGACTTGTGAAAGGCGGAAATTAGGTCGTACCAGAGATCACCCTTGTTATCAAAGCGTGCAATCTTCTCTCCGGCTACTTCGGCGAGCAAAGGCAAGGTGATCAGCTTCTTACCACTGGCGTCTGGTTCTGCCATGTCTGACAACAGTTCCAGATAGTTCAGCGTCATTCGAGCATCACCAGAGGTGAAATCAGCCAATTGCGCTTTGACACCCTCGGCGAATTCTAGTTTTTCACCACCCAGTCCACGCTCGTTGTCAGACAGTGCCTGATCGATCACTTCCAACACATCGTCAGTATCAAGAGATTTGAGCTTGTAAACTCGCGCTCTTGAGAGGAGTGCGTTGTTCAGCTCGAATGACGGGTTTTCCGTCGTTGCACCGATAAAGGTGATGGTGCCATCTTCAATATGCGGCAGAAAGGCATCCTGCTGGCTTTTGTTGAAGCGATGCACCTCGTCAACAAACAGAATCGTCCGTCTGCCGACCAATTGGTTTTCTTTAGCTTTATCTATCGCAAGGCGAATGTCTTTTACACCGGATGTGACTGCAGATACCCGTTCAATTTCTGCGTTGGCATAACCTGCGGCGACTTCTGCCAGCGTGGTTTTACCTGTTCCAGGCGGCCCCCAAAGGATCATCGAATGCAGCTGCCCGCTTTCGAGAGCACGGCGCAGAGGTTTGCCTTCATCGAGGAGATGTTTTTGGCCTATGTATTCGGCGAGGTTAGTTGGCCGCATACGCGCGGCCAAGGGGCGAAAGTCGTCCGCAAAATCCAGACTGAGGTTACTCAAATTAGCTTTCTCTGATTACTGTCGCTGGTCATCCAGCTCAACACCTTCCGGAACAGTAAAGCTGAACAGTGACGCTTTCGGAGTGACATTCTTTACGTCATCCAGTGCAAAGCGACTTTGCTGTCCGTCCTGCTCCACCACGGCAAATTCGGTAATTTTGCCATCAGGTTTCACACTAACAACAAACTCACCCAAATTTGAGGCTTCTTTTGGAGACAAAGTGAAAGTATCGCCATCCTGCTCCACGTTGTAGTTTTCCCAATCGCTTGGATTGTTGCGGGTCAGCAGAACAAATGGCGTCTGTGAAGTCGCATCATCCAGCCGCATAGCTGTGACTTGTTCAATGAAGGGGCTGTAGTACCACAGTGTTTCACCGTCTGAAATCAGGTGGTTTTCGTCTGGCGTCACGGTTTCCCAATTGAACAGGTTTGGGCGCTTCATGGCGAGACTTCCTTCGCCTTCGCTGATCACATCCCCCTCTGGACTAGTGACCGTTTGTTCAAAATTTGCCGTGAAGCTGTTGAGTTTTGACAAGCGAGAATTCAGCTCTTGCTGCGGATTTGCAAACACTACAGGTGCTACCAGCAGCAAAGAGAACAACATTTTTTTCATTCTTATTCCAATCAATCTCTTGGCGGTGGTGGCGGTGCCAACACCTCCCGATTTGAGTTATGGCCTGGCGGGCTGACAATGCCCTGCGCTTCCAGCTGTTCAACAATTCGCGCGGCACGGTTATAACCGATTTTAAAGCGGCGCTGTACTCCCGAGACTGAAGCTCGACGAGATTCGGTCACAAACTCAACCACTTGGTCAAACAGCTGATCGAGTTCTTCACTGCCGCCACCTTCCGGTGCTTCACCTGGCAGAAGGCCATCACTACCCTGATCACCACTGGTGATTTCAGAAATGTACTGCGGCTTGCCACGCGCTTTCCAGTTGCTGACCACGCGGTGAACTTCATCATCGTTAACGAAAGCACCATGCACACGCGCAGGATGGTTTGAACCATTGGGCATAAACAGCATGTCACCCATACCAAGCAGGGATTCCGCCCCACCCTGATCCAGAATGGTTCGGGAATCTGTTTTGGTTGATACCGTAAACGCCATGCGTGTCGGAATGTTTGCTTTAATCAAACCTGTAATCACGTCCACAGATGGGCGCTGCGTAGCGAGCACAAGGTGAATACCCGCAGCACGTGCCTTCTGGGCAAGACGTGCAATCAGCTCTTCTACCTTCTTACCCACCACCATCATCAGATCTGCAAATTCATCGACGATCACCACGATGTAAGGCAGTTTCTCCAACACAGGTGCAGTTTCATCCATACTGTCACCCGGCTTCCAAAGCGGGTCCGGGATAGGGTGATCCGCTTCTGCGGCTTCGCGGATTTTGTCGTTGTAGCCAGCAATATTTCGAACACCCAATGCAGACATGAGTTTGTAACGACGTTCCATTTCCGCCACGCTCCAGCGAAGCGCATTGGCGGCATCTTTCATGTCAGTAACCACTTCGGTCAACAAATGTGGGATACCTTCGTAGACGGAAAGTTCCAACATTTTTGGGTCAATCATGATGAAGCGAACGTCTTCAGGCCCTGCTTTGTAGAGCATACTGACGATCATCACGTTTACACCGACGGATTTACCGGAGCCTGTTGTACCAGCCACCAGCATGTGTGGCGCTTTGGCAAGGTCCGTTACAATAGCTTCACCGGCAATGTCTTTACCCAGAACGACTGACAGCGGTGATTTCGAAGACTGGAAGCGCTCACTCGCCACCACTTCTGACATGAACACGGTTTCACGGCTGGTATTTGGTAGTTCTAGTCCGATGTAAGGTTTGCCTGGAATCACATCAACAACGCGAACAGCACTGGTTGAAAGCGAACGGGCAATGTCTTTTGACAGGCTCATGATACGGCTGACTTTCACACCCGGTGCCAGCTCAAGTTCAAAGCGCGTGATAACCGGACCTGGGAAAATCCCCTTCACAGTGACTTTGATTTTGTATTCTTCAAGGCGTGTTTCAATCAAGCGGGCCTGATACTGCAGCTCTTCATCCGATGCGCGGGTTGCTGTGTTGTGTGGTGGGTTAAGAAGATCAATGGTTGGCAGCGGCTCTTTCGGCTTCGGCAGGTTCGGTTCATCTTTGACTAGGAACGGATGTACAACACCAGCGGCATTTTTCTGCGCTTCACGAATTGTTTCGAGGAAAGGATCCTCTTCTTCATCTGGAATCACCGACTCTGCCTGCGCACGGTCAAGCTCAGACAGCCCGTCAGTATTTCCAATCACAATGTCTTCACGTGCTTCTTCAATCACAACGGACTCTGTCGAACCGAAGTTGACATCATCATCCCAAGGAGCTCCATCGCTCTCGGCCATGCTCTCTTCTGAAAAAGTTTCTTCAGAAGCCGTTTCCGAAATCAGTGTTAGGTTGACCTGCTCTGGTTCAGCAAGTACTTCAGCGTCATCATTTATCTCGGCTTCTTGACTGTTGCTGACAAAAACTGGCTTTGGCTCAGGCGCGATGACATGTTCATCTATTTTTGCATCCATTGTCATCACTGGCTCTTTGCGCTTTGCTGATGCCGCAATTGTCGCATGTATTACTGGTGGAGCAGTGACCGACTGGTTTTCTTCCGCGATATCTACACGCTGAGCTCCGTTAAGTCGCGAGACATCAGCCAACTCAGGCGTTTTTTCAAGCGGCTTGGCGAACAATGGATCCAATTCATCGATGTCATCTTCCAGCTCAGAGGTATCAACGGTTGAGCCAATCATCTGTGGTTTGTCACCACGGGCACGGTTTACCAGCCAAGTGATGGCCGACAGCGTTTTCTCACCAAGAGTATCTACAATCGTCAACCAAGAAATACCCGTAAACAGAGTAAAGCCGGCGGCCCAGACGAACATAAACACCAGTGTGGTACCCAGTAGATTGAACATGGGCAATGAAAGCTCTGTTAGTACATCGCCAACAACACCACCGGATGAAAAGAACCAGAAGTCATCGAAGTTGAGATCCGCTAAACCACAGCTGGTTAAAAGCAGCAGCACGACACCGAGGATTCGGGTTGCCATAATGGTGTAGTTCAGTGGTTCTGATTCACTGCGGCGACGGAAGAAAACCCAACCACCAAGTAGCAAGAGAAAAGGAAGTGGATAAGCAAGCGTACCCAACGCAAAAAACAGGGTATCCGCCACCCAAGCACCCGCATTACCCGCAGCATTTTGTACTGGGCCATCCCAAGCAGTTTGGGACCATGATGGGTCGGATGAATCGTAACTGAGTAGAGATACGAGGATAAAGACAGCAGACAGCAGCGCAATAATCAGTGCGCTCTCTTTCAAACGTTGTTTTCCGTTCAATCGACGTGAGGTGTCTGCCTGTTTCTGCTCCTGACGCAAGAAGAACTCCATTATCACCTATCTTTCTAACTGTAAGCCCTGAAATCGTTTCATACCCCATCAGCACTATGGATGATTAGAGCGGCTTTATAATTCATTATGATTGCCTATGCCCGTTTGGCGAAAAACTCTTCAATAACGGTCAAATACTGGGTTAACAACCCTTGCTTTTGCAAAAGTGTACACCAAACAAAAAAACAAACCGAGCAGCAAGCTACTCGGTTTGTAGAATATAACACTTATCTCAATCCTCTTTGTCCGAGGGCTGTGAGTATGTTAACGCGTTTTTATTACCAGATGATTTGTTTGTTTCACCTCTTCCATCACCACATAGGTTCGGGTGTCGTTAACACCAGGAAGACGCAGCAGGGTTTCACCCAGCAGCTTACGGTAAGCAGACATATCTGATACGCGCGTTTTCAACAAGTAGTCGAAATCACCGGAAACCAGATGACATTCCTGAATATCTTCAAGCTGTTGAACGGCCTTGTTAAACTGTTCGAACACATCAGGAGCACCACGGTTCAGAGTAATCTCTACAAATACCAACAGCGACGCATCGAGAAATTGAGGGTTCAATAACGCGGTATACCCGGAGATATACCCTTGTCGCTCAAGGCGACGAACACGCTCAAGACATGGGGTTGGCGACAGTCCTACCCGCTTCGAAAGTTCAACGTTTGAAACACGTCCATCCTTCTGAAGTTCATTAAGAATATTCCTGTCAATGCGATCCAATTCCTTGGAGGGTTTCTTTTTGGCTTCAACCATTTTTTATTCCACCTTTTTACTTCCTTGCAACGTTAAATGCCATTTTTTTTAACATATCTTATATATTTAGCATCAAATCCGGCTTTTGGCGAACTATACTAGCCCTAAATACAACAATACCACAAAACAACAGCCAATAACTCTATAAAGAAGCGAGGACTTAGGATGATCATTGGTGTACCTAAAGAAATCAAAAACCACGAGTACCGTGTAGGCATGGTCCCTGCCAGCGTCCGCGAGCTGATATCCCACGGCCACACTGTTCACGTCCAGTCCCAGGCAGGCGCGGGTATCGGCTTCAGCGATGATGACTACATCAAGGCTGGTGCTTCTATTCTTCCAACTGCAGAAGATGTCTTCGCAGCTGCTGAAATGATTGTCAAAGTTAAAGAGCCGCAGGCAGTTGAACGTGCCATGCTTCGCGAAGGGCAAATTTTGTTTACCTATTTGCACCTTGCACCAGATTTTCCACAGACACAAGACCTTATCAAGAGCAAAGCTGTCTGTATAGCCTATGAAACCGTAACAGATTCTAAGGGTAGATTGCCACTTTTGGCGCCGATGTCAGAGGTCGCAGGACGAATGTCTATTCAGGCAGGTGCACAGGCGTTGGAAAAATCGCGCGGCGGTGCCGGTATGCTGCTGGGTGGTGTTCCAGGCGTTGAACCCGCTAAAATCGTGGTGTTAGGCGGCGGTGTGGTCGGTTCCAATGCAGCTCGAATGGCTGTTGGAATGCGGGCAGATGTCACAATTTTAGACCGCAACATCGACACACTTCGTGCATTGGACGAAGAGTTTCAGGGACGCGCAAAAGTTTTATACTCAACAGAAGAAATTCTTGAAAAACACGTTCTCGCCGCAGATTTGGTCATCGGAGCAGTACTTATCCCTGGTGCAGCAGCACCAAAATTGGTAAATGCTGAACACATCAAACGCATGAAAGCAGGCGCAGCAGTCGTCGATGTTGCTATCGACCAAGGTGGCTGTTTCGAAACCTCGAAAGCAACAACACATGCCGACCCAACGTATATTGTCGACGACGTGGTTCACTACTGTGTGGCAAACATGCCTGGTGCTGTTGCACGTACCTCTACTTTTGCGCTAAACAACGCCACTCTCCCTTACATCGTGAAACTGGCAAACTTTGGTTATCGTGACGCGCTGCTTTCTGATCAAAACCTGCTGAACGGTCTCAACGTGATTGACGGTAAAGTCACCATCCGTGAAGTGGCGGAAGCATTTGATCTGGAATATGTCGACGCAAAGGCGACACTGGCCTAACTCAAGCGTAATAACAGATAACATTTTTCGATAAAGGGCACCGCATGGTGCCCTTTCTTTAACTCTACAATTTCCCTACAATCGGTACTATTGCATAACACTAAATCCACCCGGAGAAATAATGAGCAACGTAAAGCATGCAAGCCTTCTAATCTTAGGTTCTGGCCCTGCTGGCTACACCGCTGCAGTTTACGCGGCGCGCGCTAACCTGAACCCTGTCATGGTGACTGGTCTGCAACAGGGCGGTCAGCTAACGACCACGACAGAGGTTGAGAACTGGCCGGGTGATGCTGAAGGTCTAACTGGCCCAGCACTGATGGAGCGCATGAAAGAGCACGCTGAGAAGTTTGATACTGAAATCATCTTCGATCACATCAACGAAACGGATCTGACCCAGCGCCCTTTCCGCCTGAAAGGCGACAATGGCGAATACACCTGTGATGCACTGATCATTGCAACGGGTGCATCTGCTCAGTATCTGGGCATGGAATCAGAGGAAAACTTCAAAGGACGTGGCGTATCAGCGTGTGCAACTTGTGACGGTTTCTTCTACCGTAACCAAAAAGTGGCAGTCATTGGCGGCGGTAACACGGCTGTTGAAGAAGCACTTTACCTGTCTAACATCGCTTCAGAAGTTCACCTGATCCACCGTCGCGACAGCTTCCGTGCAGAGAAAATTCTGGTTAACCGCCTGATGGATAAAGTTGAGAACGGTAATATCGTTCTGCACACTGACCGCGTTTTAGATGAAGTGCTGGGCGATGACATGGGTGTGACTGGTGTTCGAATTAAAGACACTCAGTCAGATACAACTGAAGAGCTGGACGTGATGGGCCTGTTCGTTGCTATTGGCCATAAGCCTAACACTGGCATTTTCGAAGGCCAACTGGACATGCACAATGGCTACATCAAAGTGCAATCTGGCCTTGAAGGTAACGCGACGCAAACCAGTGTAGAAGGCGTATTCGCTGCAGGTGATGTGATGGACCATATCTACCGCCAGGCAATCACTTCTGCTGGTACAGGTTGCATGGCAGCACTGGATGCTGAGCGTTTCCTTGACGCACAAGCTAAATCCCAGTAATTCATCCCTGTTAGGGCCCGTTGATATGCGGGCCTAACATTTTGCCATTTCAGCCTTCCAAAGACCGATATTAACCACAGGGATCGCTCCTGCTAGGCTCATCGTATCGGTAACATAAAAATACCAATGAAGTACTATGGATAAAAAGAAACAGCGATCGCTCTCCCAATGGCTCAATGGGCAAAGCAAGCTTGGCAAAACCTGGCTGATGGCAGCCATCGGACTGGCTTTCTTGTCCGGTCTTTTCCTTGTTGCCCAAGCAGCTTTGCTCGCCAATATTCTCCACGACTTAATCATTGAGAAAGCCGACAAATCCGAACTTTGGCTCTCTTTTGTCGCACTTGGTATCGTTGTGTGTATTCGTGCCCTATGCAGTTGGGGTAAAGAGCAAGCCGGCTACCGAGCAGGCGAAGCCGTACGTCTTCATATCCGCAAACTGATCCTCGATAAGCTCCATGAACTGGGTCCTGCAACGATTCAGGGCAGACCAGCAGGCACATGGGCCAGCCTGATCCTCGAACAAGTTGAGGAGATGCAGGACTTCTTTGCCCGCTACCTGCCACAAATGGCCATTGCTGTTCTGATTCCCTTTATCATTCTGATTGCAGTATTCCCTTTGAACTGGGCGGCTGGCTTGATTTTCCTAGTAACCGCACCATTGGTGCCATTTTTCATGGCTCTGGTAGGAATGGGGGCAGCTGATGCCAACCGACGCAATTTTAAAGCGCTACAGCGACTTTCTGGTTACTTCTACGATCGCCTCCGTGGCCTTTCTACCATTCGCCTGTTCGATCAGGCAGAAGCGGAAAGCAATCACCTTCGCGTCGCTTCAGAAGACTTCCGTAAACGCACCATGGAAGTGCTGCGACTGGCATTCCTCTCGTCCGCTGTGCTGGAGTTTTTCACCGCTCTATCTATTGCGATCACCGCGGTGTATTTCGGTTTCAGTTACATTGGAGAACTGAACTTCGGCCATTACGGTATCGGCATTAGCCTTTTTACTGGCATTTTTGTTCTGGTTCTGGCCCCTGAGTTTTACCAGCCTCTGCGCGATCTGGGCACTTTCTATCACGCAAAAGCGCAAGCGATTGGTGCTACAGAATCCATTGTCAATTTCCTCGACTCGACGCCAGAACACCAAGCGTCGGGCAGTGCAAAAGTGTCTGATGAAGCGATCAGTATCAAGGCTACCGATCTCGAAGTTCTTAGCCCTGATGGTGTTGTTCTCGCCGGCCCTATCAGCTTTGAGATTCGGGAAGGTCAAAAGGTCGCGCTTGTTGGCCAAAGTGGCACAGGTAAAACCAGCTTAATTAACGCGATTCTCGGCTTTTTACCATACCGTGGCAGCCTATCCGTGAATGGTATGGAGCTAAAAAATGTAGATTTAGCTTACTGGCGCAAGCAGGTAAGCTGGGTGGGCCAGAACCCACAGTTATTCCACGGCTCGGTGAAAGACAATGTATGTCTAGCCGCTCCTATGGCAACCAATGAGCAAATTCAACGCGTAACCAGGGCCGCTTATGCTGACGAGTTTATCCAGCGACTCGAGAAGGGTCTGGAACACTCGGTCGGTGATCGTGCATCTGGGTTGTCTGTCGGACAGGCACAACGCATCGCGGTTGCCAGAGCTTTGCTTCAGGAAGGCCGCTTCTGGGTGCTTGATGAGCCAACAGCAAGCCTTGATGCGTCCAGCGAACGTTTAGTGATGGAAAGCCTCGACCATGCCACTAAAGACACCACCTCTTTGTTGGTCAGCCACCGCATCGACCATTTGGGCGGATGTGACAACATTCTGGTGATGCAACTGGGTAAACTGGTGCAACAAGGCACCTTCGAACAACTGAAACATGAAGGGGTCTTCGCCGAGATGATCCAGGCTGTTGACAGGAGCGATCTCGATGCGTGATTTGATTCCTTTCCTGAAACTATACAAAAAGCACTGGTTCGGCTTGTCGCTTGGCATGCTGTTATCTTTCGCGACACTGGCTGCTGCAATTGGTTTGCTTACCCTGTCAGGTTGGTTCATTGCTGCTTCTGCAGTCGCAGGCCTGCTGGCGACAGCAAACTTCAATTACATGCTGCCAGCTGCAGGTGTGCGCGGCTTTTCTATCGCAAGAACAGCTGGCCGTTGGGGCGAGCGCGTTGTCAGTCACAATGCCACCTTCAAGCTGCTGGCAGACCTTCGGATCTTCTTCTTCGAGAAACTGACGCCACTTATCCCAGGTAAAGTCGGAAACCTGCGCGATGCCGATATCCTTAACCGTCTGGTGGCGGATGTGGATGCGATGGATCATGTTTATCTTCGTCTGGTCAGCCCGCTGATTGTCGGAGTGCTGGGCATTTTGAGTATTAGTGGTTTCCTGTATTGGTTTGATCCAGTTATCGGTCTCACACTTGGTGGCATCTTGCTGTCACTAATGTTGGTGCTGCCTGTGGTGTTCTACCACCTTGGTAGGTCACATGGCATTGAAATCACTCAATCCAAGTCGCAACTGCGTATTTCTTTGCTCGACTGGCTACAGGGTCATGCCGAACTGCAAATCTTCGGCGCCGCTGATCGTTATCGCGACGCGGCAGTAGAAGCAGAGCAAAGTCTTTTGTCATCACAAAGACAGATGGCGCGTATTACAGGCCTGGCAAATGGCGTATTGCTGGCAGCCAATGGCCTGACACTGGTATTTATGCTTTGGTTGGCCGCTGATGGCATTGGTGGCGAACTGCCTAATCCTTATGTCGCTATGGTTGCATTTGCCACTATGGCAAGCTTCGAATTGATGATGCCTGTAGCCGGAGCATTCCAGTACCTGAGCCAGACAATGACATCAGCGAAGCGTCTAAACGAAATCATTGAGGCAGAGCCGGAAACACCGTTTGATCCCATGGGTCACAACAACACAGCCAAAGGAGATATCACTTTCAATGATGTGACCTTCTCATACCACGGATCAGAAAAACCAGCGGTAAATGGCATTTCACTGTCCGTGAAAGTCGGTGAAAAAGTGGCGCTATTGGGTCGAACCGGTTGCGGTAAATCCACCCTGCTACAGTTGATTACCCGTGCGTGGGATCCATCATCAGGCAGTATCTGTATTGATGGCGTCGCTTTGGATACTTGGCGTGAGTCAGCTCTGAGAAGCTCCATTGCTGTCGTCAGCCAGCGCGTTGATGTGTTCAACGGCGCAGTGCGTCACAACCTCTACATGGCGAAGCCCAACGCATCGGACGAAGAACTAACTTCCGTCATCGAGCAAGTTGGTCTGTCTGCTTTGCTGGAGGGTCCGGGACTAGACACCTGGCTAGGAGATGGCGGTCGCCAGCTATCCGGTGGTGAGAGACGTCGCCTTGGCATTGCAAGAGCACTGCTGCGAGACGCGCCTATCCTGCTTCTGGATGAGCCTACGGAAGGTTTGGATGTAAAAACAGAGCGACAAATCCTGTCTTTGCTGCTCGACCATACCAAAGAGAAAACCGTATTGTTTATTACACACCGTCTGGTGGGGCTGACCGAAATGGACAAGGTGTGTTTAATGGATGAAGGGCGAATTATCGAACAGGGCTCTCACCAAACCCTGAAAGAAGCAGGCGGTCGATACAGCCAACTGCTTCAACGAATTCAATAACCTGTTTAAACTAAAGGGAGCTTAGCTCCCTTTTTTTACCTTAAAGAAGTGATATGACCATCTATTTGCCGCCACTGGATGACAACAACCCCGACTTTTTCCCTCCCGTTTCATCGGCACTGGAAGAACCCGATGGCTTGTTGGCTATTGGCGGAGATCTATCGCCAGAAAGATTGCGTGTAGCGTATTCAAAAGGCATCTTCCCTTGGTTTGGTGAAGATGAACCGTTGCTCTGGTGGTCACCAGCGGAACGGGCAGTGATTGATCCCATTGCTTTTGTGCCAAGCCGGAGCCTCAAAAAGTATGTGCGCAAACAAGGCTACCGGGTTTCCATCAACCGGGCGTTTGAACAGGTCATTCAGCATTGCGCGCTAATCCGGGGCGAAAACCAGGTGTGGATTACACCAGAAATGCGCGAAGCCTATATCCGCCTCCACCAACTTGGTTCGGCTCATAGTGTCGAGGTATGGCAGGAAGATGAGTTGATTGGGGGTTTGTACGGCGTCAATGTCGGTTCACTCTTCTGCGGTGAATCCATGTTCTCGCTGAAAACCAACGCATCAAAAACAGCGCTTTGGTATTTCTGTGAGCATTTCCAGCACCACGGGGGGAAGTTGATTGATTGTCAGATGATGACAGATCACCTCGCTTCGTTAGGCGCAGAACCTGTTCAGAGGCATGATTTTACTCAGCTACTCAGTGAACTGAAACTCCAGATCACTGACGCTTCTCTGTTCCGCTCACAATGGATTGACGTCAACCATGTCTAGCCAATCGATAAGAATTGGTGTGATGGCTCCATCCGCATGTAGCTATCTGGCCGGTCATGAAGAGTCGGTTGCGGTGGTTCTCGACCCCGAACTTCACACCGACAGTGGCTATGGGTTTCTCGTGCAAAGCGGTTTTCGCCGGAGCGGGAACAACATTTACAGACCTTACTGTAACGCCTGTACAGCTTGTCACTCCCTTCGGGTTGATACACACGGATTTATTCCATCGAGAAGCCAAAAACGTCACCTGAGCCAACTGAAGCGTCTTACTGTCGAATTTAAGGACAAGATGGATACGAATTGGTTCTCTCTTTACGAACGCTACATTTCAGCCCGTCACCGCAGTGGCTCTATGTACCCGGCGAACAAGGAGGACTTTCGTTCTTTTGTGAAGAGCGACTGGCAGACCTCCAAATACCTCCACCTCTATGAGGACGAAAAGCTTATCGCCATTGCCGTCACCGATTTGTTAGAACACGGATATAGTGCTATTTACAGTTTCTTTGAACCCGCCCACGCTTGGTCATTGGGATCGCTCTGTGTTCTGGCGCAAATTGAACAGGCCCGGAAAAGCGATATCCCTTGGTTATACCTTGGATTTCAAATCGATGCTTGTAGTGCGATGAACTACAAACAAAAGTTCAAACCTCACCAGCGTTATGTGGCCGGCAGTTGGATAGATGGCGAGCAGTTTTAGGCAACAGAGTTCCTGGCGTGTTTACCTCTCGGTTTTCTTCAACCCAACCGGCATAAAAATGCATAAACCTTAACCAATAGCCGATTTTTGCTGGTCAGTATGGATGCAAAGGGGTAAAATTCCGCCCCTAAACTTTACAGACTCAATCAATCAAGGCATTATCTGCCGGTCAAAAATTGGCTGATCGGTAGCCCAAGAGGATTAAATGGCAAAAGAAGACGTAATTGAAATGCAAGGTACCGTTCTGGATACCCTGCCAAACACTATGTTCCGCGTAGAACTCGAGAACGGCCACGTAGTAACTGCACACATCTCAGGTAAGATGCGTAAAAACTACATCCGTATCCTGACCGGTGACAAAGTTACCGTTGAGATGACGCCTTACGACCTGTCTAAAGGTCGCATCATCTTCCGCGCGCGCTAATCCTCACGTCTCGCGAACACAAAAAACCCGGCAATCGCCGGGTTTTTGTCGTTTTACAAAACCGGACTCTAATGCGTCCGGTTTGATATTTAGGCTGGCTCCATTTCGTCGCTGAAGCTGAACGTCAGTTTGTCATTCTTCACGCCAACTTTAACCGTTCCGCCATTGACCAAACAGCCAAACAGCAGTTCGTTCGCCAAGTTCTTTTTCACATGCTCCTGCATGACTCGCGCCATTGGACGTGCTCCCATCGCTTTATCGTAACCTTTTTCTGACAGCCAGAACTTGGCCTTGTCGGTCACTTCCAGCGACACGCCACGGGCATCCAATTGAGCCTGTAGTTCCACGATGAACTTATCCACCACCTGAAGAATAATGCTCTTATCAAGATGGTTGAACCAAATGATGTTATCGAGGCGGTTACGGAATTCAGGTGAAAATACCTTCTTGATTTCCGACATTGCATCATGGCTGTGGTCTTGTTGGATCAGACCAATAGACTTGCGTACCGTTTCAGTCACACCGGCATTGGTCGTCATTACAAGAATCACGTTACGGAAATCTGCTTTACGACCATTGTTGTCGGTCAGCGTACCATTATCCATCACCTGCAGCAGCAGGTTAAAGACGTCTGGGTGAGCTTTTTCAATCTCATCCAGCAGCACCACACAGTGTGGATGCTTGATAACCGCGTCAGTCAACAAACCGCCCTGATCGTAGCCAACATAACCCGGAGGTGCACCTATCAAACGGCTGACGGTGTGACGCTCCATGTACTCAGACATATCAAAGCGCTGAAGTTCGATACCCATTGCACGGGCAAGCTGCACTGTAACTTCGGTTTTACCTACACCAGTAGGACCAGCAAACAGGAATGAACCCACCGGTTTGTTTTCTTCACCAAGACCTGCACGGCTAAGTTTAATCGCTTCGCACAACGCACTGATTGCATCATCCTGGCCAAAGACCAGCATCTTGAGTTTCTGATCAAGCGACTGTAGAACATCACGGTCGGTTGAAGACACGGATTTCTCTGGAATGCGTGCCATCTTAGCAATCATGGCCTCAATATCACCCACACCAACCGTTTTCTTACGCTTACTGGCCGGAGCCAAACGACAGCGAGCACCAGCTTCATCGATGACATCAATCGCTTTATCTGGCAAATGACGCTCGTTGATATACTTGGCCGAAAGCTCAACCGCTGCACGGATCGCTTTGTTGGTATAACGCACTTCGTGGTGAGCTTCGTATTTGGGTTTCAGGCCCATCAGAATCTTGGTGGTGTCATCCAAAGATGGCTCAATCACATCGATCTTCTGGAAGCGACGTGCCAATGCACGCTCTTTCTCAAAGATGCTGCTGTATTCCTGATACGTCGTTGAACCAATACAACGGAGTTTACCGCTCGACAGCAAAGGTTTAATCAAGTTCGCGGCGTCGACCTGTCCACCGGAAGCTGCACCTGCACCAATGATGGTGTGGATTTCGTCAATGAAAAGTACTGCGTGGTCTTCTTTTTCTAGCTGCTTAAGTATGTTCTTGAAGCGCTTCTCGAAATCACCACGATACTTGGTACCAGCAAGCAGCGAACCAATGTCCAAGGAGTAGATCACGCAATTCTGAATAATCTCAGGAACCTGACCCTCTACGATACGCCAGGCCAGGCCTTCTGCGATAGCTGTTTTACCAACGCCAGCCTCACCCACCAGCAGAGGGTTGTTCTTACGACGACGACACAACACCTGAATGGTGCGCTCCAATTCTTTGTCGCGACCAATCAATGGATCTATACCACCAACACGCGCCAACTGATTTAAGTTGGTTGCAAAATTCTCGAGCCGCTCTTCCCCGCCTTCAACGGCAGTTTCGTCAGACGACAAATCCGCCCCTGGCAATTCTTCATCGCTGCTGGAAGATTTGGTTGTGCCATGTGAGATGAAGTTAACAACATCCAAACGGCTGATGTCATTTTTCTTGAGAAGGTAAGCTGCATGCGATTCCTGCTCGCTGAAAATCGCGACCAATACGTTCGCACCACTGACTTCACTACGACCTGAAGACTGCACGTGGAAAACAGCACGTTGAAGGACACGCTGGAAGCTCAAGGTTGGTTGAGTTTCTCGGTTATCGTCGTCTACAGGGATAAGTGGAGTGGTTTGTTCAATGAATGCTTCCAGCTCTGTACGCAGAGCATCGAGATCCGCACGGCAGGCGAGTAATGCTTCTCGAGCCGCGACGTTTTCCAGAAGCGCCAGTAGCAGATGTTCAACAGTCATGAACTCATGACGTTTTTCACGTGCTCTTGCAAATGCCCCATTAAGGCTTGCTTCGAGTTCTTTATTTAGCATAAGGCACCTCCCTCAAATACCACATTACGGCGTGCCGGAGAAAAACCAGGGTTATGACTTAGGCTTTCTCCATGGTGCACAGCAGTGGGTGTTGATGTTCTTTCGCATGCATCATTACTTGTGCGACTTTCATCTCGGCAACTTCCGCAGTGAATACGCCACAAACAGCTTTACCTTCGTAGTGCACCGTAAGCATCAGCTGTGTTGCTTTCTCTATGTCCATTGAAAAAAACCGCTGCAACACCTCCACTACAAACTCCATGGGGGTGTAATCATCATTATTCAATACCACTTTGTATAATGATGGTGGTTTTACCTTGGTTTCTTCCGCTTCCTTTACATCAGAATCCGGAACTATCCATTCGTACAATTTGCTCATAAGGGATTACAATCTTTAAGGTAGCTCAAGTGTTTCTTATAAAACAATTATTTATACGTCAGAATCATAGATTGAGACATCAAACACAAGAATCTCTACCACTATTTAAAACGTAATCCACAGATTGTATTCCAGCAACCGTTTCATTGCTACGGGCCGTTCACAATCGCCTGCTATTTCTCCACACAATTAGCAGTGATCATGCCCATCAAAACCAGACCGAGGTTATATCCATTCAATTTCAGTTCAATATCTGGCATTTAGCAAAACCCAAGTGTCAGATTTTCCATACAAGGAAAGTCAATTTTATTCAGTCTCACTTTTATAAAATCGTCTCGAAAGATGAAAACTTAATTTCTGAGATGAATGTTTAGCGATTTGGCATCACAAATGGAAATATAAGCTTATTGGTGTATCAACACACCAATTCACAAGTGGGCATTTTAGTGACAAATTACTAGTTTTGAAGGGAATATTATTTGAAGTACGCTCACCTCTAATACCCATGAAACATATATCCATTGATGGAGTCGCAAATCAACCCCATATATCAATCTCTTATTGAGTAAACTTTAGACCAATTAATGAAACCCTGTTTACAAAAATGATACCCCTATCATCCTTCTGCCAGAACAATAGCCATTTTTATTAAAATGTTGTTATATGAGGGCTCATAGGCTTGACTGTCTAAATCTTTCTACTAGAGTGGGAATTGAAGTAAAAACATACTGCATCATTTACTCCTGAGTAACGTGATCGCACAGGTTGATTTTACTTATAGTTATGCAATTTGAATGCAAGAGGGATGTTTCGCATGGCAACTGGTACAGTTAGAAGTGGACCCCATTGGTTGGACACACAAGCTAATTTTTTAAGTGTTTGATCCCGCTCATGCTGCGTATCTTTGCCTGCCGAAGTAGGCTTCATCAGGAGTAAGGTCATTGAGTCCCTGATGGTTACGCTCTTCGTTATAGAACACCATGTAGTGGCCGATTTCAAGTTCAGCTTCTCGGGGGGTGGTATAGGCTTTTAAGTAAACCTCCTCATATTTCAAGCTACGCCATAATCGCTCGATGAACACGTTGTCGACCCAGCGTCCTTTCCCATCCATGCTTATCCGTACATCATGGTCGATTAATCTCTGAGTAAACTCAGCGCTAGTAAACTGGCTGCCTTGATCTGAATTGAAGATATCGGGCGGCCCGTAGTGTTGCAGTGCGTCTTCGAGAGCCTCAATGCAAAAGCTTGTATCCATCGTATTCGACAAGCGCCAAGCCAGTACTTTGCGGCTATACCAGTCGATAATGGCCACCAGATACAGGAACCCCTTCGCCATGGGGATGTACGTGATGTCAATCGCCCAAGCTTGGTTTGGATAAGTGACATCGATATCACGCAGCAGGTAGGGATAAACCTTGTGTGCTTTGT
>NZ_FIZY01000060.1 GCF_900060185.1 Grimontia marina | reverse complement strand
GCCACGAGGTATCGGTGCTATGATGGCCATCACTCAGTCCTTTTGTCGGTATGTTTCGGTTTGGCGATTGATCAGATCGCACAAAGCGGACTGAGTTTCTCTTATCTTTGAGATCTACTATTAGGAACAGCTATTTAGATTCAGCATTAATTTCCTCTCACTAGCATGCAACTGAAAGCCGTGAGCGCTAGCCGATAAAAGGTGCCCTAAAAACTTCTGACCAAAAGTGATATATGGCGAATGCCCTTACGCTTATTGTTTTGATTACTCAATACGAAAGGGGCTCGTCACAATGAATAAAGAAGAAATCATAAATAACTGGTTATCTGACGGGCAATGGCAGCTTTTGAATGGTCAATGTAACTTGGTTGGCGAAGACGGTATGCATTACACCACTATTTTCAATTATGAAAACCGTATGGTGGTCATGTTCCCTTTGTCACCAACCAAGCAGCCTAAGGGAGGGATATTGCCTTCCAAACTACTGGCCTCTTAATTCATCGGCGTTGCGTCGTTCTCGTTAGACGCAGATAACGCCACTGTCGTACTCAATTTTTCATTGCCGGATGAGTCCGTGGTGAATAGAGACCTCAATGTCTTTTGGCAAAAAAGTTTATAAAAAAACGACCACGTCCGACATACGACCTCTGTTCACTTGATTAATCTTAATATATCTAGAGAAACCAATAAAAAGTAGATAATTATGCCAAATGTTAATAATGTAAATCCAAGTAGCCAACCGATCAATTCTACGCCAGTCAGCCAACCACAAAATCAAAGCCGACTAGGTGGTTTAAGTGCGAGTCCGCAAATAACGTCAGATGCCATCCGTAATTCAATACAGCAGCCGCTTAGTGGCGGTACTACAACAGCCGCAGCACCGATCAATTCACGTATTCTACAAAAGGCGGCCGTTGTGCCACCATTTGAAAAGCACTTCGAAACTGCGTCTATTGGTATAGAGAATGAGTTAACAGGGCTGGTAGTCACTTTACCTGAATCAGCATCACCTGAGTTTGGCTATGTCCATGATTCAAATAAAAAGCCCCTATTCATGTTAACGAAAGACATGAAACAAGGAAAATATGAAAATCCAAAGGAAGTAAAAGACATCATAGGTATTGATAAATTCAACACATATACGCTTGAGCTGATTACCTACCCCAGTGAAATTCGAGATCAAGAGGCGATCAGTAGCCGTAATGAGGCGATACTTTGGTTGGCTGACGTATTCACAGCTCATATTAACTCATCAAATAATCATGCCCCACTGAAAAATATAACAAGTGAAAATAATCGTTTTACTTTAGCTATCGCGAACCCTAACCATCTGATTGCTAGTGGTAACGGCGCGACGAAAGATTCCGCGGTCCAGACGATAGGTATCACGCAGAGTGGACAACAGGCAACTATAGCGGTGAGAGCTAAAGACTTTGGGACAGGTTCGTCAGATGAATTAAGGCTTCTAGAGGCTGCTTCCTGGTATCAGCCGGGATTAAGAGAAGCATTTTTAGAGACAGCTAAAGCTGAAGGTGTAGAATTACATGATGCAAGGACAGCCCAGAATGTATTTGCTTATCTAGCATCAATTTATACAAAGACCGCTGATTTAGCGAAAAAATATGGTCTTCACATTAATGAATGGGACCCAGCGAGTGAAGGAATTAGAACAACAGTTAGAGAAGGGTTAACAGACCCTGAAGTTAAAAATTCATGGGGAATTTTGCCTAGAACCAAGCCCTTCCAAATGTTGACGATTTTGGAGAACAGCAGCGACTCTAGATATGTCAAACAAAAGCTTGCGTCCCATTTGAAGGCATCTTCAACTTATTCAGAGAGCCTTGCTAAGAATGTAGCCGCGTATTTCCAAACTGGTGGTGGAGTGTCAAAAAAGACCATTAACAACGCGACAACGGGAAGCGATAAGGACATGGCGATATTATTTGAATTCCGCACAGTGCTACCTGAAATATCTAAGTACCTACCCAAGTCAGAATCTAAAACAAAATTAGATATCAAAATAATGGATCAATTTAAACCAGAGGATCGGAAGGAAATTAATAAAGAAATAAATACCCTTATAAGAAAGAGTAGTGAATTTATCTCTTGGTATCAGAAAAAAAGGGTTGATGATGGGAAGACAGCATTAAAAGACCCAACACAAGCGGCATCCGTTTCATCTATTAACGAGAAAGCTGAATGGTTGATCGCTGAAAAGCCAGTAGATTGGGAAAGGATAACTTCACGTTATGTTAATCAAAAGTAATTTATTAGGATTCTTTCATTTGGGGATGTTCAATATCGTTAACTAGGAGTTTAACCACTAATGATAACCACATTCGATTATCTTGTGACACAGTTATTTGAAAAGAATGGTATCGAGAGTTCATTCGCTCAAGATGATATTTATAGCCTACTGATCGACCAAGAATATCAAATCCAGTTCACGCATCAGAATGAAGAGTTGATAATACTGTATGCAGATCTTGGTGAGATAAGCTCAGTATCGGAACAACTAGCAAAGAACAATATGTATGGGGAATACTGGCCTGCTCATATCGTGTCGCATAGAGAAAATCGAGCAGTTTTATGGTCTCAACAGCCGATTTCGATGCTTAACGTAGCTGCGTTAGAATCGTGGACTGAATACTTTATTCAGGACATGATCGAAAAAAAGGCTGCAATTTCTGATGTGGAACCAAATCCAGAAAACACTCAGCCATCAGGCATGCCGCCTAATATGATTGCTGTATAAACACTTTGACCGAAATTACACGAGCAGGTGACGACCGTATTATTGTGCGTTACCTGCTTGTGGTTTAAGCGCAATTGCTAGCAAGCAACTGATCCACTTTTCCTTTTGCTGTGATAATAATTTCCTGCATAAATTAAGGACTTGGCGTGGTAATACCGTCTTGCTCAAGATCTTCTACCATTAGCACCCACAACTTTGTCGTTACCTATGCATCAGCTAACGCACGGTGGGATATGCCGTCGTTTTCAATATTTCGATTGCGAAGCAACTCACCAAGTTTGTGTGAGGGTATATCTTGAATAAGGCGTCTTGCTACTAAAAACGGTCACGCGAATTCGCCAGAATAACCGCAGTTGATTCTCTCTAGCTGGCATCTAGAAATCGTTTATCGAACGAATCAATGTGAGCGATAAGATTCTCTCTCGCAATAAATTTACTGAACGAGGCCATGACCTAATATTGAACTGCATTATCTGCCATGATTAGGAGAGCGTTATACTTGCGATTCCTCAGACTGCTCAAGAGAAGCAACCCAACGCAGGATCTCGGCAGTGGCTTCAATAAGATCGCCAGGTATGTATTGGTTTAGCTGACCATCGGCAAAAAGGGCACGTGCGAGCGGTACCTTTTGCATCACAGGAATGCCTTCTTCATGGGCTATCGCGATCATACGTTTTGCCATCGCATCGGTTTCTTTAAAGGTAATCACAGGCAGCGGCGTTTCGCCCTTTTTATAGTACAAACCAATCGCGATGTGGGTTGGGTTCGTGACTAAAACATTCGAACGTTTAACGTTATCTCTTTGGTTCGAAGCTTGTAGCTCTTGGTGCAACTGACGACGTTTACTCTTGATTTCAGGGCTGCCTTCCATCTCTTTATATTCGCGTTTGACTTCGTCTTTAGTCATTTTCAGTTGCTTGGTGTGGTCGAACTTTTGGTATGCGTAGTCGGCGGCTGCAATCACAATAAATCCAACGGAAGAGATCATCATGAGTTGTTTAACCAATACGCCGGTGATGGTCGGCACACACTCTAATCCACACGTTGGGATTTGCAGTAGTGTGTTTAAGTTACCTCGCAGCGTGACCCAAATAATGCAGGAAAGGAGCGAAACTTTAAGAATCGATTTAATAAACTCAATGATGCTCTTTAGCGAGAAAATTCTTTTCGCCCCTTCGACAGGGTTGATCTTTTTGATATCTGGTTTGACGGATTCACCACTAAACAGCAAGCCGAATTGCCCCATGTTCGACATGATGGCAATTAAGGCTGCTACGACGAGAATCGGTGCCAGTAGGTAAACCATTTCTTTGGCGATGGCGATAGCAACGTCAATCAACGCATCCTGAAACCCCTGATAAGCCAACTCACTCGGCAGTAAAAGAAGGGCGGAGATGTGCGACATATAGTAGTCAGCAAAAGCAAACAAGACGGCAATCAAGGCTAGGATTAACGCCGATGAGACGATTTCCTGACTTTTGGCGACTTGCCCTTTTTGCCGGGTATCCCGAAGTTTCTTCGGGGTGGGGAGTTCGGTTTTTTCTCCGCTCATTGCTCTTCCTGTCTGTTATTACCAAATGGTATTGAGCTGTTTTTTGAACAGCACGATTTCAGAGAAAAGGGCTTGAAAGTGATTCATCATCAATGCCACATAAACAATCAATAGCACGCTAGCAATGGCACTTTTGATCGGCATGGCTAAAGAGAAAACGTTCAGTTGTGGGGCGAATCTGCTAACCAGCGCGAGTCCAAACTCGGCAAGGAACATGGCTAAAACCAAAGGCGCGGACATCAAAACGCCAAGCCACATAAGTTGCTCGAACTGCGCGTAGAAAAAGTGTACCCATTCCTCAGTGACGGTTGGGAAAAATCTGATAAGAGGCCACGACGTATAGCTGTTATACAGCGCATAAATAAAGGCGATAAAGCCACCGCCAGAGAAGAACAAGGTGATTAGGGTTTGAGTCAATAGCACAGCCGTTGGCGTTGATTGAGAGCCGAGAGTGGGGTTGAACATACTTGCCATCGCAGCGCCACGTTGGTTATCCACCAGAAAGCCTGTTGCCTCAATAGCCCAAAAAGGGATTGCCGCAACAAAGCCAATCAGCATACCCAATAACACCTCTTTGCCTAGGATGACCATCAACCAAATCCCATCCGTGTCTGCGGGCAGGTCTTGTTGGTTGATCATTGGGAAGATAAACAGCGCAAGCGAGCACAAAACACCATTTCTCACCAAGGTGCCACCCAGTATTTGCTTGTTTAAGATCGGCAAAAATATAAAGCAAGCCATTAACCTGGGGAGCGTCAAGCTGTATAGGAACAGGGCTTGGTGCAAATCATCGTAACTCATCGTATTTGCGGGATTTTATCCAAGGTCAACGTGGCAAAGGAATGTAGCTCGGCGCCCAGCCATTGCGTGGTAACAAAGAGGGTAATGATGACGGCGATCAGTTTGACGACAAAGCCTAACGTCTGTTCTTGTACTTGTGTTAGCGCTTGGACGAGAGAGACCAAGGTACCGACAAGTGCCGCAACCAAAATCGGCGGCAGCGACAAGAACAGAACAAGTGTTAGGGCCTGAGTGGTAAAGTGGATGATTTCAGCCGGATTCATGCTTCTCACCTCATTATCCGTAACTGAGCACTAAGCCGTGAGTCAGCTTGGTCCAACCGTCCAGTAAAACAAAGAGTAGCAGCTTGAATGGCAGTGAGATGGTCATTGGTGAGACCATCATCATGCCCATTGCCAGCAAGATGTTTGATACGATCAGATCGATAGCGATGAAAGGCAGATATAGTAAGAAGCCAATCTCAAACGCTCGAGTTAGCTCACTCACGGTAAAGGCGGGGAGCAACAACAATAAGCTGTCTGACTCTAAACGGTCGACGTACTTTTGTGGCCACAAGGTTCTCGCTGCATCGGTAAAAAAGACCGATTCAGTTTCACGGATGTGCTTTTTTAAAAACTCACGGTACGGTTGCAATCCACTCTCGATTAAACCTTCGATGCTCTCTGAATCTTCAAGTGAGATTTCGTGCTGGGTAACGTAGTCATAGGTTTCAAATCCCACCGGTGCCATGATGAAGATCGACAGAATGATCGCCAATCCGTACAAGGCCATATTGGGTGGAATCTGTTGTACACCTAATGCGTTTCTTAGTAGAGAGAAAACCACGGCCAGTTTAACGAAGGAGGTCGCCATCATTGCAATGAAAGGAATCAAAGCAAGAAGGGCAAGTGTAACAATGAGGTTCAGTTCATCAGGTAACTGGATCATGCTGGCTCCTGACTGCCGCCAAACAGTTCGAGAACGCGGACACCCAAGCGTTCATTAATGTTCACTAGTTCGCATTCACCAATGATTTTGCCGTTTGCTCGCATGGTGACTGGGTTAGAAATTGGCTGGTTAAGCTCAAAGGTAAAACCCGGTTGCAGCGCGTTAAGCTGTTCTAAAGTAATGGTTTGCTGACCAACATCGAAAGTCAGTTCAATTGGCAATTGCTGGTGGTCGGTCAGTGCTTCAGAGCTGTTGATATCGTTCATATTGGTTTCTTTTTCTTGGATATGGAGTGTCGTATTGTCGAGTTGGCATCGCCAAAGGTTGTGATTGGAGACCTGAAGCAGCACTTGGTGTTGCGCGATGTAGCAATCATCGAAAAACACCACATCGCCCAGTTCCAGTTGCTCAAATTGACTGAGCGCCAAACGTGTTTTGCCAAAGCTCAACCAGAAAGGCAGTGCGATGTTTTGGCTCAGGTAAGAGGGCGCTTGTGGCAGAGTGTCAATCAGCACATCTCGACCTTCATGGACCCACAGGCTAAGAGAGACATCATCGCGATTGATGGTGAGCATCAACACGTTTTCTTCTGATATAGGCTGATCATGAACTTGCAGCTTGCTCAATACCGGAAGTTGTCCAAATAATCGCTTAATCATGTCGGTGTAGGGCTCAATCTGGCTACTGAGCAATGCCAGTTGCAGTGAGTTTGGTAGTGATTCAAATGCCGTCGAGTCAAGAATACCGTGCAACCATTGCTGTAATTGCGCGCCACTAAAATCAATTTGAATGGTTTGCCCACCAATGAGTAGCGCTAAACGATAGCCAGAAAATTCCGGCTTTTGGCCAAGCGTGATCGATAAGCTATTGCTTTGGCTATCTTGAAAGTGACACTGTTTTGCACACAGTTGATTGCTCAGCGCGATGCTTGAAGGCTCGACCTTTGGGAAATCTAATATCTTCATTCGTCCTCAGGCTTCCATTCATCGTAAATGTTGCGTTGTTGTCGCGAGCGTTGTTGGTCTTGTTGTTGGTTCATCTGTTCGCTGACAGCGATTCGAATCGGTTGGTCGATGCCTAAACGTTGCAGACGCTCGGTCAGCTCCTGTTTGGCTGTTTGGTTGATCAGCGAAAGAGCGTGCTCTTGCTTAATCAGCACGCTGTAGCCAGAACTGTCCTGCTTGATAGAGATCTCGCCCCCTTTTAATTGGCCTTCATTCAGAAGCAGGCGAACTTCTTTCTCGTTTGCTGAAGGAAGAGACACGTAGATCTTCTCGACTAACTTATTAATCAATTCGTTTACGTCTTGAGTTCTGTTCTGGGGCGCGTGTGACTCTACGTTTTTCAGGATGATGTCGCCTTGCGCTATCGATTGGCTTAGGTTAGCCGTCGGGTGAAGCCTAGCGTCCGACTCTGAACTTGGATGACGCAGTTCGATGTGTTCCGCAGGCTTAACCTTCTTTTCAAGAGCGGACAATGTGGTTTTCGAGTCGACAACTTTCGAGTTCACAATAGCCGAAGCGTCTTTTGCCGCGGGGTCGAGTTTATGAGCTGCTGCATCTAACTTATGCAGTTGGCCTTGCAGCAAACTCTGCACGGTTGATGGCTTGGTCTGCTGACGCTGAATAGGTAATACCTGATCCTTCAAAACGTGAGGTAAACTGGCAATAAGCGTTTCTGACTCGTGTTCGCTTTCTGCTTGCTTTGGTTTAAGCGCATTATTAAAGCGAGAGTCAAGGTCTTCTGAGACTTGGTTGACAGGCTTCTGTTGAACCTGTTGCGTACGTTCAGTTGTGTTTGGATGATCGTTTTTGACTCGCATCTTTACCTTCTATGAAACAACAACGTTGCGGAACTCTTCTTGTTCGAGCTCTTCTTGATACTGCACTTGGCGTGCTTGCTCAGCGACTTCCTGTTCGTTTAATTGAATGAATTTTTCTTTGGTTTTATGGGCGGCCAGAGCTTCTTGCTTTCTTTCCTTGAGTCGCTGGTTCTCTTGTTCCAATGCTTTTTTTTCTTCTGCGGCTCGTTGTTTTAAATCGGCTTCTCTTTCCCTTAACAGCGCGATTTCTTGCCGTAATATTTCAAGTTCTTTTAGAACGACGGTTTTCTGTTTGGCTTTTGCAAAGCGCCGCTCTTCTTCCTCTTCGCGCCATTGACGATAATCAACGACAGACTGTTCCGCCTTTCGGAGTGAGGCGCGTGCATTGTTAACTCGATATTCTTGTTGCTGAACCGCGCGATCGGCACGGTCGGCACGAATTCTTTTTATCTCTAGCAATTGCTCGATCATAAGCCTGCAAGCCCACGCAGCTGCGTGACGGTCTCTTCGAGTTCACTTGGCTCGTGCGTGCCTTGGCGCAAGAACGCTTGGATATCATCTCCCTGTGCGATGGCCATATCCGCGCGACTGTCGGCGCCTTGTTGGTATTCACCAATTTTGATCAGCAGCTCGACTTCTTCATATTTGGCCAGCATTTCACGCATGTGAGCCGCGGACGCTTGATGAGTTTTATCAACGATTTGGTTCATCACACGGCTGGCTGAGCGAAGCACATCAATGGCTGGATAGTGGTTCATCGCCGCCAGTTTGCGAGAAAGAATGATGTGGCCATCGAGTATGGAACGCGTCTCATCGGCGACTGGCTCAGTCATATCGTCACCTTCCACAAGCACGGTATACAGCGCGGTGATGGAGCCTTTGTCTGATTGACCTGCACGTTCCATCAGTTTTGGTAGTGCGGCAAAAACAGAAGGCGGATAGCCTCGACGTGTTGGTGGCTCGCCAGCTGCCAAGCCGATTTCACGCTGAGCTCGGGCAAAACGTGTTACCGAATCCATCAGCAGCAGGACACGCTTACCTTGGTCGCGGAAGTACTCTGCGATGGAGGTCGCGACGGACGCCGCTTTGGCACGTTCCATTGCGGGTCGGTCTGAGGTTGCGACAACAAGTACTGACCTTGCCATGCCTTCCTCGCCAAGATCGTGCTCGATAAATTCTCTTACTTCACGGCCCCTTTCACCGATGAGGGCAAGCACGGTTACATCGACATCGGCAGAGCGAATAAGCTTGGCGAGCAGGGTACTTTTACCTCCGCCAGCTGCAGCAAAAATACCCATCCTTTGTCCTTCACCGCAGGTCAGCAACCCGTCGATTGAACGCACGCCCATAGAAATCGGCTTTTCAATCAGCTTTCTCTGCATTGGTGGTGGCGCATCGCGATAAACCGGATACCAAGCGCTCGGTTCGGTGTTTTGAGAACCATCGAATGGGCGCCCCAGGCCATCGAGAATTTTCCCTAACAGGTGATCGCCAACGCCGACTTCGTGCATTTTTCCAAGCGGGCTTACCTCGGTATTGGAGGAAATACCAAACATGTTGCCCAGCGGCGTAAGTAACGCATGGTGTTGTTGAAAACCGACCACTTCTGCAAGCAGCGACAAGGTTTGATCGGGATTACGTAGCTCACAAAGCTCGCCAACACGAACACCGGGCACGACTGCTTTGATGATGGTGCCAGTAACCTGCGTCACACGACCGCGGATTTGGATCAAACGCGTTTGCTTGATTGCTGATTGTTGAGCTTCGGTGATGTATGAGAAGTCGTTCAATTTAATAAAACATGCGCAATAACTGATGCTGGGAGAGTAGAGAGGATGGCGCCGTGTTTATAGTGACTATTGGTCGAAAGTTTTTAGAAAACTTAAAACGTCCTAAAAAAACACGTCCGATTTTGACAGCCGATTAAAAATGCAATTCCTATAATTCGCCCACATCGTACGAAAGGAGGGCAAATCAATGAGCACTGTCAATGGCCAAATTTTAACGGGCAATAAATTTGACGCGCCAATTCGAAGTAATCTTGAGTCTTCACGCACGGGAGCCTCATTGAATGGTCATTATCGAGGTGAAAGTGTTCGCGTACACAATGCAACTCAGTCACTGTTTGATGCGATGGAAGAGCTGACGGCGTTAGGTTCAGAAAAAGCAGAAAAAGATCTTACAAAACGCAAAGTGAAAGATGGCGGCATTCGCGTGAATGAAGCGCATGAGCTGGTTTCTGATTACCTAAGAAAAGTGCCTGATCTTGAGAAGAACCAAAAGATCAAAGACCTTGCTACCAAAATGGCAAACGGCAACTTATCAACGATTACTCAGCTACAGGCGTATCTCAACGGATTCTCTGAGGAGAAGAGTCATCAGTACCTCGCGTTACAAGCAGTGAAAAAGTTCCTCGGTGCCAATCCAGAAAGTAAGAACCTATTGGCGCTTATAGACCAGGCCATTCTGATCTTTGAGCAGAATCCGGACTCTTGGGCTCAGATTGATACTGAGATTCGTGTTTCAAGCTTTGCGGATGAATACAGCCAAGAGCAAGACTTTAGCAGCTTGCACCAATTGCGTGGTTTCTATCGAGATACGGTCCACAGCTACCAAGGTTTAGGAGCAGCATACAAGGATGTGGTTGAGCGTTTTGGTGCAAAAGAGGTCTCCACTGCGGTCGATTTTATGTTGCAGGGCATGAGCGCAGATTTGAGCGTTCAAGGTAGCAATATTGACTCCGTTAAGCTTCAGCTTCTGATGTCCGATATGCAAAAACTTAAGACGTTGAATACGCTTCAAGACCAAGTTAGCAACCTCTACCAGATGTTCAAACTTCAGCAGGCAAACTATGGCTTATCAAGTTGCTGATTTGATGTCAGACATCATTGCTTTGGTTGAACAGCGCTGGGTGGGAAGTGCCGAGATATGGAACATAGCGAATACTATGGAGTTGGCGTCCACTGAGCGAAAAATCAGCTTTTTTAGGGAACTGCACAAACTGGTTCGCCATATTCCAATTGTTGTATTTAACGACGAAGAACAGCGACAAAACCTAATACAAGCTGTGCAAAAAGCGCTTGATGAAGCGATTGATTTTGAAGAAGAGGAAATGTGGGACGATGAATTGGGTTGATGCGTCAGTGGATGATTTTTGCCGAGGAATGGGGCTTGAAGCGGTCGACTTCTCGTCAGCAGGACGTGTTCAACTGAGCTTCGAACAAAGCGGCACTCTGCATATCGAGAAGCACCAGGACTGTCTGTTTCTCATGCTGGCGAAACCGCTGCCTTGGCACCAGTCGAACGAGCCGATTAAAAAGGCGTTAAGTTTTTGCCATGCAGGCCAAGGTTGGCCATTCATCATTAAGACCGGATTGCTGGATGAGCAGACACTGGTCTTCTCTGCGCAAATCGAAGGGGATGAAGTGACCTTGCCAACCATTGAGCAAGCGTTCGCTCTACTGGCTCGTTTACATAAAGATGTGGCGGGTTCATGAGTCGCATTAGTACGTTAAACGTTGGTATTGAAGGCTTTACTCACGTTTCGCTTGAGCAAGTTGAAAACGACTTCCCACAGCGTTTTCAGCTGTTGCCTGATGGTCAAGCCATTGCGGCTCACCTAGAAAAACTGTACGAGCTTCGCCCCTCTGAGCAGTACTTGATGTCACTGGCCAAGCCAAAGTTGACGCATTCGGAGCTACTTCGCCCAGACAAATACCGTCAACAGTTTGATACTACTCAGCAGCGACTTCAGGAATTGGCGCAGAAAAATGGTTCTCATGCGCTCACTCAGGCGTTGGAAACACTGCAAAGTACGCAATTGGACCAACGTTATCTCACCATGGCGTTGAACCTACTGATTCAGGTTTAATCCCCATGTTGCATAAGAAAGACGTAGAGCTGTTGCTTATCCACGCCGCACTCCAAGTTCAATATCAGAAGCCTGAACAAGCGATTACCTTGCTTGATGCACTGCTGGAAATCGAACCTCAGCATCAAGAAGCTCGCCAAACCTTAGCAGTGGCATGCCTGAATTCAGGTCGATACATACGTTCAATCGAGCTGTGTGAAAGCTTGTTGGAAACCGAACATTCAAATAAAGCGGGTTTGTGGTTTTGCCTAAGCCAAGCGCGTTGGAAACAACAGGATGTTGAAGGCGCCCGCCGCGCACATCGACGTTATCTACAATCTCTAAATTCTGAATAAAATGAAAAAGTTGATCGATACTCTAAATAAAGTCGGGCAGCGTAAAGACATCATGCTTGCCGTGATGCTATTGGCTATCGTCTTTATGATGATCTTGCCCCTACCTACGGCACTCGTGGATGTCCTGATCGGTACCAACATGAGTATCGCGGTCGTCTTATTGATGCTGGCTATCTACATCACCACACCTCTGGAATTCTCTGCATTTCCGGCCGTGCTTTTGATCACTACGTTGTTTCGCTTATCGCTTTCTATTACGACAACGCGACTTATCCTGCTGCAAGGCGATGCAGGTCAGATCGTATACACCTTTGGTAACTTCGTGGTCGGCGGTAACCTGGTAGTGGGCATTGTTGTTTTCCTGATCATCACCATTGTTCAATTTATGGTGATCACCAAAGGTTCCGAAAGGGTCGCGGAAGTCAGCGCTCGATTCTCCCTTGATGCGATGCCGGGTAAGCAGATGAGTATCGATGGTGATATGCGTGCTGGGGTTATTGATGTTCATGAGGCGCGTCACCGCCGTTCATTGATCGAAAAAGAAAGCCAAATGTATGGCTCGATGGATGGTGCGATGAAGTTCGTGAAAGGCGACTCAATCGCAGGCCTGATTATCATCGTTGTGAACATTCTAGGTGGTGTCACCATCGGGGTGACTCAAAAGGGTATGTCTGCCTCTGAGGCACTTGAGCTGTTCGCAATCCTGACCGTCGGTGATGGTCTGGTTTCGCAGATCCCTGCTCTGTTTATCGCTATCACGGCCGGTATCATCGTTACCCGTGTTTCAAACGAGGATTCTTCTGACTTAGGTTCAGATATTGGTGGTCAGGTAACCGCACAGCCAAGAGCTTTGTTGGTTGGTGGCGTTCTGCTTATCTTGTTTGCTCTTATTCCGGGCTTCCCGAAGGTTACCTTCCTGATTCTTGCCGCGATTGTTGGCGGTGGTGGCTTCTTCTTGTTCTACCAACAGAAAAAACAAGGCGAATCCGACAGTTCTGATTTGCCTAGCTTCGTTGCCCAAGGTGCTGGTTCGCCAGCCGCTATGTCTAATAAACCGACGCCATCTCGCAACAGCAAAGGCAAGCTGGGCGAGCAAGAAGAGTTTGCGATGACAGTACCACTGCTCATCGACTTAGATTCTCGCTTACAAGAGAGTTTAGAAGCCGTGGCTTTGAACGATGAGCTTGCACGCGTCAGACGCGCGCTTTACCTCGATCTTGGTGTACCGTTTCCCGGTATTCACTTACGCTTCAGCGAAGGAATGAGTAACGGCGAGTACTTGATTCAATTGCAAGAAGTGCCGGTTGCTCGCGGGCGAATTGAAAGCGAAAAACTGCTGGTGACAGAAGGTAACGAACAGATCGATTTACTGGGCGTACCTTACGAAAAAGATGACGACTTTCTGCCGGGCATTGCGAGTATTTGGGTCGATGAAAGTCATTACGAAAAGCTACAAAACAGCCATGTGGGTTTTCTGACCCCCGATCGCATTCTGACTTATCACTTGTCTCACGTTCTGAAAGAGTACGCACAAGACTTTATTGGTATTCAAGAGACCCGCTACCTGCTTGAGCAAATGGAAGGCAGCTATTCCGAACTGGTAAAAGAAGCGCAGCGTATTGTGCCTTTGCAAAAGATGACTGAAATCCTACAGCGTTTGGTTTCTGAAGATATTTCTATTCGCAATTTACGCGTGATCTTAGAAGCCATGGTTGAGTGGGGCCAGAAAGAGAAAGATGTGGTACAGCTAACGGAATACATCCGTTCAAGCTTGAAGCGCTATATCTGTTACAAGTACGCCAGCGGTCAAAACATGCTGCCAGCCTATCTGTTGGATCAGAGTTTGGAAGATACGATCCGTAACGGCATTCGTCAGACTTCAGCGGGCAGTTACTTGGCGCTTGACCCTTCTGTGACTCAGCAATTTGTGAGCGACGTTAAGCAAACCATTGGTGATTTGAGCCGCATGCCAAATAAACCAGTGCTGGTGGTGTCGATGGACGTGCGCCGTTACGTACGCAAACTGATTGAATCTGAATACTACGAACTGCCAGTGTTGTCATTCCAAGAGCTAACGCAACAAATCAATATTCAACCGCTTGGTAGGGTAGGTATGTGATGGAATGCCTTCTCACCCAGTCTCTAGAGGCGTCAGGTATCCAAGTGAAGCCCTACTTCTGGCAGAAAAGTACCATCTTACTTGGCCATCTTTATGAATGTGATGGTATGGAGCTTGTCTTCCGTGTCGAAGAGGGCGAAATCATCATCGTACTGCTTCGAAGAATCAGTCCAAACCGAGGTCTGAGTAACCCTTTCTCCGCACTGTTTACGCTTGCAGAACATGCTATCCGTTTGTACCCGCTCGACTGGGCTATTCGTGGCAACGTTGACGTATTGCGAGGCAGCAACATGAGCAGCCAGCGGTTAGCACAATTCTATTTACGAGCCTGCGGCGCGAGCCATGATGAACGAGATGATTGGTACTTCTTAAGCCTTAGTGATTACCGCCCGTTGAAAAAGAGAAAAAAGTAAAAACTCTCGACTGTTACTGACAGCATCCCAGAAATGCTTCGCTTTAAGATAGGAGCCAAGATGAAGCAACCCTTTACTGAAACCATTGAAAATTCGGAACTTGCTATTCGCAATGCAGAAGACAGGACTGATGTATTCAATGAACTACTCGAAGGATTAGGCGTCGGTCCAGTAGCAGGCAATATTCTGCTCGATGGGTTAAATGCTTCGCCTCAATTGATGAAACAAGCAGAACATGAGCTGCTTGAAGAAGTACAACGCCGCAGACAACAACAACCACAAGCCACGAGCAGAAAAGGCACTAGGCGCAAGCGGCCGACAATGATGCGTGGCATGGTGATCTAAAGGTTTTCACATGACGGATATGACAATCATGAACTCCATCACCGGAGTTCTCAATACAACAGCCAATCGTGATTCTCAGATCGCATTCCAACAGAGTTTTGTTAAGACCCTTTCTCCAATTCTAAGCGATGCCAATATCGACGCGAATCAAATAGAGTCGCTGATTCGCCAATTACCTATCGTGGTTGGGCGTACGGAACAAGAACGCTTGGATCTTTATGCAGATTCATTGCACACCTTGTTAAAAAAGCAAGAAGCCTTTACAGGGACTTCTGCCTCTGAGAGCGCTGCGCATTGGATGCGGTCACTGCAACGCCAAGCGTTGAATGGTCAAATTGCGCCTAAAGATGTGGAGATGGGCGTTAGTGCTACGCTCGCGCATCAATTCCAATTCTGGTTTAGCGCACAGCTAAAGGACAACGTCGATAGCTCGCTTCCGACCGATTTTGTCGCTGATTTCCGTTTGGGAAGCCAGAGTAACCAAGCACTGCAAATTGAAGCTTTAGATACGAGCGCTTTGAAAGCAGCAACGGCAGAGATCAGCGCGTTTGTAAATGCACTGGCAGTGCAGATGAGTGCCAGTGAGGTTCGCGAGAGTGCTATTCCGTTCTTGCGAAATGCCTTTGGTAATCTTGGTTCGGTCAACCTTAATGAGATTAAGAATTCAGACTACTTCTTAACAGAAGAAAGCTTTAGAGCTGCTGTTACCGCTCAACTTGTTGCCTCTTTCACTAGCATTGGGATCACCATCAGTACCGATGATGCACAGGCCTTGGCGAACAAGATTATTTGGATGCCAGGCATGTCTAAGCAGGAACTTACCGATACGCTAAATAGCTTAGCGACACAAGTAAAAGGACAATTTGAAAATGCCTACGGTGCGGGTGGTGTTGCCCAACTGCAAACCATCCTTGATGCCGAGATCGCGAGAATAACGTCAGATCCTGCTGCGATCACCTTATCGAGCTTGTTCTCCAATATAGCCATTGCGCTTATCAACACTCAGATTGATGCGTTCTATAGCGGCTTGCTTGATGTTCAGGTAACTCAAACCACACCGGAGCAACTTGAGCGGATTAAACAAAACACCGCACAAGATATCCGACTCCTTTTCGACAAAATAGTCGCTGGACAAGACATCGGGACGGATTTCATTGCACGTCATCAAAAAATGATGGAGAACCTAGAAAAACTCAATGATCGTTTGGGGAAAATCACACCAGAGGAAGTGAGCAGTAAAGAAGTGAATGCTGAGCACGCATTGACCGCTATTAACCTACTGTCCGTGATTGAATCTAGTATCGGTGACCGCTTTGATGAACGCGTCTTGTTTGCTCTAAACGAGCGTCGCGTCGACCGTCTTGAAAAGCGTAATATTCTGAAAGGTGATCTGGAAAACTTGACGATGAAGTTAAGAATTTTCGGTGCCATACAGTCGAAGATACACTCAAAACAAAGTGTAAAAGAAAAATATGAACCTGGAAATACGGGGTTTCAGGCGAGTGACTTTGGCTACGATAGCGAAGCATCTTTTAAAGCATCACCTGAGTATGCATATATAACAAGCAATAAGTTCGAAAACCACAAAGACTTTCTGACAAAACAAGGCATATCAGTATCGGCCGATAGTTTTGAAGGCGATCAATTGGCCAGCTTCTCTACTTCAGTGAGCGACCAGTCCAAGGTCAAAAACGATACAGTTCAGCTCAAAACGACCGAGCTCAGCGATATGAGCTCTCAATACAATGTAACCGTTGAGGCGATGAACAAGTTTGTGCAGAAGTACCACAGTATTTTACAAGAAATCCTACGAGCCCTCTAAGGATAAATAACCATGACTAAACAAAATGCGCCAGCCGACCCATCTCAAATGCAGGCAGAGGAACTCCTTTCATTTTTGGAAGAAGGGGGGACGCTCAAAATGCTGCATGATGTATCAGCAGATACCATCGAGCACATTTACGCGGTTGGTTACAACTTTTTCCAGTCAGGCAAGGTAGAACAAGCCGCTAAGGTATTTCAGCTGCTTAGTATGCTTGATCATTATCAAGCGCGATTTTTTATTGGTTTAGGTGCGGCTCGTCAGGAAATGGGTGAGTACCTGCAGGCTATTGATGCTTACAGTTACGCTGCGCTTGTGGACGTTAATGATCCACGCCCGCCTTATCACTCTGCAGAATGTCATCTCAAGCTTGAGCAACTGACAGAGGCTGAGAGTGGGTTTTACAGCGCGAGGGAGATGTCTGTTGGAAAACCCGAGTATGCAGATTTGCATCAACGAGCAGGCATCATGTTAGAAGCGGTGAGAAATAAAAAGGAGTAACTAGAGTATGAATTCTGTTGCACTTGACCGCATTCAGAGTGAGGTATACACGCCCGATTCTGACCGAACTATGTTAGACAAGGTTACTAAGGCAGCTGCTCATGCATCTTCGTCTGTAACCTCAGAAAACGTAACAGGCAGGGGTGCTGAAGCATTGAACACAGGTAAGGTAAAAGTTCTGCTTGATGCACCGAATGCCGCCGTCAGCGATAAGGTGAACGACCTTACGCTGAAGGCCATTGCACAGCTACAAAAAGTTATAGACTCGATTGCTGGTGGCTTACATGCTGTTGCCGACAGCACTGGTTCACTAGCTGTGAGAATAATCGCAGGCTCAGTGGACGATTTTGAGATTGAGCTGGCTGCTATCGCAGACAAACTCCATAGCGCTCAAAACAAGCTTAAAATGCAGGAAGTCAAAGTAGCGAAAGCAAAACATGAACTTGAGATGGCAGAAAACCAAGAGAAGATCAAAGAATCTGAAGCAGCGGAGAAAGAAGCACAAAAGTCGGGCTTAGCTTCTAAGATTTTCGGTTGGGTTAGCGCTGTTGCTTCCATTGTTGTTGGCTCCATCATGGTGGCGACGGGGATTGGTGCGGTAGCTGGCGCATTGATGATCGCGGGCGGCGTGATGGGCGCAATCAATATGACTTTGCAAGAGCCTGCTGTTCAGGATGCGATGAAAGAGGCTGGAGTTAACGTTGATGCACTCAATACGGTATTGATGGCGTTAGAGATCGCGACTGCCGTCATTGGTGCTGTTGTGACATTTGGTGGTTCTGCCGCAGCGGGTGTTTCAAAGTTGGCTGCTAAGAGTACAAGCCAAATTGCGCAGAAAGTGACTGATATCGCGACAAAAACAGCGGCTAATATCACGAAATTTGCTGATTGGGGGTCGAAAGCAACAACAACGACTGCAAAGGCGATCCGTTATGGTGCTGAGACCGTCGATATCACTGTTAACGCAGGTAAAGGGGCCACAGATAGCGTTCATGCCGCAAACAACGCGCATTCGACCGAGATCCAAGCGGATATTACGGATTTAAGAGCGAAGATGATGCTTAGCCAAGCCGTGATCGACAAACTGAAGCAAGAAATTTCCAAGTTGATGGAAGGTTTCCAAGAGCTAATGAATGTCATCATGCAAATGATTCAGGCTAAAGGCGAAACAATGCAAATGCTGACGAACCGCCCTGCAACGGTTTAAGGAATAATTATGATAGAAAACATTGGCAATACTGGACATGCAACTCTTAATGGATTGGGTGAACTTGACCAAACCAGCCATGCAGAGAAAACCTCTGAGACCAAAATCGAAGCTGCTGCAATCCGCGGTCATAATGAGAGTGCACTAACGAGTACGAAGCACTACCAATTAGATGGTCCGAAAGCACCTGCTATTGGAGACCAATCCAGCGCGGTAGCAAAATTGCTGGACGGGTTGTCCTCTACAACAAATCTGTTAATGCAAATAACAGAAAACGCATTGAAAGGTAAAGATGTGGCTAAGTCCTCATCAGAGGCTATTTCTCAGTCACTGTCTCTTATTGCCTTGTTGTACGAAGTATCCAAGTTAACTCGTGACCAGCAAGTACAGCAGCGTGAAATTGCGGTTGAGGCAAATGTAGCGAGTATCAAGAGCCAAGCGGAAGAGTTAAATAGTGCAGCCAAGGCGATGATCGCGATGGCTGTTGTATCAGGTGTTCTTGCGGGAGCAACGGCAATTATTGGCGCGATTGGTTCTTTTAGAACAGGCAGAGAGCTTAGTTCTGAGGTTGCGCATAATAAGGTTTTGAAGATCCAAAAAGCAGGCTTTGATCAAGCTGAAGAGCTAATGGCTAACGGAAATATGTCAGCGAAGCAACGGAAGCAAGTGAGAATAGCGTATGCAGCCGCTAAAGAAAATATCGCTGATACGTCGAGCTCCTTAACAAGTACTGGACGTAAGTTTGAAAAGATGACTGGGTCTAATCAAGCAAGAAATGCTGTACTTCAAGCTATTGGTCAAATGGGGAACTCAGCGTCAAGCGTAGAGCAAACGAAAGCTCAAGCTCGAAGCAAAGAGGATGAAGTATTGGCAACTCGTGCTCAAGCAGACAAACAAAGAGCCGACGAATACATTGGCTTCCAAGAAGGTCTATTAAAAGAGCTGCGTGAACTTTTCCGTTCGATTGCTGATAGTCAAAACCAAGCATGGCGTGCATCTGCTCCAACCGTATAGTTTTGCAATCAATCATTAAGGCGCTGGGCATACAGCGCCTTTTAACAGTTGATGAAAGGAATGACCCAGAGCGCTTTAACCATGAAAAGGCTAGGTGTTTTTTCTCCCCCAAAAATCTTCGACTTCTTCAAACGCGTAGAAGCCCAAAGCAGTGCAAAGTACCTTGTTGTTTCATATTTCGGATCATTAGCAGAAACGCCTAATGTTTTAACTTACAACACCTTCACGAACTTTGCTGGCAACTCTTTTTCAATCTTTTGAAATAGGAGCAGGCCAATACCTTAGTGGTGGTAATCTTTGTGAAGGGCAAGAAGATGTAGCTCTGCAGAGTAAGGGGTATGGTAGTTCACTGAAAAAAAATCAACTGGGTAATCACCGCAATACATACCTGAACCTTAATCATGCTAGTTAAAACCGATGACCGCTGCCATAGGCGGCAAATGATAGTGTCCGAGAGTCTCCCGGTACTATTGAAGCGACATGTATCCCTTGTTGCAGTTGAGATTGTCGAGATTCCGATTGTGGGAGGACAAGATGTGATGACAGTTGGTATTCTGCCAGAGTTGGATAAAGACGAGTATAGCCAGCCAAACAAGATCTTCTGCAAGATAAAATATCATTCTGCGTAGTCCAGATTTTTACCGGAAAAATGCCTGCACAACGTAGGTGTTTTTCATTTGAAAAAAGTGGTGGGAATCACACTCAAAAAAAATGCTTAATTTTATTAATGACACTTGTTGTTATTTATTTTCCATAAAAACAATAAGTTAAAGATAAATTTTGCTTGTGGATAACGAAAATTTTATCCACAAAAACAGTTGATAAGTCGGTAGATTTCCTTCTCAAATCTATATCCAGAGCGGCCTCTGGGAAAGTCAACATCTAATATGTTTCAATGACGAAATACAATATTCTGGGTTGCAGAATTTTAAGCTTTGACTACTCAAGGTTGATGATTACAAAATAAATAAAAAGCCTGCTAAAAGATCTTTTGGCAGGCTTTAAAAGTTTGATTATATGAGAAATAGACGGTTGGCGGTTTATTCAACGTTAGCGGTATGGCGGGGAATGCGTTCGAAAGTTTGCTTCAAGGCTAGATATCCGATCACCGAAGCGAGGAATGAGCCGATGAAAATGGCAATACGCGACAAATCAACCAACGCGTGATTGTCTGTACCCGGGAAAGCCAATGTCGTGATGAATATCGACATCGTAAAGCCTATGCCACAAAGAATCGACGCTGCCATGATATGAGCAAAATGCAGTCCCTTAGGTAAACTTGCAATCCCCATTTTAATTGATATGTAGCAGGCCAGTGATACACCGATGGGCTTGCCAAATAGTAAGCCAAGGGTAATGCCGAGAGGCAATGGTTCCAGCAAAAGAGCGATACTGAAATTATCTAATGGTACACCAGAGTTAGCAAAAGCAAAGGCGGGTAATATCAAGTAACTACTCCAGGGGTGGATGCCGTTCTCGAGATAGCGGAGCGGGCTACGGACACGATGATGCTTAACGCGAAGTGGAATAGCAAAGCCTAGGATGACACCTGCAACCGTTGCATGCACGCCGGATTTTAATACCGCCACCCATAATACTGCGCCAACCAGCAAATATCCGGTTAAACGGGCGACACCTTTCGCGTTCATATAAAAAAGTGTCGCACTGGCAAGCACTGCAATTGACAATGCAATGACAGATAAATCACTGCTAAAGAAAAGAGCGATAATGATAACCGCCCCCAGGTCATCAATAACCGCCAGTGCCAGCAGAAATACCTTCAAGCTAACAGGCGATTGCTTACCGAATAATGCCAACACTCCGAGAGTGAAGGCTATATCAGTCGCAGCTGGAATTGCCCATCCTTGCATCGCTTGCGCATCGTTATAGTTAAAAGCGGCAAAAAACAAGATGGGTATCACCATGCCGCCAATGGCAGCGACAACGGGAAACATTGCTCGCGAGCGTGTTCTCAGCGCGCCTTGAATCAACTCCCGTTTCACTTCCAAACCGATTAAAAGGAAAAAGATGGCCATCAGGCCATCGTTAATCCAAAGCAGAAGATTCTTTTCGATTTCCAACGATCCCAATTTGAAATGTATCGGGGTATCAAGAAGAGAAAGATAGAAAGGAGCGAGGGGCGAGTTTGCGATGATTAGAGCCAAAAATGCTGAGGCAATCAGGATGATACCGGGCGCTGTATCGAGCTGAAAAAGTTGGACTAGCTTTTTATTCAAAACGCATCTTCCGATATCTACCAACACCTCTTAAGTCTAACGAGTAAAAAGAGAAAAAGGGAAATCTTCCCTTAGGAAATGTAAAAGAATTGTGATGGAAGCTTGACAGATCGACATTTAATGCAAGGAGTTGCTTAATCTCATCCGACGGCTTTTAATGAAAGTGTCAGATCAAACACTGCCATTGGTTCATCACCATGTATAGAAGGGCATGTCGCCGTTATACGAACAGGCTGGTTAACACGCTCTCCTGTTTCCATGGTTTTATCTAGCATCTCGTCAATCAAATTACCGTGGTTGCACGTAAAAAGAACGTCGGCTTCTGGGCGTTTTAAAAATTCCCCAGTCACAGCCTTAAAAGCCAGCGAGATTTTCTTTCCACGTGATTCTGCTTTACTCATTGCCATAAAGCCACCGGCAACGTCAGCACCCACAGCGAGGGTGCCAAAATACATGCTGTTGAGATGATTCTTTGTTTTACGCTTGAGCGGAATACGGATTTGAACTTGTTCTTCGTTCAACACCAAGATTTTGGGGCGGCAGTACCAAATCAGAGGGACTTTGAAAAAGCCAAACAGCTTAAGCATGCGGTTGGCGTGGGCGAGAGTCTGTTTCATGCTTCATCCTTGAAGAGGAAAGATGCGTTCACCCTAATTTTCAACTGGTCTGATGTCAATGTTAAACCACTGTTAATGAGTGCTCTATGTGATCAGTCCAAGTAATTGTGCGCGACAAAACGCGACAATAGTTTTGCTGTCCTGAATTTCATTTTCTGCAATCAGCCGTTTGACTTCATCGACGGAAAAATGCGCGACTTCAATCACCTCATCGTCATCCATGTCTGCCACGCATGGCGATAGCTGTTTAGCTACAAACAGGTATTGAGTTTCGTTGCAAAAACCGGGTGCCGGGAGAGATTCTCCAATGGCATGCCATTTATCGGCCCGTAATTGGGCTTCTTCTGCTAATTCACGCTTTGCGCAAACATTGGGGGATTCCTCAGATTCGAGAGTTCCAGCCGGAAATTCATAAATCCACCTGCGAATAGAAGGGCGGTATTGGCGAATCATCACTAACTTCCCATCATTTGCGATAGGAAGAATAAGAACAGCGCCGGGATGCTCAAGGGTAATGTGTTTGGTGACAAGGCCGTTTGGAAGGGTATGCTCGCTCTCTTCCAGAGTGAATCGTTTCCAGGCAAAGAGTTGTTTGGGTTGGCTCATAGACAAATTCCATTGAAGTGCAGTGGACTACGCTAACTGCAATACCGTTCATGGCCGAAGATTGATTAATTAGTGGGTGTAGAAATGTGATCCAACACAATAAAAACTGCGGCAATTTACAGAAGTATGGTAGAATCCGCGCCAATTTTGTGGGAGTTGGAAAGCCAAACTGGCTCAGTAACTCTCTGTATAGATGATAATACTGGAGTATTACCTTGCAATTTGAAGATCTGGGTTTAGACAAACGCCTTCTAAAAACGATGGAACTTTGGGGTTTCAGCACCCCGACTGATGTGCAGGCTTCTGCCATTCCTGTCGTTTGTGCAGGCAAAGATCTGCTGGCGTCGTCTAAAACGGGATCAGGTAAAACCCTGGCTTTCCTTCTACCTGCATTGCAGCGCGTAATGCGTGGTAAAGCATTTAGCCGTTCAGGTCCACGTGTCGTGGTACTTGCGCCAACTCGTGAACTGGCAAAACAGGTTTATGGTGAACTGCGTAAACTGCTGGCAGGCACCCAATACAAAGGTATGTTGATTCTTGGCGGCGAAAACTTTAACGACCAAGCGAAAGAGTTCCGCAAAGACCCTGCATTTATCGTTGCCACTCCGGGTCGCATTGCGGACCATCTCGAGCACCGTCATTTAACGCTGGAAGGTCTGGAATTGCTCATTCTGGATGAAGCAGACCGTATGTTAGACCTGGGTTTTGCTCCGCAACTCGAAGCGATCAATAACGCCGCCAACCATCGTCGCCGTCAAACGCTGATGTTCTCTGCAACTCTGGATCACCAGCAAGTTAACGAGATTGCTGCTGACATGCTCAAAGAGCCAAAGCGCGTTGCAATTGGCTTTGTGAATGAAGAGCACAAAGACATCGAACAACGTCTTTTCCTTTGTGACCATCTTGACCACAAACAAGACTTGCTCGATCGAGTCATGGAAGAAGAGCAGTACCAGCAGATGATGATCTTCACCGCGACCCGCGCGGATACTGATCGTCTGGCTAGTTTGTTCGCAGAACGAGGCATTAAGGCCGTTGCCCTGAGCGGTGATCTTAGCCAAAGCGCACGTAACCGCATCATGAACGAATTTGAGCGTGGTCTTCACAAAGTGATGGTAACCACTGATGTGGCCTCACGTGGTCTGGATATCTCAAACGTATCCCACGTGGTGAACTTTGACATGCCAAAACATGCTGAAGAGTATGTTCACCGTATCGGCCGTACCGGTCGAGCAGGTAACAAAGGCATCGCGATTTCTTTCGTAGGTCCTAAAGACTGGAACAGCTTCAAGAGCATTGAAGGTTTCCTTGATAAGCGCATGAGCTTCGTGACTTTAGAAGGCCTTGAAGGCAAGTTCAAAGGCCTGGCTCCGAAGAAAAAGAAAACCTTCAGCAAAAAGCCTCAGCATAAGAAGAAAACCAATAAGCCTTCAGAGAAGAAAGCAGCAGCAACTAAGAAGCGTAGCAAGAGTTACTATCAGGGTGTGGCTGTTGGTGAACAAGTGTTTGCTGTTAAGAAGAAAAAGCCTGCGGAAGATTAATCAGATTTTGCTTCAAAAAAGCGCCTTCCATTGGCGCTTTTTTTCTATATTGTAGGTCTATATCAATCCATATATACCCAAACAACCTGAAGATGCTCGCATTCAGAGGTTATCAATGCGTTCAATTCGAGACAATTTCGCGAGGAATAGTCGTTCTATTTCCGTGGAATTTAACGATGAAGTGGGCGCATTGAGGGCCTCCCTTCGGGCGAGTTGACTGACGTCGTGCTCTTTGTTGTTCCTTTGGAGGTGACTACACCTCCAAAGGAACGCCGCGATCACAACGCCAGTCAAACTCGCTGAATCCTGCATCTTCAGGTTATTTGGGTATAAACAGAAGTATAACTACAGGGAAACTCAATGAATTCAATTCAGATAAACGGAAAAAATATGTCGTACTTGGATGTTGGTGAAGGTCCAGTCGTACTGTTTGGTCATAGCTACTTGTGGGACAGTGAAATGTGGCGTCCACAGATTGATGTGCTAAGCCAAAACTATCGCTGTATCGTCCCGGATCTTTGGGCTCATGGTCAGTCAGATGCGGCTCCGGAAAGTACCATCTCGTTGATTCATTATGCTGATGACATTCTGTCATTGATGGATCAACTTGATATCGACAAATTTGCGTTGGTTGGCCTATCAGTTGGGGGAATGTGGGGGGCTGAGCTAGCTTTGAAAGCACCAACACGTGTGAATGCCTTGGTATTGATGGACACTTTCATTGGCTTTGAACCTGAAGTCGCGAAAGCGAAATACTTCGGCATGTTCAACACTATCGAGCAGATTGGCTTCATTCCGCCACCAATGATTGATGCAATCACACCTTTATTCTTCGCTAATAACGCTGAAACGGACAACCCGGAACTGGTTTCTGCATTCAGAGAAAAGCTGGCGAATCTGAAAGGTGAAGAAGCAAAAAACGTTGTCAGGGTAGGCCGCATGGTTTTTGACCGCCGCGACACCTTTGACGACGTAGAAAAGCTGATGCTACCCACGCTCATCATGGCTGGCGCGGAAGACAAACCTCGTCCACCTCTTGAATCCATGCTGATGCATGATGCGATTGATGGCAGTCAATATATTGTGATTCCAAATGCTGGCCATATTAGTAACCTCGAACAGGCAGATTTTGTTACCGAAGCATTGAGCAAGTTTCTTTCAAGCCAGCTATAACCCTGATTAAATCAATGATAAAGCCGCAATTTGCGGCTTTTTTTATGATGTTTTTCTTTCAAAGCTCATCGGATCTGTTCTGGTAATGAGACAAATCGAACGATCGTTAGTTTCCAACACAAACCCTCGTTGTTAAGAAAATGTGGAGCCTTATACTGCACAAAAAGAAAGCGCTTTCTTTTTCGTTATAGTGCACACCATAAGGAGTTTGGGTTTGAAGAAGTATTGCCGGTTGCTGTTTTTAACGTTAGCCACTCTTGTTCTTGCTTCTTGTGGTGGGGGCGGAGACTCAGGCTCTGGTGGCAGCGAATCTGGTGCTGCAAAAGAAGAGGGAGGTAATGGTGGGGGAAATGGCGAAGACGGCTCTAAATAGCTGTTCCTAATAGTAGATCTCAAAGATAAGAGAAACTCAGTCCGCTTTGTGCGATCTGATCAATCGCCAAACCGAAACATACCGACAAAAGGACTGAGTGATGGCCATCATAGCACCGATACCTCGTGGC
>NZ_FIZY01000059.1 GCF_900060185.1 Grimontia marina | reverse complement strand
AAAGAAAGACTCAGACCTATTCATTGCCATGCTGGAGAAGCTAAAGTGGCACTACCGCCGAGCCAAAAGTGTCACCTTGATACTGGATAACTACATCATCCACAAAAGTAAAAAAACGAAGGCTTGGCTCAAGAAGAACCCAAAGTTCAGGCTGCTGTTCCAGCCCGTTTATTGCCCTTGGGTCAACGTCATAGAACGATTGTGGAATGCTCTCCATGAGACAATTACTCGGAATCACAGGTGTAAACATATGTGGCAATTGCTCAGGAAGGTGAAGCACTTTATGGATAACGTATCGCCGTACCCGGGAGGTTGCCACGGCACGGCGAAAATGTAGCACTATTCGGATCAGTTATTTAGTGTTCGTAGCAATGCTTACCTAGTCTGAAATGACAGAAAACGGAGGTTCTACTCATGTTGGTGAAAGCAACCCACAAAGGCTATATGAAAGCCCTGAAGATTGCCGCGCGGGTGATTCCTATTCCCCGTCCGACGCTATTTACCGGTGCGGAAAGTGCGGAGCAGCTTTGCGAAGCCATTAGCTTGATGAGCCTCGGAAAGTTGTTGGTAGTGACTGACAAAGCTTTGGTCGAAGCGGGAGTTGTTGCTCAGGTTGAACGCCATTTGCGTCGACACGGTATTGAGTTTGTCACGTTTGATCGAGTGACACCTGATCCAACCTACCCGCAGGCAGAAGAAGGTTTGGTGGTTTACAAGCAGGAAAATTGCAAAGGTATTCTCGCGGTTGGCGGCGGTTCCCCGATTGACTGTGCCAAAGTGATTGCCGCGAGAGTAACCAATAACAAAGCCATCAAAAAGCTGGCAGGGCTGCTGAAAGTCTGGCGCGCGCCAGCACCGCTGTTTGTGATTCCAACGACTGCTGGAACCGGTTCTGAAGTGACGGTTGCAGCGGTCATCTCGGACCCTGGCAATCACCAGAAAACTCCGTTGATGGATCCCAAGCTTGTCCCTCTGATGGCTGCGCTTGATCCTCAATTGATGACAGGATTACCGCCAAATATTACCGCAGCGACTGGAATGGACGCTCTGACCCATGCTGTCGAGGCTTATATCTCGCTAAATGCCACCACGGAAACCGATGCCTATGCGACGGCAGCGCTGAAGTTAATCCATGCCAATCTGGTTACGGCATACAAGGATGGTCAAGCGCTGAAAGTCAGGCTGAATATGGCAATGGCGTCCTACTATGCAGGGCTCGCGTTTACCAAAGCGAGCTTGGGCTATGCACATGCTATTGCCCATAATCTTGGTGCAAAATACGGCACACCCCATGGTGCAGCCAATGCATTGGCATTACCCCATGTGCTGGAAGTGTCGATTCCGTCAGCCAAAATACGTATTGGGGAGTTGGCAAAGATGGTGGGTGTCGGGGATGAAAACTTGGATGACCAAGCCAATGCTAGCGCATTTGTTAATTATGTGGTGTCGTTGCAAGAAGCGATGAACATGCCGCGCACTTTGCCAGACATCAAACCGGAAGACATTCCCCAGATAGCAAAAAACGCTATTCATGAGGCTAACTGGAATTATCCGGTACCTCACTATCTGACACAGGATGAGTGCGAACAACTTATCGCCAAGATTAAGGCTTAGCCTAGGGGCTGTTGACCTTTGGTGGTGATTTTTGCAGCAGTTTGTGGGGATTTTATGCAAGGCTGAGGCTTCGATGTGTAGCTAGCCTACATGAGAAGCTGATAACGCAGCAGAAATCCCCCACAAATGCTGCCCAGAGGGTTCGACTGCGCGTCCCGTACTCTAAGCGTTTTATGCTTTGTTGAGGTGTGTTTGCTTAGAGTGACTAGGCGGCACACGCCTCGCCTAAAACGCTTATGGCGAGAACAAAATTTAACCACCAAAGGTCAACAGCCCCTAGAGCACTGTCTTTTATTATTGCTCATGCTAAAATGCGCGCCCTTTGGTCAGGTGTGCATTTTGCTGTTCTGCCATTCTTTGTCTTCCTACAATGCCGAGATTTCTCATGTCATTCTCCAAACTGGGCTTGAGCCAACCTATCGTATCCGCCGTGACGGAGTTGGGTTACCAACATCCTACTGCTATTCAGGAAAAAGCCATTCCTGTGATTCTGCGTGGCGAGAACCTGCTGGCGACGGCGCAGACAGGTACGGGCAAAACGGCCAGCTTCCTCCTGCCACTAATGGAAATGTTGAGCCAGGGTGAAACTCAACGCAAAAAGCGTGTGCGGGCACTGGTTTTGGCACCGACTCGCGAACTTGCAGGTCAGGTGGAGAAGAATGCCAACGAATACGGCAAGCATCTATCGCTGAAAACACTTGCGATGTATGGCGGTACGGACTCAGCAACACAGAAGCAACGCTTGATTGAAGGCGTCGATATTTTGGTAGCCACGCCAGGTCGCCTTTTGGACATGATGTCCCAGCGCGCTGTGCATTTTGATGAGCTGGAATGTCTGGTGTTGGACGAAGCCGATCGCATGTTGGACATGGGCTTTATTGAAGACATCAACAAAATCATCGAGCGCCTGCCTGCTGAACGCCAGAACCTGCTGTTCTCTGCAACCTTGTCAGACAAGGTTCGTTTTCTTGCCAAAACCGCCGTGCCTAACCCGGTTGAAATCAGTTCAGAAGGGAACAGTAAAGCAGACATCGAGCAATGGCTGACAACCGTAGACAAAGACAAGAAATCGTCGCTTTTAGCGCATCTCATCACCGAAAATGGTTGGGATCAGGCGCTGATCTTTATTGAAACCAAACATGGCGCCGCCAAGCTGGTGGAGCAGTTGGGTAAGCGTGGTATCGAGGCAGAGTCTTTCCACAGTGGTCGCAGTCAGACAATGCGCGAGCAACTGCTTGAAGATTTCAAAATTGGCAAACTGAAATTCCTGGTGGCAACTGGCGTGGCTGCACGCGGCATTGACATTGAAGAACTCAAGCGCGTCATCAATTACGATCTGCCATTTCCTGCTGATGAATACATTCATCGGATTGGCCGTACTGGTCGCGCAGGTGCAAAAGGTGAAGCGATTTCTTTCTTGTCAAAAGATGATTTCAAAAACCTTTGCATGATCGAAACCCGTCTGGGGCATCTCATTGAGCGTCGTGAAATCGAAGGCTTTGCGCCAAGAAAACCGGTTCCTGTTTCAATCCTGAATTACGTGTCGAAGAATAAGCGAGAGCCAAAAGCCAGCGGTGAAAAATTAGCCAAAAGCCGCAAGCCAAAAAAGGCTTCGAAACCATCAAGACAGCCGCAATCCACCAAACGTATCGAGCGCAATGAGTCAGGTGAAGATCGCGCCAATCCTTGGTCAACGCTGAGTCCGAAAGGGACCAAGTAATCCGCATTAAAAAAGGTATATACCCAAACAACCTGAATCCTGCATATTCAGGTTGTTTGGGTACTATCAGGCTCCTTTTTTGTCATCAACTCATCGCTGCTGCAAGGTTACGAATCCATCGGCCTGACTTGAGTCGCCAAAGACAAACAATCATCTTTAAGCTCTCTTCAACAAGCACTAACCCAAACAGATAAACTGCTGGCCATTGAAGCCAGTACGTCAACATAAAGGCGCAAGGGAGCAGCACAATCCATTGTGCGAAAATGTCGGTAAACAGACAAAACGAGGCATCTCCGCCCGCCCTGAGTACACCGACAATAAGCATCATAGATACGCTCTTAATCACCAGCGAAAAAGCCATAATGTCGTACAAAGAGAGCGCCAGTGTTTGAGCATCTGAAGGGGTTTCGCTATGAAAGAACAGGGAGACTAACGGTGCTTTTAGAGCCATCAAAACCATGGCCGAACACACGCCAACAGCGAAGCTGACCAAGAGGTTTGAACGCACGGTCTTGGCAAGCTCCCCCCGCTGATTTGCGCCCACTTTATTGCCTACAAGTATTGAACCCGCGGTTGCTAAGCCAATCAGCAGGGACATGGCTAACGCTTCCAAGGGGGCCAGTACCGAAAGCGCGACAAGCAGATCTGCATCCCGATACCCAAGAATGGCATGAAAGGCAAAAAGGCCGCCAGCCCAAACAACGCTGTTAATCGCGGCTGTTATTGAAAGCTTCCCTACGATCTGAATATCCCGAACTTTTAATGTGATGAACTGTGCAGGGTGAATACTGGCCAGAGGATGTTTTGTCAGTGCTAGGTAGCTAATCAGCAGCAGGCACTCAACAACCGCGCTTATCAGCGTCCCAATCGCTGCGCCAATAATCCCCATTGCGGGCATTCCCCAGTGACCAAAGATCAGAAGCCAGTTCAGAAACAGATTAAGGACAACGCCAATGAGGCTCACTTTAGTAGCGATACCGGGTTGGTGCATGGCGCGCAGGCCACAAGCCAGTGACGATGTCACTGCAAAACAGAAAAGCGTAAACGCGATGGGTCTAAGGTAATCGGCACCTTTGACGATAACATCAGAAGACTGCGTGCCTACCGCCATGAGGGCTTCGGGAAAAATAAACAGCAAGATAAAAAAGCATGCCGCTGTGACCAAACTTAAAAACAGAGTGATCAGCACGGTGTTATGCAGCTTCTTCTTCCCTGCTGTTCCCTTTTCCCCAAAGCATTGAGCGGCTATTTGCCCACCACCAATACTCAGACCAATAATGAAAAAACTGATGATCATTTGGGCTTTCGCAGCAAGGCCAACGGCAGCTATTTCGAGCTCTCCAACTCCTCCGAGCATGACTGTGTCTACAACACTTTTGCTGGAAAATACGGCAGTTTGAAGTGCAACGGGCAGGGCGAGAGCGAATAAAGGGCCATTCGCCAAAAGTCTTGATCGCATGGCGTGAAATTTTGACATAGGGGATATCCGGAAAAAGCAGATCCTTCGAGCTTTTCGAGGGCTAAATGACTTCAGTTTGAAGAATGAAGGATCTGCAAAAGGGTTAGGAAACAGCGTCCAGTTGTTTAACGATGGTTGCGGGATTTCCCATTGCTATACAGTTGTCAGGTACATCTTGGTAAACCACACTGTTGGCGCCTACTACAGCATTTTCACCGATGGTGACGCCTTTTAGAATCGTGGCACCCATTCCAATCCAGGCATTGTCTTTAATCGTGACTTTGGCAACGCGAGTACGGGCTGCTTCATCATGCGTCCATCGCCCTGTTACCGGGTGACCACTGCTATCCATGATGGTGACTTTTGGGCCAAACAATACTTTGTTGCCGATCTCTACCTCACTGTAAGAGACGATCGCAGTACCTTGCATGACACAACCTTCGCCAATAGAGATCTTGCCGGATTGACCGCCGTTTACTTTTACAACAGTGAGGCGCACCGGACGATTTTCGAAAGCAAGATTGTCTTCAGAGTAAAGAACCGTTCCTTTGCCAATGGAAATGCTTTGAGTGAAATCCTGCTGTTTGATAAGCGAGTATTGAACGTCCCAATTGTAGTCATCAGAGTCTCGCGCAAGTGTGAACGCGATATGGGGTTCACCGACGAAAGAGGCATCTTCATCCAGCAAAATCTGTTCGCGAAACAGTGCCCGGACATCGTCTGAAGTTCTTCCCTCGGACACAGGGAAGATATTTTCATAAACACACGGCATAAACCTGATCTTATTCCTGTACGACGATTGGCTGGGTTTTAGGTTGTGGTTTGTATAGAGAGGGATCAGCCATTGGATGATTAGGACTGCTCTTGAGCACCTTGATCAGTTTGTTTAGAGGCAAATCGTTGATCTCATGATCCAATCCGTAGTAGCTGGTCTGCCAAATGTTGTATTTGCTGTGAATACGTTCTGCAGCACTGCGCGAACTTTCACTGGTATCTTTCACCTCTTTTGGATGTGGCCAATGGAAAGAAGACATGGATTTATCAACGATAAACATGTTGTTGTTGATAAAAAGACGGACGCCCAAGTCAACATCCTCGCCGCCCCAGCTGTTAAACCCTTCATCGAACAAACCTGCTTTGATCAGTTGCTCTCGTTCTGCCGAAACATGGCAAGTCCAGAAGAGGTCAAATGGGGCTGGCCAATCGCAGATGTTGTGCCCAAGATCGTCGTATTGAGATTGACGGATATCGTAAGCGCCCTGTGAATCGAGCTCTGCCAGAATTTGATCAACGTTCGTAGGCGTGATGACAGCTTCCATTTTCTTAACGCCCTCCTCATCAAGATCAAAACCGTAAACGTAACCGACGATTGCGATTGGGTGCGTTGAAACCTTATGTCGGAAGAGATGCTCTTCCAGGGTGCCTGTTCCAGGAAGCACACCTGTGTCGAGATAAACGATGTATTTTCCTTCGGCAATAGCGGTGCCTACATTTCTGGCTTTTCCGGCCCTGAAGCCTTTGTCATCTTGCCAAAAGTATTTGATATTTAATCGGTCTGAAAAAGACAGAGCAATATATTCGGAATCATCCATTCCACCATCATCAACTACAATAACTTCGAAAGTTTCCTTTGGGAGAGTTTGCTCTGATAAAGCCGTTAAAGTATGTGAAAGAAGATCTCTTCTATTATATGTGGGAATAACAACACTTAATTCGATCATTTCTACTTCTCAATTTTTTCTAACCAACGGAAGAGATGATAAGAGTTGTGTTTTTTTAATCAACATCACATTTTTGAAAATCTCCACAGTCAGTTTACTAAAATTTACAAATAAAATCTTTAAAAACATACATATAAGGCTTTCAAGCACATTGATTTCAGTTTTTATTTGTGCGACATATATCACATTTACAATTTATTTTGTTACAAGATGTTACATGTAAGCATTTTGTTAATCACATTGATTGTATTTATTTTGACCAATATAGAAATAAATATTAAATATTTTTGAAATTTAAATTATATTTTTAATTCATATAAGTAGATTTTAGTTGGATAATTTTTGTTCCAATTTTTAGAAATTTATCAGAGATGAATTATTTATTTCATACCTAAATTGATTAAATCCCCCGTTTTCTATTAGTGTATAGAAATAAATATTTTTTCTTTGAAAGGGTTTAATTGGAAAAAATAACTTTTTGTCCGGTGTTTCGATGAGAGAAAAAGAATATTCAGAATATAATATGGTAATGAGAATTATTATTAAATAATAATCTAAAAAGGAATGTGTGAAAGATGTCTCATATGAATGCGTGAAAACAGCCTCAACGTAGATATGTGCCGCACTAAGTCTGTCTCATTCACCAAAGTAACTTAATTTGTGTCATAAATGATGTCCATCTCAATAGCAATAAGCATTGGGGTACTTTTTAACTATCAGCTATCCACTGCCTTTTGTTTGCTGATGACTCTCTTGCCACCAGTTGTTGTCTTTTGGTGAACAGGAGAGGTTTCGTCAAGACTTGGCGAACACCCACCTGAACATTTCTCCCTACGAAAATAGGTTCAGGTGGGTGGTTTCTTCTTTGTTTCGTTCAATACATCAAACAATGTATTTCTGAATCTTTGATTTCATCCCATTTGACAGTTCTTGCAGCGAGCTTGCAGCAATGCGACTTTCCTCTGGACCAGTAGCGGTTTGGTCTGAGATGCTACTAATGACCGTGATATTTTTGTTTATCTCCTCTGTCACGGAGCTTTGCTGCTCTGCAGCAGTGGCGATTTGTGTATTCATCGCGTTGATCTCATCTACGCTCTGAAGAATACGGGAGAGGGCTTCGCCAGCTTTCTGTGCCATTCTGACCGTTTCCAGTGCCTGCTCGTTGCCTTTTTGCATGCGAGTCATCGCATCTCGGCTACCATCTTGTAGTTGCTGAATAGTACGCTGGATTTCTATTGTGGAAGTCTGCGTTCGCTGGGCCAGAGAACGAACCTCATCAGCCACCACGGCAAAGCCGCGTCCTTGTTCGCCTGCTCGGGCAGCCTCAATGGCGGCATTCAGTGCCAACAGGTTCGTTTGTTCAGAGACTTCCTGAATGGTCTCAACGACACTGCCAATTGCCTCGGTGTGCTTTTTCAGAGACAGCATCGAGTTGACAGTGGCTTCGAGATCCTGAGAGAGGTGCTCAATCATCGCGATACTTTTGAGTACCACTTTCTGGCCGTCTGCGGCGGCAGTGTCTGCTTGTTGAGAAGCGGTAGCGGCATAGGCAGTGTTGTTGGCGACTTCATGAACGGTCGCGGTAAATTCGTGGATGGCGGTTGCTATCATCTGGGTCTGTGCTTGCTGATCCAGTACGTTTTTCTGCGTTTGATTTGTAACCAATGCACTTTCTGATGCCGACGTCGCAATCAATCCTGTCGAGTCCAATGTCGATTTAACTACGCCCTGAAAACTGCCAACCAATACATTCACGTATTCGCCGATTCGGGCAAACTCATCACGCCCGTTAATGTCGACACGACGGGTGAGATCGCCATTGGTAATGGCCTTAGAAGTAGATTCCAGCTCAGAGATCGCTTCTTTCACTCGAGAAATGATTTTAGTAAAAAGGATACTCAAAACAATCAGCGAAAACACAATCGTGCAGCCTACTATCCAAAGGAAATGGCTGACATTTTTAAGTGCTGACTGATAGTTGGTACGTCCTTCCTGATTTTGTAGGTTCAGGAAAGCTTTGGCTTTGGCAGAAATATCGTCAAACAGCGGATTGATGGTATTGAGCAGTACCAGATTGGCGGTTTCAAACTGGCCGGTTTTCAGCGCAGTCACTGCGGGCACAAAACCTTGGTCTGTAATGCGGTCGAGAATATCGACCATTCGATTTAGTTCACGGCGCTCTTCGCTATTGAGCTTCGAAGGAACAATTTCGTTATCAACAATTTGATGGAGGGTAGCCAGCGCTTCGTTGATTTGTGAATAATGCAGATCAATGGGGTGATCATGTAGGTTCGCAAACTTCGTCGCTGGATCATGCTGCATGGCAAGTAGCAAGTGACTGCGCGCATCCCCTAACTCACGAAGGATGTTACCTGCTCGAATGGCATGCTGCATGCCCTGCGAGTAGAGTTCATCCAGCGATTCCGCTGCACTATTCATACCTGAAATGCCTTTATATCCAATAAAACAGAGTGCGAGTACGACCAGTGCAACAATGCCTTTAAGCTGGTAGGTGACTGAATGGAACTTTGCGAATAAACCTTCTTCCTTCTTTTTTGTTGTCATGGTGATTTTCTCCGATGCGCTGATATGCAACCAGTATAGGAGCTGCCTGAGAAACCACTGACGACAAAATTGATTTAGATCAATGACTTGTTGCGATATAAAAAAGCGCGCTGTGTTTTGTTGTATTGGTCACATCAATATCTTCGCTATCGGAAAAACAGCGTGACAATGCCTTGTCAGAAAACTTTGCATAGGCTTGTTGGTTTACTGACAAGGTCGCGATAGCTTGTGCGTGAAAAAGCGGTCGTGTGACGCGAATCGAGAATACTGAATTGAAAAAACGAATGATAAGAGTGGCTAGCGGTTTATTGACCGTGGCATTGCTATTGAGTGGATGTGCGCAGCCGACAAAGGAAAAACAGGATGCTGAAGTCATCAAACAGACTTATGACAGTAATCTGGCTGAGTTGTCTGCCTATCAATTGGGCCATTATGGCCTTCGTATGTATCGTCAGACCCAAGATGATAAATATCAGCCGGCAGTATGGGCTGATATGGCGCGCGTGGCGGATAAGCTGAATGAGTACGCGGCCACGATTAACAATAAAGATGATGTGTTAGCCCTGGGTCAGAAAAGACTGAAAGCCTACGATTCTGGCGACTCGGAGCGCGATGAAATTCGCCATGCTGCAGCGCAGGGGCGCGAAGAATATCTTGTTTTAGGTGCAGGGCTTATCAGTAGCATGGCGCGTGCGAACGAGTATGGTTTGGAGCATATCGAAGATGAAAAGCTGCATGAGATCCTCAGTTGGTATGATTTCAGCGAGTATGCCACGGACCCACAAATGATCCGTGCTTGGGCTGCGCAACTCGCCAATCAGGTTTACTGGCTGAAACAGCTGGGTGAGACAGATCATACCGCTGCCTTCGACAAAGCCTTCCGCGACACGTATCCGGACAGTGAAGACGCATACCTTTCTACCCAGCAATTCAACAATAAACTCTATGGGATGACTCACATCATTCTTGCGGCGTCTGAGTATTACAGGAAGCCCGTAAGTGAAGCGGACTTCCAGTGGATTTACGATTACTTTCGCGACAATTTCGATGTTATCGCTGCGCGTTCAAAAGAAGATGTGATTGCAGAGATTGGCATTACCTTCCTGCTGGCAGGGCTGAAGGACGACCCGATAGTTGCGCGGAGCCAAGATATCATTCAGGAATCCATCAACCGCGATAAAGGCATGGTACCTTCAGTGTCGGGAAGCACAGACCTAGCAAAGGGAGAACACCGGAACGTCTTGGCGATTATGTTGCTGGACTGGCAAGGGGCAAATGCCGTGCCCATGGTAGGGCAGGGTAATCGTGTGGTATCCAACATGCCCTGGGGATTAGAAGCCAAAGAATAAGTATTAAAGGGTCGGCTTGCCGGCCCTTTTGCTATTTGGCAGAGATTTACCGGAATGATTTCTCTGCATATCGGGCAAGACCTGAAGTGACAGAACCAAAGAAGTCACCCGCAACGATTGGCACACCCGGCAATGTGGTTTCCAGCAAAGCACGCAAGATAGGTGAGCGTGCGCTGCCGCCAGTCATAAAGATAGCGTCTGGTGTGGTGGCTGATTGAGCCAAGGCTTCATTGACCAGTTCAGAGACTTTCGCCACTGGATTGGTGATGGCTTCAGCCAGTTGCTGCGACGAGACATTGGCACTGAGTACTTCCTGCGTAAGAGGTAGGGTTACATGGGCGTTGTCATTTTCTGAGAGAGCGATTTTCAGCTCTTCTGCGTAACGGACAATCTGGTAACCCAGCGTCTCACGATAAACACGGAGCAGGCGTGTTATTTTTTCAGGTTCACTGGCGTCGCGGATTAACTGCTCTAAAACGGCGCGATTAGCGGACCCGTAGAAATCGGACTGGGCGACAACGTTGTTGATGGCAATCGGGTTCCAGAATTGGGTAATAGGCATCGCGATGCCGCGTTGCAGTGTGGAGTCTTTACCAAACATCGGCATCAGTTGTTCAAAAGCCAGATGAATGTCCAGATCATTACCGCCAACCCGACAGCCAGAATGAGCGAGTAGTGAAGCGCGACGGTCATCTTGGTTTCGCCAGCGTGGACCCATTTCGATCAAGCTGCAGTCAGTGGTGCCACCGCCGATATCGACGACCAACACAGTACTGTTTTGCGTCAGCGTACTTTCGTATTCGAGGCCTGCTGCTACTGGCTCGAACTGGAAGATGATCTCTTTAAACCCGGCTCGTTTGGCAGCGCGTGTCAGAATCGATTCGGCTTGTTGATTGGCTTTTTCGCCGCCAACACCTTGGAAGTTTACCGGGCGGCCAATGACTGCCTGAAGAATATCTTCTTGCAAGCTGGCTTCTGCCTGTTGCTTGATGTTTGCCATCATGGCGCAGACCAGATCTTCAAAGAAGCTGATCTGAACATCACGGAGCCCGGTTGCACCCAGAAAAGATTTGGGTGATTTAACGTAGTAAACCTCTTCCGGATCCTTTAGGTAAGTATCGAGTGCTGATCGGCCAAAACGGAGATCGCCCGGCTCGACATCAATGCCTTCTTCGCGGTTAAAACTGACCGCACGGCGCAGGAGTTGCTCACCAACCTGATCGGTTGGCTTGATATCAAAATGGCGCCAAAGATATTCGCTCACTGCTTCACGGTTAGGAGCACACAAAGTGGAAGGAATGAAAGGGCTATTTACTTCCAGCGGTAACAGGCGGGGTGTGCCGTTATCCATTATGGCGACTGAACAGTTCGCGGTGCCATAGTCGAAGCCAATAAACATGAATATCTCCAGCGTGAAAAGGCCGGACAGTTTAAACCCATGTGCAGGGAAGTTACAGATTTATAACTAAACAACCGGAAGATGCATGATTCAGCGAATTTGAGTGACGTTGTGATCACGGCGTTCCTTTATAGGCGGAGTCATCTCTGCCAAAAGGGTCGCATACCCATCAATAAATGCAGCAAGAAAGTAGGACGAACAGCTGGAATATTTGGGGTTTGCTAATCAATCAATTATGTATCTGTCGTGAAGCTTTATAAGTGAAGTTGCATAATCGATACATGACGTGATGGAGATCAAATTATCCTTTAGGCATGCATAGGGGTAGCAATCCTGCCCGAAAGGAGGACGCCATGAAAAGTGCTAAAGAGTTCGCGGCCTGGATGAAGGAGCGCTTTGAATCTCATTCTGATGTCTGGCTGACACGTAAAGACATCACTGAGTTGACTGGCAGGCAATCCGTGCGCAGCGAATTTATCCATGATGTCCACTGCGAGTTAATAAATTTTGGTCGCGCCCTGATTGCTGACATGAGAAACGATCGTTACTACATGGTATCGCTCAGTGGTATTTACTGGAAGGATGTCGGCGATATCTATGCACGTTCCGAAAACAGCGTGGAAGCGTTTCCGACAGATGCTAACAACACGACCGTGAGGCCACTACGCAAATAACGCTTTCTGAAGCTCCACTGCCATTGCTGGCGTTTTCTTCTATTTTTGGCCTGCCAATGCAGGCTTTTTTTTACGTTGTTGATCCTTAAGTGTGGGATACAAGATCTTGTACTTCACAAGCAGGACTTGTCACCTGAAATGAGTTAAATTGAAAAATTTTCATCAATTTAACTTCATTTTAAATCAGTATGATAGGTCATTAATTTGCACTGTGAGATCAAAGATCAACAACATAGACAACGTACGGGAAATTAGTCCTGTTTGCTTTTCCCACGACTCTGCTAAATTTGATATACGACGTCATTTCTTACGCACTGCTGCCTTCAGTTTGCAGTCACACGTCGTCAGGGTTAGCGAACAACAGTGCATTCTTGACTCCTCCCGCCTTCATTTAACTGAAAAGGCTGACACCAAAAACGCACGCCAGCGGTGGCTCTGGCGAACTCGGGGATCTGTAGAAAAGATCCTTATCATAAGAAAAACATGGAGTGGACCTATGTTGCCAGCAACAGAGGTAAAAGCAGTCGTTTTTGAATTAGACGGGACCTTGGTGAATACAGCAGAAGATGTCCGCTTTGCTGCGGAAGAAATGCTTGCTGACCTTAAACTCCCAAGCCTGAATGTCGATCATGTCAGTGATTGGTTAGGGGATGGTTTAGACAAGCTTATTCACCGTATTCTTTCCCGAAAAATTGATGGTTTGGTGCCCGATCCGGTTTTCCGGCTGGGCAGCGCGCTCTTCCTCAAAGCATATCAACGTCGCAATCATGTCAGCGCTGAACTCTATCCCGGTGTTGAAGAGTGTTTGCGTCAACTAACTAAAGATAAAGTGCCAATGATGGTCGTTACCAATCAGGCAACGTCACTGGCGAATGATTTACTCATCCATCTTGGCATTCGAAACCATTTTACGCAGGTATTGGGCAAAGACGCTTTGCAGGAACCAAAACCTTCACCCGATGGCTTATTGGAGGCGGCGTTGTTGCTGCACATCAAGCCTGATCAGATCATGATGGTTGGAGGAAGCGTTAATGATGTGAATGCGGCCAGGGCGGCGGGATGTGGCGCGGTGTGTGTTAGTTACGGATACAACTATGGCGTAGACATCCAATATTCCGCACCCGATGCGATTTTTGATTCACTCGCAGAATTTCCTGCTTACCTTAAAGACGAAAAGCCGAGAGCGGTGAAGCCAAGATCGCGGCGGAACAAAACCGCCACACCACCGGCAAAAGAAAGGCGCTGAAAAGCGCCTTTCTTTTTGTGTGGAGACCTTGCTATCGCCTACTGTACATCGTCTACTTTATTCGCCTGTTTTCTGGTCAGGAACATCAGGGTGAGCAGTACTGCAACCAGTAATCCGCTTCCCATTAGCAAGGCATAATCCTCAAGACGCAGGATGGAATAAAGCAGAATATAGAGGCCAAGCAGCATCGAGAACATGAGCAATCCGGCACGTCGGCTGCCTGTTGCGCTGCCGACATACGCGGGGATGCTGAGTATGGGCATAATGGCTGCAGCAACATAAGCCATAGTGAACCCCAAGTGCTCAGAGAGAGCCAGCAGCACCAGATAGAACAAAGTCATTGCCGCACCCACCATCACGTATTGCAACATTGAAAGGCTGCGTCCCTGGCTGAGCTCGAACATCAGTAAAACAATAAACGTCAGTGCGACAAACAGCAGGCCATATTTGAGGGAGCGTTCGACTTTTCCGTAATGGGTGACGGGCTCGAAGAGTTGGGTATGGGCCTGTGCTTCGACCAGATTTGCGCCGCGTGTTTCCTTAAAAATTTGCGGGTAGTTGCGGCTGAGATGACTGATTTCCCAGGTCGCTGAAAAGCCTGAATCTGAGATGTTTCTTTCTGTGGGCAACATGCCGCTGAAGCTTGGGTGTGGCCAATCTGTTGTGAGATTGAAAGTGGAAATTTCGCCCAGAGGCAAAAAGCCGATACCCTGCGATCCGCGCAGGCGGATTTTAAAATCCAGTGTGAAAGGAGCGGGGTTGTCAGCCAGAGCCACCGGGCGGTGAAAGCCGCGTCGAAGTGCCTCTGTGGTCACGCCAGTGCCAGACATCAGGTTCGCTTGAGGTTCCAACCCCTCACCTGTCACTTCAAACAGATCAACGCCATCAATCGCTTTATTGGCTGAAAGACCGAACACCAGACGCGCCGAATTATAATAGATGTGCTCTACGTTGTTGATGGTAGGAAGCTCGAAATCGAACCGGGCGTGACCTTCAATCGTGCTTTGGTAAACAAGGGAGTGGTAAATGCCACGGTCACGGAAGTCGTGGTTGAGCTGGGCGTTGATATCGAGGGTTTTGGGGAGGATGATCAACTCATCCTGCATCACGGTTCGTCGCTCTTTTCGTTCACCGTCGTCGTTGGTTTCTTCGGTAGTCACCACATAGCTGTAGGGCAATGCTAACACTGGGCCTGCCAGTAATTGTTCGCTGCCCCAAGACTCGCCAATTTCATTGACCACGTCGCGATAAAGGCTTTCCCTTTCCCACGCCATATCCTGCACCAAGGTCAGTGGCGCGATTATCAACACACAGAGAATGGCAGCGAGCACGCCTTTGAGAAACAGCGAACTTTTGGCTTTGATAACGGGACTTTCAATATTACCGCCAAAGCGGCTTACTCCGCTTTTGATCAGCGCGAAAGCGCCAAAGCCGAATACGGCGAGAATAACGAGGATGACTATCCCTGCGAAGAATTCAATCATGATGCTTCCTTGGTAATGAGTGAGGTATCAATAGATTTAGTGAATGCCATTAAACCAAAGGAAGTCACTCACAGGAGGGCAGACTGATGATCAATTGTGGCGGAAAAAGGGCGAAGAATATTTAAAAGAGGATTTAACCAAAAGACTTTCATATTGCGTCGATAGTTGAGCTTGAAGGCGACAAAACAACAAAGGAGATAGACCCTAAGGCCTATCTCCATTTAGCAGTTTTTGTTTTTTACTCATCACGCAGTAGCGCTTTGGCAAGCAGGGAAACCGCCGCTGACAACAGAACAATGTCTTTCAGCAGGAATTGTCCTGGTACCACAGAGATAGCAGGGAAACCACCTAAGCTTGCTTCAGCGATCGGCGCGGTGAACAAAAAGCTGGTGGTTACCGCGAATGTCACGGTCGCACCCACTGCACCCACAATGGCAATAGTGCGATTTAGCGGTGCCAGCAGCAGAGCAACAGCTGTCGCGATTTCAACCGTACCAATCAGGTTAGAAGCACCTTGCAGGCTAAATACACTGTACAACCAGCCTGTGAGTGGGCTTGATGCAACAAGACCTTGAATCGCGCCTGCTTCATAGCCGGTAAACTTCATGGCACCAATCCATGCCAGCACGATAACGATAGAGAATCGTACTGCGTTGTCGGCAATATGATTGAGTGAATGAACCCAGTCTGCGCGTTGGTTGTTGATTCGGCCGTGTACATTGTTGATCGTCGTCATGATGCTTCTCCTTAAACTTTTGTGTCGTTTTATTTGCTTGGATTAAGCCGCGTTGGTTTGGCTTTCCAGAATCTTTTCAAACTGCCCGTTTCTGATGGCTCGTTGTAAATCGTCATTACCGCCGATATGCACGCCTCCGACAAAAACCTGTGGCACCGTCCGGCGTTGGCTCCTTGTTTTCATTTCGTTAAACAAGGCTGCGTCGTCACTCACTTCAATTTCGCGATAAGCGATTCCCATGCGCCCCAGTGTCTGTTTTGCTGCTCGGCAATGAGGGCAGTAGCTCTTGGTGTAGATTTCAATCTTCGGCATGATTCTGCTCCGTTGTGTTTGTGTATGGCTTTACTTTAGGTGTTGCGGTTAGGACTATCTATGCACAATAATCTTGATTAAATACATCGATCGTATAGGAAGGCTATCCATGGAAGTGATGAGCGATATTCTCCGCGCCATTCGGGTGGTAGGCAGTGTGTATTTCTGCAGTCAGGTAGAAGCGCCGTGGACAAAAACCTTTCAGGATTTGGATTACGCCAGCTTCCACATGATTCGACGTGGTGCCTGCTGGGCGAACATTGATGGGCAGATTGAAAAGCTGAAAGCGGGGGATCTTATCTTCCTCGGTCCGGGGCAAAATCACGAACTTTCTAGCCTGTCTCCTGTTAAAGGGAAGCCAGATCTGAATGACACCACATTGCTGCTATGCGGCTCATTCAGTTTTTCGCGTGCCGCGACAACACCCCTGATGGATGTGTTCCCCCGCATGACAATTGTGCGTGACAAAGACTTTGCCAATCACCCTTGGCTGCGCAGCACTTTTGATCAGCTAAGCGCGGAATATATGTCTCAAGGGCCGGGTTCTGAACTTATCGTTAACAAACTCACCGAGATCATTTTAGATCATTTTGGTTGAGCTTATCCGAATTAATTTTGGACGCGAGCAATCCAGCCCGTTTCTGGATGCGTTGAACGACAAACGCATTTCCCGCGCACTGCAACTTCTTCACGATAACCCGCAACTAAGCTGGACACTGGAATCCGTCGCCAGTCAAATCGGCATGTCCCGCGCAGCATTTGCCAACCGGTTTACTTCATTAGTCGGTCAACCTATGTTTGGCTATCTCACCAACCTTCGCATGCAAAAAGCACAGGAATTACTGCGCGAATCTCTGCTGCCGATCTACGAGGTTGCCGAACAAGTGGGTTACGAATCGGAACGTGCTTTTACGCTTACCTTTAAAAAACATTTGGGAACCACACCCAAGCGGTTTCGGGCCCAATAGCACCCTGCTCAACAGTGCCCTGTCCAATTGTTACCATGACAATTTATTAATTTAATTCATAGAGATGGGGCGTTTTTCTCAGTCTTACTTGCAGGAGAATGACCTTAACAGAGAGGGTAAGCCTTTGTAGGATGTCAGCGATGGGAATTAGAGGTTCAAATGACTGTTAAAGAATATGCAGACAAAAGCGTGCTTTGCTGGCTGGCGACGGTTGATGAAGATTTGATGCCCAATGTGTCGCCGAAGGAGATTTTTACAGCACTTGATGATGAGACTCTGTTGATCGCCAATATCGCTTCTCCCGCCAGTGAAAAGAACATTCTGGCGAACAACAAGGTATGCGTTTCCTGTATTGAAGTTTTCGAACAGCGTGGATTTAAGGTAAAAGGCTCAGCGAGAGTGATTGATGCTGAAAGCGCGGAATGGACGGGTTATCTGACAGCACTTCGTAAGTTGGCAGACGAGCGCTATCCGATCAAAAACATCTTTGAAGTGAAGATCGCATCCAGTGAGAGAATCATCGCGCCGAGCTATTTCCTATTTTCAGAGACAACGACGGAAAGCCAGATTGAGGGGGCGTTGGCAGCCTACAATGTCACCAGAAACACTTAACGCCAAGCAGCCGTATTTCCCTGTTATCGCCACTCTTATCCCTCTAACTACTTTTGTCGCCAAATAGAACATAACCGATTGTTATCTATTTGGAATAGTCTGGCTTTTTTCCTTTTAATTTGTGTTGTTATTACGTGTTTATTGACGAAAAATGGATCGAAGTAATCAAAGAAGTCACCCTGCGAATCAACCTAAATCAATTTTCTGACATAAAGGTGTAAATGACATGCAGGTTATGGTATTTAAGTTTCTCAGATATTACTAAACCATTGGATACTGAAATGACGACCTACTCAAAAGACCAGACTGCGATAGAAAACCTCACCGAGGAACAATATCGCGTCACACAAGAAAACGGCACGGAACGCCCGTTTACAGGGGAGTATAATCGCCATTTTGAATCGGGTGTTTATGTAGATATTGTGTCTGGTGAGCCTCTATTCTCATCCTCAGCAAAGTTCAGTTCTGGTTGTGGATGGCCTTCTTTCTCCAAACCTATCGTCAAAGATAACGTCACAGAACATTTCGATACCAGCCACGGAATGCGACGTGTAGAAGTGCGTTCGAAACATGGCGACAGCCACCTAGGCCACGTTTTTACGGATGGCCCTAAAGATCAGGGTGGTTTGCGTTACTGCATTAATTCCGCATCGTTGCGATTTATTCCCAAAGATGACATGGAAGCACAAGGCTACGGTGAATATCTGGATCAAGTGGAGTAAACCAGACTTCCTTCAACTATTTCGTCCCTGCTCATCGGCTATGCTCATTACTCTGATGAATGTGATGGCTCACTGACAGGGACGACAAACGTGTTAACAACATTCCTACTTATACTGCTCGTACTCACTGCTGTTTATACATTGACCCCACCAGAAAAACGTTTTGAATGGGGCGTCGCCACCGAGCGTAAAATAGCGGGCCTTTCGCTAAAACACACCACGATTTCCGAGGGCAGCATCACCTATTTGGAAGGAGGGAAAGGCACACCATTACTTTTGCTCCATGGCTTCGGTGCCGACAAAGATAACTGGGTTCGAATGGCAAAACACCTAACAAAAAAGTATCGGGTGATTGCGCCAGATTTGCCGGGATTTGGCGAGAGCTTCAAACACACTGAGCTGGATTATGATGTGACTTCTCAGGTCGCGAGGCTATCAGAGTTTGCCGATAAGCTGGGACTGACCCAGTTCCATATCGGCGGTAATTCAATGGGCGGATATATCGCGGCGAATTATGCGGTGACATGCCCAGACCATATTGAGTGCCTTTGGTTACTCAACCCTTTGGGCATTGCATCTTCACCGGATAGCGAGATGTTTGCCATGGTGAAGGAGAAGAAACGCCCGCCAGTACTCGCAGGCAATGTGGAACAGTACCAGGCCCTAGTAGCCTTTGTTTTCCACAATCGCCCCTTTATCCCTGGCTTTATCATTGAAGAGCTTGCTAAACGCGCTGAAGCCAGCTTCCCGCTCAACAGCAAGATTTTCCAGGATATTCATCATATTGATGACGATGGAGTACACTTCGCTGCCCCCTTGGATGAAGTATTGAAAGGTTTTGACAAGCCTTTGCTGATCACCTGGGGTGATAAAGATCGTGTCCTTCACCCAAAAGGTGCAAAGATACTTTCCGCCATTGTCCCGAGTGCCAGTGTGGAAATGATGCATGACATGGGTCATTTACCCATGATTGAAAAACCTGCTTCGACAGCCCAACAGTTCATTCAATTTGACCAAGCGTAAAGCAAGGTAAAGCTAAGTAAAGTGCCTTCTTTTTCCTGAAAAATCACGATACTTGCGCGTATTGTTGAGCATGAATAAGAAGGAATAACTCAATGAAAAAATTAGCAATTGCTGCCTTGGTATTGTTTGGTTTGATGGGCACCGCCTATGCATTTGATGCGCACTGGACGCATGGCTGGGAAATGTCAGAACCCTCATTGTTTGGCTGTGGGCATGGTAGCCATCATTAATGCTAATGACTTTGATAAAGGAGCCACATTGTGTGGCTCTTCTTGTTTGTGCCCTTTATGAATGATTAGTTTTCTCTCAGCAAAAAGAGGCATCTGTGATCTGACGTGAGGCTGATGGCCTTGAGGCTTTATTTTGAGACATTGTCGATCGTTATAGCGGTGTTAATCTCCCGAAAGATGGCTTGGAAATAAAAGCACTAAAAGGGACAAAATAATGAAAAAACTCATCATGGCTTTGGCAATGGCTGCATTGGTATCAGGTTGTGCGAACAAAGACTTCGGCGAAGTGGTTAATGACGGCGTAAACGGCGCTATCGACGGCGTGCTTGGTTCAGTCGGTGTAGGGAATGGCACCGTGGTCAAAAATAGCGATGGCGGGTTCAGTGTTAAGGAAGAGAATGTTTGGCCTTATGAAGCTACTAGAACTCGTAGGGACTACGGAGAGATTAAAGTCGCTAAGACAAAGAAAAACCCAAAGGGAAGAACTGAAATCTTTGTTGAAAGTTGCGCGCATCAAAGGATTGGTTCGGTTGATTGCGATGGTTGGATGTTCGAAGTGACCGCTGAAGGCTGGCTGGTGGAAGACAGTATTCTTGTCTACGACGACAGAACTTACTCCATTGCTGCAGGAAAGTACTACGGAAAATTTAAGTCAGAAGACACGGGTACAAAATACTATGCGACGGGTGAAGTGAACATCGTACCTTTTGTCACCAACTACATAGCAATAACAGTCGAGTAATCATCACCAACAAAGAAAGGCAGGTGTGCGCACCTGCCTTTTGTGTCTGTGAATTCGGACGAATCTTCCCAAGCCCATTCGACTACTACCTGAAGACCTAATGCTACTATTCCGTTGAAATGGATTCGGAGGAGATAGCCTTGTATAAACTGTTTTACTACCCACGCAACGCAAGTTGGGCCCCTCATATGTTGATGGTGGAAATGGGACTGCGACACGAGCTGATTTTGGTCGACAGGAAGTCCAACGCCCAGAAATCCGAAAGCTATCTGAAACTTAATCCCACTGGACGTATTCCTGTGCTTGTTGATGACGAATTGGTCATTCATGAAAGCGCAGCCATAGGGCTACACCTTTGTGAAAATCACCCTGAGTCTGGGCTTATTCCCGACATGGGAAGCCTTGAAAGGCCAATCTTTTTCCAATGGCTGTTCTACCTGACATCGTCGTTACAGTCAGAGCTGATGGTCTATTTCTACCCGCAACGCCACACAGAAAACCCCGATGAAGCGGCAGCTATAAAACAAGCCCAAGAAGCCCGTGTGACAGACATGTTTGCTTTGATTGACTGTGAGCTTGAAGGCAAAAACTTTCTGGTGGGGCACCGAATCAGTATGTGTGACTTCTTCCTGTTCATGTTCGCTCATTGGGCCAGCGATTTTGATAAACCACCGTTGAGCTTTGAGCATTTAGGTCGATATTTAAGGGATTTGGCGAAGCGGAATTCAGTGGTTACAGCGAGTGAGTTGGAAGGTACCAACTTGGACATCTATCGCTAAAGGAGTCGGGAAATGAAAATACACAGCCTGTTTAACGATAAGTCAGATCTTTACGAGAAAGCGAGGCCCGTCTATCCCGATGAGATTTATCGGTATCTGGTAAGTATCTCTCCATCGAATCTCAAAGCATGGGATTGCGCTTGTGGAAACGGCCAGGTGTCAGAAGGGCTGTCGCATTGTTTTGAAGGTGTGATAGCGACGGATGTCAGTGAACAGCAGATTGCGAATGCAAAGCAGTTCGATAACGTCATTTACCGTGTTATGCCATCGGAAAGCACAGATTTCCCTGACGATAGTTTTGATTTGGTATGTGTGGCTCAGGCTCTCCATTGGTTCGATTTCCCCGTTTTCTGGCCGGAAGTTAAACGTGTATTGAAGCCTGATGGTGTGTTCGCTGCATGGGGATATACATGGCCAGTGTTGCCAGATGAAATAGAAAGAATTTTCCACGATCAAATTCTCAATGTGATTGCGCCTTACTGGGCAACCCAAAATTCACTTTTGACCGGTCACTACAAGGATGTCGAGTTTCCTTTTGAAAGACTGAGTTCACCAAAATTTGAGATGAAGGTTGAATGGAACCTGGATCAATTCTTCGATTTTATTAAGACGTTCTCTGCCACCCGACGGTGCACTGAGGAACATGGAGAGGCATTTCTTGATGCTGCTTACGAGCAGATTGAAACTCATTGGTCTGCCGATGAAAAGCCGAGGGTCATTCCGCTTGAATTCGTTTTTTATGCAGGCCGGAATACCGAATAAAATGAAAACCCGCCAGCAAGGCGGGTTAGTTATTCACCTACAGTGCTCGGATTCGGGTTATTTCATCCTGCCCAATGCCAAGCGATTCCAAAAATTTCTGGTGTTCTGCAGGCTCCATTTCTTCAAATGTCTGATGGCACTTGACCATATCATTCTCTGAAAATCCGGCAACGGCCATAATCTGTGTCCAACGTTCTTTGTTCACGATGTTTTCCTCAAAAAGATGGGGTGCCTGTAGCAGCGCGACAATCGCTTTCTGCTGCGCTTTCAGACTCTGAATTTCATTCTCAAGCGCATGGAAATGCGCTTTGAGGATCTGAGCCTGATCCTTATCTTTCTGCTCAAGCAAAGTCCGAATGCTGGAAACGGGTAACCCATAAGCACGATAAGCCGCGATATTCCTTAACCGTTCAACCTCCTTTTTTCCGTACCAGCGATAGCCATTATAACTTCGACAGGCAGGCGTCAGGAGGCCTTCTCTTTCGTAATAAAGAATGGTGGCGTGGGAGATATCAAACTCCCGTGCAAGATGAGTCACCGTTAACATAAGCACACCGTTTGGCTGAAAGAACAGCTATCGTGAACCCTGATCTTATAGTCGGGTCAAGCTAGCATTATCGCGGAAAAACCAAAAGAAGAACTAGTGGGGTGAAAATGGGGGAAAACAAAGCGGCCCCGTCTCCGGGGCCTAAGTTCGCTGAGAGAACTTAAAACTTGTATTGGATACCGACACCGCCGGCGACTTCTGAACCAGATACCTTGCCAGATGTCTCGTAGTGGAAGGTGCCGGAAACACTGATCTTCTCGTTGAAGCCGTAAGCGCCGCCGATAGCCAGAGCTTCTTTGCTGCCTGAGAAGCCCACACCGGCACCGATTGCAAATTCACCTTCGCTCACAAATGGACGTGCGTTAGTAATAGCGTGCATACCTGCACGTACACCATCCATTTGTTCGTCCATCTCGGCAAAGCGCTCGTTCATTTGTTGCTGAAGGTCAGCAATGAGCTCACGCTCTGAAGTCGGTGTAACACCAAACTCTGGGTCTACAGGCTCGCGGTCTGGCACGTTTGCTTCAGGAGTAAAGCCAAAGTCAGGATCTACTGGCTCAGGACGGTCCGGTGTGCCATCTGGTGTTGGACGGTCAACAACTGGGCCATCACGGTCGGGCGTGTTGTCCGGCATTGGGCGGTCAACGGTAGGACCATTTCGGTCTGGTACGTTTGCATCTGGGCTTGGACGGTCAACCGTTGGTCCATTGCGATCAGGTACAGAATAATCTGGCGTAGGACGGTCAGATACACCAGGCACGCTGTTGTCGATATCAATATTGATAGAGTTTGCCATTGCGCCAGCAGAAAACAGGCCAGCAAGCGAAAGTGCGATTATAGTCTTTTTCATAAATTTGCTCTCTTAGTAAGTTTCAATCAGCGAGAGCATCCTTGCATCGAGTGCATAACTCGTTGTGATTCCTTATCTTTGACTGCAAGTCTACGGAGGGGAGAGCACGCTTTCTAAGTAGGTGTGGTGATGTCGGCAATAAGCATTACTTATTAGATGATACTAAATTTGTAACTTCTCTTCTTAATCAAGGCCAGCCCTTCATTTGCTTGGCCACTGAAAAGAAAAAGCCGCCAGATAAATGATCTGACGGCTTTGCTGATTGTTCGTAGGAATGGTTTTTTGCCCTATTATCCAATTCACCAAGTCTTCAGTTGAAATGCCTGTTAAGAAATCAATAAAGGTTCAATAAGTGAATGGTTTGGTCTTGTGCTTCATGGTGGGCGAACTTAATCAGTGCCATAGAGGGTGGCCCTTGCGGCGCAGGGTTGTTTGAAAAACCAAATCCTTCAGAAGGGATCCCATTCACACCAAACGAAAGGGTGTTGTTACCATCCACATCCTGATACGCCATGATGCCGTAAAAGCCTGATGGCAGTGCTTCCAACGTGATGCCTTCGCGGGCTTCGTCTGATGTGTAGTGGTTGGAATGGGCAGTTGGCGCGCCTCCCATCAGGTTGTCTGTTTCGTTGTAAACCAACACAACCACACCCGCTTCTTCCACACGAATGTCCGTGATTTTAATCGTCAGCGGGTAGGATTCACCCTGTGCGAATGTCGGGACTTCTTTGGGCTGCTTGCTGATTAAACTGGCACTCAATACCACAACAAACACAGATGCCAGAGCCGCAACCGGTATCAAGGTCTTGCCAGCCTGCTTACGTCGCTCCTGAAGCCAGGATGCCATCCACAATGTCGCCGTCAGAAGCAGTACCAACAGAGTGTAATAACCACTGAGAGCGGTTTCGCTCAGGAAAGGTGCGGCGAAGTAAATCAGTACTGCATGCCAGGTGAAAACCTGAAGTGAGTTTTTACCAATGTAGCTCAATGGGCGGAAAACCAGCGCTGAAGGCCACTTACGGATGACTGTCGCGACAAGGTATACCCAAACCATCAGGTTCAGCATACGAAGCCAACCCAGCTCTGGCTTATCAGCAAAGGAATACAACACCCCCTGATGGATACCCATGGAAAGAAACGCGCCGTGGTGAGCGGCAAAAAGCAACGCAGCGATAGCCAGACAGACCGTGGCAGCGGCCGGGTGATACCAGCGCAGGTTGCCTTTTGCATTGGAAAAGCCAATGGCCGCGCCACCAATAAACAGCAACTGCCATGCAAACGGGTCGAAGTAGCCGACCTGCACGTTTGTCTCAAACAGTGAGGAAAGGAGGCTGGCGTCAATCTGTGTGCTGATTGCCCAAACCCCGACACTGATTGCCAGTACCAGCCACATCAACCCACGACGGAACGCGTAAAGCGCGATGGGCAAAATCAGCATGAAAATGACATACAGAGGCAGTATCTCAAGGTAATCTGGTTTGTTGATCAGCAGAGCACTCAGCACAATGGTCGCCAGCGGCGATTCCCCAAGATTGTTAAAGCTGTTACCGAGGGATTGTGCGACAGTAGGCAACGCAAAAGCGCAATAAGAGAACCACACCATCACCAGAAGCAGGCTGATCATATGGTATTTGTAGATGGTAAAAGCACGTCGCAGGACTTTACCTGTGGCTTCCCTGTCTGAAAGCTCAGTGCGGCTATAAACCGCGCCTGCCAGCAGGCCGGAAATCATCACAAAGCCTTCCGCCGCACCAAACTGACCAAGGGGTTGAAGGGTAAAGTATTGGAGCAGGCTTCTGCCGCCACTGAGCCATATCAGGTGGTTAATCGTCATTAAAACCAGCAGCAAACCGCGCAGGCTATCGAGCGCAGGTATTCTTTTCATAACTCGTCTCCACTTTTCTTAATACAACCGATTGTGTCGCAAGCAAAAAGAGAGCATCTGACAAAAATTGCGGTATTGAATTTAGAGAGGGCTTTGTAGGAAGGATTGATAGACGCGTCGAAAAAAGAGCTTCCATTGAGGCTTTATTGCATATCAGTGTGTGACGGTTATTTCTGAACTTTTTGTTCTATGATGTTGAGCCAGAATTGGAAGAGCCTTGTCCCCGCGCCTTTGAGCTAAATTGGTTTTGGACAAAAGTGGCTTAGAGTCGGTGCTTTAAGCTGCTCGTTTCAGATAAGTTGAGTTTTGGGAAAGATAGAAGAAAGGGGCAGATCGACCAAGATGCTTTATGTGATTCTTCGCAACGAGCCATCTTTTTTGGCTTGATGGTAACCTTCTCTCACTTCTTTCATAAGACCTTTACCCAAAGCCACATTATTTGATGTTATTAAACCATCGCAAACAAAGCTTCCTTTGAACGGAACGATAGCTGTATTTACTACGATAAATTCATCCAGCATTTCATCAAGTGGAGTCGTGAGCGCTAACGTTTGATAGTAACAACCGGTTTCAATGTGTTTGAACACATAGAAGTGGACCCCATTGGTTGGACACACAAGCTAATTTTTTAAGTGTTTGATCCCGCTCATGCTGCGTATCTTTGCCTGCCGAAGTAGGCTTCATCAGGAGTAAGGTCATTGAGTCCCTGATGGTTACGCTCTTCGTTATAGAACACCATGTAGTGGCCGATTTCAAGTTCAGCTTCTCGGGGGGTGGTATAGGCTTTTAAGTAAACCTCCTCATATTTCAAGCTACGCCATAATCGCTCGATGAACACGTTGTCGACCCAGCGTCCTTTCCCATCCATGCTTATCCGTACATCATGGTCGATTAATCTCTGAGTAAACTCAGCGCTAGTAAACTGGCTGCCTTGATCTGAATTGAAGATATCGGGCGGCCCGTAGTGTTGCAGTGCGTCTTCGAGAGCCTCAATGCAAAAGCTTGTATCCATCGTATTCGACAAGCGCCAAGCCAGTACTTTGCGGCTATACCAGTCGATAATGGCCACCAGATACAGGAACCCCTTCGCCATGGGGATGTACGTGATGTCAATCGCCCAAGCTTGGTTTGGATAAGTGACATCGATATCACGCAGCAGGTAGGGATAAACCTTGTGTGCTTTGT
>NZ_FIZY01000058.1 GCF_900060185.1 Grimontia marina | reverse complement strand
CACCTTCGCTTTAAATTCGGGTGAGTGGTTTCTACGTTTTCTTGTCATCATCTGCTCCAGTCTTTCTGGGGACTATCAAAACAGATCAATCACTTAAAGTCATGTCCGAAAATTGGGGGCCACTTCTGTTAAATGGTTTAACAACGCTAAAGGGTTTGGGTTCATTTGCCCTGATGAAGGTGAAGGCGATATTTTCGCTCACTATTCCACCATCCAAATGGACGGTTATCGCACGCTTAAAGCTGGTCAATCCGTGAATTATGAAGTGCAGGAAGGTCCGAAAGGTTACCATGCCAGCCAAATCGTTCCTGTCGAGAATGAAGCTTTAAAATAATAGTGTTGCTTTGAACTTTTTCGCTGCCGGAAGGTCGAGAATTCAAAGAGCGGACGTCAAGTTCGCTCTTTTTTGTTTGAGCTAATAATCCTCCGCCACAACCCAATACCCTTTTAGTATCCCCAAACGACATCCTTAAGTTGTCTTTAGCGCCAACCTTTGAACCACAGCCGAAATAGTTATTACTAACTCCTTGAAAATAAGTATTTAGCCCCAGAATTGTCACTCAGTAAATCGCCAATAAAGTCGAAATTGCTTCATACCAGTGGCGTCAAGCGAACCAGGTGACTTGGGAGGCGTCTTAAAAACATCACCCTATCCACTAGCTCTGTTAGTCACTTTTATCTATGCATCTCTTATCGACAACCAAAGTGAACGCTTACTCAAACCAAATCAGTATGGATTCACTGCCAGCCAAATTTTGAGCTTGCCGACCGAGGAGCAAATATCTACAAATTGCTATCGGCCGTGTCTCTTCAGCAAGCAATGAAGTTCAGCAAACCTCAGTCGCCGTGATTCAACCAATAAATAGACACTGCAGGTCTGGCTAAATTCCTGCTGACACTGACTGAAACTTGAACACAAAACCGTTAATACCCTGCGCTTTAGTAGGTCGATGACGACATTGCCCTTGACCGTTTAAGTGTCTTGTCTGCACAGTTGATAAAAACTTAAATCCACTCTAAACGAAAAAACCCGGCATAAGCCGGGTTTTCAATCAATCGAGAGCCAAATTACATTTGGTCGATCATGTCTTGTGCGAACTCAGAACACTTACGCAGGGTTGCGCCATCCATCAGACGTTCAAAGTCATAAGTCACAGTCTTGTTGCTGATCGCTTTTTCCATTGAGCTGATGATCAGGTCAGCGGCTTCAGTCCAACCCATGTGGCGCAGCATCATTTCTGCAGACAGGATCAGAGAACCTGGGTTCACTTTGTCCTGACCCGCGTACTTAGGTGCAGTACCGTGAGTTGCTTCGAACAGTGCGATGCCGTCGCCGATGTTTGCACCAGGGGCAATACCAATACCACCAACTTGCGCAGCAAGCGCATCTGATACGTAGTCACCGTTCAGGTTCATCGTTGCAATCACATCGTACTCCGCTGGGCGCAGCAGGATTTGCTGCAGGAATGCGTCCGCGATAACGTCTTTGATGATGATCTCTTTGCCCGTGTTAGGGTTTTTCAGAGTCATCCATGGACCACCGTCCAGCAGCTCAGCACCGAATTCTTCTTTCGCTACTTCGTAACCCCAGTCTTTGAATGCACCTTCGGTAAACTTCATGATGTTACCTTTGTGCACCAGAGTCATCGAGTCACGCTCGTTGTCGATAGTGTACTGGATAGCAGCACGAACCAGACGCTTAGTGCCTTCTTCAGATACTGGCTTGATACCAATACCACACTCCTCGTCGAAACGGATTTTCGTTGCACCCATTTCTTCTTTAAGGAATTTGATGACTTTGTCTGCTTCTGCAGTGCCAGCTTTAAACTCAACACCGGCATAGATATCTTCCGAGTTTTCACGGTAGATAACCATGTCAGTCAGTTCTGGTTGTTTCAGAGGGCTTGGCACGCCATCGAAGTAACGTACTGGACGTGCACAGATGTACAGATCCAGTTCCTGACGCAGTGCAACGTTCAAAGAACGGATACCACCGCCAACAGGGGTAGTCAGAGGGCCTTTAATGGCAACTTTGTATTCACGAATAAAATCCAGTGTTTCAGTCGGCAGCCATTGGTCTTCACCGTAGACTTGAGTCGACTTCTCACCAGTGTAGATTTCCATCCAGGAGATCTTACGGTCACCGCCATAAGCTTTTTCTACTGCCGCATCTACAACTTTGAGCATTGCAGGACTAACGTCAACACCAATACCATCACCTTCGATGTAAGGGATAACTGGGTTGTTAGGAACGACCAGCTTGCCGTTTTCTACCGCAATTTTCTCACCAGCTGGCACGACTACTTTACTTTCCATTTAATTCTCCTAGCGTCCATTTGTTATTTTGCGCTCACCAAACAGAACAATTTTCTGTCGCACTTCGACGCACTTTTAAGTCCTTGTAGCACGTCAGTTAATTGTTCTGTCTGGTACATGCCCAAGGTCAACGGGCATAACATGCGGGCAAAAGAATACTGTAAATCCCGCAACACGCCAATCACATAATTCCATGTATAATACCAAGGTCTCATTTGTTACTAGACCTGATTGACACGACTTAATGACGTTTAAAACCACTCCTAAAAGAGGCACTAAACCGCCATCTTCAAAGCCGAATTTCCGACGCACTTCACGCCGACGGAGTGATAAACCTTCGCGTCCGAAAGGGCCGACGAAAGTTATTCTATTCAATAAACCTTTCAACACCCTGACACAGTTCACGGGCGAGCCGGGGGATTCGACCTTGGCCGACTTCATTCCAGTGAAGGACGTTTATCCTGCTGGACGCCTCGATAAAGATAGCGAAGGCTTGTTGGTATTAACCAACGACGGCATTTTGCAGGCACGCCTGACCCAGCCACAATCCAAGTCCGCCAAAACTTACTGGGTACAGGTAGAAGGTGAGCCTTCCGAAGAATCGCTGAAGACTCTTCGTGATGGTGTGGAGCTTAACGACGGCTGGACACTCCCTGCTGGCGTGGAAGTCATGGCTGAACCCGCTATTTGGGATCGCAATCCACCCATTCGCCATCGTCCTTCCGTGCCGACAACCTGGCTAGCCATCACGCTGACAGAAGGCCGAAACAGACAGGTTCGCCGAATGACCGCTGCAGTGGGTCACCCCACCTTACGTCTGGTGAGATACAAAATGGGCAACTGGACCATCGATGACTTGCAACCCGGTGAATGGCGTGAAGTGCCACCACCAGCACGCAATTAAATTGTGACTCACATCTCATCTGTAACCGCGTAAAGGTTTCTGTTAAACTCTGCCCCCGATTTTATTGGAGCTAGAAATTTCGTCATGTCAGATAACAGCAGCAAAAAAGTTATTGTCGGTATGTCCGGCGGCGTCGACTCCTCAGTGTCCGCCTACCTACTGAAGCAACAAGGCTATCAGGTAGAAGGCCTTTTCATGAAAAACTGGGAAGAAGATGATAACGACGAGTACTGTTCGGCAGCGGAAGATCTGGCCGATGCACAGGCCGTGTGTGACAAGCTGGTGATTACCCTGCACACCATCAACTTCGCCGCAGAGTACTGGGACAACGTGTTCGAGCACTTCCTGACCGAATACAAAGCAGGTCGCACACCGAACCCGGATATCCTGTGCAACAAAGAAATTAAATTCAAAGCCTTCCTCGAGTTCGCCGATGAAGTGCTGGAAGCTGACTACATTGCAATGGGTCACTACGTGCGCCGCACTTTCCCAACTCAGGAAGGTGAAAAAGCGCAAATGCTTCGTGGTCTTGATAGCAACAAAGACCAAAGCTACTTCCTATATACACTGAGCCACGATCAGGTTGCACGCAGCCTGTTCCCAGTTGGCGATTTGGAAAAGCCAGAAGTTCGGCGCATTGCCGAAGAGCAAGATCTGATCACCGCGAAGAAGAAGGACTCCACTGGCATTTGCTTTATCGGTGAGCGCAAGTTCACAGACTTTCTGTCGAAGTACCTGCCAGCGCAGCCAGGCATCATTGAAACCGTTGATGGCGACGAGATTGGTGAACACCAGGGCCTGATGTACCACACTCTGGGTCAGCGCAAAGGTCTTCACATCGGAGGCCAAAAAGGTGGGAACGGCAACGAAGCGCCTTGGTATGTGGTTGATAAAGATGTTGAACGCAACGTTCTTATTGTTGCTCAAGGCCACGACCACCCTCGCCTGTTCTCAAAAGGCTTGGTGGCAGGCCAACTACACTGGGTAGATCGTGAAACGATTACCGAACCATTGAAGTGCACCGTAAAAACGCGATACCGCCAGCAAGACATATCATGTACCATCGAACCCATTGATGGTGACCAGATCAAAGTGATTTTTGATGAACCGCAATCAGCGGTGACTCCTGGTCAATCAGCGGTATTCTATAGCGGTGATGTTTGCCTGGGTGGCGGCATCATCGAACAGCGTATTTAAGGAGCACTCATCTGTGGCTAATACTTTGTTTGATCGTACCATCGCGTTCGCAGGTATCTGTCAATCCGTCAAACTGGTTCAGGAGATAGCACGCAAGGGAAGTTGTGATTACGACGCTCTAAGTGCCAGCTTGAACAGTATTATCCTCACGAATCCGTCTTCAACTTTGGAGGTTTTCGGCAATGAAGAAAACCTCACCATTGGTTTGAACACACTGATTAATGAATTAGATAACAGTCCGGGTGGCAGTGAGCTTACCCGTTATCTGATCAATCTCCTCGCGTTGGAACGCAAGCTGTCCGGTCGCCGTGACAGCCTTGCGCAACTTTCGGATCGCATCGAAACTGTCCAGCGTCAGGTCCAACACTTTGAACTGCTCGATGATCAAATGATCAGCAACCTTGCCAGTATTTACCTAGACACCATCAGCCCTCTGGGCCCACGTATTCAGGTAACCGGTAACCCTGCACAACTGCAACAAACCGGTGTACAGCACAAAGTACGCGCGCTGTTGCTTGCAGGTATCCGTGGCGCAGTGCTTTGGCGTCAGGTAGGTGGCAAACGTCGCCATCTCATCTTTGGCCGTAAGCAAATGATCGAGCAAGCCAAAATCATCCTAGCCAGAAATTCGTAATATTTAATTCAGGAGAAAGCCCATGGAACTGTCAGCATTGACAGCTGTTTCACCGGTTGATGGCCGCTACGGGACGAAAACGATTGCGTTACGTTCTATCTTCAGTGAATTTGGTCTGCTGAAGTACCGTACTATCGTAGAAGTCCGTTGGCTCCAGAAGCTGGCTGCAACAGATGCCATCAAGGAAGTACCGGCATTCAGCGCAGACGCAAACGCACTACTCGACAAAATCGCTGCAGAATTCAGCGAAGAAGATGCACAGCGCATCAAAGAGATTGAGCGTACCACCAACCACGACGTAAAAGCGGTTGAGTATTTCCTGAAAGAAAAAGTTGCAGACAATGCAGAGTTGAACGCGGTTAACGAATTCATTCACTTTGCATGTACCTCAGAAGACATCAACAACACTTCTCACGCCCTGATGCTGAAAGAAGCACGTGAGCAAGTGATCCTGCCAGAAATCCGCAACGTGATTGACGCGATTAAAGCACTGGCTGTTGAATACCGCGATGTTCCTCTTCTGTCACGTACCCACGGCCAGCCAGCCTCTCCATCTACTATGGGTAAAGAAATGGCGAACGTGGCGTACCGTATGGAACGTCAATACAAGCAAATCGAAAGTGTTGAGATTCTGGGCAAAATCAACGGTGCAGTAGGTAACTACAACGCGCACTTGTCTGCATACCCAGAAGTTGACTGGCACCAGTTCAGCGAAGAGTTCATCACTGAATCTCTGGGCGTCACCTGGAACCCGTACACCACGCAAATCGAACCGCACGATTACATCGCAGAGCTGTTCGATGCGATTGCTCGCTTCAACACTATTCTGATCGACTTCGACCGTGACGTATGGGGTTATATCGCACTGGGTCACTTCAAGCAGAAGACCATTGCAGGTGAAATCGGCTCTTCAACCATGCCGCACAAAGTGAACCCAATCGACTTTGAAAACTCAGAAGGTAACCTGGGTCTGGCGAACGCAGTATTCGGCCACTTGGCACAGAAACTGCCAATTTCTCGCTGGCAGCGTGACCTGACGGATTCAACCGTGCTGCGTAACCTAGGCGTAGGCGTAGGCTATGCGATCATCGCTTACACCTCTACCCTGAAAGGTATCAGCAAGCTGGAAGTGAATCGCGAAGCGCTGGAAGCTGAGCTGGACAAGAACTGGGAAGTACTGGCCGAGCCGGTACAAACCGTAATGCGTCGCTACGGCATCGAGAAGCCTTACGAGAAGTTGAAAGAACTGACTCGTGGTAAGCGTGTAGACGGTGAAGGTATGCGTGCATTCATCGATGGCCTGGATCTGCCAGAGCATGAAAAAGCGCGTCTGAAAGAGATGACGCCAGCCAACTACATCGGTGATGCAATCAAGCTGACTGACGCGCTGTAATTCAGCATTTCAGTCTGAAAGCCCGAATACGCCAGTATTCGGGCTTTTTATTTTGTCTGTCTTCCTACACCCAAGGGTATATAATTGCCCCCAATCCCGAGAAACAGCAATCCCACTATGTATCAGTTAAATTTTGATCTGAACGATTTCCTTACCCGCTTCTGGCACAAAGAGCCTGTTGTGATTAAAAACGGTTTCATCGATTTTGAAGATCCTATCAGCCCGGACGAAGTGGCGGGTCTGGCGATGGAAGAAGAAATCGATTCCCGTTTTGTGTCCAATCTGGATGGTAACTGGGAAGTTCAACACGGGCCATTTGAGAGCTTTGAAAGCTTCCCAGACACGCATTCCCAGCTGATTGTTCAGGCTGCTAACCACTGGCACCCGGGACCGCGCGCGTTATCCGAACCTTTCCGTGGTCTCCCGAACTGGCTGTTCGATGACGTGATGGTTTGTCTGTCTATGCCGGAAGGCGGCGTGGGTCCACACATTGACCAATATGATGTGTTTATCTGTCAGGGCATGGGTAAGCGTCGCTGGCGTGTCGGGGATAAAGGCGAATACAAAGATGCCAATCACCATACTGGCCTCCGTCAAATTGAAGGCTTCGACCCGATTATCGACGAGATCCTCGAGCCAGGTGACATCCTTTACATTCCGCCGGGCTTCCCGCACGAAGGCAATACTATTGAAGTATCACTCAGCTATTCGGTAGGTTATCGCTCGCCGAAGAAACAAGAGCTTCTCAACGGCTTTGCAGATTTTGTGCTGACCAATGAATTGGGTGACAAGCACTTCTACGATCCAAATATCCAAACCCGTGACGAGCACGGCATGATCCCAACAGCGGAATACAATGCGCTAAACGACATGCTGATGAAGCTGATCAACGATGAAGATGCCAAAGCACGATGGATGGGTGAGCAACTCAGTCAGTCTCGCCACGAGCTAGACATCATGCCAGCGGATCCACCATGGCAATCTGACGAGCTTCAGCAGTTTATGGAAGACGGTTTATATCTGGAAAAAGTGTCTGGTCTTAAAGCGCTTTACCACGAAAACAACCCTTCACTGGTTTTCATCAACGGCGAAACCATTGAACTGCCAGAAGGTTGTGAAGCGGCGGCAAAAGTCTTCTGTGACATGGAATACTTCTCGGGCGAAGATTTGGGTGCAATTGCTAACAACCCTGCCCTTTTGGCACTGTTGCTTGATTTCTGCAATGAGGGATTGTGGTATCCGCAGGCCTAATGCGCTGAAATCTAGAAATAAAAAAGCCTTCCGTTTGGAAGGCTTTTTCGTATCAGCTATCGGTTAAAGATGGACCTGCAGACAGGATACAGAATGCAAATCCGTCCCTGCCAGCCTTGGTTTCGTCTGTGAACACGCGTCTGTTGCTTGGGGGCAACGGGTACGGAATACACAACCTGAAGGTGGGTTCATCGGCGAAGGCAACTCACCTTCCAACAGTTGAATTTCCTTGTTCCGTTCTTTCACAGGATCCGGCACGGGAACCGCAGACATCAGTGCTTTGGTGTATGGGTGTTGCGGGTTGTCGAAAAGCGCTTTGCCCTCCGCAAGTTCCACGGCGTTACCCAAATACATCACCAGAACGCGATCAGAAATGTGCTTCACAACTGAAAGGTCGTGCGCGATAAAGATCAGGCTCAAGCCCATTTCTTTTTGCAGTTCTTTCAGCAGGTTTACTACCTGCGCTTGAATAGATACGTCCAGCGCAGAAACCGGCTCGTCACAGATCACCAACTTAGGTTTCAAGATGAGCGCGCGTGCAATACCGATACGCTGACACTGACCGCCTGAGAACTCATGCGGATAACGGTTAATCACGTTCGGCAGCAAACCAACACGGGTCATCATTGCTTGCACCTGCTGTTTTACTTCGTCCTTAGACAGTTCTGGATAGAAGGTTTTCAGAGGTTCAGCGATGATGTCGCCCACTGTCATTCGTGGGTTCAGAGATGCCAGGGGATCCTGGAAAATCATCTGGATTTCTTTGCGCTTCTCGCGCAGATCGTTTCCTTCCAGTTTAGTCAAATCCTGGCCCAACCAGACAACTTGGCCTTCCGTCGCCTGTACCAAACCAATCACGGCACGAGCAAAGGTGGATTTACCGCAGCCAGACTCACCCACGACACCTAGGGTTTCGCCTTCGTAAAGCTTTATGTCTACACCATCAACTGCTTTCAGCGCCGTTGGTTTAGCCCAAGGCCACACCGATGTTGATGCAATATTGAAGTGCACTTTCAGGTCTTCAATATCCAGTAGAAGTTTTTTATCCATTGCACCCATTACCAAGCCTCCTGATCAGAAAAACATGCGCGAAGACGTCCATCAGCAAAAGGCGTCAGGATAGGCGATTCGCTCTTACAGCGGTCACCAACGCGATGGCAGCGGTCCTGATATGGACAGCCCGGTGGCAGTTTCAGAAGGTTTGGCGGGTTGCCCGGAATAGTCGGTAGAATTTCACCTTCCGTATCAAGACGTGGAATCGCCTTCAATAGCCCTTCTGTGTATGGGTGGCTTGGCTTGTAAAAAATCTCATCGACCTTACCGTATTCCATGGTACGGCCCGCGTACATGACCAGCACTTTGTCGCAAGAGCCTGCGACGACGCCCAGGTCATGGGTGATCATGATGATGGCAGTATTGAACTCAGATTTCAGCTCGTTCAACAGCTCCATGATCTGCGCCTGTACGGTCACATCAAGGGCAGTCGTTGGTTCATCAGCAATCAGCAGTTTTGGTCGGCACAGTAGCGCCATCGCAATCATCACCCGCTGGCGCATGCCGCCTGAGAATTCATGCGGGTACATGGTGATACGCTTACGCGCTTCAGGAATTTTCACCGCTTCAAGCATGCGAACAGACTCTTCGAATGCTTCCGCTTTCCCCATGCCTTTATGAAGCATAAGAACTTCCATCAACTGGTCGCTGACTTTCATAAACGGGTTCAAAGAAGTCATTGGATCCTGGAAAATCATCGCGATTTGTTCCGCGCGGATTTTATTCAGTTCCTTCTCCGGAAGGTTCAGAATCTCATTACCTTCAAACTTGGCGCTACCGGAAACAACGCCATTTTTCGCCAGAAGACCCATGATAGAAAACACGGTCTGGCTTTTACCTGAACCTGACTCACCCACAATGCCCAACGTTTCGCCGCGGTCGAGTGAGAAGTTCAGGTCATTAACTGCGGTGACAGACCCATCCTGGGTTTTAAACTCTACGCGCAGATCTTTTACATCTAATAGGCTCATACTTCCCCCTTATCGATCCTTCGGATCCAGCGCGTCACGCAAACCATCACCCACATAGTTGAAGCAAAGCAGTGTGGTGACCATAAACAGCGTTGGGAAAGCCAACTGCCAGATAGCCAGTTCCATGGTTTGGGAACCTTCCTGTAACAGCGCGCCCCAGCTGGTCATTGGTTCTTGAACACCTAGGCCCAAGAAGCTCAGGAATGACTCAATCAGAATCATGGTTGGGATAAGCAGAGTTGAGTAAACCGCTACGATACCCAGCACGTTCGGTACGATATGACGGAGGATAATATTCTTGGTGCTAACACCACATACGTGTGCCGCTTCGATAAATTCCTTGTTACGCAAACTGAGTGTCTGGCCACGTACGATACGTGCCATATCCAGCCAGGCAATGGCACCGATAGCGACGAAAATCAGGAAGATATTACGCCCGAAGAAGGTCACCAGTACGATAACCAGGAACATGAATGGAATGGCATTCAGAATTTCCAGGATACGCATCATCACACGGTCAGTTCGACCACCAATATAGCCAGAAGTAGCACCATAGATAGTACCGATCACAACAGCTACCAAGGCACCCATCAGACCAACCATTAATGAAATTTGGCCACCAACCAGCGTACGGACATAGATATCACGCCCCAGCGCATCGGTACCAAAAATATGGCCTTCTTCGTCGAAAGACGGTGCAGCGTGCATTGCATACCAATCGGTATCATCAAACGCATAAGTCGCGAACATTGGTCCAATCAATACCCATGCAGTGATACACATCAGAATGAAAAGACTGGTCATTGCAGCTTTGTTGCGCATGAAACGGATGCGCGCATCTTGCCAAAGGCTTCGACCTTCTACTTCCAGCTTTGCCGAGAAATTTTCGATAGCTTCGTTATTTTCTTCTCTTTTTATAATCATGATTTAAACCTCAATAACGAATCTTCGGATCCAGCCACGCCAAAAGAATATCGACGATAGCGTTGAAGATGATGAACAGCGCGCCAATTAAGATGGTGACACCCAGAACCAGTGAGTAATCACGGTTGAAGGCTGCGTTAACGAACAGTTTTCCGATACCTGGCAGACCAAAGATGGTTTCGATAACCACCGAGCCAGTGATGATGCCCACGAACGCTGGCCCCATGTATGAGACCACTGGCAGAAGCGCTGGACGCAGAGCGTGCTTGATAACGATGTATCTCATGCTCAGGCCTTTTGCTTTTGCGGTTCGGATAAAATTACTGTTCAAGGTTTCAATCATGCTGCCACGGGTAATACGGGCAAACGTAGCGATATACAGGAACGACATGGCGACAATCGGCAGGATCATGTATTGGATTGCGCCGCCATTCCAACCACCCGCTGGTAGCCAACCCAAACCAATTGAGAAGATATAGATCAGTACTGGGGCAAGAACGAAAGACGGCAACACAACCCCAAACATCGACGTGGACATGATGAGGTAGTCAACCCAACTGTTTTGCCGTAACGCGGCGATGGTGCCAACAGTGACCCCGATGATGACGGTCACAATGAATGCATAAAAGCCTACTTTTGCAGAAACAGGCAGAGCAGAGGCGATCAGTTCATTGACGGTATAGTCTTTGTATTTGAAGGAAGGACCGAAGTCACCACGCAGTACCACGTTCCCAAGATAGGTGGTGTATTGCTCAAACAATGGCTTATCCAAACCATATTTGGCGTTAATGTTTTGCATTACCTCTTGTGGCAATGTTTTTTCTGAAGAAAAGGGATTTCCGGGCGCAAAACGCATCAAGAAAAAGGAAATCGTAATCAATACCAAGAGGGTTGGTATCGCTTCCAGTGTACGAGTAAAAATCAATCTAAACATAAAGCATCCTACTTATGTTCGAAAAAACATGCGCCTATAGCTTAGCCACAGGCGCATGGAGTGGCGCTATTATTATTCTGCGATGATGAACATATCTTTCGAGTAGATATTGTCTTGCGGGTTTTGGTCTGGGTAGCCACCTACGTGCGTGCCAACCAAACGTGGCTGGACGTACTGATAGATAGGTGCAATTGGCATATCCTGTGCCAATTGTGCTTCAGCAATCGCGTAGAACTTATTTCGCTCAGCTTCAGTTTTCGCTACTTTAACCGCGTCATTCATAGCTTTGTCGAAGACTGCGCTTGAGTATTTCTGGTCATTAGAACCATTCTCAGTCATCGCAATTGCTAGGAAAGTAGATGCTTCATTGTAGTCCGCACACCAGCCTGCACGACGTACATCAAAGTTACCCTGCTTGCTGTTGTCCAGGTAGGTTTTCCACTCTTGGTTTTCTAGAGTGACATTCACGAAGTTACCCAGTGATTTTTTCCACATAGACTGGATTGCAACGGCAATCTTCTTGTGGTTTTCGCTGGTATTGTAAAGCAGAGTGAAGTCCAGAGGTTGGTCGGGGCCAAAGCCAGCTTCTTCAAGAAGCTCTTTTGCGGCTTCAACACGCTGATCTTGAGCCATTGTTGCATATTCAGGTTTCGTAGGTGCAAATCCGGTAATACCACTATGAGTCAAAGCAAACGCGGGCTTTTGACCTTGGCCTAAGATGGCTTTGGTCACAATGTCGCGGTCGATAGTGTAAGACAATGCTTTACGAACGCGTACATCGTCGAATGGTGCTTTCTCGGTATTAAATCCGTAGTAGTATGTACACAGATTTGGAGATACTACTACATTTTCTGGGTGTTCTTTTTGCAAACGACCAAACTGCTCGTTTGGCACTTCATAAGTGATATCAATTTCACCAGATAGGAAGCGGTTCATTTCCGCATTTTGATTTTCTATCGGAAGGAAAGTGACTTTATTTATCACTGTGTCGTCGTTGTCCCAATAGTTTTTATTTCGTTCTAACACGATTTTTTCGTTAACTACCCAATCGGACAAGACGTATGCACCATTACCTACAAATACACCGGGTTTAGTCCAAGAATCACCGTAGTTTTCTACAGTCGCTTTGTGTACAGGATACATCGTAGTGTGCGCCATCATCTTAACGAAGTATGGCAGTGGAACTTCCGTTTCAATGACCAGCGTTCGGTCATCGATGGCTTTAACAGCCAATTCGCTCGCTGGTTTCTTTCCAGCAATAACGTCTTTCGCGTTCTTCATCTTGGTGTATTCAATGTACCAAGCATACGGTGAAGCAGTTGCTGGATCTGCGGCACGTTTAAAGCTGTATTCAAAATCTTGTGCTGTTACCGGGTCACCATTTGACCACTTAGCATCTTCGCGGATCTTGAATGTGAAAGTTTGGTTGTCTTCAGTGCTCCAAGATTCTGCTGCGCCAGGGATAGTGTTACCAACAGCATCCTGAATAACCAGACCTTCCATCAGGTCACGCAATACATGAGACTCAGGCACACCCTCTACTTTGTGCGGGTCCAGTGACGCCACTTCAGTACCATTGCCTCTCACAATCTCTTGTACTTCTGCAAATTTAACCTCTGTGCTTTGAGGTTGTGCCTCAGGCTGTGCAGCTTGTTTTTCCTCGGGCTTGTCACAGCCCGCTAGGAGAGAAATACCAGCGCCAAGCAACAGCGCCTGAGTAATTTTGTTCTTATACATGCAGATACTCCAATTTATCCTTCAGTTGCATCCATGACACTCTCCGTCAACATAAAACGGAAAGCGAATTAAGCCACTTACCGGCACAAATAATGTGTGTTATACGGAGAATTGGTTGGAACATTACCAAGCATCAAAGCAATTTGCCACAAAAACGACAAAAAAAGTCACATGTATCTAACATAACAACATTTTACAGTGTATATAACTATTACACTGCGCCGTGTTGAACATATGCTTCGCCTTCTGATGTAATCAAAGTGAAATATTGTAGATATCTCCTTAAAGGCGTACTTATTGAGCATTAAAATCTGGTGTTATCGGTATCTTTTGCAACAAAAATCGTTAATATCAGTCATTTAAAAAATAATCAAAAGATTATTCATTCACTATCAATGAATAAAATCAACCAAACCTTATTCAAAGTAGCCAAACAGTAAGCGTGCTAAGTGACTGAAGTTATTTCTTAAAATATTGTTTTTAAAGTGCATTAAAAATTTCTTGAAATGAAATAAGTGGCTTAAGTATGAATATTGGTCAAAATTACGGCAGGATTTGTCGCACGTTCGCGAAAGAAACAAAAAAAGCCAGTTGGAATCAACTGGCTTATCAATGGATGTAAACGATTTTTATTTTTGCTGATCTTGCGTTTCAAGGGGATCCTGATTAGCGCTTTTCTGCTCTTTACCCTCAACCAACCCGCCTGTCTTGTCCTGGCTAACATCATCGGGCAAAACTTCTTGCAGCATTTGCTTCATCTTTTTATTACTAATACGTCTATGTCCCATTGTGATCCTCCTGATTGATTCATTCCACCATGGCACACTCAACTACGGTGCACATTCATAGGGAGACAAATACAGTGTTTAATTCTCTCCCTATAGCAAAAGTGTAGCAAAACCTGATCACTGCCCCGCCCCACATTTGAAACAATGAGATTGCGAGCGCGTAGGTACCGAAAAACACTACAAATTATGATATTTTAATAACGTACGGTAATAAAAAAGTTGCTGGTTAGAATTTATTCGCTCCATTTCGAGATGTGACCCAGATTCAATTGTGAAAGTCTTAAATATTGCGCACTATGTCTCTGTACCGATGTAATGAAAGCTTGTTTTATCGGCACTGAGGTGCAACAACCCGAATTAACCAACAATTAAACAAAGAGACGATCAATAAAATGAGACCTGCTGGTTCCCAATCTAGACCTCTGTGCTCTCGCGTCCGACATGGCTTTATTCCTTCTGCCAAAAAGCAGGCGAACGAAGAAAAAGCAAAAGGCACCCGTTGATACACAGTTCATTATGTAGATAAATAGCCTCTCTGATGAGAGGTTATTTTTTTACCAAAAACTTAATTCGCCAAGACGATAAAGCGTGCGATTTTTGTGATGACCTGTTCAAAAACCACCCGCAATGTAACGAGCTCGTTACTATTTTATCTCCCACACCTCTAATTCCTTACTCTCTGATTTTGCTTTAAATCCTTTTCTTACCAAGTATCAGGACAGAGTCAGCGCAGATTGGCTCATATTCACGCGACGGATAGATAATTCTCGCAATAAATTTTCGAGGGATATTAAGATGAACAAACAGGCTTTTCTAAAGGGGCTACTCGCAGCCTCTATCGCCAGCGCTACCGCTACGCCTGCAATGGCGGCACCCGGTGCCCCAATCATTTCATGGATGGAAACCAACTTTGCCATTATTGAAGTGAACGATGCTGCCAGTGCATATAAAGACTTAGTTACGGTTAAGCCGTATGCAGAAGTTCCTGTCACTTGGGACCGCTGGTCCGGTGAACCTGGTGATACCTGGCGCGTACTGCTGAATGGTGAAATCGCTCATGAAGCTAGCGTGGCACCTGCAGCCAGCCAGAAAGAGTCTACGGTTCTTCAGGTTGCTAAAAGCGGCAAGTACGACATGGTCGTAGAGCTTTGTAGTGGTAGTGATGCCGCTCAAGAATGTACAAAGAGTGATCCGAAACAAATCGTGGTTGCAGACACCGACGGCAGTCACCTTGATCCACTACCGATGAACGTGGACCCGAACAACGGTAACTACACCACTCCAGACGACACTGTCGTTGGTGCGTACTTCGTAGAATGGGGGGTTTACGGCCGTAAATTCCCAGTGGACAAAATTCCAGCCCAGAACCTGACTCATATTATTTATGGCTTCGTACCAATTTGTGGTAACAACCCTTCTCTTGATGATGGTCCACTGGCAGCTCTGAACCGTGCTTGTGCTGGTTTGCCGGACTACGAAGTCGTTATTCATGACCCATGGGCAGCAGTTCAAATGCCTCACCCACAATCAGGTCAGAGTCACTCTTCTTCTTACAAAGGTACTTACGGACAGATCATGGCGCTGAAACAGCGTTATCCAGATCTGAAAATCCTTCCTTCTATCGGCGGCTGGACACTCTCAGACCCATTCTACGAGTTTGGCGATAAAACCAAACGTGACAAGTTTGTCGCTTCAGTGAAGACGTTCTTGCAAACCTGGAAGTTCTATGACGGTGTAGACATTGACTGGGAATACCCAGGTGGTTCAGGTGCTAACCCTAATCTTGGCGACCCAGAGAAAGATGGCGATACTTACGCGATCCTGATGCAAGAACTACGCGCAATGCTGGATGAGCTTTCTGCGGAAACGGGCCGCACGTACGAACTGACTTCTGCAGTTGGTGTAGGCTACGACAAGATTCAAGACGTGAACTATGTAGATGCTGTTCCATACATGGATTACATCTTTGCTATGACTTACGACTACTACGGTGGTTGGAACAATGTAGTGGGTCACCAGGCAGCACTGGACTGTGGTAGTCACATGTCTGCTGACGAGTGCGTGGGTAAAGGTGTTGATGCAGACGGCAAACCACGAAAAGGCCCTGCTTACACGACTAAAAACGGTGTAAATCTGCTGCTTGAAAAAGGCGTTCCACCGCAGAAGCTGGTTATTGGTGCTGCCATGTATGGCCGCGGCTGGACGGGCGTGACTGAAGCAAGCATGTCAGATCCCACCAACCCAATGACAGGTGTAGGTAACGGTAAGATTGCAGGTTCTTGGGAAGCTGGCGTTATCGATTACAAAGATATCGTGACTGACTACGAGAACAAAGCGGGTGTGGTTCTTGGCTATGACGAGCAAGCAGAAGCTCCATGGGCTTGGGATCCATCTAATGGTGACCTCGTCACATACGACAATGAGCGCTCAGTCAAGGCAAAAGGTGCTTACGTACGTGAAAACAATTTCGCTGGTCTGTTTGCATGGGAAATTGATGCAGACAATGGCGATATCCTGAACGCAATGCAGGAATCTCTTAGAGGCGGTCCAGTTGACCCAGTTAATAAAGTTCCGGTAGCCAATGCAGGCGCAGATGTTACCGTTAACGTTGCTGGGGCAGTAGCACTTGACGGTTCAGCATCGAAAGATACGGATGGTCAAGTTGTTGCGTACAGCTGGAAACAGACTTCAGGCCCTTCAGTTGCACTGACTGGCACAAGCACTGCAACCGCATCTGCGGACATCCCAGCAGTGACTGCTGATACCCAGTTCGTGTTCTCACTGACTGTGTCAGACAATGAAGGCGCAACCGATACCGATACCGTTGTGGTCACTGCGAAAGCAAAAGTTGTTGATCCAGTCAATGAAGCACCAGTAGCAGCGCTGACAGCACCAGCTACAGCGAATGCAGGTGATGTGGTTCTGGTGGATGCTAGCGGCTCAAGCGATGCAAACAATGATGCACTGACTTATACCTGGGATATTCCAGCGGGTGAGACTGCAACACAAAACGGCGCTTTACTGACTTTCACTGCGGGTAGCTACTCAGTAGATACAACACTGACATTCTCTGTGACCGTATCAGATGGCAAGCTGACCGACTCTGCAACCGTATCGGTTGTCGTCGCGAAAGATGAGCCTGTAGTGACTTGTCCTAATGCTTGGGCGGAAGGTACTGTTTACAACTCAGGTGACGTTGTGACTCATAAAGGTGTTGAGTACTCTGCCAAGTGGTGGACCACCAACGAAGAACCTGGCACAACTGGTCAATGGGGTGTTTGGAAAGAGCTAGGCGCTGCAAGCTGCCAGTAATTTACACCTACAACCAGTAAAACGATAAAGGGATGCAACAGCATCCCTTTCTTTTGCTCCGAAGAAACCATTAAACGCTACCAGCGTTTTGCAGCATCCCCATCACTGTCGCGCGCTTCAATCCAACGCTCTTGGTCTGTCAGACGCTCTTTCTTCCAGAATGGCGCTTTGGTTTTCAGATAGTCCATCACAAACTCACAAGCTTCAAACGCAGCACCACGGTGCGCACTGGAGACCCCCACAAAAACAATTTGGTCGCCGATATCTAATGCACCTACACGATGGATAACGCGAACATGTGTCAGCGGCCATCTAGACTGCGCTTGCTCTACAATCTCAGCCAGAGACTTTTCCGTCATCCCTGGGTAATGCTCTAAGGTCAGACCCATGACATTGTCGCCAAGATTCATGTCGCGAACTTTGCCAATGAAGGTCACGATAGCGCCATCGCCAGCATGATCATTCAGTCGCTGGTATTCTTCTGCGACGGAGAAATCCTGTTCTTGTACTGAGATCATTTATCAGCCTCCAGTCACCGGTGGGAAAAAGGCTACCTCGTCACCAGCTTTCACTGGCGATGACAACTCTGAAATGGTCTGGTTGATTGCTACCAAAAGCTTACCCTGCTCCAGTGCCAAAGCCCATTTGTCGCCTCTTTCTGCAAGATGCTGACGGATGTCTTCCGCAGATTGGAACTCACCTTCCAATGTCAGTGATGCCGTGCCCACCAGCTCTTTAACCTGAGCAAAAAAGAGTACCTGAATCATCCTTCCACCTTAAAGTGTCCTGATTTACCGCCCGTTTTTTCCAGCAGACGAACCTGACTGATAACCATGTCTTTTTGCACAGCCTTACACATGTCGTAGATTGTCAGTGCTGCCACTGAAGCAGCCGTCAGCGCTTCCATTTCAACACCTGTTTTACCGGAAAGCTTACAAACCGATTCGATACGTACCTGCGAAGTTTCTGGCAAAGCCTCCAGTGATACTTCCACTTTCGACAACATCAAAGGATGACAAAGCGGAATCAAATCCCAGGTGCGCTTAGCAGCTTGAATACCGGCGATACGTGCTGTTGCGAACACATCACCTTTATGGTGCTTGCCTGAAACAATTAGCGCCAGTGTTTCCGTCGCCATGGTCACAAATGCTTCCGCACGCGCTTCTCGAACCGTTTCCGTTTTACCAGAAACATCAACCATGTTTGCCTCGCCTGAGGCATTAATATGTGTAAAGCCGCTCATGAATTATTTACCTAGGTGCGGCATGAAGTTACATGGACGGTGGCTCGCATCCAGCTGCTGCTTAATGATGCCATTCCAACCAGTGCGGCATGCCCCCGTTGAACCTGGCATCCCAAAAATGACAGTGTGATTAGCAAAACCAGCAATCGCGCGAGACTGAATGGTTGACGTACCAATTTCTTGGTAAGAAATTGCGCGGAACAGCTCACCAAAACCTTCCACTTCTTTGTCGAAAAGTGGTTTCAGCGCCTCTGGCGTGCTGTCGCGGGAGGTAAAACCCGTACCACCAGTGATCAAAACAGCCTGTACGTTTTCGTCAGCAATCCACTGGGAAACAATCGCGCGGATCTTGTAAATGTCATCAATAACGATTTTTTTATCCGCCAGTCGATGACCCGCATCTTGCAGCGCATCAACCAGGAACTTGCCTGACGTATCGTTTTCTTCAGTGCGAGTGTCGGAAACAGTCAGGACTGCAATTTTTGCAGGCGAAAATTCAGTAACAGCGTGACCCATAAAATTTGAACCTCAACGAGTAATATCTGGAACGGCGTTATCCGCCGATAGAAGCCAGGTGCGGCGTCATGCCTGTGTGCCCCTGATCTAGAAAATGACTTTGCTTTTTGCTTGCTAATGCACTCTGGATACGTCCAATCAGCGCCTTTTCCTGCGCATCGTTCTGAAGCAAATCACGGAGTTCGACGCCGTAATCACCAAACAAGCACATGTGGAGCTTGCCCACTGCAGAGACACGGAGACGATTGCAAGAATCACAGAAATCTTTCTTGTACGGCATGATAAGACCAATCTCACCGGTATAGTCTGGGTGGCAGAACACCTCTGCTGGACCATCGCTTTGATTACGGACCTTCATAATCCAACCATTAGCGATCAAGTGATTTCGGATAGACACACCAGACACGTGGTGGTTCTCAAACAGGGAATTCATTTCGCCCGTTTGCATCAACTCTATGAATCTCAGTTGGATTGGCTTATCTTTTATCCAATTCAGAAAGGCGGGTAGCTCGCCACTGTTCAAGTCTTTCAGCAAAACGGCATTCACTTTGACCTGCTCAAACCCCGCATCGAAAGCGGCATCGATACCGCGCATCACTTGATGAAATTTATTCTCACCCGTGATCTCATGGAACATACGCGGATCCAGGCTATCGACACTAACGTTAATATTGGTGAGGCCAGCATCACGCCAATGTTGAGCATGCTTCTCAAGGCGATAACCATTAGTTGTCATCGCGATCTTCTCGATGCCTTTTTGCGCAGCGGTCATAGAGACAATGTCAGTGAAATCTTTACGAAGCGTCGGCTCGCCACCGGTGATACGCACTTTAGAGGTACCACAATCAGCGAATGCAGCCACCACACGATGAAGCTCATCCAGCCCCAGGAAGCTGGAATTTTTTTGCGTAGGCTTGTATCCGTCCGGCAAACAATACGTGCAACGGAAGTTACAGACATCAGTAATAGACAATCTCAAGTAATAAAACTTGCGATTGAAGGAATCTTCAAATTGAACAGCCACGAAACACCTTTCCAAATACGGGAGACGGGCACATTTCTATGACCGCCCTGGTGACTCAGGGTCACGGCCTATCCCACATATTCTGGCGAACTTAGCGAAATAGGCTTCGGAGTTACCTGCGTCGGATTTGTCGTTCATAACAACAAGACCGGAGCTTTAAGTCTAATTTAGCAAAGTTTGTCTTTTGTTAACAAGAAATGTCCCTCATTCCTGTGCAGATTTGCCAACGCTTTAACTTTTTACTCACCGTCTCAAAACATAAACAGATCTGAGACAAAACCTTAAAGCACAATTTTCTCACAACCGATGTGTGGAAATTCAAATTGGGTCTGGAAAAAGGAAAATTCCAACCAATCTGTCTTTTCCGTTCCATACTCAAAACTGGCAAAACGTGGGCTCACATTGCATTTTGAGACGCTCTAATTTGCAATTTCAAATTGCATTTTGCGAGCCAAAAAGTGAAATGTCTGCAAAATCAGTCATGTAGTGTCTGGGCATTGAATTTGCACTGTCGTTTGTACGACACGGGTATCTAAGTAGTTCCGATATTAAATACATATAAAAAGCGGCTCAGGGAAGAAGTGCTAAGCCGTCAGCAAAAACCGGGAGCTAATGATGACAATAACTTTGCCAATCCTTTTCAACAACCGTCATATCCTTCCTTCAGGACGTCTGCCTTTGCGCGTGACCCCCGGAGAGCAATTAAATACAGTGAAGTATGCAATGCGTAACGGCATGGATCTCGGCGTGTGTATGGACGAAACCAGCCCAATCGGAGCTGGGATTGGAACAAGAGTAAAAATTGAAGACTTCAGTCTGGCGCCGGAAAGCGGTGCTCTAACCATAACAGTGTGTGGCCAAGAGAGCTTTGTGATCGACACCATTAAGGAAAATGATGTCGGCGTAGTCGAAGCTGTATGTCAAACACTGCCAGCTTGGCCAGAGCGTGCAGTCAGTAACGATGCTCAACCTTTAGCCGAAAGGCTACTTATCATGTTCGAGCGGTATCCCGAGCTGAGCTCGTTGCATAAAAAGCCAAACTTTGATGATTTAAGCTGGCTTTGTCAGCGCTGGTTGGAACTTCTGCCGATTCCGGCAAGTGAGAAGCAAGTTCTGATGGCGGCACATACTTGTAGCGACACTGCTGAGTATCTACTCAGTCTAATGAAAGAACCGCACTAATCTCACCTCAAATCTATTCTCCAAAGACCAGCGCAAGCTGGTCTTTTTTTGCCCATTGCGTGATCGAAAACCGAAAATACAGTGAGAAAATGCGACAAACCGCATTCTTTTTCAGCGCATACTTTATGATTGGCAACAGAAGACGATAAAGAACGAAGTGCGATGAAAGAACCAAAACAAAATATCGTAGCCATTGGCGGCGGACATGGTCTTGGCCGTGTCTTGTCAGCTTTGCGTGAGCATGGCGAACTTGTCACCGGTGTTGTCACAACCACGGACAATGGCGGCTCTACGGGCCGTATTCGAGCGTGTCAGGGAGGTATCGCCTGGGGCGATACTAGAAACTGCATTAATCAGCTGATCACTGAGCCTTCTATCGGTTCGATGATTTTTGAGTATCGCTTCAAAGGCAACGGCGAACTCGATGGCCATAATCTGGGTAATCTGATGCTCACCGCACTCGATAACCTCTCTATTCGCCCCCTAGAAGCCATCAACCTAATCAGGGATATGCTAAAGGTTTCCCCCCATATTGTACCTATGTCCGAACACCCTGCTGATCTTGCAGCACAAACTCCCACAGGAGAAGTGATCGCCGGAGAAACTGATGTTGATGAATTGCCAGAACCACCCGCACGCCTGATGCTGGAACCTGTCGTACCAGCGACCAAAGAAGCTGTTATCGCGATTCAACAAGCCAGCTTGGTAGTACTGGGACCTGGCAGCTTTCTAACCAGCGTGATGCCTCCATTACTCCTACCTGAAATAAGCCGGGCGCTCAAACAGACAGAAGCAAAAATCATTTTTATACGGAATCTAGGAAAGGAGCATGGTCCTGCTGGGCAAATGTCTTTGAAAACAATGTTGACTTGGTGTGAACGTTCGATGGGCGGACGAAAAATTGACATGGTCTTAGGACCAGACATTGATGAAGAGCTGGACGATCATTACCGACAGGTGGTGACAGATTTAGCGTCTGTCAACCACGAGTGGCGTCATGATAGGGATAAACTATCCCAAGCGATCCAGCAGATCTTGCTGACCTGCTAACGCTTTGTATTGCACTGCGGTGCCCTGCAACATCATTGTCAGACGAGGCAGTTGGTCTTGAACCCACGATTCCTGACCCTGTTTTACACGAGATTCACACTCACGCGCCAGCTCTGCCAGTTCATCTGCGCCGAAGCTGGCCGCACTGCTTTTTATCGCATGGCTTATCTCTCGTACTTGCATTGCGCTTGGTGCTTCTGAAAGTTGATCAGAATATCGGCTTAGTTCGTCACTAAATACTACCAGGAGCGAAGATACTGTGTCCTCACCTACTTCAACCGCCAGCCGCCGCAACGTCTCATGATTCACTGTCGACGCCATAACTTAGTTCCTTTTTTCTTGTGATTCTTGCCAACTCTGCAGCTTGCGATAAATCGTCGATGGACTCACCTCTAACAGACCTGCAGCCTGAGGAATGTTCCCATCACATGCATCAATAGCAATTTGTATCGCTCGCTTTTCTACCAACCACAGGGGTTCAATGTCGGCTTTTGTCACTACCCCTTGATCCAAAAACGCTGGCGCGACAGAAAAATCATCGTCGCGCGAAGGAGCAATTGCTGTTTGCCTAGTCGCTCTAACTGGGGGAGATGCAATTTTGACACCAGAAACTGTATTTAATGGCGGAGGCAGCATTTGTTCTGTGACTTCTCGCGCATTGTGTAGCACGACAATGTTGCGGATCACGTTCTGCAATTGCCTCACATTTCCTGGCCATTCATAGCTTAACAAACGACCAGTTACTTCAGCATTGAAGGTACGGAAATCTTTTCCTTCCTCCATCGCAAACATCAGAAGCAAGGACTGGGCTATCTCTGCAACATCTTCACCACGCTCACGCAATGGTGGAAGCGCCAAAGGAATGACATGTAGACGGTAATATAGATCTTCCCGGAAATTACCCTTCAAAACCTCCTCCCAAGGATCGCGGTTTGTCGCGCAAACAAATCGCACATCTACTTGTTTTACCTTGGAAGATCCTACTTTTTGAAACGTGCCTGTTTGAATAAACCTCAGCAATTTAGATTGAAGATCCAAATCCATTTCGCAGATTTCATCTAAGAACAATGTGCCACCATCGGCCATTTCTGCCGCCCCCTCACGCTCAGAGGCCGCGCCAGTAAAAGCGCCTTTCATGTGACCAAACAACTCACTTTCGATGAGATCTTTGGGAATAGCAGCACAGTTGATCGCGACAAATGGTTTTTTGGCGCGTGAGCTTGCCGCATGGACAGCTTCTGCACAAACCTCTTTACCCGTGCCACTTTCACCTGTGATAAATACAGTTGCCTTACTCGGTGCCGCCGAGTCTATAACGCGGTATACCGCCTGCATGGGGACACTGTGGCCGATGAAACCATAGTAAGCCCCTTCTGGGGATTGTCCGCCAACTTTACTCTTTGGTTTCAGTGCATTATTGACTGTTACTCGTAACAAGTCTGCCTCGCAAGGCTTGATGAGAAAGTCGCTTGCGCCATAGCGCATAGCCTCTACCGCTGCATCAATAGAGCCATGCGCCGTCATGATCACCACGGGAATATCTGGGTGATGTTCACGGATTTTAGAAAGCACGTCGAAACCAGAAATATCAGGCAATCGCAAATCCAACAGAACTAAGGAAAAGCTGCCTGAAGAAAAGTGGTAAATGGCCTCTTCACCTGTACTTGCAATCTCAACCTCTACATCAAGAGGGTTGAGGTATGACTTGTACAATGCGGCTACAGAAGCGGTGTCTTCCACCATTAAGATGCGTTTTTTGGCGCCAGAATCTAGCATTGAACCCCCGCCATCGATTCCTCAATAAATCTATCTTTTCGTTAGAAAGTCAGTACCAAGTATAACGCCGATTTTCATCGGCACAGGCAAATCGGTGCGTTTTGCATTGCAATTTGCAAAAGAAATTGCAAATAAGTTAGCTCTACTTCGATGAAATTGCTACGTCATGCGTTAAAAATGTTGGCACACTTAATGCTTTATTGAAAGTGACCCTTCTGGGTCACCTAGCCAACTGACGTTGTTTGTGAGCACTTCGTTCACTGAAACAAGATAGCCAACCGACCTTTTTGCGGTTGGCTTTTTTTTAGCTATTTTGGATAAAAAGTGACCGCAAATCAGCAATTTCATCTCGCAAGCCCGCCGCTGTTTCAAACTCCAGATTCTGCGCTGCCTCATACATTTTTGCTTCTAATTTCTGAATCTGAGCTTCAATTTGCTGCGGTGATTTAGCCACATAAGCGGCATCTTCTTCTGCCACCGCCTTAAGCGATGAAGACACTTTTGGCTTCTGCGGCCGACGTTTGCCGCCTAATTCCATTACATCAGCAATCTTCTTATTGAGCTTCTGAGGAACAATTCCGTGTTCTTCGTTATGGGCCTGCTGTTTCGCACGGCGACGCTCTGTCTCTTCTATTGCACGCTGCATAGAACCTGTAATGCTGTCCCCATACAGAATCGCCTTGCCGGCAAGGTTACGCGCTGCACGACCGATAGTCTGAATAAGAGACCGGTCTGAGCGCAGGAAACCTTCCTTATCTGCATCCAGAATAGCCACCAGTGACACCTCTGGCATGTCGAGGCCTTCTCGCAGCAAGTTGATCCCCACAAGGACGTCAAACTCACCCAGTCTCAAATCCCGGATGATCTCCACACGTTCAACGGTATCGATATCTGAATGCAGGTAGCGAACCCTAACATCATGTTCTTCCAAATACTCAGTGAGATCTTCAGCCATACGTTTGGTCAGCGTCGTTACCAGTACTCGCTCATCTTTTTGAGTGCGAAGGCGAATTTCTGACAGTAAGTCGTCTACCTGAGTCGCGACCGGACGTACTTCTACCTCTGGGTCAAGAAGACCTGTTGGACGCACCACCTGATCGGCGATTTCACCATCAGATTTTTCCAGCTCATATTTACCCGGCGTGGCAGAGACATAAATGGTTTGGGGTGCCAGAGACTCAAATTCATCAAACTTAAGCGGGCGGTTATCTAACGCAGAAGGTAGTCGGAAACCGTACTCCACCAGCGTTTCTTTACGCGAACGGTCGCCTTTATACATCGCGCCTATCTGCGGCACAGTAACGTGCGATTCATCGATGATAAGAAGACCATCAGCAGGCAAGTAGTCAAACAGTGTTGGAGGCGGCTCCCCTTCCGTTCGGCCACTCAAGTAGCGAGAGTAGTTCTCAATGCCTGAGCAATAGCCCAACTCCTGCATCATTTCTAGGTCAAAAAGGGTGCGCTGGGAAATACGCTGCTCTTCAATCAGCTTATTGTTCTCCAACAGGACTTTTTTTCGATCAGCCAATTCAACTTTGATGTGCTCAATGGCGTCTAGAATTTTCTCTCGCGGCGTCACGTAGTGGGTTTTCGGATAAATCGTCGCACGCGGCAGATTACGTTCAGAAATCGATCCGGTCAGCGGGTCAAAGACGCTGATGCATTCCACTTCATCATCAAATAGCTCAATGCGGATAGCATCACGATCAGATTCTGCTGGGAAGATATCAATTACCTCACCGCGCACACGGAACGTACCGCGGCTAAAAGCTTGATCGTTGCGGGTATATTGAAGCTCTGCAAGTCGGCGCAAAATCAAGCGCTGTTCTATCATGTCACCACGACGCAGGTGCAACATCATCTTTAGATATGAATCTGGATCCCCCAGACCGTAAATTGCTGAAACAGAGGCAACAATCACCACATCGCGGCGCTCCATCAGGGCTTTAGTGGCAGAAAGGCGCATCTGCTCAACGTGTTCGTTGATAGAAGCGTCTTTTTCGATAAAGGTGTCGGAAGCAGGCACATAGGCTTCAGGTTGATAGTAGTCATAGTAAGAAACGAAATACTCAACCGCATTTTCCGGGAAGAACTCTCGCATCTCACCATATAACTGCGCTGCCAGCGTTTTGTTAGGTGCCAGAACCATTGTCGGGCGTCCCGCCTCAGCAATCACATTAGCCATGGTATACGTCTTACCTGAGCCCGTCACACCCAGCAGCGTTTGGTGGGCGAGGCCAGAGTCCAACCCTTCCAACAACCGACTGATCGCCGTTGGCTGATCACCTGAGGGTTCAAACGGTGATTGGAGTTTAAAAGTCTTGCCCATCATGCTTCCATGGCTCAATTATCAAACCACTCATTTTGCGCGCTCCATCCCCTAAGTCAACTGACAAGATACTGACAAGGTTCGAAGTTGTTGACACACTCGGCTTCCACACCGAAGATCTCTTCCATACTAAAGAGGTCGGCACAGTCCGCAAAAATGAATATCTAAGGATAACAATGAAAAAAGTAGCGGTAGTCACCGGTGGCTCAGCAGGGATCGGCCTCGCGGTCGTAGACGGGTTTATTGGAGATGGATACACCGTTTACTCGCTGGATATTCAGGAAGGCCCTCGTGGAAATTGGATGGATTGCAATGTGACGAACTCAGCGGCTGTCGCTGCCGCTGTTGAGCAGGTCATTACAAACGAAGGCCAGATTAATGCCTTGGTGTGTAATGCCGGCATCCATTTCAGTTCAAACATCGAAAATACCAGCGAAGAAGATTTCGATCGCGTCATGAGCATCAATGTAAAAGGTGCTTACTACGCGATTCGCGCTTGCCTACCAACCATGAAAGCAGCGAAATCTGGTAGCATCGTGCTGCTTGGCTCTGACCAATGCACCATCGCTAAAGGCAATTCCTTTGTTTATAACCTGAGTAAGCACGCGATTGCGTCGATGGCAAAAACCACTGCTCTGGATTATGCCCAGTTCAACATCCGCGCCAACGCAGTATGTGCAGGAACCACAGAAACACCGCTTTATCATAAAGCGATTGATGCCTACTGCGAGCGTTCGGGGGCAGATAAAGAAGTCGTCCATAAAGAAGAAGGCAATTTGCAGCCACTGGGACGCATTGCTCAGCCGGAGGAAGTGGCCAACATGGTCGTTTTCTTAGCTAGCGAAAAAGCCAGTTTCATCACGGGCAGCCTTCATGCTGTTGATGGCGGCTACACGGCACAGTAACCATGAAGTTTATCGATCCTCACCTGCATTTATTCGATCGCCAGAAAGGTAAATACGGTTGGCTACAAACTGGCAATCCCCCCTTCTGGCAGGATAAAGCCGTTATACAAAGAGACTTTTCTGAAGCAGACTTACAGGTTTCTATACCCGCAGAACTCGCGGGCTTTGTGCACGTTGAAGCAGGGTTCGATAACGAAGCCCCCTGGCGAGAAATCGAATGGCTCGAAAGCACCTGCCAATTACCATTCAGAAGCATTGCCTGTGCGGACCTGACCCTCTCTTCCGAAGTGTTTAGTGAGCAGGTGACGCGCTTGAAAACGCTGAGCTCTGTGGTGGGGGTTCGACATATTCTGGATGACGATGCGGTAACCTTGCTAAGCAATCAGCAGGTAAAACGGAATCTCGCACATCTAGAAAAAGAAGGAGTGATCTTCGAAGCTCAATTTGATGCCAACGACGACAGAGCTGTTGCTGCATTTCTCGATGTCATTGGTCACTTACCTTCTCTCCATGTTGTCCTTAACCACGCTGGTTTTCCACCACCAGCAAACTCTGCGGGCTGGAAGGAGAATATTGAGAAGCTTTCTGGTTTGAATAACCTTTGGGTGAAGGCATCAGGTTGGGAAATGGCGGACAGACACTTTCCGGTTAATGCCATTGCACAAACCATCGAGACTTTAATTGCCGCATTTGGACATGACCGAGTCATGCTGGCGAGCAATTTCCCTCTGACACTGTTCAGAACGTCCTACACAGAGCTTTGGCAAGACTATCTCTCACTCAACTTTGCTAGGGAAGCTCTACAAAAGATCATGTATCAAAACGCTTCCACGTTTTATCGTCTCTAGGATCTGTTGGCCTTTGGCTGAACGTCAGAGAAAAAACAACCCGCTCAAAGGCTAACACCTATCACTTAAGATGCTTAGAGCGAACAGGGTAGCGAGTTTTATTAATACGAACGGTCCTCGCTTTGGGCCGTTTTCTTTTTTTGGGGAGTATGTAGCGTTTCACTCTCTCCCGCATGGCTCTTAGCTTTCTCGGGATTGAGCCGGGGGCTGCTATCGCACACCACATCAGCTCATCCTGAATATCTCTCAATGCCATCATAAAA
>NZ_FIZY01000057.1 GCF_900060185.1 Grimontia marina | reverse complement strand
ACAATGAACAAGGATGCTATTGCGACTAAGCAGGCGCAGTTGTCTAAAAAATAGGGAAGCTGGTATTTCAGCTTCCCTATTTTTTGCTTGATTTCTTAATGGCAAAAACGGCTTTTTCAGGGCCGACTATGTAGATGGCTAATTATCTCGTTCAGAGGCGTCTTAGCGATAAAGCAAAGGTCGGCGCTTCCGCATTGAACATGCTGCGCGTGCGCTCTGAATTCATGCCCACAGTGGTGGAGATTGATATTCTTATTTGCCTCGAATTGAACGCATTGATGACCTCTGAATGCGAGTATCTTCAGGTCGTTTGGGTATGTAAAAGCGAGTGACCATTCGCAAACCATATGAAAACTGAATATTTTTCAGTATTCTTAATTTCAGAACAAAGCAATTAAATGCATATAAGTAAATAAACAGCCAAAATAATCGATTAGAAAAGAATTAATTTGCTATTAAAATAATTCAAAAACCAAAAGATACAGCTCTTACTTTTCACTCAACATTCCATTTTATATTAGTCACTTAATGAACAATAAAAAGTAAACGTGGCTACACTTTCGTTTTTACCAATCATAGCCATCGAAATATTCCCTTTTATCGATTGGGGTTTTCATTTCTATAATTAAAAAATGACGAATAATTAGTCAATCTTAGATCGATAACATAACCCACTCTCTACAAGAGAAGATACAACCATCTAAAGTACAAAGGGTTAGACAACCACCGTTATTTCATACAGCGTAAATCGCAGTGGGTAACACGTGCTTATAAATTAATACAAAATCAATTTTTCATTAGATGAAAAAAATAAGTCTGAGCTTTATTTTTTAAACAATAGAAGAATCTCGTTCAGAAAATTCATCTAATTCGAATTTTCTGATGAAGATTGAAAATGGAAAATCCAATTAACTTTTCAATGTTAATAAACAACTCACGAAAAGAAAAAAACAGTTGGCATGACCAAAGGAGGCAATTATGTTTAAACGTACCCTACTCTCCATAGCCCTTACTGGAGCGCTAATTTCAGCGCCGGCCATGGCTCAGGGAGAACCAAAGTCCAACCAATTCTGGTGGCCTGATCAACTCAACCTCGCTCCACTCCGTGACCATGGTCAGGAATCCAATCCTTATGGCGAAAGCTTTGACTACGCATCTGCATTTGAACAACTCGATCTCAATCAAGTGAAGAAAGACATCTCCGATGTACTCACCACTTCCCAGCCATGGTGGCCAGCGGATTATGGTCACTACGGGCCTTTCTTCATCCGTATGGCTTGGCACGCAGCCGGAACTTATCGTGTTCATGACGGACGTGGCGGAGCCGGTGGTGGTCAACAACGTTTTGACCCACTGAATAGCTGGCCGGATAACGTCAATCTCGACAAGGCTCGCCGACTGCTTTGGCCGGTGAAGCAGAAGTATGGGGCAGCAATTTCTTGGGCTGATTTAATTGCGCTGACCGGCAACGTAGCGCTAAAGTCAATGGGCTTCAAAACCTTTGGTTTTGCCGGTGGACGTGAAGACGATTGGGAACCGGATCTGGTGTACTGGGGGCCGGAAGAAGAAATGCTCGCAGATGAGCGACGTGACGAAAACGGTAACCTGAAAGAAGGGTTGGCAGCCGTTCAAATGGGCTTAATTTACGTCAATCCTGAAGGCCCAGGCGGTAACCCTGATCCGCTTGCTGCAGCGAAGGATATTCGTCATTCATTTGGTCGCATGGCGATGAATGATGAAGAGATCGTTGCCCTGATAGCTGGCGGTCATACCTTTGGTAAGGCTCACGGCGCGCACAAACCGGAAGAGTGTGTGGGCGAGGCCCCGGCAGGCGCACCGATTGAGGACCAAGGCTTTGGCTGGAAAAGTAAGTGTGGCGATGGCAACGGTAAAGACACCGTTAGCAGTGGCCTGGAAGGTGCATGGACAGTCACTCCCACTCAATGGACCACTAACTACTTAGACAACCTGTTTAACTTCAACTGGGTGCTGACTGAAAGCCCGGCTGGTGCAAAGCAGTGGATTCCAGATAGTGACGCAGCAAAACTCCTGGTGCCGGATGCCCACGATCCGACCAAACGCCATGCGCCCATCATGTTTACCACTGATATCGCTATTAAAGAAGACCCTCAATTCCGCGCTATTGCAGAACGATTCCGCCAAAACCCGGAAGATTTTGAACTGGCATTCGCTAAAGCCTGGTTTAAACTAAACCACCGCGATCTTGGCCCTCGCGCCCGCTATATTGGTACAGAAGTACCAGAGGAAATTCTGGTATGGCAAGACCCAGTGCCAGCTGTTGACCATCCGCTTATCAACGACAAACAGGCTCAGGAAATCAAAACCGCTATTCTTGAAACCGGCCTGACAGTACCTGAGCTGGTGAGAACCGCATGGGCTTCTGCTGCAAGCTACCGTGGTACTGACATGCGAGGCGGTGCAAACGGCGCGCGGGTCGCTTTGCAACCTCAAGTTGACTGGCCGGTAAACAATCCAAAAGAACTGAAGAAGGTCCTCAAAGAACTCACCAAGGTTCAGAAAGCTTTCAACAAAAATGCCGGCGACACCCAAGTTTCTCTGGCTGACGTAATAGTGCTGGGTGGTGATGCCGCCATTGAAAAAGCGGCGAAAGCAGGTGGCGTCGATATATCAGTACCTTTCAACCCTGGTCGTACTGATGCAACGCAAGACATGACTGATGTGGCGTCATTTGCGGTGCTTGAACCAACGGCTGACGGTTTCCGAAACTATTATGATCCTACAAGTAACTATCGATCTCCTGCAGAGATGCTGGTAGAGCGTGCTGACCGACTCACACTGACAGTGCCAGAAATGACTGCTCTGATTGGTGGTATGCGCGCCATGAACGCCAATAGTGATGGTTCGAGTAATGGCGTATTTACGGATAAACCAGGTACTTTGAATAATGCTTTTTTTGTGAATCTGCTGGACATGTCTAACGCATGGACACCTTCTGAGACTGAAGAGGGTATCTACGTGGGTTACGATCGCGCTAGCGGCGAACAGAAATGGACAGCCACACCCGTTGATCTCATCTTTGGCTCTAATGCAGAGTTGCGCTCGATAGCGGAGGTTTATGCCTCCAATGACGCTCAGCAAAAGTTTATTGACGACTTTGTTCAAGCCTGGGCAAAAGTGATGAATAACGATCGCTTCGATCTTAACTAATCCATTAATGCATAAGCATTTTTCGCGCCGTCTTTGACGGCGCTTTTTTTGCCAACAGCCCCAAAGTCCATCCTTTAAAGACACGGCAACAATGTTTTGCCAGCCAGCTCGTACTCAATCCTGAACCTTCGCATTAGGCTTAAAAAGTCGCTCATCCCAACCCGCTCAATCAGGTTAATGTGCGACCTACGTTATCCAAGGTTACCCATGGAGGACTAACCATGTGGAAAGCAATTAAGGACGCTATTGCTAAGGTGTTACCTATGACAATTTCAATTCATCCTGCCGTCGATAGTGGCGTGCAAATCAACGATACCGCTGGCTTTTCTGGCGGTACGTTGACCTGTAAGTGTGGCAGCAATCCAGTCGTGGTCAACATATCCTCACAAACCGCTCACAACCATGTGTGCGGTTGCTCGAAGTGTTGGAAACCAGAAGGAGCAACATTCTCTCAGATCGCCGTAGTTTCAAAGGACAACCTCTCGGTCGGTGAGAATGCTGACAAGCTCTTTATCATTGACGAAAGCGCAGCCATTCAGCGTCATGCTTGCCGTGATTGCGGCGTGCATATGTATGGCCGTATTGAAGACGCCAACCATCCTTTCTATGCGCTCGATTTTGTTCACACCGAGTTGTCGAGAGAAAAAGGTTGGTCACCGCCAGAGTTTGCGGCGTTTGTGTCTTCCATTATCGAAGCTGGCACCCCCCCAGAGCAAATGAATGCCATCAGGGAAAGGCTACATGAATTGGGGCTAGAGCCTTATGACTGTCTCTCTCCACCACTAATGGATGCCATCGCCACCCATGTTTACAACCAGAGTAAGGCTGCTGGTTAATTCCTATTGTTTAACCCTTTTTACTACTGGCTTAAGCGTGTGCCGGTTTGCCACCGGCTTTTTCTTCAATCTAGACCGTCTACCTAAGTTAACCAAAAATCAAGTCATAATATATATCGAATGTAAATAAAATTAGACATCAATCCATTACTGATTTGCGTAGAGTTTGAGGCAATACATGGAAAAGAGCGCCGAAAAATGTGTAACCTACGCCAACGCTATCCCAGAACATGGAATGCCGTCACCTCCCCTTTCCGTATCACCGCAGATGCCTTAAACCGCCTGTTTCAGTTACTTTATAACTGGCTGATTAGCCTTCTCGAAACAGGTGAGCTCACGATTGAGTTGGAATCTGTCGGCGAGACTCCTCAAGCTGCCAAAGCCTTTTGGCAGAGAGACCGCGAAGGCGTTATCGCCATGGCGCAACGAAATCAGGTCAAGCTTGAGCAAGCGCTCAGGCTTCGTGATTTGAATGGCGATCCTGTGCCGCCCTCAGATGAACGCTACGATTTCCATGTCGTCATGGGAAAAGGCTATTTCCCAATTGTCGGAAACTTGTTAGTCCCCACGGGCTCCGGAACTTTCAGAGGGCAAGGTAGCTATGTAAGAAGGAAAGCCCTCTCCGGCGCCTTGCGCGACGTCACCACGCACCCCACCGCACTATGTCCAATTGGTGGCTCAAATAATGATGGCATTTATACCCAATGTGGCTCTACCCTTTTATTTGATTTTGCCGTCAGCGGCTGTCTAAAAGATCCAGGGGATGGAGGTAACGGCATCATCATTGGTCATACGCCGCCCCAGCCGAGTGTTGCAGCAAGTTCTCAGCCCAACTCCCCGAAATACTGGGCAGGTCAGCCAAACCGCCTACCGCAAAAGCGATTCAACATCCCTTTGGTTTGGTCTGATCTCACCAGCTTTCAGCTCAATAATGGCGAAGGTGATACGGAAATCATCGTCCCTGCTCGCGGCACCTACAGCGATTCCAAAGAAGTATTGCTTGATGACACCATCGATGTGCCACTCGTCCGTTGGGTCAGAGCTTTTGATGCCAAGGGAAAAGAAGTCGCCCGTATCGCCAACATCGGCAAGAAACTGGATGGTAAATCCGTTGGTATCAAAGCATCCGACAAGCAAACCACCAGCAAACCCAAAACACAGGGTGAAACAAGGGTCTACCATAAACCCATCAAACGTTTGGATACAACAACAACCGTTGTGGTGCCGGGTGGCTTACCCTCGTCAACAAAAACGGTCGAAGTCTCCTTCTATAATATGGAAGCCTATTACACTCTGCTTTCACAAATGACCCCTTATCTTCCGGGCAACTATTCCACCACTGCCCGCGCTTCATACAACGAGTTTATGAACATTGTCGTTGATGCTATGCCATGGAACGGCTTTGTGGGCATTGATGGTGCTTACAACACCCACGTAAACCTGATGGCGCGGGAAAATGGTCTGGACGGATGGTATTTCCCGGGCGGCTACGAAGACTACATGCACAACAGCTTTATTGGCTGTGCAGCGGTTAATAACGATGGTTGGGGCATATATATGTCTGATCCAACCCTGGGCAGTCGAAACACGGCTGACGAAAACCGTTGGCCAACCCCTGATGGTCAGCTGGAAGTACACCGTAAATGGACCTACATTGCATCGTCGAACGATCTCGGAAACTTTGACTGCTACGGCAACAAAGGCGGGGCAATTTATATGGGTGCCTGCTCTAACTCCATGCAGACTGGCAGTGTCGAGCACCATTTTGACAGCAACAACTACGACCCTTTCAACACCACTCAATATGGTGACCGCGCAGACCGGAACCCACTGCGTTGGACCAGCTTGATCGTATTCACAGCAGATTCGCGCCAAAATGAAATGGTGATCACCAGTACCCCTACAGATTCCCGTCGCGTCACCTACTGTAAAGCGCGTTTATTTTGGGAAACCCCAAGGTCAAGCTACCCGGACAGCAATGTCTACAGTGGTCTTAGTGGTAACCATTACACACACCCAAGACCGGATGATCTGGGTTCTCTGGTCAACGTGCGCCCGCCATCTATTGCTCACCTGCATATCACCCCGTACGATGAAAACGAGCGTGCAGCTGGAGATTTACAGGTAGAAAAAGGTGGCGCGGTTGAGTTGCAGGGGCTTTTCGCAGGAACCCGGAAGGTGCTCTTCAGGCCCTGGATTTATGACATTTCACCGCCGAAAAACCACCTCCCTCATGGTTGGAAGGTGGTGTTTTCTGCCAAAGACAAGAAACTCCCCGGCGCGGGGAAAGACGTCGCCCTTTCGGCAGATTCGATTGGTATTGCAGGCCAACATAAGCTCGATACCTTGTACTTCGGCACTCATGTACAGAACTTCAAAGGCGTTTCTATCGAACCTAGCAAAGTATTTACCATCTCTACGGATATATCGTTTCTGAGCGAAGATTTCGACGAGATAGATATGAACTTGCTGTCGGTTTCTGCCAACTATTTGGTCGATGAAATCAAGAAGACAGCAGGAACCCCAGCACCGAAACTGCCAACGTCCCTGTTAATCATGCCTGCCAGAATACGTTTGTGGAAAAATGCAGCAGGCGCGAAGAAGTTTTACGTGGAAATTCCGCTGCTGAATACCGATGACGATGCCATCAGTTTTCCAGATACCACTGACCGTAAACACTATTTCAAGATTAAAGTGGAGACCGCCACAGAAGACGATTCAGTCTAGCTGAGTCATCCAGAATAGGGAAAAGATAAGAGAAAGGGAGAGCTTCGGCTCTCCCTTTCTCTTGCATTCGCGGATTGTTTAAGCCCACTTCACCGATTCAGGCAACGTTTGCTCAAGAGCGAAGATGTGGCGAATCAATTGCGCTTCATGGGTTGCTTCGTGTTCAAGCAAATAAACCAACAACTCGTCTCGCTCTGGCGTCCAGTGGCTAATGGTATTTACCACTTCATCGAACGCGACTTCGGAAGATTTCAGTTTCTCGATCACATCGCCACGACGTTCGGTCGATGCCAGTGAACATTCAAAGCCTGCCCATTCACCTTTTAACAACGATTTCGTATAGCTCTCCCGCGCACCGACAATACACCACATATGTTCACCAACAGACTTATTCTTCGGTACATTCAAATGGGTGGTAAACAGCTCTGGGTTTAAGGTATCAACAATCTCATTTAATGATTGAAAACGTTCGCGCAGGTTCTTTAAAACAACGTCTCTCATGGTCTTCCTTGGGCTTTGAAACGAAAATCTGCACGAACCTTACCACATCAAAATACTGTATATTTAGACAGCTATCTCAAATCAAACTTTTGACCATGAAATAGAATAATTTTCATATTTCATATAATTACGTATTCATCAAACGCTTTACCCCAAACTTTTAATTGGTAGCTACGAAACTCAGGTACGTAATAAGGGTCTTGTTCGATAATCGCCTTTGCACGAGCCAGACTTGCTACCTCCATGATCCAAAGACCACCAACATACACGCCCCCCTCTTCATCTCTTAGCCCACCGCCAACCAGAATCTCTGATTGGTTGGCGCGCAGAAAATCGAGATGTGCCTGACCATGCTGTTTACGGTATTCAAGCATCTCTGGAGTATCAGTAAAAACCGCAACCACTCTCATCGTTCTTCTCCTTGCTGGGCATCCAGCCAGTAATCTCTCACCACGTTTGCAACGCGAATACGATAGTTTTTAAACAAGCTTTCTTTTCCTTTTTGCTGCGCCAGTTGATGACGAAGGTTATTCCGCCAATGAGCGATCGCCTCTTCACTTTCCCAGAAAGACAGCGACAACATATGTTCCTCATTAGTCAGACTCTGAAAGCGCTCTACTGAGATAAACCCTTCAACCTCCATCAGTTCCTCACGAAGTACGGCAGCTATGTCAAGATACGTGCTTTTGTGCTCAGTATGGGGTTCCACTTCAAAGATAACGGCGATCATTTTGCTACCCTCGCTCCTTGCTTGTAGGTCGCATCCACCACTCTTAGGAATGAACGTTTTTCAGCTGCAATAAACTGCTCTTTGTTGGCGAACAGAAAATTCCGCTTCCCCGCCTCATCCGATCTAAGCCGTTCGCGGTAGGTTTCATACGATGCTAAATCTGGAAACGAAATCAGGCCATAGGCCACATCGTTAGTGCCTTCATGGGGCATGAAATAGCCCAGTAAATCGCCTCCACACTCAGGAATAATCTTTCCCCAGTTCTTGGCATATTTTTCAAACTGACTTTGTTTGAACGGGTCGATACGGTATTCAATGAAACAGGTGATCATGGCTCCACGTCCTTATCCTTGTTGAGCGTTGGATAACAGCTTAAGCGTTGAAATCTCCCTATGCTTCGAGCGTCGTCGAAGTATTCCCTAGCCACGACTGCTAACCTTATCGCAGTCAAATCATCGAGTTTTTGAAATGGAACCGGACATCACTCAAACCGCCGCGCTTGTTGCCGACAGCGCCCGATCAAAAATGCTCATTGCACTGCTCGGCGGTAAAGCGTTGACCGCAACTGAACTGGCGTTGGAAGCCGACATTTCTGCGCAAACCACCAGCAGTCACCTGGCAAAGTTGGTCGAAGGTGGTTTGCTGGTAGTGCGTAAACAAGGCCGACATCGATACTTCCAACTTGCCGGTTATGAAATCGCAGAATTACTCGAACAACTCATGAACGTAACCGCTTCTATCAACCCTATTCACACTGGCCCTAGCGATACATCACTTCGTCATTCTCGTGTGTGCTATGACCATTTGGCCGGTGAAGTTGCGGTTCAACTCTATGATTCTCTGGTGGCGCAAGGTTTGATTGAAGATGCGTTAATTGAAGCGAAGCTGACGGAAACAGGGAAAGCATTCTTTATTGACTTGGGTGCTGATATCGAAGCGTTTGAAAGACAAAAGCGTCCTGTTTGTAAAGCCTGCCTGGATTGGAGTGAAAGGCGAACGCACATAGCGGGAAGTCTAGGAAAATGGATATTGGAACATTTGTTGAGCCAAGGTTGGGCGCAACAATTACCGGACTCAAGAGTTATCGAATTTACGCCTAAAGGTATCATCCGTTTCAGACAGACTTTTATTGCATAACGTACTGATTCAAAGTCGCATTTGTGACTCAATTAGGGTCTAGAGACGACCTGAATCCGTTAGCTACACTTAGCTCAACACAACAACAACGAGCTAAGGACAAGGACGTTATGAGCATACCGATTCCCCACCGCCCGAGCGGCTTTCTACTCGGTGACCCAGCCGCATCCGTCACCATTGATGTTTTCGTCGACATTCAATGCCCACATTCACGTGCTATTTGGCCGAATCTGATGGCGGTAATGGTGCATTACAATGGGCAGTCCGTGAGCCTGAAAACTCACCTCATTACACTAAGTAACCACCGTCAGTCGTGGGACATGAGTTTGGGATTATTTGCTTTGGCTGAAGGTGATTCAGAGAAGTTTTATCGCTTCGCCACCTTCTTGTATGAGCGGCAGGATACTTTCTACAACGGCCAGTTTCTCCATAAGACCCATGAAGACTTGAGAAACTTGGTTGCTGATTACGCCGTGGAACATGGCAAAGTTGACCGTGAGGCTTTCATCGAGCGAATGGACAGTAGCGATGTTTACGTGCAGGGCAGAACGCCGATTCGCTATGCGGCGACGAGATCAGTCTGGGCTACACCCACGGTGTTTATTAATAATGCGGGCTTGGTTCCGGTCGACCACCATTCCAGCTTGGAAGACTGGCAGGCAGCAATTGATCCCTTGTTGAAATAGCCAAACTATGTAAAAAGAAAAATCAGCCCCGAGAGGCTGATTTTTTTGTTCCCTTACAAACCGCTAAGAGAGGTCTGCTTTATCCGCTGCTGCAATCTGTTGTTGCGCCTTTTCGGATTCTGATTTGAGTAAGTCAAACCACTTCTTACCGTCTTTCACGTTCTCCTGGAACCAGATATAAACTGGCGCTGCGGATTCCTGAAACTTGGCTTTTTCTTCTGGAGTTGGCACGTAAAGCTTACCGCCAGCTTTCTTGAAGGCATCGTAAGCGGCGATCGATTTACGCTTTGGAGAAGCGAACGTTGCCTGTTGCAGTGCACGGAAGCCATCGACAATCACTTTGCGTAGCTCTGGTGGCATATCCAGGAAGGCTTCGTTGTTCATGTACCAAAGCGCTGACATGTAGGCATGACCGTCCAAAGTAACGTATTTCAAACCTGCTTCTGGGAACTTCATGCCCATGATGTCGGTAATGCCGTTTTTCGAACCTTCAACCACACCCGTTTGGAATGAGGTGTAAAGCTCAGGCCATGGGATTGGTGTTGGGCTTGCACCCAGCGCTTTCACCAATACCTGTGGCAAGTCAGCAACCACGGTGCGGATTTTCAGGCCTTCCAAATCACTTGGCTGTTTCACCGTGCGCTTGGTGTTAGCAAAGTTACGCCAGCCGCCAGTGTTACCTATTGCCATCAGACGCAGTTTATCATCGGTATCGGCAAGAATAGCTTTACGCAGTTCACGCACGAAGTCACCCTGCAAAACGGCTTCTGCGGTACGGTCATTTGGCAGTACATAAGGGAGATCGAGAACCTGAATATACGGGAACATGTTCGCCGCACCGCCAGAGGTGGAAATATAGATATCGACTGAACCGTCTTCTACCGCCTGAATACACTCGGTACCGTTACCACAAAGTTGGGTACCAATATAAAGATCAACTTTGATTTTGCCGTTCGAGTGAGATTCAACGAAGTCTTTAAAGACGATCAGGCCATCATAGTCTTCGTCATTTTCATTGGAGTTAGCCACTGCGCGAAGGTTGAAGTCCGCCGCCATGGCTGGCACTGACAATGCTGCGGTGGTCATTAATCCAGCCAGCAACGCCAGAGCACTTCCCTTCAATGCTTTACACATTTTGTTTACCGTTATTTTCATACTTCACCTTTTCACTTCCGTGATTGCCAGCCCAAAGGCTGTTCCACATAAGGTGAGAACTTACGTTCTCAGTTTATAAATTCCTGAATCATGCCAGACCCAACCATTGTGGAATGGTCATAGAAAGAGACGGGAAAAACGTAATCAGGAAGATCACTACCACTTCCACTGCCAAGAACGGCAGAATCGCGCGGGACAGGGTTTCGACTTTCTCGCCAGATACGCTTGATGCCACAAACAGCACCAGTCCCATTGGAGGCGTCGCCAAGCCCACCGTGAGGTTCACACTCATGATGATGGCGAAATGCACTGGGTCTATACCCAGACTGACAAAAACCGGCGCCAAAATTGGCCCCAGAATAATGATGGCCGGACCTGCATCGAGGAACATGCCAACAATAAAAAGCAGGATATTGATAAGGAACAGTAAGATCAGCGGATTCTCACTGATACTCAGCGTCCAATGCGCCATAGATTCTGCCGCATGGGAAAGCGACACCACGGTTTTGAACGCCAGTGCTGCGCCAACCAACAATAGAATTACGGCTGACGACTTGGCACTCGCAGTAAAAATGTCCGGGATATCTTTCAGCTTCACAGTGCGAAGCACAAACATGCCGACGACCAAGGTATAAAGCACCGCAACGGCAGAAGCCTCAGTCGGTGTAAAGATGCCACCCAATATGCCGCCCAGAATGATCACGGGTGTCAGCAATGGCCAGAAAGCCTTTCTGGTGGCAGTTCCACGCTCGCGCCATGTTGCTTTCTCACTTGCCACAGGAAGATTCTGGCGTTTTGCCATCAGCGCGATCAATAGCATTAAACCACCACCAATCATCACGCCTGGAACCACACCCGCCGCAAACAGTGCTGCCACGGAAATTTCCATGGTGTAGGCGTAAATAATCATGATGCCGGAAGGTGGAATGATTGGGCCAATCACTGAGGAAGCCGCGGTAATGGCTGCCGCGAACTTACGGGAATACCCGTTCTTCTCCATCGCCGGGATCATCATCGAACCGATAGCAGAGGTATCCGCCACGGCAGAACCGGAAAGCCCCGCAAACAGCATGCTCGACATCACGTTGACGTGAGCCAGACCACCGCGTACATGACCAATAAGCGATTGCGAAAAGTTCACCAAGCTTAGCGTGATGCCGCTTCGGTTCATGACCTCCCCCGCGAGCATAAAAAACGGAATGGCCATCAGCGGGAAAGAATCAATACCGTTGTAGATATTACGAAATAGCAGGGGAATATCCCGGTCCATACCTTCTGCAAAAAGCATGAACCCCGGAGCGGCGAGCAGCGCGAAAAACACGGGCATGCCAACAAGAAGGAAAACCAAAAACAGAGGTAGAAAGAAGATCAACATTTACAGCCACATCCTTATGATTACCAACGCCTGGCTACTTAGCTTTCTCCAGCTTGTGCAGCGATGGCATCCTCTTCTTTATGAGTAAGCGCTTTCAGGAACATTTCTAAATTCGCGAGCAACATGGTGCCAAAACACACGGGCATCGCGAGATAGATCCAGGCCCGTTTCAACGGAAATGACGCTGCACGGGTTCGAAAGCCGCGATCAAAGAATTCCAGTGCGATAACGAAAAGTTGTATAAGGACAGCAAAGGCAATCACCAGCAGCAGAATACGAATCACCTGCGCCACCTTTGGCGACAGATAATTGAAAATCATGTCGATAGAGACAAACATGCCCTTTCGATACGCTTGCCCTGCAACCAGTGCCATCATCCAAATCATCAATGCCCGGGCGACTTCTTCCGGCCAAGGCAATGCAGCATTGAACACATAGCGACACACCACCTGCAGCAGAATGCTGGACACCATCAAGGCCACCAGAACCCAAGCTACGGATGCGCCAATGCGATCCAATGTGTTATTGACGGTTTCCAGCACCGAAATGACTGACTTCACCACTGCCATTAAGCGACTTCTCCTACCTTGCCGAAGCGGCTGCGTTCAAACACCAATCCATCACCCTGCTGCGAGTGAAAGTCGGTCACTTTGCCAAGCAGAATATCGTGGTCGCCCGCACTGACGACGCCATTTAAGTCGCAGTCAAACCAGGCCACAGCGCCTTCAATGATGGCACGGCCACTCGGTGCACGTTGGATCTCCACACCACGGAAGCGCTCTTCATGGCTGTCACGGCAGAACTTCATCGCAAGCTCGGAATGTTCCACCGCCAGCACGCTCACTGTGTAACCACCAGACTCCAGAATCGGTTGTTTGGTTGACGATGTGCGGTTGATGCTCCAAAGCACAATCGCTGGCTCTAAAGAAACAGAGTTGAACGACGAGCACGTCAATCCATAATCCTGCCCTTCATGGCGCGCTGTAATCACTGTCACGCCGGTGGCAAAGCAGGAAAGTGCGTTTCTCAGTTCGCGGCTCATGCGACTTCCTCCCCTGCTGCAGCCGTCCAAAGTTCAAACCAAGTCTCTCTATCTATCGAGACTTTCAGCGCGTCGCTTATGCCACGGATACGTTCAAGATTGTTGGTACCCAACACAGGCAAAATGCCTGCAGGGTGAGCGAGTAGCCAAGCGATCGCCACGGCATCAATACCGACATCGAACTTCTCGGCCTCACGGTGTAACAAAGGTTTCACGCGCTGCGCCGCCTCGCTGTTGCCAAACAATTCGCCACCAGCCAGTGGCGACCATGCCATCGGCTTTATGCCGCCTTTTTGCATGAATGCCACTGTGCCGTCGGTAAAGGAATCGCGAGTCATCAGGCTCATTTCAATCTGGTTGGTCACTAATGGATGACGCATACCAGATTGCAGCAACTCCCAATCCCACGATTTAAAGTTCGACACACCGACCGCTTTCACCAAACCTTCATTTATCAGTGAATCCAGCGCATTCCCTGTTTCACTATGATCCATAAACGGATCCGGGCGGTGTATCAGCAGTAAGTCAAGGTGATCAGTTTTCAGGTTCTGCAAAGAGTTGGTAACTGACTGACGAATATGCGCTTCTGAGGTGTCGTAGTATTTAACACGGCGGTTCGGGGATTTTTCTGACAGCAGCATGATGTCGCACTTGGACACCAACTGAATCTGGTCACGCAGTGAAGGAGTCGCTTCGAGCACTTGACCAAACACTTCTTCACAGGAGTAGTCACCATAGATGTCAGCGTGGTCAAAGGTGGTGATCCCTTGCTCCAGACACGCATCAACTTTCGCGCGAACATGCGCCTCAGAGGTATTCTCATCATCGGACAAACGCCAAACGCCATAAACAAGACGGCTGAAAGCAGACAGTGACGGATGCAGTTCTGTGTATTTCATTATTTGCGCTCTCCTGCGCCAAGTGGAGTCAAAGGGGTGGTCGCCGGAACACGTCCGTATTCTTCAGGCATTGAGCAGGTTTTCAGCTCTGGCAGAATTTTCTGGCCGACAATTTCACATTCAGATTTGTGCGGATAGCCAGAGAAGATAAAGGCGCGGATACCCATTTTCTTGTAGCGTTCAATCTTGGTCAGCACCTGATCGACACTGCCTACCAATGCTGCGCCGCAACCAGAACGGGCGCGGCCAACACCGGTCCATAGATTCGGTTCGGTAAAACCAAATTGGTCTGCCTGCTCACGTTGTTTAGACTGAAGAGCCACGCCAAGACTTTTCGAGTCCAAGGCGCGCTCGCGAATCGACTGACCAAAATCGTCGTCGAGCTTTGATACCAGAGACTCAGCATATTCACGGGCTTCCGCTTCGGTATCACGAACAATCATGTGAACACGAAGGCCATAGTCGAGGGTACGTCCATGACGTTGCGCCACTTCATTCACCGCTTTCATGCGTGATTCCAGCATGTCTTCGGTTTCTGGCCACATCAGGTACACGTCACAGTCTGAACCACACAGTTCAAGGGCATCCGGAGAATAGCCACCAAAGTACAGAAGTGGACCACCGTTTTGCTGATAGGGACGAACAGGATCGGCAGAAAGCGGGTCGAGTTTGTAGATTTCTCCGTCGTAGCGGATTTCATCTTGCGTCCAGGCTTGACGAAGAATATCGACCACTTCTTTTGAACGGCGGTAGCGGTAAGCGCTATCCGCTTTCTCGCCCGGGAAATCAGAAGAGATAACATTCAGCGTCAAACGCCCTTTCATGATGTGATCAAGCGTCGCGACCGAGCGAGCCAACATCGCGGGATGCACTTCTCCACAACGAATTGCTACCAGCAAATTGATGCGCTCAGTAAGTGGGCCCATCGCGGAAGCAAACGTCAGGGTGTCTTGCCCAACCTGATACGAGGACGGACAAAGAATGTTGCGAAAGCCCTGCTTCTCGGCAGTCAAAACGATATCCCGGGTATTCTCCCAGCTGCTTCGCAACGCGCCATCCGGCACACCTAAATACCGGTAATCGTCACTACAAAGCGGCGCAAACCAAGATACCTCGGCGGCATCTAACCCCTCACTCGTGATAGGCACGACACTCATCTGAACTCTCCTGTTCTTATTGTAAAAAGCCAACCAACGTTATTGTTCTTGTTGCTTTTCATTCCCATCGAAATGAAAATGATTAGTGAATGAATTGTTAATAAATGCTATAAGATTTACAAATAAAGTAAATCAATGATGAATGAATTCATTCACTCTCTGAGCAAGGAAACAGAAATATGCTCAGTAACCTTCTAATATATCGACGGTTATTAATTTTGAGATTTTTAGAAAATGAGTGAATCAACACGATTACCCTTGTTCATCCAGATAAGCGAGTTGTTGCGAAGAGAAATCTCGGCAGGTTATTGGTTGCCGGGAGAAAGGCTGCCTACTGAAGCGGAGCTGGCAAAAAAGCTGGGGGTTGCTGTCGGCACGCTGCGCAAAGCGCTGAACGAGCTTGAACAGAATGGGTTGCTGGAAAGGATTCAGGGCTCTGGAACTTATGTGAAAAACACACCGGACAATTCAGCGGTGTATCACTTTTTCCGCCTTGAACTGAAATCAGGTGGCGGTTTGCCAAACGCCGATTTTCTGAGCGTAGAGCAACACACCAACACCTATGTGGCATCTTTGTTGGGTCTGGAATCAAACGCACAACTATGGCGTTTCCGCCGGTTGAGAAAACTCGACCAGAAGCCTGCTGCCATGGAAGAGATTTGGATCAGCGGTGAGCACAAAGACAATATCGCCCCAGACGACCTCGTGGAATCACTGTATGTGTATTACCGCGAAAAACTCGGATTTTGGATTTCAAAGGTGCAGGACAGCATCACGGTCGATCATGTACCGGACTGGAAGCACCAAGACTTTAAACCTGAGATTGGCTCTGCATGCGGCTATATCGAGCGCTTGAGCTGGTCAAACCGGGACCGTATCGAAGAAGTATCTTTCACTTGGTATGACCCGGTAAACGTGCGCTATGCCGCGCGATGGACATAACGACAACGATAGCCTCTCAGGCTACCAAACAAACGTAAGGGACGGACTGAATGACAGATCAAGTAATTCGCTACGGCATTCTCGGCTGCGGCATGATGGGACAAGAGCACATCCGGAACATTCAACTTTTAGAGAATGTAGAGATCACCGTGCTCGCCGAACCTAACGCAGAAATGCGCGCAAAAGCACAAGCGTTGGTGCCAACCGCCCGCACGGTTGAAGGTCTGGATGAATTACTTGAAGCAAACGATGTCGATGCCCTCGTTATCGCAACCCCAAACTTTCAGCATGCAGAACAACTTCTTGGCATCATGAGCCGCTGCTCACTGCCGATCTTGATTGAGAAACCTATCTGTACGCAGATTGACGATGTCGCGCGTATGGTAGAAGCCGCCAAATCCCACCCTGCACCGATTTGGGTCGCGATGGAATATCGCTATATGCCACCTATCACCTTATTGCTCGACTTACTGGCACAAGGCGAGATTGGCCAGCGCCATCTGTTTTCAATTCGCGAGCACCGCTTTCCTTTCCTGCATAAAGTGGATGACTGGAATCGTTTCAACCACAAAACCGGCGGTACACTGGTCGAGAAATGCTGTCACTTCTTTGATCTGATGCGACTGATGGCCGACGCTAACCCTGTTCGAGTCTTTGCTTCCGGCAGTCAAGCCGTCAACCACAAGGATGAGTCCTATAACGGTGAAGCACCTGACATCCTCGATAATGCTTATGTCACCGTAGAATTCGACAACGGCACCCGCGCCAGCTTGGAGCTTTGCATGTTCGCCGAAGGCTCCCGCTACCAAGAAGAGATCAGCGTTGTCGGTGACAAAGGCAAGGTGGAATGTCTGGTTCCCGGCCCCGGCCGTTTCTGGCCGACAGACACCCTTGGCGAGCCCCCTGTCGCTCGAGTCATTTCCAGCCCCCGTGATCCCAAGGGACCAAAACAAATGGAAGTGCCTGTAGACCCCACTCTCCTCGAAGCTGGTGACCATAACGGCTCCACTTTCTACCAACATCAGAAATTCCAGCGCACAGTGTTAGGTGAGCAAGAGGTTGAAGTGTCATTGGAAGATGGCCTGAAAGCAGTGGTAATTGGGCTCGCGGCGCAGGAGGCTATAAGGCTGAATCAGGTGATTACTCTGACAAACAATGGATTAGGATTTAACAGTCACTCCTAGCCACAACAACGAGATATTGTTGCAAATAGCAATACGAAGTATCTATTTATAACCAATAGCGTTCTTTTTTCACTCAAACGATTAACACTAACGTCGCTTGCATCCCTCAGTAAAGTCTCATTTTTGAAAAGTTAGCTTTCCAAAAATGAGACTTTACTCACCCTTCTCAACCCCGCATATTGGTGAAAAGTTCAACACATCGGCGAGGTTACGACCGCACAAAGCAAACGTGCAGCAATTGTAAACATTCGCCATTTTATTCAACTCGACATTAGAGTTATTACACCAATTTGGGAGAAGCGATGATGAAAAAGTTAGTTATTGCAGCAGTAACATTGGGGTTCGCATTTGGCGCTCATGCCAGTGACGGTGAAGGCTTTAGACTTGGCTTCAAAGACCTCAGATCGGACTTGGAACTGGAAGGAGGGAATGTCGTTGATACCACTTACAAAGCAGACCTATCAGGTATTGAATTAGGTTATGACTTTAACAAAATAGCTGGTGCATCCATATCCTATGCCAAAGGGAACGGAGACCTGGGAGATTATAAAGATTTCCGTATCTCGGGTGAGTTTGGTTATGACTTCAATGTCATCCCTGAATACTTACGCCTCAAACCCTATGGTTCACTTGGTTATGAAAAAGCTGACATCAGCGGACCGGTAAACTCGCTAACTCAAACGCATCTGGACGTGTCGATGAGCGGCTTGTCTATCGGAGTAGGTGTGAGAGCCACCATCATGAAATATGGCTATATGGCGCTTGAGACAACCGCAATGGCATCAAACGACTATGGTCTTGACTCAACGCTGGTCAATTCCAGTGTCACTGTTGGCGGCAAATACGCGTTCTAAGTTTGGATTACTTACTAAATCAAGCCTCAAAACGATTGAAAAAGCAAAAAGACTCACTGTGGAGTCTTTTTTAATCCAAAGTTGAGCATCGCTCTTTTTCAACCTTCGATTGTCTGCTCCAGCGCTTTTTTCAATTCCAGTTCGGCTTTTTCAATCACCTGTTGAGCCTGCTCACGCTGCGCTCTACCCTCTTTCACGCGCGAAAGGGTATTGTTCAGAGTTTCGATCGTCAGTTTGTTTACCGTTTCGAGTGAATCCAAATCCAGAATACCGCGTTGATAGTTTTCTGCGATTTGCTCTTCCAACACTTTCAACTTCTCGGCGTTCTGAACATATTGCTTGTTGGTGTAGTCCTTAACGGCGCGTGTGACTTTTAACGCCTTCTCTTTTTCGTAGTTTGAAATTGCGATAAGGAATTGGCGCTTCCAAAGTGGGAAGGTGTTATGAACGATATCTTGGATATCCTCCATCAGCATTTTATTGCCTTCCTGCGAAAGGCGGATTTGAGGTGCGGTTTGAATGGCTGCCAGACGCGTTAGTTCCAAGTTGTGCACACGTTTTTCTAAACGGGCAACCGCTTGCGAAGCATCTCGGTATTTCTGTGCATCCAGCGCATCTCCGCTCTGCTCTGATTGCTGTAGCAGTTCAGGCAACACCTTTTCATTCAACTCGTTGAGCTTGTAGCGTCCAGCAGCAATGTATTGCTCTAAACCTTTCAGGAGATCAAGGTTATGGTCGTACAAGGTATCAAGTTGGGTGATATCGTGTGCCAACTTAACTTCCTGCGCTTCAAGACGATCAGAGAGTTGCTCTAATTGGCTTTTCACTGAATCAAAGCTAGCGGAAAACTTCTTGAAGGAATCAAACATTTCGCCAATCAACGGAAGTTTTGATAGGAAACTGCCTTTCCCCAAGCTATCGAACTCGGCACTGTCCATGGAAGACACCATGGCATGAAGAATGTCACCCGCCTCACCGCTATCACGAACGCGAACCTGATCCAGCACTTCATCAGAAAAAGCCGTGATTTTCTCTAAGGCATCTTTACCAAAGGTAATAGTAGCGACGGTATCGAATGGGTCGAAACGATCGGCAATCTCAATTACTTGTGGTGTCACTTCGATTTCAACTGGCTGATTTTGAGAATTAGTCAATTCAGTCATTGGATCTCCCTATCTTTTATGACGGCGTGTGGCAGGGGAATTTCTGCCACAGCTGTTCAAACTGTCGGCTGAACGCAGCTACAAATCTGCGATCATCCGTAAGTGTTATATCTTCCTGATTGTATTTTGAGGCACTTCGCGTCCAGTTGAAGCTGCCGTTGATCAAACGACACCCATCAAATATCGCAAACTTATGGTGCATATGGTACTGAGTCGTATCAATTTTGACGGCAATACCCTGCTCTGCGAGATACTCCACATCGCTGCCTTTGTCGTTCATTTTGTCGTTGTCAGTGACAATACGTACTTTCACCCCACGCTTATGGGCCTCAAGGATATGCTTGGTTAAGTCGTTATCTGCAATGGTGAATACGCAGATATCAATGGTGTTTCTCGCTAACTTCAACTGTTCGATGATGCCTGACGCACAGGTTCGTCCCGGAGAGAACCAACTTGTCGCGGTTTGAGCTGAATTCGCATTAATCACATTATCCAGAACCTTGATAACTCGCTCTAACCAGCGTACCAATGCTGCCGCATCTCCCTGATTGGCGAGTTCTTTCTGAACTAGCTTGAAGCTCAAATTGCGTAAGTAAGATCTGTCTTCATCACTGAGCACAGACTCTGCTAACTCAGCTTGCAAGGTCCTGCGCTCGCTGTCGTCGAGGCGGTAATCTTCCAGCGAGGCCTCAAGCCACGCCGACCACTTTTGTCGGTTCACTTATTCCCCTCCTTGGGAGTCGCTACCAAAGCGTGCTACGTGTTGGTTCAACATGGCAAGTTGCTGCACGACCTGTCCTGCACGATCTTCTGAATCGCCCATCATTTGCTGACGCTGATAACCGTCTTTGATTTCCTGCCAACGCGCTTTCTGCTCCGGTGTCATATCACCACGCAGTTCAGCCAACTTAAGCAAGTTTTCTTCCGTTCCTGCTGCGAGCGTCTGAGATTCACCTTGATAGTGATCCTGCAACATGGTGTAGAGTTCACCGTCCGTCATGACTGACGAAATCTTCTCCGCCAGTTTGTTCATGTTCCGGTAAGAGCCCTGCAGTTTGAACGGCGGCTCAACGCGATACTGATCGGCAGTCGCAGCCGACTTAATATACTGTTGGTTAACCTTTAGCACGGTTTGCTGCGCCGTCATCAGCTTCTGAAGCGTTGAGATAATCTCATTGGATTCTGTCGCCGAATACGCGTGGCTCATCTCACTCAACGCTATACTTTCACCGTCTGCCATTCGCACGAAACGATATAAGTCGTTCAGATCACGGGTTGCCAGCGGAGCCAGTACAGAATTCGATGTCAGTGAGTTTTCAATGAAGCTCAACTCGAAGGCTTGCTTCTGATCAGACAACATGTCACCAAGGTTATAAATGTCTGCACGGTTGGCTAACATATCGGGTATGCGGAACGATTCGCCGCTTTCTGTGTAAGGGTTGCCTGCCATCACCACGGCAAATTTCTTACCGCGCATATCATAAGTCTTGGTTTTCCCTTTCCACGTTCCTTCAATTCGACGTGTACCATCACACAACGAAATAAACTTCTGGAGGAATTCAGGGTGTGTGTGCTGAATATCATCGAGGTAAAGAAGCACATTGTTACCCATTTCGAAGGCAAGGTTTATCTTCTCTATTTCACGGGCAGCATTCTGATCGGGGGCATCTGCTGGGTCTAGAGATGTCGCCTGATGACCAATAGATGGGCCATTGATTTTCATGAATACGAGGCCAAGTTTGTGCGCCACGTATTCAATCAAGGTCGTTTTACCATAGCCCGGTGGGGAGATAAGGAGCAGCATCCCCATCAAGTCCGTGCGTTTCTTGTCGCCCAACGTACCCATCTGTTTGGCGAAGTTATCACCAATCAGGGGCAGGTAACTCTCACTGATCAGTTTGTTTCGAACAAAAGACGTCAGAGGGCGAGGTTTGAACTCGCTCAAACGGAAATCTTCTTTAGCCGAGCTCAACAGCAAGGTACGTTGGCTGAGATAGGCTTCGAACTGCGGCACGACTTTGCTTCGGTGATACTCGTTACGCTGAATAAAGTCGTCCAGCACGATACGCAGCTGCCCTTTCTCGATACGATCATGTTCACCCAGCATTCCTTCCACATCAGCAACCAATGAGAAATCGACACTGCGGATATTGAACTCTGAATAGGCTTTCAGAACGGCAATGGTTGCAGCTTCAACCACAAAAGCTTGCCCATAGCCCTTTCTATGAGTGTATGCGGTAAGCCACTGGAGATGGTCTGAAAACGCTGACTCAATATCAGTATTTCCCACTTGCCAACCCAGACTGCGGCGGAATTGAAGATAATCCTCATAGAGGCTCAACGCATCCAGACTGACATCAACACTTAAATCAGACTGGCCAAGCAGGTTAACCAAGTAATCTGCCGCCTCGTCACTTTGTTCAGTCGCGAGCTCAGTCGCCAACTGTTTTTGAAGTTGCTGGTAAGCATCACCTGAGTTCAGGTGCTCTCTCAGTAGCTGCGCATTATTGGCTTGCTGGCGTAAGTTACTCAGAGTGTCAGCTTTTTGCGCCAGCACCCATCGAATCGCAGCGGAGCGCGCACTTTGACTGAAGCGTAATAAACCTGCTTGCTGATAGATAGGAAGAACCTTATCCAGAATACGCGTGGCATCATTGTCATGGATACCTTTCACATACCCCTCTTTATAGCGAGGTGCGGCGAACTTCTGTACACGTTCAGCCAGTGCATTGCCTTTTTGATCCGCATACAGTTCTTCGAGATTCAACCCATCTTGATTGTTCTCCGCGCTATGCAAAATAAGGTAAGCCAGATATTCCGCGCGGTAAACGTCATCACTTTCAGATGCCACGTCCAAGCGGGAAAAGGATTGCAGTTCAAGAAATTTTTCATCTTCAACCGCTTGATAGAAATCTGTACCTGAAATGTGAGTCGAAAGCTCCCCATCATGCTCTACGAGGCTGAGATCCAATGCCTGTTGATTCACGCTGAATCTGTGTTTGCCCAAACGCAGAACCTTCCCGCCCTGCTCAAAAATATCCTGATTATCGCGAAGGGAACGAAGGGATTGGTCTTGCAGTGATTTGAGTTTCGAATCAACGCTATCTGCTTTAACACTGTCGCCCAAGTCTCGAATGGTTTGGGAGAGCTGATGAAGCTTGAGTACCATGGCATCGGTCGCGAAGTAGCTGTTCAAGCCTGCTACGTCGTCAAAGCGTTCCACCCGCTTTTCAATACTTGCCATGGTGACATTCGCGGCCTGCAACAGGTTCTGTACACGGCGCTGTTGTGCAGAAATGAGCTGCTGTTTGTGGTTGTCGAGCGTTGACTGGATTTCATCACGTTTGGCATAGATTTCAGCGAGGAACTGGTCAAAATCCGCAAAACGGGATTCCAGCTTATCTAGTTGTCCCACCAGCTTGGCGAGTTGATTGTCACACTCATCAGGAGTTGTCGCTTGCTCCATCGCACTGCTGACGGATTGGCTCAGCAGCTTAAACTGGGCGCTGAATTCCGCCTGCGCTTCTTCACTTTGCAACCCTTGAGATTTAGAACGTAGTTTGGCCGATACCGTATTCAGCATCGACGATACTTCGGTCGTCAGGTCCAGAATGCGCGTGGCTTGTGTGGGATCGTCCGTTTCAATGTCGGTAACTTCTTCCGTCACCAGTTGCAGCTCGTTACGGAGCGTGTCCACCTGTTCTTGCAGCTTCTGGATTTCCGCCGTTTTATCTACCGTTTCCAGTTGCTCCTCGATGCTCTGAATTTGCTTCTTAAACGGCACGTACGCCTTTTCTTCCTGAAGCAGGTTGAGCAGTTGCAGGTTTAGGCTTTCACGCTGCTCCTGTAATTGTGTTTGCAGTTCGTCAACACGGACTTCATCAATGTAGTGTTGCTGGCGAAGCGCCATCACTGCACCAACCTGACCTTTCACTGCCGCCAAGAGGCTGAGCAAGGTATTCGCCTGCTCTTTCGGTGCCAGTTTAATTTTACCGATTAGGTCAGAAACTATGGTCTGCTGCGCTTCAATACTTTGCGCGGCGTGCTGCTGCAGTTGCTGCACCTTGGCAAATTCATCAATGATTTTGTCGGCGGTGCCCATCAACTCATTGATGGCAGAACCAATACCCAGAGCATATTCATGGCCCAACCAGGTGTAATGGTCGAGCGTTGACTGACATTGCTTAAGCAGTATTTCATAAGCTGCTTGTGTGACTTCTTCTGTCTGGGCTAACTGACAAATCGACAGTACAGAAGAAAGCGCTCTAACCAGTTCCGCATTACCTAGATTGAACAGCGGGCTACTGCCGTCTGACTGTACATTCACACTTGCGTAGTGCTCTGGTGTTGAAAACGGCGTATCCCAGATGCGTAAGGGGTGAATCGTTGACGCTTCCGCGTTTTCAGAAAGCTGAAACAAAAGAAAGCGACCATCTGGGTACAAGCTATAACCATGGCTTTCCATTGGGGCTTCAAATTTCTTTTCGATCAGGTTGTAGGTATAGGCGACGTAATAGCCATCAACCGCATTGAAAAAGAAATACAGAATGTCTTCACCATTGGGTGACACGATTTTCTGGAAGAACTTCAAGTGACCGGATGGGAAATCAAACTGTTTACGCTCGCCATTAGCAAGGACATATCCGTTTGAATACAGCACACCGTGATCTTCCGGCAACGCTTTAGCACTGACGCCCAATGCATCAGCACGGGTTACCGACTGATTCAGCGGATTGTAGAGAAAATAGCGGCTGTGCTTTTCACGGTTCGGCTTAACGCGAAGGGCGATTAAATCGCCAACAAAGGCATAATCGATTTGCGCATCTGCCACACTTTGGTGGGCATCTTCAACTTCTTCGCGGTAAATTCCCTTGCCTTCGGATGTGTTGTCCTCAACCTTAATGGTCAGGTCTCCGCCCACACATTCTACAAACAGCTTGTCGCGAATAGACACATGCGGGTGTTCTCCCAGCACGTGGTCATCGCGGTTTGTGGCAATCCAATCAAAGTCGTGTTGAACCGTGCTCTCCAGCGATTCATGCCCATAGGAATCCATGTACTCCACAGCATCTGTTTTTAGCTGGAAGCGAAACACTTTACGGTCTTCGGGACGGCTACCTATCTGAAAAGCGATATAAAGAATGCTTTCTTGACGGGAGATTTGGGAAAGGCGCGCATCACGGTAGTAGGTGAACAGTTCAGTAAATTCATGAACAAAACGCTGATCACCGAGAAAGCTGCTTTCAATGGGGAGTGGCTCTACACGGAACGTACCGTCATTTTCGTGCAGCTGATAAAGGCCAAAAACATCATCCAGCGATGGCGATGCCTTCATACCGACTTGTACATGATAACCAAACAAAAGTTGCTGGTTCACTTGCGCCATGTCGATAGGAATACACTTCGCATCGGTCTGCACATTAGCTTTACCAACGAGCTTGAGTTCTTGCCCGCCGAACACGGTCTGGCGAGTTTGATTGAATGACTGCGAGAGAGATTTTAGCTGGTTGCCCTGTTGGGACAGGCGGGATTTGAGGACTTCATATGCACCACCTTCACTCACAGCTTTTTGAGTCGACTCTGACATGCTAATACCTATTCATCCCGCCTCCAGTGAAACGGGATTCTGTGAGAGTAAATGGGGTGTTACGATTGCTTGTCTGACGATGGCTCCAATGTGCCTTGCAGTTTCTTCAGAAGCTCTGTCGCTCCGCCTTGCGAGTTCAGCAAGCTAGCCAAAGCGACATTGCTTAAATCACTGCTCTTCAGGTCAGTGTTTTCCAAAATCGCTTTCAGGTCTTCAGGCAGGCTTCGCTCACCATCTATGTACTCAGAGACCAGTGGATTCAGCACTTTAGACTGCTCAAATTTCGCATCAACGGCTGAAGCATCCATGATGGTACGACGGATCTGCTCCATGCCTTCACCACCAAACAGGCGGATATCTGCTTTAGATAGTGCTTCAGCAAGCGCCTTAGCATTGGCACTAACCACAATTTTCTGCGCTTCGATACGGGCAATTTCCAGCTCTTTTTCTTGTTGCAGTTGCATAACCCACTTGTCGTGCTCACGCGTGTGGTCATCGTACTGCTGCGCCGCTTCAAAGCGTGCTGTTTGCGATTCGGCTTCTGCCAAGCCTTTCGCACGCAGCGCTTGCGCTTCTGCTTCACCCGCACTTTGCAGTGCAAAGGCTTTGGCTTCACCGGTTTCTTTAATCGCTTGAGCACGCTCACGCTCAACTTCCACTTCTGCCAGACCCGTCGCGCTGATCATTTCTTTCTCAGCCTGAGCCATACGCTCTTTCGCTGCCGCCTCGCGCTCTTTCGCCACATACTCTGCTTCTGCACGTTTTGTGGTCACGATTTGGTCGGCTTCTGCTTCTCGTGTCTTCACTGCCAAGGCATTTTCTGCATCACGCGTCTTCACTTTCAGCTCTGCTTCGTTTTCAATCAGCAAGCGTTCTGCACGCTCTTTCGCCGCTTCTTTCTCTGTACGTGCCGCCACCAGCGATTCAAGCTGCTTGGCTTCTGCAGCGGCTTCCGCTTCAACCAGACGTACACGTTTTTCACGGGCTACTCGTTCGTTAACACGCAGGTTTTCCGTTTCTTCTTCTTCACGGGCAATCTTGCGTTCAATTTCTACGCGTTGTGAGCGTGTTTCAGAGACAGATTTCAATGCCTCTTCAATCGTGGTCTCTTTCTGCATTTCGCGTTCAGCGACTTCAGATGCCGTGCGTACTTTTTCTGTTTCTACCGAACGGTTCAGCTCTTCTTGCTGGATAGCGACCTGACGCTGGTTGGCGATACGCGTCATTTCAACTTCCATTTCCACACTTTCACGCTTCTTGGCCACTTCCTCTTGCGTTTCCAGCTTCGCGAGCTGCGTGACGCGTTCATATTCTTCGCGTTTTTCTGCCGCCAGTGCTTCTTCCTGCGCCTTGATGATGTCTACTTCGCGTTGAGTACGGGCTATAGATTCCTGCTCTTGCTTGTCGAGTTGCAGACGGTTTGCTTCCGCTTCGACGTTTTTCTTTTTCATCGTTGTACGCTCATCCTGACGGATAGCGTTGGTTTCCGTGTTTTTCTGGGCGGTAATCATCGAAATCTTGCGAATACCTTCAACGTCGAGGATGTTGTCAGGGCTATGTGCATCCAGCGCAGTCTGGTCAACTTTGTCGATGACCACGTCGTAAATTTTGAAGCCATCCATTTCACTGCCGATGACATCAACAACTGCATCACGGAAAGCGCGGCGGTTGGTCAACAGTTCTTCAAATTCGAACTGCTTTACTGCCGTTTTTAGTGCTTCTGAGAATTTTGGTTGGAAGTGCTCCTTAAGGCGCTCAAGGTTCGAAGCTTCATGTGCGGTAAAGAGCTTCGCTACACGGATGATGTCATCTTCTTCATGGTTTACCCCGATGTAGAAATCCACTTTCAGGTCTGCGCGGATATTGTCGCGACAATGTAAACCTTCATACTCCTCACCCTCCTGATCTTTGCGGCCACTGCGGATCACAGAGATCTTTTTACGGGTGATATCCATGTATTCAAATTGGTTTACGATCGGCCAGACAAAAGTACCTGTCAGAGATGCTCGTGTGCGATGAAGGCCATTAACAATCAACGCGTCGCCCTCTCCACGCACTTTCTTATAACGGGATGTGATGAAAATCATCACAATGAGAAAAACAGCTATGCCACTGACGATAAAAATAATGCTTGGGGAAATTTCCATTTCCTACTCCTGATAATTATTCCATTAAGCTTTTTTTGCTACGACGTAGCGGTCTGAAGCATCATCTTTGTAAACAATGATCACTTCATCTCCATATTGAATCGAACTGTCATCCTGCAGCATTGCATCGAGTAGAAATTCATTTCCTTCATGCAAAACGACGACTTCACCTTTTTCCCTATTAACAACATTGCTATGAACACGGCCCTTTAAGCCAATAAATTCCACTTTCGCAAACGTTTTTTTACGGTCGAATAGTGGAGCCAAAGGCTTCAATAACCAGGCTGATATCGCCAGAGAAATGTAAGCAACAACAGGAATAGAGATGACATTTGCAACCAAGAGTATCGAGCCGGAAATAAAACCTTGAGCGATATCGGATGCATAATACGAGATAACGGTTGCCACGAAAAACGAAACGCACAAAGCAACCATCAAAGGAACTTTTGAAAGGACTTGCGGGAGAAGAAGGCCTGAGCTGGGCAGATTATCGAGATCGAAGAGATCAATATCCGCGGTAAAACTTTCCACTACGTTGAAGACTAAATCGACCAACATGATGAGAAAGAACACCACAAACGGAATAAAGAACACGCTTGTAGGGAACGTCATCAACATACCCACAAATTCACCAACTGCCATTTATACTTCTCTAAACAAAGTGTTATATGATTTTTTAGTTTTACTTTTTGACGTCTAATTGCTTAAACAAGCTTGTCCAGACTAACCTGAATTGGACACGTTTGAAGCAGTATCGTGTTCTTATATGATTCGGTTCAAATAAACGTTTCAAAATTCCACCCCGCACACAATTGTCGCTAGATTAAGAATCCGCTGATGTGAATTAACTTACTAATCTACTTAAGTTAGATTTGTTCGAAAATTACATATCTAAGCAAAACACGCCTCGCCAAGCTTTCAGCTTAATCAGGCTACTAAATAACTGATCCGAATAGTGCTACATTTTCGCCGTGCCGTGGCAACCTCCCGGGTAAGGCGATACGTTATCCATAAAGTGCTTCACCTTCCTGAGCAATTGCCACATATGTTTACACCTGTGATTCCGAGTAATTGTCTCATGGAGAGCATTCCACAATCGTTCTATGACGTTGACCCAAGGGCAATAAACGGGCTGGAACAGCAGCCTGAACTTTGGGTTCTTCTTGAGCCAAGCCTTCGTTTTTTTACTTTTGTGGATGATGTAGTTATCCAGTATCAAGGTGACACTTTTGGCTCGGCGGTAGTGCCACTTTAGCTTCTCCAGCATGGCAATGAATAGGTCTGAGTCTTTCTTT
>NZ_FIZY01000056.1 GCF_900060185.1 Grimontia marina | reverse complement strand
CACCTTCGCTTTAAATTCGGGTGAGTGGTTTCTACGTTTTCTTGTCATCATCTGCTCCAGTCTTTCTGGGGACTATCAAAACAGATCAATCACTTAAAGTCATGTCCGAAAATTGGGGGCCACTTCTAGATGCCAAAAACGCCACCTTCAGGCCGTCGTGCTGTTATTGGCCAGTCGCTGCTTTAAGAACGTCTGAAAGTTCGGTGAGCAGTTTCTGTGTATCGTCTGACAGTCGGTTGATTTCGCTTGTTGATTCGGAGGAGCGCGTCGCCAATTGACGAACCTCATCCGCAACAACAGCAAAACCTCTACCATGCTCGCCAGCGCGCGCAGCCTCGATAGCTGCGTTAAGAGCTAAAAGGTTGGTTTGCTCAGAAATGCCATCAATGACTTTGGCAATATTGGAAATCTCTGCACTGGATTTCGCCACGCCGTCCATGATTTCGCCCATGCCATCACGCTGCTGAACTTGTGCGGTCACATCTTTCACAAACGCGGTATACATAGTTTTACCATCGATTTTCACTCTAGAAAGTGACAGCAGACCATAGTGAAGCTGGCCATCTTTCCGGTGAATCGGCACTTCACGGCTCGAACCGACGATTTTGTCATTGCCTGTGGTTCGGTTGGAATTGACAAAATTGTCGTGGTTTGATTGGATTTCCGGCGGGACCAGCATCTTCACATTCTGACCAATGACTTCTTCAGAAGCATAGCCCCATAGTTCTTCAGCAGCAGGATTGAAGAAGGTCACAACATTGTTATCATCGATAGTGACCACCGCATCCAGTGCTTGTGAAAGAGTTTGGTTGATTGACTCCTGCGCCGTGCGCTGCGCTGAAATATCACGCACAAACGCGGTGTAACAAATGCTACCCCCAATGTCGACTTTGGAGAGCGAGAAGTTCACCCAAATGCGGCTGCCATCTTTACACTGCATTTCCAGTTCACGGGCATTGCCAACTATCTTATCTTTCCCAGTGCGGCGGTTGTTATTCACATAGTTGTCGTGATTTGCCTGGAATTCATCGGGCACCAACATACGCACATTGTTACCCAATACTTCATCCGCCGAGTATCCCCAAAGTTCTTCTGCCGCTGGGTTGAAGAAGGTCACATTGTTGTCAGCATCAATACTAACCACGGCATCAATAGCTTGGCGCAGAACCTGTTCCGTTTCTTCACTGGCGAGTTTTTCTTTTGTAATGTCCCTTGCAAACGCGGTGTAACCCACTTCGTCACCAACTTCGACACGTGACAAGGACAGGTTCGCCCAAATTCGGCTTCCATCGCGACGCTCAAGTTTTATATCCCTGCTTTTACCCACGATAATATCGACGCGACTCTGTCGGTTAGTGTTTACATAGGTATCGTGGAAACTCTGGATCTCTTTTGGTACTAGCATCTTCACGTTCCGCCCAACAACCTCATCAGCGTTATAGCCCCAAAGAGCCTCCGCAGCCGGGTTCATGTAGGTGACATTATTTTTGCCATCGATTGATACCACGGCATTGACGGATTGTTCCAGCATTTGCAGATTACGTTGACGCTCTCCGTACTCTTTGGAAATGTCTTTCACAAAAACAGACAAGCCTTTGCCCCCAGGTACCGAAATTTCAGAAACATTGACCTCCACCCAGACCTGTCCATTAAGTTGGGTTTGACTTGAACCGACCTGTAAGCTGCCCATATTGAAAGAGGTAATATCTTTGCCTTTCGCCTCTTTGGCTTGTATGTTGAAAAGCCCCTCTGCCGCCGCATTGATGTAGCTCACACGGTTTTTACTATCTGTAAAAATTACCGCATCGCTGGCCTTATCCAGTATTTGTTTCATGACGCTATCATTGCTGTTTCCAAAAAGTCCCATGTCTCTGCACCTACATTGAGTAATGGACGTATTTCGAATCAATTGATTCATTTATAATACTATTAATCAAAGCTTAGACACACCGAGAAATATCAACAAACCTCTAAGGTTATTTTTTTCAATACATTGATTTTTATTAGATTAAGTTAACCTTCGGGTTTTATTTACACTGTAAATAAAACCCGAAGGTTATTAGTCTCATGAGATATGAGTGTCAACATCCCTGGGTTCAGCAACACTTTTCCTTGGCTGTCAGCCGACCCTATCCATGAGGGTTATCTGTAAAATAGAGCCTCTTTACTCCACTTTACCCGCACCCTGCTGGGCTGGCGTAAGCAACATATCGCGATGTAGGAGGGCGCTGCCACGTACTGGCCTATAAACACCCCTGACACCACCATGCAGAGCAAACCCTTATTGTTGTGCTCAATGCCTCAAACAATGGAGCAACAGTAAGGCTGAACCTGTCCTCTGCGGTAAAATCCTTTCCGCTTCAGCACATGGCCGATTCCATACCCGAAAACCATAGGGTGCTGAAGCTTCTCCCTTAGCAAGCATGGGCCGGTGAATTGGTTCGCAGCTGACTAATTTAGGTTTGCCTCATACTTGTTGCGCGTTAGGTATTGAAAAACAGGTCATACTTATACCGACACTATTCCTAAATAGGCGTGAAAAACGCCAATTACGTTGGTCGTCTGAAGAAATGTCGCTTAAAGGAGTAAGTCATGACAGATCCTGTTGTATCCAATAACAAACCTATCAAAGTCGAGCTCGAAAAAGGTAAAGAGTATTACTACTGCCGCTGCGGACGCTCGAAAAAACAGCCCTATTGCGACGGCTCCCATACCGGTACAGAATTCACGCCTCTGGCCTACAAGGCAGACAAAGATGGCGAAGCTTGGTTTTGCGCCTGTAAAAACACCGCAAACGAGCCTTTCTGCGATGGCACCCATACCCGCTTTGCGGATACGGATGTCGGAAAAGAAATGCCGCCGGTTCAAAGAGAAAGTGCTTCCCCAGCGCCAAAAGCGACTAAGGAAGAGCCCTATGTTGAGCTGATCCACCAGCTCGCCAAAGAAGGGCTTGAGAAATTTGGCCACCACGGCCCAATGACCTCTATGGGTGTACCTCGCTACCAGCTACCAACTTGGGACGATATCCAGATCATGGTGGCACAAATGGCAATGAAACCACTCTTGGATGACGCTTCTGTCGGCACTGAGCTGATTGTTGGCCCACGTGCGAAGAAGCCACTGAAACTCGATACACCGCTATTTGTGTCAGACATGAGTTTTGGTGCGCTGTCAGAAGAAGCCAAAGTGGCGCTGGCAACAGGGGCGGAAAAAGCGGGTACAGGAATTTGTTCTGGCGAAGGTGGTATGTTGCCTGAAGAACATGCTGCGAACAGCCACTATTTCTATGAACTGGCAAGTGCCAAGTTTGGTTTTGAACTTTCCAAAGTGCGCGATGTTCAGGCCTTCCATTTTAAAGGGGGTCAGGGTGCAAAAACCGGTACAGGTGGTCACCTGCCGGGCATCAAAAACCACGGCAAAATCTCACAAGTGCGCGGTATTCCAGAAGGGAAAGACGCCATTTCGCCATCCACCTTCCCTGATCTGAAAACACCCGAGGACTTTGCGCTCATCGCAGACGAAGTGCGGCGTGAAAGTGGCGGCATTCCCATCGGTTTTAAACTGAGTGCCAACCATATTGAAGCCGATATCGGTTTTGCACTGGATGCGGGCGCTGACTACATCATCCTTGATGGACGTGGTGGCGGCACCGGTGCTGCACCGACCCTCTTCCGGGATCACATCAGTGTACCCACCATTCCTGCGCTGGCACGCGCAAGACGCTTTCTGGACGTGCAGGGCGTGAATGACGTTACCTTGATCATTACGGGCGGGCTTCGCGTGCCGAGTGACTTTGTGAAAGCGTTGGCTCTGGGCGCCGACGGTATTGCCCTCTCCAACAGTGCGATGCAAGCGATTGGTTGTGTCGGTGCGCGCATGTGTAATTCCAACATGTGTCCGGCGGGAATTGCGACACAAGATCCAGAACTTCGCAAGCGTCTGAATGTCGAGGCGGCTTCCGAGCGACTCTACAACTTCTTCACCGCATCAACCCATCTGATGCAGGTGATGGCACGCGCTTGTGGCCACGATCATTTGAGTAAATTCACTCACAGCGATCTGGCGACTTTCAATAAGGAAATGGCAGAGCTTTCCGGTATTCACTACTCAGGTACGGGCCCTTCAACGCTCTGATTCGCTTCTATTGAGCAAAGAAAAAGACGCAGGAGTAAAATCCTGCCTCTTTCACGTTTTAAGCCATCATCTGGCTATTACGGAGTCACAACCAGTGACGGCTTGGTTTCGCCCACTACAGAGCGTTTGTAGGCCTTTTCGTCGCGATCAAACAGGTGGCAATAATCCGCAGGAAACTCGATACAACGTTTATCACCCGCACGGATATTGGTTTGCCCTTCGGTACGAATCACCTCTGGTTCAGCAGTGTACGAGGTGTTGAAGTACATCAGACACTCGTTACCTAACTGCTCAACCAAACTCAGCTCAACACGGCCGGCGTCCAGCACCACGATCTTGTTCGCGAGTGTCATCGCTTCCACCTGATCATGGGTTACATATTAGCAGCATTTGGAAATGTGACTGCGGGAACTACTCCTGAATTCTGCCGAAATGCTGGACAAAAAAAACGAGCCCGGAGGCTCGTCAAAGGGTTAGCAAATCAGTGCATCGGGCGAACCCAGATGCCAATAGGACAAAGGTATCTATTCGTGAATAATCCTACTAAGCATGAAGGGTTGGCATGTCAGAATTTTGTCAATATAAGGTAAGTTTTTCTAAACACCGGATGCCACTTCATCCAAGACGGCAAGCACCGTGCTGTCTAGATGACCGTCATAAACTTGACGGCAAACCTTGCGGCGCACCGCTAGGCCGGATATCAGGCGCTCTATAGACAGGTGCTTATTGTTCTGTTGGCTGTTATAAAACTCAATTGTTTTACTGAGTATCTCATAAGAGAGGATATCGCCATCTACACGCAAATAGTCCAGTTTATCCATGTAAGACTGACACTCTTCCGCAATGCTTGCAGCTGGATGCCCTGTCATAGCAGACAGTGCAGTGATGCCTCGCTGCATCGCTTCCTGTGACGTGTACTTCGACAGAGTGATCGTCAACTCATCAGCATTGATTTCAACCAGATGCTTGCGCAATTTGACGCGACGTCCCAGTCGGCCTCCACGTTTTTCCTTACGCTGAATAGGTTCAAACTCCCCGTCAATAATCTCGGAAAGCTGATCAAGGTCTTGCGTGGGCAAGATCTCGTTGCGCAGCGGGTTTGGCATGGTCGGCGCAAGAGATCGTTTCCCTTCGTTGTAGGTTTTGGCACGGGAGAAACGGATCACTTCATCCACGTTGCACTTGATGTCAATGCGATAGTCAGGATGCTTCTTGTCGTCATCCAACCGGTATAGCGTCAGGTGATAACCATACAAATTCACCGCAAACACCCCGTCGGCGATCGTTTCCTTTTTCGCCATCTTGCGTAGCTCACGGATCAGATCACTCGAAAAACGACGCCATTCGATGTTTCTCGCCATTTTCTGGTTCAGATCGCTCAATGTCATGGAATCTTCCAATCGACGCGACATACGGCTTCTGAAGAGGCTATAGAGCTGGAATACCAGCGTATGCTGACGCAAGATCTCAGGCGGGAACAGGAAAAAGTAATCGCGGGTCATCAGCTCTTCGAAGAAAGATGGCTCCCAAACCATGATGTAGAGGTTGGGTTTGATGCGGATTTCTCCATCCTCCCCTTCCCTTGGGGCTTCTTCCGATGCGGTGATAGTGCGGGCGATGAAACGGAAGCGATCACTCTTGAAACCTTCTGGCATATTCTCGCTCAACCACCGGCCAGTAAGTTCATGCAGTTGGAAATCGGTAAATTCGATGCGATCGATACTTTCTCGAATGGAATCACGCGCTGGGCCACTGTCTTTCTTACCTCGCAAAGACAGAATATCCGTGATGTAGACTGGTGTTTTGTTACCCACTTTCTGGGTCTGCAGTTCATAGTTTGGCAGATGATGATCGTGGTATTGCACGGTCAGTGTGAACAATGCAAATAGCGTCATCAGATCATCTACCGTCATGATCGACTTGGAGGATCGCGTTTCGATGATCGCTTTGGTGCCACTGATCGCCACCATAGACTTCTGATAACTTTTCTTGGTACGAGGTGGTGCCAAAGCCTGGTCAATGATGCCTGCCCAGCTCGTGGGTGAGATAAGGATTTGATCCTTTTCATCCGGCATCATTGGAGGCGTCCCTAAACCATGCTCATGCAGCAATTGCTTGTTAACATGGTTCTGCGCCAATGCCTTTGAACGCTTTTGCTTGGCAATGACTTTGGTTTTTTCGGATTGCAGGCCTGCAGAGCCCAACACAGAAATCAGCTGACTGGGGTTCACAAATCGATGGAGCATCGTTTTCCCCGCTAGGCCTTCTTCAAACCGGACACCCTGTTGCGTGAAAAGTCCGATTTGAACCGCTGCGCGTAAACGTTGCTGTATAGCTGCCCGTGTCAATTGACCCTCGGTTGCTTCAACTAATTCGGTAGTAGAAACCAAACCATCTTTTGAAGAAAAGCCACGAAGAGAAATAAGGTTAAGCAGTTCAAGGATACTTTTGGTGACGCCTCTGAAGTGTTCGTACTGAGGAAGCCAATCTACTAATTGGGCATGTACTTCAAATAAATGCCCGTCTTTGTGCGATCGAGGGGCTGTAATCAGGATTTTTTCAGAGGGACTTGAGGCCATTCGCCACAGCTCCTTGTTAAGCCAAAGTGTTATAAGAATACAGATGACCGTAATTATGCCATCTTTCCGAAAGATTATAAGAAAAAATAAAAGAAAGAAAGATCTTTTTGTTGAGGCTTTTAAACTGATCTTTTTGATTTAAATAGATCTTATTGATTCTATGATCTTATGATCCGTGCGAATAGAGTTATGTAACGCATTGTTATTAAAGGTTATAAATTTTAGGTGTCTCGAAACGATGATCAGGACATCCTTGGAAAGATGATCAATAAGGTATTGAAAGCATGATCATTATAAGCCCGAAACAATGATCATCGAAGATTCGAAAGTGTGATCATCGAAAGCCCTAAAGCATGATCATGGTGCTTTCACAATTTATCCACAGCGGATTTTTGGTACTTGGTGAAAACTCGCTGTTTCAGCATTCCTCATGTCCTTTTCCGTTCGGAAAAATGATCAGGGAAACGTGTTTTCGACATCGTTTCATCCTAATTTACATGTTTAGCACTGATATTGTTCTCCCAGTATACTGGGTATCTGTTCAATTGAACTCACATCAGACGTATTTTAGCCGGGGCGATATATGTGTCCGGTAATCGAAACGATGATCAAGTGTGTGTTTGTGTATTTTGAATGAACATAGGCTATGCCCTTACTTGAGCCATTTAAGGTTTAACCGCTTTGATTTTTTTGATAAAGCCAGTGTTGAAAAGGCATCAGCCGTAATTTGGCGTTATGTTGTCATCGTTCCGGTACTTCCTTTTGATGATCAATATGCTGACTGTTACTTGATCATCTTTTCGAAAAATGAGGATCCGATAACCCTACTCCTTGGCGAATTACTCCTCTGATTTTCACCTTGATCATTTTTCCTAATCACGTCTTTGCAGTTGAAAGTATGATCAAGGAAGAATAGAAGATTTACATCATTCTGGTAACGCTCCTGCTTTCATCTTGATCATGTTTCTGAAACGATGATCAAGATGAGGTGTAACAGCGTGACTCTATCGACTGATATCATGTATTCAACCTGAAATTTATCAATACTGATGTTGAAATGACAGAGGCCGTAATTTGGACTCACCTTTTCAGCGTTCCGGTGTTTTTCACTTCATCTTCTTTTTATTTCTGGTTTACATTGTAAAGAGGTGACGCCGTAACACTTTAAATCTGGGTATTTCGACCTGTCGTAAGTCACAAATTATTTGTTCGATTTTTCATCATCTTGACATAAAGTGAGCAAGATCCTAATTGTTTTGCAGTATGTTCAGCTATTTATTGTGCGTGATGTATTTTGCTGTACAATTTGTTTAATTCTCTTTTATGGCGAAAAGAAAAATGAATAGGGAAAAGACAATAGAAAACCTGCAAACTATTGCAGAGCAAACCAAGCAGGTTCAAGCGGACCGTATTGAAATCGTGATGGAGGAACGTCACGACCAACTGTTCCCACCAATGTCAAAAGCATTGATGGAGACACGTTCTGGGCTGACGCGTCGAAAGTTAGATGAAGCTATTACCCGTATGGAAGAGGGTGGTCATCAGTTCACGAAGAATAATGCTAACCATTACTCTATTACGTTAGATGAAGCTCACCAAATCATGGAAGCGGCGAAAATTCCGGCTTTCCATGAGGGAAAAGGCGCCGGGTATAAGCCTTGGGTTATCAATATCCAGAACCAGAAAGGCGGTACCGGAAAATCGATGAGTGCCGTTCATATCGCAGCTTGTATGGCGCTGAATCTCGATAAGCGCTACCGTATTTGTCTTATCGACTTAGACCCTCAAGGTTCGCTTCGCCTCTTCCTTAACCCTCAAATCAGTATTACCGAGCAGGAAGGGATCTACTCTGCGGTTGACGTGATGTTGGAAAACACACCGCAGACTCCTGATAAAGAATTCATGATGAAGAATGTACTGCTACCAACCCAGTACCCTAATCTGAAAACGATTGCGGCTTTCCCTGAAGACGCCATGTTTAACGCCGAAGCTTGGCAAAGCCTTGCGACCAATGGCTCGTTGGACATCGTGCAGTTGCTGAAAGAGAAAGTTATTGATGTGATTGCTGATGAGTTTGACATCATCATGATTGATACCGGTCCGCATATCGATCCTCTTGTCTGGAATGCTATGTATGCTTCTAATGCCTTGTTGATTCCTTGTGCAGCAAAGCGTTTAGACTGGGCTTCCACCGTGAACTTCTTCCAACACCTACCTACGGTATATGAAATGTTCCCGGAAGATTGGCCTGGTCTAGAGTTTGTTCGTCTGGTTCCGACTATGTTTGAAGATGACAACAAAAAACAGGTGTCGGTACTGACTGAAATGAACTATCTCCTTGGTGATCAGGTTATGATGGCGACGATTCCAAGAAGCCGTGCATTTGAAACGTGTGCAGATACCTATAGTACCGTGTTTGACCTGACTGCCCAGGACTTCGAGGGCGGGAAAAAGACCCTATCAACGGCACAGGAAGCGGTTCATCGTGCCGGGCTGGAGTTGGAGCGAGTGCTTCACAGCCATTGGTCGCAGCGAAACCAGGAGTGATAAATGGCCATTAAAACATCAGAATTGAATGCGCGCTTGTTTGGTAAAGCGGATAAACGTCGCGCGACCTCGGCTCAGGAAGCGCAAAAAGCCGCTTCTGATAAAGCAGCGGTGATCGAACTTTCTGTAGCTGGTGAAGCCACTGTGGAATTTCAACTGGTGCGAGTGGCAGCAGCGGATGTTGCTAACCGCACATCCGTGTTCTCGGAAAACGCGCGTGAGCAATCTTTCTTAAATGAACTCGCCCTGCAAGATATTCTCACCACGCTGAAAGATCGCGGTCAGCAATATCCAGCTGTCGGTCGTTGGCTGGAAGACGATAAGATTGAAGTACTGGACGGTAGCCGCCGCCGAATGTCCTGTATTCTCGCCAAGCAAGACTTCCTGATTTATGTCGCTAAAGGCATCAACAGTAAGCATGCGAAATTCCTGTCAGATGTGGCCAATGCACACAAACCGCTGTCGCTTTATGAGCGTGGTAAAGAGATGCAGGCCATGCTGGATCGCGGCGATGTGCTCGATCAGAAAGAGTTGGCGAAAGTTTGTCAGTGCAGCGAAGCACTGGTCAGTGGCGCTCTGAAAGCGGCAGCATTGCCTCTATCACTGCTACAAGCTTACCCAAGTGTTGCTGAGCTGGGCCGGCCAACCATTGTTAAGCTGCACAAGTTATACTTCTCTCTGACTGATGATGAAAAGAAGGCGTTGGACGATAAGTTTGAAGGCACGCCGATTTGGCAGAAAGTTGAAGCGGCAGGTGTGAGCCGAATTACCCGAGAGGTAACAATTGTACTTGAGCAGTGGTGTGATTCACTCAAGCCAAAAATAGTAAAACCTGACGCACCTACTATAGACCTAATCAAAGGTCGCGCGAGCTATCGTCGTAAAGGTGATGCGATTGCAATTAACCTCAAAAAGCTAAAAGACGAAGATGCTGATGCTATTCTGGCATTTATCAAGTCCCGCCTAGCTTGAGTTGAATGACAGTAAACGCGCCGTCGGGCGCGTTTTTTCTTTATGGGATTTAAAACGCCTAGTCCCTAAATCTTTCTCTCCCCCTTGCTATTTCCGTTATCATTGATGGGTATCCATTGATGAACGAAAAGATTGTGACTGTTGACCCTCTTCAAATACTCCATAGCCTGAAAGACAAAGCCAAATCCGGTTTTGTAAGATATCCCGTATTCGTATCTGGCGATGATGCATTTCTTCAAAATATTTTCTTTGCGGGCGATGTACATGCTGTGGTCAGTGATTCGCTGTGTGGTAGTCATATACTCCCTTGGAACAAGGTCCGCCAATTGCTGGGGAAAGGGATAGGGGCAGTAGCTCTCGATCTGAGAGCGGTTGTTGACGTCGACAAACTCTGTGTTGTCGCAGGTAGTGTTAGAGGCGGAGAGCTATTGTTTTTGATTGTGGACGAAAACAGATTTCCAGAAAGTCATTTTTATCAACGTTTCCTCCGTTTGGGGGATAACTCTGCAGCAGCATTTCTGCGTCAAGAAGGTCACTCTTCCTTGCCAACAGTCGACGTTGCCAACGTTGAAAGTCAAATAAGGTTGCAGACAACAGGAGCAACCAAATCCCAGCAAACTGCGATTGCAGCTATAAAGAAAGTATTGAGTGGCCACCGGCGTCGGCCCGCTCTATTAGTCGCGGACCGAGGGCGGGGTAAATCATCCGCAATGGGTATGGCTGCTGCAGAGGTGATGCTCCAATCCCAAAAACAAATAATCGTTACTTCTCCTTATTTTTCTAATGTCGAAACCCTTTTTTCTCATGCAGCAGACCGCGGAGATTTGATTAAAAAAGTGCGCTTTTCATTATTGGCAGATAACGGCAGTGAACTCTCCTTTGTCGCGCCTGATGCGTTGCTTCGGGATAAACCTCATTGTGACCTTCTGCTTGTTGATGAAGCTGCGGCTATTCCACTTCCGATGTTATCTAAAATGCTCAAGGCCTATAGCCGTATCGCGTTTTCTTCCACTGAGCATGGTTATGAGGGAACAGGCCGTGCATTCAGTCATCGATTTAGAGGGTTACTTAATACTGAGGCTAAAGGCTGGCAGGAAGTGATCTTAACTGAGGCGGTTCGTTGGGCTGAAAATGATCCCTTGGAGTCTTGGCTGTTCAAGGCGTTTTTGTTTGATGCGGAACCTTTGGTTCCTGAAAATAACGAAAGGACTATCAAAGTTAAGCCAATTAACGCCAGAAGACTTGCGAACCATGAAGACGGGCTAAGACAACTTTTTTCACTGCTGGTGACAGCACACTACCAGACTTCACCCAATGATTTAGTCCAGTTGTTGGATGGACAAGACCAGATTTTGCTGGGCGCGTACTGTGATGGTGTATTAGTCGGGGCGTTGTTGGCGGCGAAAGAGGGCGGTTTTGATGATGACCTCGCTAAATCAGTTGCTAGTGGAAAGCGGCGACTCAAAGGCCACCTGCTTGCGCAAAGTCTCGCTGCGCATAGTGGCAATGTGGCGGTTCTGGAAAAACCTCTTCTTAGAATTGTACGTATCGCTGTGTTACCGGAATTTAGGAAAAAAGGTATTGGCAAGCAGCTGGTTAGCGCATTTGAGAAAGCGGCTGGGGAGGAGAGTATTAATATTGTGGGAACCAGTTTTGGCGCCAACAAAGAGCTTTGGCAATTTTGGTCCTCTTTGGGTTATCAGCCTTTGCGGTTGGGGGTTCGGCGCGACGCTGCAAGTGGCACTTATTCGCTTCAACTTGGCAAACACATTCAAGGTAAACCTGATTGGTTTGATGGAATTCAACACCTGTTCTATCTCAACTTTAAGCACCAGATGTGCGAGCAGTTTTCAGATATGGACACTGAACTGGTTGCAGCATTGCTGGCAGGCTCGGATGCAGTGAGTCCGCCTTCAGTTTTTGCTCTTCACCAGGTTGACCTTTTTGCACAAGGTAGTCTGGGATACGATTTGGTGACAGGCAGTTTATGGCATTGGTTCATTCATAGGCTTGCTACAAGGATGACACAAAATATGTCCAACGATATAGGCTCGCTAATGATTTCGCGTCTTCTCTTGCGACATTCATGGGCAGAAGTCTCTGAGAGATATGGATTTCACGGACGCAAAGATACGGAAGCTGCCATGCGTGACTGGATTCGGCAGCAGTTGGAAAAATAAGGACATACAATGAAACTTGTCGTAGATACTTACACACACACTGTCGCCAGCGGTCATGCCTACAGCACAATTTTGGAAAACGCGGCACAGGCCAAATCTGTTGGCTTAAGTCATCTGTGTGTGACCGATCATGCCAGTACAATGCCAGGCGCTCCTCATCATTGGCATTTTGTTAATCAACGTGTGATTCCTGATTTGCTATTCTGCGTTCGGATTATTCGCGGTGTTGAGGCCAATATTATGAATTCCGATGGGGAACTGGATATGCCGACCTATGTGTATGCTGGGATGGAATGGGTCAATGCAAGTTTACATGAAGCAGTTTTTCGTGCTCTGTCCAAAGAGGAGCACACTCAAGCGATGATTGGTGCAATCGAATCCCAATTGATTGATGCTATTGCCCATCCGGGTAATCCTAATTATCCGATTGACGCGGAAGCTGTTGTCGCTTCGGCGGTCAAACATGGTGTCGCGATTGAGCTCAATAACTCGTCTTTAAACGGCTCAAGGAAAGGCAGCGAACCGTATTGCCTCGCGATAGCCGAGCTTGCAAGAGATATGGGCGCTTATGTCACCACGGGGTCTGATGCTCACTTTGCCAGTGATATTGGTAATCTATCAAGCGTGCTTACAATGATTGAAAAAGTCGGTCTTTCAGAAGAGCAAGTTATCACGTCAGGAGCAGTGCGTTTTGAGACGTTTCAACGTCGTCGATTTGCAATCAGGCAAAGGCGTGTCGAAGAATTCGCCCAGAGAACGTAAATTTACACTGTAAATGAACATGGAAGTTCGCAGTAAATTGGATAAAGATTATCTAATATTCAATACATGGAATTTGTTGAATCATAAATATACTTTTATCTCTGCTGCTGAGAGTAACGAAGTACTGTTGCGGCTATGAGTGGTTAGCTATCGCAGTAAGAGGAGAAGCCGTTACCGGGGAGGCAGTACAATGAATGACTATGAAAAGCTCTGCGATACCCTGATTGAGAGATCTGGGGGAGAAGCTGAGTGTAAACGCTTTCAAGAGAGAATTGAACTAGGAGGCGGGGGGATCCTTGCGCGTCTACATGCCACTTTACATCCGATGGCAGAGCACGACGAAGAAGATTTCGGGCACCCAGTTGTTATCCGCGATATCAGTCGTAGTGGAATGGGCTTAATAACCTCAGAAAACATTGCTCTTGAAGTAAACTATTTTCTGAAAGTCGTTGATATCCCATCATTAAAAGGCTCGTTAATCTATTGTAACGATGAGGCCGACGGAAAGTTTCGTTACGGTTTTAGTTTAGATGAATGGCTATCTGATGAAGAACATCAGATGTTGTCTCCATAGATTATAAAAGCGCTAACTTACTGATTTAAAAGCACACTGAATATGTGTGATTTTTGTCTATCATAAGCTTGAACTAAACTTTGACGAGAGCGAGGGCATAATGCCTAAGAATTCTCTATAATTCATTTATATGACATGGATATCTTAATTGAGTCGGCACTCATTAATTTAATGAGATCTGATTCTAACTTGAGTGTTGTGGTGTTTCTTTTGAAGTGTATCATCTAGGTAGAATGTATCCGTGACATTCGTTCATAGATTTAATGTATTTATTTAGGGGATTACATGCTGCAACAGCTTTTGCGGCTATCTAACGATGGTCGCAGGGTATACATGACTGTAGTACCGAAGGAAGAACAAGACGCACCCCAGATCGAAAAAAAGCATATTGTTGATTGGCTGGTACAAAATAAAGTAGCCAGTTTTTTCCGCTTTGAGAAAACCATAGAAACTGTGTTGGACAAAATCAACGCTTGTAACGATGAGTGGAAAGGGGAGCCTGACGACGTTGTTATCGCTGAACTCCGCGATGCCTCGGTCAGTGCGCGTTTTGACGATGAAAAAATGACAGCCTTCCTTCGTGTCAACGGTGCTTGCGGCGGCAATCCTATAAAAGGCAATGATCTTCTGGCGGCACTAAAAGCGTCTCAAATTATACGCGGTGTAAAGAAGCAAACACTTCAAAAACTTCTCTCTGCATCAGCCCGACTAAAACCCGGGGAATACCTCGAAGTGCCTATCGCCAGCGGTAAATGGCCGATACCTGGAGATGACTCCAAACTGGCTTACTTAGTGAAGGACAGTAAATCCCGAGTGCTTCGTCCTCAAGAGCGAGAAGATGGTACTGTCGATATGCGCGATTTGGGTAAGATGGTCACCGTCAAGGAAGGACAGCCCCTCGCAAAACGTATCCCGCCAACAAAAGGGATTGAAGGGTTTCGTGTGACAGGCGAAATCCTCCCAACCACACCAGGCAACGATATCCCTCTTCAGCTTTATCCCGGTAGTAAATTCAGCAACAACGACGAGAACGTGATTATTGCGGAAGTTACCGGTCTACCCATGCTGCATCCCGATGGCGTCGAAGTGGATAATGCGCTTTGCATAAAGGATGTTACCGTTGCTACCGGACATATCGACTTTGAGGGCAGTGTTGTCATCAACGGGGATGTCAACGCCGGAATGAAAGTGAATGCCACAGGCTCGATCACGGTTGGTGGTGTGGTGGAGTCTGCCTCGTTGACTGCGGGGGGGGACATTATTATTCACAACGGGTTACTAGGCAGGCAAGTCCAGTCTGAACAGGAAATATCTACCAGTCTGAAAGCCAATGGCTCGGTGATTGCCAAATTTGCACAATACGCCCGTATTGAAGCAAAAGGCGACATCACGATCAGTCAGCATGCGATGCATTGCCGTACCTTTACAGAAAATGATCTTGTTGTATGTGATGAATTTAAACGAAACGGTACCCTAACGGGAGGAACGCACGTCGCCCAGCGAGGCGTGAGGGTCGTGACGTTAGGCGCAGCATCGGGTGTTCATACCAACGTTCATGCATTTACTGGGCTCAGTGAACTGATGGGAGACACCATTAATCTCTCTAAAGAGCTGGATCATGAGCACGAGCAATTGATGAAGGTGAAAGATGCGGAAATGAAATTACTGCAGCAGCCAGCTAACAAGCGTCCAGATGAGCTAATCGAGCGTCTTGCATGGACGAAAACACACCACTTTGAACGAATAGCTGAAATCAAAACTAAGATGGAAAGCAGCTCATCTGAGCTAAGTACACTCTATCGGCTCTATGTGATTGAAGTATATAAAAACTGTTTCCCTGGTGTTTATTGCCAGATAGGTGATACCTCTACCAATTTGGTTAACGAGTACGGTGCATGCAAATTTGTCACCAACGGTAAAGAAGTGACCATCGAAAAATCTTCCTCTTGATGCTGCGCTAGACAGGCCGTCGTCATTTACACTGTAAAATGACATGACAAAGAAAAAGCACCTAGACCGGTGCTTTTTCTTTGTCTGATAAAACCGAAACTATCAGCTTACCTTCTGAACTTGCCCTTCTTTCAAAGCTTTCAATACGGACAGCTTTGGTCCATCAGCCACAATACTGCCCTGCTCAATCACGATGATGCGGTCTACTACATCGAGCATGCCGGTTTTATGTGTGTTGAGGATCAAGGTTTCATCGCGGCGAAGCGATGACATCTGCTGCTTGATAAACTGCTCCGAGCGGTTATCCATTGCACTCGTAGGTTCGTCCATCAAGAGAACAGGAGGTCGCCCCAACATTGCTCTGGCGATCGCAATAGACTGGCGTTGACCGCCGGATAGCTGGTTACCGCCCTCACCGACTTGACGTTCGAGGCCGGCTGGATCACGCTGAGTAAATGTAGTGACACCGGAACGATTTGCTGCGTCCAAAATATCACGGTCGTCAGCCAGTGGGCGTCCTAAGGTAATGTTATCGCGTATCGAACCGAAGAACAGAGTGGGATCTTGCGGCACGCAGCCTATATTACGTCGTATGTCGATGTTATGGATTTGACTAACGTCCGTTTCATCAATACGCACTGAGCCCTCTGTAGGGCGATACAGGCCCATTAATAGACGACCAAGGGTTGTCTTACCTGAACCAATCCGCCCAATGATGGCAACCTTTTCCCCTGGCAGTATGGTGAATGAGATATCACGGAGTGCCGCGACTTCAGAGTTTGGATAATTGAAATTCACGCGGTCAAATTCAATCTTACCGCGAATAATGGGGCGGTGAATGTAGCGTTTCCCTTCTTCCTGCTCGGATGGCATATTCATTAGCTGACTGATGATTTCCATCGCTGACTTGGCTTGATTGTAGCGGGTAGATAGCAGCGAGAGTTGTACCATCGGACCTACGGCGCGAGAACTCAACATGGTAGCCGCAATCAATCCACCCATGGTCAAGTCACCGGCTGAAATCAGATACACACCGAATACAATCATGGAAACATTCACGAACTGCTGGATAAAGCCCGCAGCGTTTTGAACTGAATCGGTAAGGCGACGGGTTTTGATGCCCCAATTTGCCATGTGCGCGACGGCTTCTTCCCAGCGGTATTGGAACTGGCTTTCTGCACCAAACAGTTTGATGGTTTCGAGACCAGCAAGACTTTCAATCAGATTGGCATTCTTTTGAGAAGACAGACGCGAACCTTCTTCAATGGTATGGCGCAAGGGTTTTTGGATGATGGCTGCGTGGATCATCAAAATTAGCACAGCAGCGATGGGGACGATAACGAGAGGACCTGCGACAATCCAGATAATAAACAGGAAGAAAAAGGCAAAAGGTAAATCAATCAATGCGGAGACAGATGCAGATGTAAAGAAGTCCCGGATGGATTCGAATTCCTGCATATGACGTGCGAAGGCACCCACGGAAGGTGGACGGGCCTCCATGCGTATACCCATAACTTTCTCAAAAATCCGCGATGAGATGAGCAAGTCAGACTTCTTTCCAGATATATCTATGAAGTAACTTCGTAGCATCTTGAGCACAAGATCGAAAATGAAGATGACGAAGACCCCAGTGGCGAGTACCCATAGGGAGTCGAACGCTAGATTCGGCACGATCTTGTCGTAGACGATGCGCGAAAAGAGTGGGGTGGCGATAGCAAAGGCATTGATAAAAATGGAGGCTATCAGCACATCACGGTAAATTGAACGCGACTCCCAGAGGGTACTCCAGAACCAGTGCCCCTGACGTTCCTTGAGAATTTCAGGAGAGCGTTCGTCGTAACGAAAGTGTTTTTTCAGTAAGAAAAGACGACCAAGGTAATCCTCTTCCAGTTCGCTGATAGGGCGAACCGCAGGCGCGGTATCCGTGAGCGGTTCAACAACTTCGGCTTCACCTGTTTCGTGGTTAATGCTCAGAAGCACACATGCCTGATTATCCTTTAGTAACAAAACGCAAGGACACAACATGGGAGACAAATCTTTGAGCGCCTGACGGCTTTCTTTAGCGTCAATACCTGCCCGCTCAGCGGCACGAGGGAACAGGAATGGAGAAAGAAATCCGTCAGAAATTGGCAGGCCGGATACCAAGGCATCCGGCGAGTTTGATTGGCCGAAGTAGCGGCTGACGTAAACCAAAGATTGTAACAGGGGGTCTTTAACCATGATTCTCTGATTTCTTCTCGAATATAAAGCCTTGGAAGCCGTTTACGAACAGTTCTGACAGCTTGTTCAGCTGAGCTTCCGTTTCAACACGCGTTGCGATTGTCGTGATGTTGAGGTTGTGGGCCGTACGACATATTGAGGCTAGCACATGGCTTTGTGATTCGTCGTCGAGATTACTGGTATAAGCAAAATCTATCTTCACGTATGAAGGCTTGAATTTGTTGAGGTAATCCAGCGACTGGAAGTTGCGGCCATAGTTGTCGACACCAAATCCAAACTTAAAGCGATGCGCTTGTTCGGTCAGCAGGCTGGCGTGATCTGGGAAGCGGACAAACACACTTTCTGGGATTTCGAAGAACAGGCGACCCGCCATATTGCGATGCTTCTGCATCATGGTGGTCAACCAGCGGATGAAGGATGCGTTGGTGACACTATTCTGGGTCAGGTTAATCGCAACCGGTCCAAGATTAGCGTCTTCACTCAGGCGATCAATCATGTGGCTCAACACGTAGCGGTCAAAAGATTCACCAAGTTCCAACTGCTCAACGGCTCCAAGGAAGTGCGCAGCACCGTAATAATCATCACCTTTTTCAATGGCAGAAAAGACTTCCTGGTGAATAACAGTTTGGTCGCTGGTTGAAGCTGACTGTAATTTAAACTTGAACCAGTCGTGCGCGATGGCATCGAGGATGAGTGCTTTCCACTGCTGTTTACCCATGGAGGCATCGTTCTCGGTCTGGTCAATCGTCGAGATTGGGTGGTTTGGCGTGTTACGAGCTTGGGTAAGGGCATTGTCCGCCTGCGCCAGAAGCACGCTTGCGTCTCTGTTATCGGTACTGTTTACGGCAAGACCAATGGCCACTTTCGGCGGGGTAATGCCCATTGGGTCGTGTTGCATGTCATTGACGATCGCCATGATACTTTCACCAATGATTTGCAGATCTTCACCTGTGTTGTTTGGCGCAAGCACCACAAACTCATCTTTAGAAATTCGTGAAGCCGTGCAGTCAGCATCTGTCAGGGTGGTGTTCAGCTTCTTGGCAAACTGGCCAACAATAGTATCACCCTGAGCAAAGCCTTGATCACGATAGGTATCAGTGATCAGGTCAACTTTGACCATCACCAGACCACCAATAGCAGATTCAGCGAGCCAGGATTTAAGCTGACCAACGAAGAAACTGCGATTGCCCAGACCAGAAACAGTATCCCGATAAGCATGTTCACGCAGGCGGTCAGCTTCTCTAGCTTGCTGTTCAAAGTAAGCTTCAAGTTGGCTGCTCATTTGGTTGATCGCACGTACCACGGTTTTCAGTTCGCGGGTCGGTGGAAGCGGGATGGGGTCACCAAATTTGTTGCGGGCAATTTCTCTTGCGCGCGCAGTGATGGTATCGAGTGGGCGCAGAGAGCGGCTGAGTTGTATCGCAATAATCAGCATCGCAATCACGAACAGAATACCAATCCAGATACCGAGTTGGATGGTGGAACGCCACATTTCCTTGTAAGCGTAACCTGGGTGCGAGACGACACTGACCTCGGCTAGCTGCAGCCAGCCGCTGGTGAATGTGCGCTCCTCTGTGATGACAGGAAAGAGGCCGAGACCAGTGTACCAGTCTGGTACGCCCTCTACATGTACTGGATATTCACGGACAATTTCACTGCCGTCGGATAGCATTTTCAGACGTACTTCCTGATAGAAACCGCCATCGAACAGTGCGTTGATCACTGATTCCACAGCGACTTTATCGTCGTCTTCAAGATAAGGCGCGAGGGCGAGGCCCATCGAGTTGATTGTGTTATTTACCTCAGCCGATTGCTGAGTCAGCAGAAAATTACGAGTGGTGTTTAGCTGAATACCTGTCACCGCCAGAATCAGCAGTAAGAATATCGCCAACATCCATGTAAACAATTGCCGGTATAAAGTCATAGACGTTCACCCACCATAGTTTTTGAGCGGTTTGTTTAGCCTTACAGATCCTATACGCTTCCGGAGATCGTTCCACAAGCCCAGTCGCGATGAATTGCCTGCAAGCTCACCTTTACCGCGTTCTTTCATGAGCCATAGCCTGCTACCGTTGAAACTGTAAACAGGCAGTAGGTCTCGTCGCTTTGAGGCCTTTTTGATCTCAGGATCAATGTTATCCAGCAGAACTGGTTCGGAGGAAGCGGTCGGGTAGTAAGCAACAACCATATGGAATTGATTGAGTTTTATGGCTTTAACGTAAACCAGACGTAGTTTTTTATCGTCAATGCCAAGCTCACGAAGCGTGAAGTATTTCGCTATGCTGAAATCTTCACAGTCCCCCGCCGCGCTTCCAAGAAACTCCAATGGCGTTGCCCAATAATCCTTCTTTCCCCACAAATCGATATCATTCACAAAATAGAGTTGGTTGAAGAAGGTGTTTACCGCTTCAAGTTTCTGGGTCTCTGAGAGATTGGCAGAGTCCGCGACGACTTTACGCCATGTCGCGACTCGCTTTCCTGCTCTTTCGCCATAAAACGACGCTACTTTGTTGATCCATTGATTGTCTGTACCATTAAGTGCGAATGTTACAATAGATGGCAGTAGGAACATGAGAAACAAGGTGGCCTTTTTACGCATCAGGCTACCTCAACTGCTATTGTTCCCGTCGGGTAAAGATAGTCCATGCTTCCTTGATTTCCCCTTTGAATCCTTTAACGCGGCCCACGACGCGGCGATTCACAAGTTGTGTGGTCTCCGTGCTGTCAGCCAGCATAAGATCGCCTTCACCCAGGCCTACAATGGTGAGACGATCGACTGGAACGCCTCTTTCTATGAGCTGTGCTTGAACTGCTTTCGCACGTTGGACAGACAGGCTTTTGTTATAGTCCTCAGCCCCTGGAGAGCTTGTATGTCCCTGAAGTTCTAAAAAGGTTTCGGGATAAAGCTTAAGGAATCCAGCCATTTTGTCCAGTGCTTCACGATAAGCGGGTTCTACAATTGCAGAGTCGTTTGCAAACTGAATTCTTAGCGAGTTATCACTTTCAAGCAAAAGGTATGTTGGGCACCCGTCATTGTCGATAATCGCAACACCCGGTGTGTTATCGCACAAATCCCGCGCATTGATGACGCCATCATTATCGTCGTCTAATAAATCGGCTCTTTGCTCAGCAAGAGGCGTCACTTCGGCGGAAAGGGAACAACCTCCAATGGCTAGGAGAGTGCAGCTGAAAAGCAGAACGTGTTTCATGGGTTAACCTTCTTTCTCTATAACCGGTTCAAGCCATTCTTCCGGCACATCAACGCGTAGTGCATCCAGCAGGGTACCCATGCTGTTGAGTACGCGGTATTTGGCCGTGATATTCGCATAGTGCGCATCGAGATATGATTGCCTTGCCTCAAAGAGTTCGTTCTCGGTGTTGAGCAAATCCAGTAAGGTTCTGCGTCCAATCTTGAATTGCTTTTCGTAGGCGATAACGGTTTCAGATGCCGCATCCACATGTTGCGCAAGGTACTTCTTTTGTTGCTCTGTCAACTGGTATGCACTCCACGCTAGGCGCGTGCTCTCAATTAAGAGTCGCGACGCATTGTCCAAGATATCTTTGGACTTATTCAATTGATATGCACTTCGACGGACGTTGGCTGAATCTGTGCCGCCGTTGTACAAGTTAAAGCGCACTCTCAACATGGCACTGAGTTCATTGACATCCTCCCGCACGCCACTTGCTTCCTCACTCCAACTCTGACTGGCTTCAAAGGTAAATGAGGGGTACATATTGCCCTTGTTCTGGCTATATTGAGCGCGTGCGGCATCAATGTCATAGTTAGCCAGCTTGATCACCGGGTTGTTTGCAAAGGCTACTTCAATTGCTTCAGCCTGCGACTGCGGCAAATAAAGCACATCGACTTCTGGATCGACTGGGTCTTTAACCTCAATACCTACGAGGCGCGTAAATTCCGTCTTTGCATCATCCAAGTTACTCCTGGCTGACAACATATTAGTGGTAGAACGTGCTACGCGAGCCTGAACTTGTGACAAGTCAGCCGTGGAACCAATGCCCGACTCTGCACGACGTTTAATATCCGACAGCATGTTTTCATGTACTTCTACGTTGGCCTCGGACAATGAAAGTAGCTGCTGTGTAAGAAGCACCGCAACGTATGCCTCTGTGACTGCGAGAGATTTGTCTTGGGCATCTGAAAGCAATTGATAACGCTGCGCTTCGGCTTCAAACTCAGTTCGGTCAATGTTATCGCCGGTTTGCCCATCCCAGATAAGTTGGGTCAAACTAATCGTAGCGTCTTTTCGGTTGAAGTCCTTATCACCACTCACCTGGGTGGTAGCATTGTCGATTAGCTCATAACCGTAACCTGCATTGAGGTTAATGTCTGGCAGGTAGTCACCCGCCGCCGCTTCGATATCTTCGCGGTTACTCATGAAATCGTTAAACGCACTTTTCAGTTCTGGATCCGTTGCTATGGTGGTGGCAACCGCTTGCTCCAACGACATAGACCATGCTGGTGTGCACAGCGAGCTGATAGCAGAAGCAATCAAAAGCTTTTTCCAGTTCAAAATACATCCCCCCATTTTAAAAGGCAGCATTTACCGCTAATTATTGTTACATCCCAGTCTTCTTTGGAGCTGGTTGGCAAGTGTCTTATTCCCGGAGTGCGGATTTTTGCGCTTGCAATATTGGTTTTAAAAGATAGTCAAGAACACTGCGTTTGCCCGTAATGATGTCAGCTGATGCTGTCATCCCCGGAATAATCGGGAGTTCTTTACCGTCACCCAAGTTATTGGACTCAGTACGTATTTTTACAAGATAGAAACTTTTACCTTCTTCGTCCTGAATGGTATCGGCGCTGATGGTTTCCAAAATGCCTGTGAGTCCTCCATATATGGTAAAATCGTAAGCGCTGAATTTCACGATGGCTTCCAGCCCTGGGCGAAGGAATGCAATGTCCTGAGGTGCGATTTTTGCCTCGATCAGCAGGTTGTCTTCACTCGGTACGATTTCAACAAGATCCATGCCCGGTTGGATAACGCCACCCACAGTATTTATGTGTAGCTTCTTGATGGTGCCATCCACCGGGCTGACGACGATTGTTCGCTCAACACGATCGGCAAGAGTGACACGGGTTTCTGTCATCGCCAGAAGTTTGTCCTCAACATCATTTAGCCTTTCCTGCTGCTCTCCACGGAACTTCAGTGCTACATCAACATGCTTGAAGACGGCCTCTTGAAGTGCTGAAGTGATCGAGGGAAGTGACAGTTCGGCAGAGGATAGTTCACGTTTGGTGTCATTGACCTGGCGTTGAAGTTTCAACAAATCGATCTGTGGAACGACACCTTCGTCAGCAAGAGGTTTGGTAATGTTGTACTCCTCACGGGCGTAGTTGTAACTTTGCCGAAGGTTTTGCACCCGCGCCTTGGTTTCGATGAGTTCTTGCTGCTTTTGACGGATTTGCTGAGAGGTCACAGAGAGCTGATTTTGTAGGTTGTTGAGCTTTTCATGGTACTCCGCACGTTGACGTGAAACGACAGAACGGTGCTCTTCAACAAATTTGGGGTCAAATTCGAGTTCTACGCGGTTGATAGAGACAGTGCCTTGCCAAGCATCAAGCTCGACTTCCGAGTTGACCACGACAGAACCTACCAGTGTTTTCAACGTGACGGCATCGCCCTGTAGGCTTGTCAACTCCTGAATACGTTCGCGAAAGTCGGATCGGAACATAGTGTCATCGATAAGCAGCAACTGTTGGCCTTTTTCTACGATGTCACCTTCACGCACCAATAATTCTTTAACTAATCCTCCTTCCAGGTTTTGTACCACCTGTAGTTGGGAAGAAGGGATGACCTTTCCTTGGCCGACGGTCACCTTGTCGAGTTCTGCAAAAGCAGCCCAAATTGCGCTGACGGAAATAAAAAGCGCAATAACCCATAGCAAAACACGCGCACTTTTGGGCGTGGAAAGCAAGAGAGCAGCGGTTTTGTCATCGATATAGTCGAGGTGCTCGCTCGCTGGCAGTTTAGAACCCTGTTTTTCTGGTTTTGTCATTACAATGCCGACTAAAAAAAATCTAAAAACACAAAAGGAGTTGCAGACCAGAAAAGCCAACACTCCCTCATAAAAGAGTAGTTTATCAATGAGATTCTCACTAATCGGTAATAGTGTAACGAGAATGAGCAAGAGGCAGTTTCTCACACACGAGAAACTATAGAGTATCGCGCAACTTAGGCGTGGCGCGGCATTAGCGGGAAGTGGCTGCTAATACTGACGCTCTGAAAATATCTTTAAAAAATTAAAAAAAATTGATTTAGGGGGCTGTCGGCTAGTGATTTTTCCTTACTTTATGAAGGCTTAAGTGTGATGTTTCATATGGAAAATAGCCGCCTCACAGAGGTGGCTGTGTTTTTAGCCTTTAAAGTTTTGTTTATCTAGATGATGCTTTTTAAGCTTTGCATAGAGCGTTTTTCTGGCGAGCCCTAATTCAATTTGCACCTCTTTGAGCATGCCGTTATGACGGTTCAGAGCGTCAAACAAAATGGCCCGTTCAACTTTCAGAATACGCTCAGCCAAGGAGTCATGTTCTTTTTCGTTCGATTCGCCATTTTCGGTTGTCAGGTTTTGCTCTCCCATGAGTACCCACCGCTCTGCAAACGCTTGGAGTTCCCGGACATTGCCCTTCCATGGGTGTTTTAGCAGCTTTTCTTTGTGTTCCAACTCTAACTTGGGTGGGGCAATACCGAAGCGTGATGCAGTGGTTCGGACAAAATTCTGGCAAAGGGTGACAATATCTTCTCTGCGATCCCGAAGTGGGGGAAATATCAATGTGGTTTCCGCCAAGTTCTGGAATAAACGTGCACTAAAATGCCCTTGAGTAACGCTATTGGTGAGATCCTGTCGGGTTGATGCGATAATACGCGGTCGTTCGGAAGACCCCGTCAACGTAGCGAGCTTTTCTTGCACGTTTAGCGATAGTGCTTCGATGCCATCAAGGAACAGTGTTCCTTTGCCCGCAGCGGCAACTTTGCTGTTCTTATAGCTTGGAAAGCTGGCGTAGGCCTGTTGCTCTGAGCCGAATAGCTCCATGGCAATCAAGGCTTCCGGAACCTGACGGCACTTCAATGCAACAAAAGGTTCGTCCTGCCGTGTACCTTGATCATGTATAAAACGCGCGGCGAGTTCTTTTCCTGTGCCACGTTCGCCTTGTAGCAACATGTCCCCATTCTGATCTTTTAAATAGAAAATAGTACGTCTAAGTTGCTTAACTGAGTCAGCATTACCCAAAATCCGCGGTCCTGGGGCGCTTTGGGTTTCGAGTTGTCGTTTCAGTTCGCGGTTTTCCATCACCAGTTGGCGCTTATCAGTACCACGTTTAATCACATCGAGAAGGGTATCTGTTGAGAAGGGCTTTTCCAGAAAATCATAGGCTCCCTGACGCATCGCAGACACCGCAGTGGAAATATCCCCATGGCCGGTCAGCATGACAATGGAAAGCTCAGGATCAACATCGAGTGCTTTGCTAAGGAAGGTCATACCATCCATCTGTGGCATGTTAATATCTGAAACGATCACCCCTTCAAAGGTGGCATTGAGATTTTCAAGCGCATCTTTGGCATTGGAAAAGGCGCGGGAATGAAAACCCTCTATGTCGAGAGTCTGGCTCAGTGAGTCGCGAATAGTGCGCTCATCATCAATGATCCATATTTCCGGTGTCATTGTGGAGAGTCTCCTTCATAAAGGCGTTGGAGGGTGATGGTAAATTCGGCGCCACCTGTTGGGTGGTCGCTGATTTGGAGGCTACCGCTAAATCCCTCTACAATCCGGCGGCAGATAGTCAGCCCTAATCCAAGCCCTTCTTTTTTAGTGGTGTAGAAAGGCGAGAAAATCTTTTTCTTGGTGTCACTATCAATGCCAGGTCCGTTATCCCAAACGTGAATAGAAACGCGATCGAGAAAGGTTTCTACTTTAATACCAATTTCCGGTGACTGTGCACTATCGACGGCTTGTGAGGCATTGTTAAGCAGGTTCAGAATCACCTGCTCAAGCTGAACGGTATCGGCATTTACCATTAACCCTTTTTCCGGTATGTGACAGGCAATTTGGATACCTTTCTTGATAAAACTCGCGGCGGAGAGTTTGAGGGATGCAGTGATTGCGTCGTCCAGCGATGTTCGGGCTTTACCTTCAAGGTTTTGTTTCCTGGCGAAGATCTTAAAGCGCGCGATGATGTCTGCGACCATACCGATAAGCTCATTGAGTTGTTTCAGGTTTCCGTTGACTGACTCATAGCGCTCCTTTTCCATAAGCTTGATGCTGTTTTCCGTATAGGTGCGCATTGCAGCAAGAGGCTGGTTGATCTCGTGATTAATACTGGCAGACAGTTCGCCGAGCATGGCGAGTTTCGCGGTTTGTATTAGTTCGTTTTCTGTCTGGCGAAGGGCTTTTTCCGTATCCTCATATTGCTGGATGCTTTGTCTCAGTTTAGTGTTGGTTTCCTCAAGGCTGGCAGTTCGAGAGTCGACTTTTTGTTCCAGTTCATCATTGAGCCTTGCAAGCTTTCGCTGGGTTTTGACGGTTTGCAGCCAGGCGGTGAGTACCAAAACCAGCAGGCCATAGAAGGTTGCGAAAATCAAGACAGATTGAGTGACCACTGGCCAGGCATCGCTGGTGGGAATAAAACCGTAGATCCGCCAACCAGCACTGCCTAGATCGGTATTGGAAACGAGCACATGTTCAGGGGCTCTATTGGGCAAGCCAAGATGCAGAGCTTCCTGCGCTGCAATATCTTCCAGTGCACTGAACTTTGTGAGATGACTTAACGAGGAGTCCCCATAGCGGCGGGAGTCACGAATCGTTTCTTTTTGTTGATCAGACAGAATGGAAAGGGACTGATATAGCCATTCGTCTCGCGAGCTGTAGAAAACCACTCCGAGTGGATCGGCAATCAAATAGTCGAATTTCTGCTGACCCCAGATGCTGTCGATGATAGACAGATCGACCTTCAATGTCAGTACGCCAGTAATCACTTCGCCATCCCACACCGGGTAGGAGAAGTAGTAGCCGCGCTTGTCAGAGACCACCCCCAGTGCGTAGTATCGTCCTTTCTTTCCCTCAATCGCCTGTTGAAAATAAGGGCGGTAATGATAATTGTGCCCAACAAAACTTTGTGGAGCATCGGCATTACTGGCTGCCAGAGTCAGGCCGCTTCTGTCCATCAAGTAGATCACATCGCTGTTTAAGCGCGTATTCCAGTTGTTCAATAATAGGTTGATTTCTTTATATAACCTTTTACTCTTCGGTACACGTAGTAAGCGTTTCAATCTTGGGTCAGCCGAGAGTACAACGGGAATTTCACTGTAACGGGCGAGTTCGGCGGAGAGCTTTTCCTGGAGCTGATATACGTCGTATTCGATTTCTGTTGCGAAGCGTTTTTCGACCGAAGAATAAGTGAAAGCACCCACCAAAACGGTCAGCAAGACGCCGAAGGCTGTGACTAGAGAAATAATAAAACGTCGGCGCATAGCGTCCCTGCTAGATTGTTAGGTGCCACCAGGACCAATGGATTGATGTGATGAGCAGTAACCCCGCCTGTTGAGTGCCGAAATTCGCTTGAGAAAAGACGCACGCCCCATCACAATGGCGTAAAAACGCATTCGGAGCACCACAATGGAATTGTATGATATTCGCAGAGAATATAACCAAGGCGGTTTGAGACGCAAAGACCTGCCTGAAAACCCGGTTCAATTCTTTGAGCACTGGCTCAAACAAGCCATTGAAGCCAAATTGCCGGACCCCACTGCAATGACTGTTGCCACCGTTGACGAAAATGGCCAGCCATTTCAACGCATTGTGTTGTTGAAGCATGTCGATAACGACGGGTTTGTTTTTTACACCAACCTCGGCAGCCGTAAAGCCAAACATTTAGCAAATAACTCACGTATTAGCCTCCATTTCCCGTGGCATCCACTAGAGCGTCAGGTACACATTACAGGCATGGCGGAAAAGCTCAGCAAGCTTGACGTGATGAAGTATTTTCTGTCCCGTCCCAAAGAGAGCCAATTGGCTGCTTGGGCAAGCCGCCAGAGTGAACGGATCACTGCACGTTCAGCGCTGGAAGGTAAATACATGGAGTTGAAGCAGCAGTTCGACAAGGGAGAAGTACCTGTGCCAACGTTCTGGGGAGGATTCCGCGTGAAGCCAGAGTCTTTCGAGTTTTGGCAAGGCGGTGAGCATCGCTTGCACGATCGGTTCGTTTTCCAGAAGGAGAATGACGGTCAGTGGGACATCGAACGGTTAGCACCTTAAAAACGTGTTGCTGCCAAAAAGGAAAGCAGCGGATTGTCGCTGCTTTTTTTGCGTCAAAGTCACTGTGACAATACAAAGGTGAGTTGCTGCTTCAGCAGCGAATCCGGGATTTTACAACCCACCCCCATTTCCAGCGCTTTATCGACCAGTTCAGTTTTATTTGATGCACCGAGCTTCACGCGCAGGTTGGCGAAGTGATTTTCTATGGTTTTGACCGACACCCCAAGAGACTGTGCAATAAACTGGGGTTTTTTGCCGAACTGGTGAAAAAAGAGGACTTCGGACTCGCGGGTGGAGAGTTGCATGGCGCTTTTTGTTCCCTCTGTGGTCAGCGATTCAACTGGTTCAATGCCTGCCGCTTTACAAATCCATTGACCTACCCCCAGCATGGGATTGTCGTTCAATGGCTGACCATGAAAGATAGTACCCAAAATCTCTCCTTTACTCCCATACCAAGGTACTTTCGTAAACACGTGTGCTTGCCAGTGCCCATCAGGGTAGGGGTGGATGTTGAGTACACGTATGTATTTCCCACTCTTTATGACATGTAGATCCTGTTCACGAAACTGTTCGGCGTGCTCAGCAATGGCCTCAGGAAGTTGACCGTCACTTTTCCCTTTCAATTCATCAGGTGTGCGCGCGCCAACAAGTCGGGCGTAAGCGTTATTGACATGAACGAATCTAGATTGGGTATCTTTGCAGCCCCAACAACCTGGAAGTTGCTCAAATAGGGAGATCAGCATGGAAGGAGGCAAGGACATGTCATTCATGATTTGTGTCGAGTGCATTTAAACTACATCGTATTGTAAGTAATTGTATATGATATTTAAATAGTATTAATCATATGGCTATTTCTTTGTGGCAGACTGAAATTCCCGACGGTTCGGATAAAAAAACCGGCTCGTAGGAGCCGGTAAAGACAAGATCTCACTCGTTCGAGTTTCTTCCTGTACGACGTGTAGAAGAGACCACCTGACCCTGTGTTCGAGGGTAATCACGCAGGATCTGATGGGGCACCGAGGTAAATTTCAGTGTCAAAATAGGCGCATACTGCAATATGCGCCTATTTAAGTGGCACTATACGCAGGGGCTAGAAATTTGGGCATGGGGGGAATGCACTAATTAAGTGATTAACTGACAAGATTGTTTGTTATTAGCGATGTTGGTCGCGTTTTTTCGAGCGGACTGGGGATTTATTGGTCAAAGACAATCGAGATTTCGAATATACAAAAAAGCCCGCAATAGCGTAACACCTATCACTTAAGATGCTTAGAGCGAACAGGGTAGCGAGTTTTATTAATACGAACGGTCCTCGCTTTGGGCCGTTTTCTTTTTTTGGGGAGTATGTAGCGTTTCACTCTCTCCCGCATGGCTCTTAGCTTTCTCGGGATTGAGCCGGGGGCTGCTATCGCACACCACATCAGCTCATCCTGAATATCTCTCAATGCCATCATAAAA
>NZ_FIZY01000055.1 GCF_900060185.1 Grimontia marina | reverse complement strand
CTAGTTGCTACGCGCGGCTTTAACAAAGCGACGGTGGCCTTAGCGAACAAGCTTATACGGATAGCGTGGGTAGTTGTTACACGGCAAGAAACCTATAAACCAGTGACAGCATAAGAAAGCATTAGAACAAAAGGAAATCACACCAAGGTTGCGAAGGCAACAGGCAAGATGAAAACAGGTCAGACCGGCATACTGAAACCCTGGCTATACCCGAGGCTCTAGAAGCCGATTGTTTGATAAGGCCAGTATGCGCGAAGTCTCATCAAGGCCAGAAGCAACGCTTCACAAACAGGCCGGATATATGAAAGCAAACCTGTCCCTTCAATCAAACCTGTCGTCTTGCAAACTAGGAGGAGACCATATATGGGTATACTCGCTTTCGCGAATCGGGAACTATGCTAATGTGATTCCCAAATTCCGATAAGAAAGACGATCAACAATGAAAATCTTCAGCAACTTTGACAGCGGCAACATTCAGGTGGTTTCCGCTGACTCACCAGCCAATATTCAGCTTTCAATCCCAGCCGACAACAATACAGAAACCGCGCAATGGTTTCACTTCCGTTTAGAAAGTGATTCGCAGGAACTGCACCAGTTCACGCTGCTGAACCTGGCTAAATCCGCTTACCCAGAAGGTTGGCAAGATTACGATGTGGTCGCTTCTTACGATCGCAATGAGTGGTTCCGAATCCCTTCAGAGTTTGATGGCGACAACCTGCGCTTCTCGGTGATACCGGAAGCAAGCTCTATGTATTTTGCCTACTTCGCGCCTTACTCTTACGAGCGTCATCAAGACCTACTGCACGAAGCGCAAACCCACTATGCCTGCAAACTGGAAACCTTGGGTGCAACCATTGATGGCAACGACATCAGCCTGCTTACCATTGGCGAACCAGCCGGAGGTAAAAAGAATATTTGGGTGATTGGCCGCCAACACCCGGGTGAAACCATGGCAGAGTGGTTTATTGAAGGCCTGTTGATGCGCCTACTGGATGAAACCGACACCGTCGGCAAAGCGCTAATTGATAATGCAGTTATCCGTGTTGTGCCAAACATGAACCCAGACGGCAGTATCCGTGGTCACCTTCGTCACAATGCGGTCGGCGCAAACCTTAACCGCGAATGGCAAACGCCGACCCTAGAGCGCAGCCCAGAGGTTTTCTACGTGCGTGAACGTATGCTGGAAACGGGCGTAGATATGTTCCTGGATATCCACGGCGACGAAGCTATTCCGTACAACTTTGTGGCAGGAAGTGAGGGCATTCCTTCCTACGATGAAGATTTCGCCGCGATGGAAGCTCACTTCAAGCAAGCGCTGCTGACCATCACCCCAGAGTTTCAAGACGAGCACGGCTACCCGAAAAGTGCACCGGGTACAGCTAACCTGACAGTGGGCTCTAACTGGGTGGCAGAGCAGTTTAAGTGTTTGTCTTACACCGTTGAAATGCCATTCAAAGACCACAACGACCAGCCAGACGAAATTTACGGGTGGTCACCAGATCGCAGTGCTGCTCTCGGCAGCGATATGCTTGCCGCTATTTGGGCGACATTGCCAAAGCTTTGACGGGTTGATTGAAGTGTAACGCCACCGAGAGGTGGCGTTTTTGGTTTGGGGTTATGCAGTGTGGTTCTGCCCCATTAAGTAGGTCAGTGTTACTTAGTCCGTGATGGCTCTGATAAAAGGAAAAACAAAAAGAATTATGTTGAAGTGGGCCGCATTGTTTAAAGGAGGAGTATGTCTCATATGTGAAATTTTTTTCTTTATTTCCCCAGGTTTCTCTCGGTAACTGTCTGCTTTAACAATTAATCTGATTTTTATAATGTCTCATTATTATTTATGAGTCAATATTCTCACCGTTGAATTCCCCTCAATCTCTTCTAGCTTATTTTTCGATACGAAATTTTTATGCGAACCAGATTTGAGGGTGTGCTTAATAGGCTTAACGCGCTTCACAGCCACCGGATGCTATTTTTTGAGGATATGTGATGTATTTATTTAAGAAAGCGATCTGGGTGTTGCCAGTATTGTCGCTCGGACTCACTGCATGTGGTGGAGAGGAGGACGCTAAAACGGCAGACACTTCTGTACAAGGGGGGAGTACTGGTTCGCCCTCGCCAAGCCCTTTTCCAGGGGAGGTTAACGATACAGAGACCTCCCCCAGCCCACCCAGCATCCCTTTACCGGGACCATTGAATTTGGCGAGCCCGACTGTCGGGGCGCTCTCAAATGATTATTATCCAGTGAGCTTCAATTGGAGTAGCTCCACGGATGCGACGGGTTATACCTTGTGTAGAAAAGATGTAACATTCCTCAACCATTGTGAAGTGCTGGGCACGACGACCGATATGCTTCACTTCAAGCTGAATTTGGGCGGGCCAATAATAAATCATTTGGCTGACTTTTTTGTATTAGCCACTAACAGCACAGGCTCAACAGCGTCTAATGACGAAACCTTATCTTCCGATGATCTGAACACTTTCATAACGTATATCAAAGCCTCGAATCCTGGGACGTATGACAGATTCTCTAATGTGTCCCTTTCAGCGGATGGGAAAACTCTCGCGGTGGGGGCTTCTGGAGAAGATTCACAGGCCAAAGGCATCAATAGTGACCAACAAAACGATTCATGGGGCTTCGATTCTGGCGCTGTGTATGTGTTCCGTTTTGACAATAATAAATGGACGCAGGAGGCTTATATCAAGGGCTCGAATTCCGGGTATAAAGACCGATTTGGCGAGTCACTATCCCTTTCAGCTGATGGGAACACTCTTGTGGTGGGAGCTCGGTATCAAGATTCAACCTCCACAGGCATCAATCAACCAGAAACTTGTTGTACAAACGATTCGGGTGCTGCATATGTGTTCCGCTTTAAGAACGATGAATGGACCGAGCAGGCTTTTATCAAGCCCATGGACCTTCATGCATACCTAAGATTTGGCATCTCAGTATCCCTTTCAGCTGATGGTGACACCCTCGCGGTGGGGGCTGAAGGAGAATCTTCAAATGGAACCCCAAATAGTAGTGGCAGTTTGTCTGGTTCAGGGGCTGCGTATGTATTCCGCTTCAATGGTACTGATTGGGAGCAGCATGACTTTATTAAGGCCTCGAATCCAGGTAAAAATGACAACTTTGGTAACACTTTGTCTCTGTCAGGGGATGGGAAAACCCTGGCAGTAGGGGCTTATAGAGAAGATTCATCTTCCAAAGGCATACACAGTGAACAGAACCAAGACAGCAACGAAAATCAAGATTACGGTGCTGTTTATGTATTCCGCTTTGACGATACCGAATGGAGTCAGGAAGCTTATGTCAAAGCCTCGGATAGTGGGTATCTTCACCATTTTGGCGATACGTTATCCCTGTCCAACGATGGGAATACCCTTGCAGTTGGGACGAAGAAAAATGAAACTGCATATGTATTCCGCTTTGCCGATGATGATTGGAAAGAGGAAGACAAAATCAAGGCTTCGAATACCAGGCTAGGTGACCTGTTTGGCTACTCGGTATCTGTGTCAGGGGATGGCAACACCCTGGCGGTTGGTGCTTATGAAGAAGAATCAGATGCCAAAGGCATGAATGGTGATGAGAGCAAAGACAATTCAGGTACTGCTGGCGCTGCGTATATTTTTCGCTTTGCCGATAGTGCTTGGGAGCAGTTGCATTATATCAAGGCTACGAATACACAATATGCGGACTATTTTGGCGCGTCAGTATCGCTTTCAAATGATGGGAAGGTTCTGGCGGTGGGATCTACTGGGGAAGATTCAACGGCCCCAGGTGTCAACGGTGAGCAGAACAGTGCTGATCAAACAGGGTTTGATTCCGGCGCGGTGTACATCTACTAGCCCATACTAGTAGTAACAATGGACGTGCCCAAACACGGTGTTGCACCAAACCGAGAGGGTGAAATCCGTGAATCGGGCGCGTCCATATCTATCCTAATAGTTCGGTCTCTTTTTGTGGGCTCAACCGCCAATGCGCTAAAACAACAAAGTGAGTGCGTCACTTTGCGTAAATAGAGCTAAGTCTGAATTGGACGATGGAGAGAACAAAAGCTAAGTCGAAATTGTTCATCATTGTATCAGGCTGATCTGTTCTGGCCCCTTCTTTAGTTAGCGTTAAAATCATTACATTTCCAGCGCTAGCCTGCTCCCATCTGTTCAATCCCAATTTAGTCTGTATAATTCGCCGACTGTTTGTTCGTGCCACATAAAGTGCCGCTCTGAACACTTCTCATCATTCACCTAGGAATACTTCATTGATTTCAACCGCTAACATCACCATGCAATTTGGCGCGGAGCCGTTGTTTGAAAACATCTCAGCAAAGTTCGGTAACGGTAACCGTTATGGCCTGATTGGCGCGAATGGCTGTGGTAAATCGACCTTTATGAAGATATTGAGCGGTGCACTGGCACCTAGCTCAGGCAACGTGTCGATCGCGCCGGGATTGAATTTGGGTGTGTTGAGTCAGGATCAGTTTGCGTTTGAAAACTTCAACGTGATTGATGTGGTCATCATGGGTGACAAGAAGCTTTGGGAAGTAAAACAAGAGCGTGATCGCATTTACTCTTTGCCGGAAATGAGCGAAGAAGACGGCATGAAAGTCGCTGAACTTGAAGTCGAGTTCGCGGAAATGGATGGCTACACCGCAGAAAGCCGCGCGGGCGATATCCTGATCAAAGCAGGTATTGAAGAGCACCTGCACTTTGGCTTGATGCAGCAAGTTGCGCCGGGCTGGAAACTGCGTGTGCTGTTGGCGCAGGCGCTGTTTGCGAACCCAGATATTCTGCTGCTGGACGAACCGACGAACAACCTAGATATTCACACCATTGGTTGGTTGGCGGAAGAGTTGAGCCAGCGTAAGTGTACCATGATTATCATCTCGCACGACCGGCACTTCCTTAACACCGTCTGTACCCACATGGCAGACATTGATTACGGTGAGCTGCGTATCTACCCGGGTAACTATGATTACTTCCTGGAAGCGTCAGGTTTGCAACGCGAGCAATTGCTGGCGAGTAACGCCAAGAAAGCCGCTGAGATTAACGAGCTGCAAGAGTTCGTAAACCGCTTCGGTGCCAACGCCTCTAAAGCAAAGCTGGCGAGTTCGCGCGCAAAACGTATAAACAAAATCAAGCTGGATGAGGTGAAAACCTCTAGCCGTATAAGTCCGTCGATTGATTTTGGTGAAGGTAAGAAACTGCACCGTCAGGCACTTGAGTTGCAAGAAGTGGGTCATGGCTACGATGGTGAGATGCTGTTTGAAAATGGCAATCTGCTGTTGGAAGCAGGCTCGCGCCTTGCCGTTATCGGTGAGAATGGTGTGGGTAAAACCACATTGCTGCGCTGTTTGGTGAACGAGCTTGAGCAAACCCAAGGTGTGGTGAAGTGGGCGGAGAATGCGTCTGTCGGTTACTGCCCGCAGGATTGTACTGCTGACTTCGACAACGATATGACTATCTTTGAGTGGATTTCGCAGTGGCGCACTGCGAAGCACAATGACCTGATTGTGCGTGCGATTCTGGGGCGTCTGCTGTTTACCGAAGATGACGTGAACAAGAAAGCCAGAAACTGTTCGGGTGGTGAGAAGAACCGCCTGATCTTCGGCAAGCTGATGATGCAAGACATCAACGTGCTGGTGATGGATGAGCCAACCAATCACATGGATATGGAAGCGATTGAAGCACTGAACAGCGCGCTGAAAGTGTATCCGGGTACCTTGATTTTCGTGAGTCACGACCGTGAGTTCGTGTCATCACTGGCGACGGCGGTTATCGAAATCAAAGACAAGAAGCTGGATTACTTCCAAGGCACATACGAAGAGTACCTTACCCATCAGCAGAAGGTATTGAGTGCGGCATAAGCTGACTATCAGATTTCATGTGAACGCTTGTGATTCAAGGTTTGATAAAAACGAAAACGCCACCTGAAAGGGTGGCGTTTTTTATTGAGATAACTGCGGGACGATTAGCTCGCTGCTGATGTTGGCAGTACACGCTTCAGGATATCTGCCAGCGTGACGACACCAATCATCTTGTCGCCTTTGCTCACCACAGCAATCTGCACACTTGCTTCTCGCATACGCGCCAGCGCTTCGTATACCGGTGTGTTAGCATCAAGCACATGCGCTTTACGTGCGATTTCACGTGCAGGTCGGTCAGCAGGTTCCAGCAGGGTATCACGTACATGAACCACTAGCGGTTTCAGGCCACGGTTGCCGAATACCAGAATACGCATGTGTCCAGATTCCATCGACACCTTGCGCACTTCCGCAACGGTTGCGCGTTTGTCAACATGCGCCATCACCTGACCTTCGGTGACCAGCGTTTCAACCGGGATTGAACTAAGGTCAATCAGACCGGAAAGCTGCTTCTGAATACTCGGTTGCAGTGTACCCACTTTACCTGAGTGTTCGACGAGCTGACGAATGGTATCAATGTCCTGCCCACCGACAGCAGCGCTTTCAACTGGTTCAACGCCAGATGCTTTCACCAGACGGTTCGCAATGCGGTTAATCCAGTTCAGCAACGGACGCAGCGGCCACACGTAAGCCCGTGCCATAAGGCCAATCGCCAGTGCTGATTTTTCAGGGTGTGCAATCGACCAGGACTTCGGTGCCATTTCGCCCACGACAAGGTGAAGGAAAGTCACGACGAACAGCGCAAAACCGAACGACGCACCATCTACCGCCCATTCCGGCATGCCCATAAAGGCAAACACGGGTCCAATCCAATGGTCTACCGCTGGCTTAGTGACTGCACCCAACGCAAAGGTACAGAAGGTAATGCCCAACTGGGCACCGGCTAGCATCAGTGTCAGGTCATTCATGCCGCGCAACGCAGCGCGTGCAGACGCACTTTCCACAGCCATTTCTTCCAGGCGGTGGCGACGTGCACCCATCAATGCAAATTCGATGATAACGAAGAAGCCACTCAATACGATTAGGGCAGTGGTCACCAAAGTGACAATCAACGGATCGATCATTATTCTTCACCCTCCTCAATGGGATTCTCTACAAGCTTGACGCGCACCTCTGTTGGAACGTGTCGCTCAATACGCAACACTTCAACTTCAAGATGGCGCTTGAACAGCTCGCCAGAAGCAAATTCGGATGGGTCGACTGGCAGTTCGATAACGACTGTCTCACCTTCAGCCGGAAGTGCGCCGCGCTCAGCAATCAACATGCCAGCGATGGTTTCTACATCGTCTTTAGGCAGGTCGAAGCCAATCGCACGCTCTACTTCGTCGATGTGGACATCACCTTCCATCAACCATACATTGTCGCTCTGCGGCACAACGGCATCCGCCGCGTCAGCGTCGTGTTCGTCGGTGATTTCACCCACGATTTCCATTGCAAGGTCTTCAATCGTCAGCACGCCAGCAAAACCGCCGTACTCGTCAATGACACACGCCAGATGGTTGGTCGATTTCTCTAGCTGATCCAGAGCGTCTGGCAGACTCATTAGCGTTGGCAGCACGGTAGCAGGGCGCATCACTGATTCTACAGTGTCGTCAGCATGGCCAGCATCTATACGGGCCAGTACGTCAGGCAAATGGACCACACCCACAGGCGCATCATCGTCGTTAACCACTGGGTAACGGGTATGTGCTTGTGCCATCAGTGACACTAACTCAGTCAATGTGGTTTCTGGCTCAACCCAGTCCACCTGAGAACGAGGCACCATCGCGTGTTCTACGTCGCGCTCTGGGAAATCCAGAATACGGTCCATCATCAGTGACAGTTCGACAGGGATATCACCCGTTTCACGAGAGTTAGCGATGATGTGGTGCAAGTCTTCTTCTGAAGCACTCACGTCAAGATCGTGTACTGGTTCAATGCGAACCGCGCGAAGCAGCAGGTTTGCTGATTTGTCGAAGAAGCTGATGAAAAAGCCAAACACAGACATGTAAATCAGTGTTGAGCGGGACATCATGCGAGCCATTGGCTCTGCATTCGCAATCGCGAGGTTTTTCGGGTACAGCTCGCCCATGATCATTTGAACGACCATAGCGACACCCAGGGTGATGACGGTACCTAGAGCGATACCCGCCTCTAGCGATAACCCAAAGCCTTGCAACAATGCGCCCAGCGACTGGCCAACAAGGGGCTCAGCAACGAAGCCCAGCACCAAGCCGGTTACCGTAATGCCAAGTTGGGCTCCGGAAAGCATAAAGCTGGTACGTTTGGTGACTTTGAGCGCGCGTTTTGCGGCTTCATCACCAGTGGCTGCCAGCGTTGCGAGTCTTGCTCTGTCCACGGCCATGTACGCAAACTCTTGGGCAACGAAGTAGCCGTTTGCTGCGATAATAGCCAAAATAAATAGAATGCCGAACAGAAGGGTAAGAAGGGTCTCAATCATTGTTGCGTCCTCCCTTGGTGACGAGAAGCCAGTAAGGTTTGACACAATCGACTAGAGTTGGGGTCCACAAAGTATTCCTACAGTAATAACAGGAAGCGCAGTATATTTCCGCGATGTGGAAATAGTCTAGTGAATAGTTTGATTATGCCCTGCAAACTTAGTGAGACACTCGGCCTGCGGAATTTCCAGGCTCTCGGAAAGTCGGCTGCAATGGCCGAAAATCGCGATTAATGACGGCGAGTTTAGCCACTTTTGGGCTTACGGGCTGTTACAAAAATCTTTGGTTGAGTCAGGGTTGTGGTCTGCTTTAACTATCCAATTTGCCAGAAGCTTTCTTCCCTACGAAATACCCCACGCAGAAAACCGCAATAAACACGATGGTCGCCAGTAAGTAAGCCAATACTTCCGGTGCGCCTAAGCCAAATGCAAACGCAAAGCTAATGCCCAGAAATGCTTCTTTGAGCCACTCCGTTGCGGGCGAATTGGTGCTCATACCAAGCATACCGATAAAAAGAAGAAGGGCGAGCAGGCCGACTTTCAGGCCGATAAGGGTGGAACGTTGCATACATGGCTCCCGTTAAAAAACGGGCGCCAGTATACGACAATTTATTCGATCATAGGCATTGTGCAAGCTGGCCTTTTTTGGTGGAAGCCATTACGCAGCCGCGTTCACTGTCCGAAGCGGCTTTACACTGGCTCATCAATTCGCCTGCAGAAGGTGCTAAGGCGCCAAGGATTTTCTGTGCATGGCTGACGACCTTACTGCAGTCACTCTCTGCGACTGGGTCATAGTCAGAACAGGCGGCAAGGCCGAAAACTGCTGTGGCTAAAAGTACAGTTTTTACGTTGGTTTTCGCGTTGAACATAAATATCATCCCCTACAATGATTCAATACAAGGGTAGGAGAGCTTTCCTAACTTTGCGATTTTGAAAGATAACTGAGACAAAAAAGAACATCGAAGCGCCCTTTTATACTCCGTCACCCTCGATGGGATTAGTCACCGATAAAACCGCCAGTTTGATGCTGCCAGAGTTGGGCATAAATGCCGTCGCTGGAAATCAGTTCTTGGTGGGTGCCCTGCTCGACGATTTCGCCCTGATCGAGAACGATCAGCCTGTCCATCGCGGCAATGGTTGAGAGCCGGTGAGCAATAGCAATCACCGTTTTACCTTCCATCAACTGATAGAGACTTTCCTGAATCGCTGATTCTACCTCTGAATCCAGTGCAGACGTTGCTTCGTCGAGGATGAGAATTGGCGCATCTTTTAGCAATACACGGGAAATTGCCACGCGTTGGCGTTGACCCCCAGACAGCTTCACGCCGCGTTCACCTACCTGCGAATCGTAACCTCGGTTTCCATGCGGGTCGCTCAGTGTTTCAATAAAGTCGTGAGCCTGAGCTTTCTTGGCTGCGGCTAGCATGGCTTCTTCACTGGCATCCGGGTCGCCGTAAAGGATGTTTTCACGGATAGAGCGGTGCAGCAGGGAAGTGTCTTGCGTCACCATGCCGATATTGGCGCGCAGTGAATCCTGTGTCACGGCTGAAATGTTCTGACCGTCGATACGGATCTCACCACCTTCCACATCGTGAAAACGCATAAGAAGGTTAACTAAGGTTGATTTACCCGCACCCGAACGACCAACCAGACCGACTTTTTCGCCGGGTTTGATGTTGAGGTTCAGTTTTTCTATCACGCCTTTGCCTTCACCATAGTGGAAGCGAACATCGGTGAAGTTTATGGCACCTTGAGGAACTTCCAATACAGGTGCGTTTGACTTATCCAGCACTTCGACTGGTTTGGAAAGCGTCGTCATTCCATCGACGACGGTACCGATGTTTTCAAACAGCGAGCCGATTTCCCACATGATCCATTTCGACATGCTGTTGATACGCAGTGCAAGGCTGACTGCAATAGCTATCGCCCCAACAGTGATGGCGGAGTCTAACCAGAGCCAGATGGACATCGCACTGATAGAAAACAGCAGGGCGTAATTCGCGACCTCTACTGAGATATTGAAGCCGGTTGCGAGACGCATTTGGCGGTAAACCGTATCCATAAATACGCCCATGCCTTCTTCGGCGTATTGGGTTTCTCTATCGGTGTGTGAGAAGAGCTTTACAGTGGCGATGTTGGTGTAGCTGTCGACAATGCGGCCCGTCATCAATGAACGGGCATCCGCCTGCTCGGTGGAAACTGCTTTCAACTTAGGGACAAAGTATATCTGGATGCCAATGTAGGCTATCAGCCAAACCAACATCGGGAGCATGAGGCGAATATCTGCCTGACCGACGATAAACAGCATCGAGATAAAGTAGACGGCAATATATACCGCCACATCCAACAGCTTCATCACGGTTTCGCGAATAGACAGCGCAGTCTGCATGACTTTGGTTGCAATACGACCTGCGAAGTCATTCTGATAGAAGCCGATGCTCTGCTTCAGCAGGTAACGGTGTGCCATCCAGCGAATGGACATCGGGTAGTTACCGAGTAGCGACTGGTGCAAAACCAAAGAATGCACAGCGACCAGTATCGGCATACCAATCAGGATAAGCAGCCCTATCCCAATCAGAGTATTTCCCTCGTCAGCGAGAAAGGTGGTTTTATCTTGATTAGTCAGCCAGTCAACCAGTTGTCCCATAAAGCCAAACAGCGACACTTCCGCAATGGCAATAAATGCCGTGAGCACAGCCATGGTGATCAGCGGTCGTTCAAAGCCTTTGGTGTAGTGGCGACAAAATGCAAGCAGGCCATTAGGCGGCTGTTCCGGTTGCTCTGGTGGAAAGGCCAGCGTAACGCGTTCGAACAATTTATAAATCATGAATCCTTCCGAAGTAGGACGGTCGCGAACAAAATCAGAAATGTAGGGGGAAAGCGTTGATAAATCGCCGTTTTCCAAAACCATTGACGCGAACTTTAGTGAAAGACGAGGTGATTCTAACAGGTTTATCGCATTGAATAATGCCAATGTTTTCTACGGAACTGTTCAATTATTGTGAACAGACAGGCATAGAGTACTTTCCAGTGTGATGGCCAATAAAAAGCCGACTCAATTGAGTCGGCTTTGTCTACTTAAGTGATTTAAATTAGTGGATTAACCACACACTTTGGTCCAGCTACCATCGCTACCTGGAACAGAAGCTGTCCACCAGTTTGCTTGGTAAACAACGCCATCTTTCACGACTTTGTCACCTGCTGCTGCGTGGCTTGGGTTACCTGCCCAGTCAGTCTGAGGCAGATTTGGGTAAACCACGATGCCTGTCGTGTCACAAGTATCAGTGCCACCACCATTGTCACCACCACCGTTACCGCCGCCTGCTGACAGGTCTGCCAATGGCAGGTCGCTGTACTCAGATGCGAATGCGTAATCAACACCGTTGATGTTCACTGTGTAGTTCGCAGGACCAGAGATTGGTAGGTAGTACACGAAGTCCAGTTCATAGGTTGCACCAGGAGCCAGAGAATCCCACGTTGGCAGTGAGAACGCCAGACGGTGCATGGTACCTTCAAGCCCACCGATATTGTCCGCTTTAGTGTGGCCTGAAGAAATCACTGTCACTTTACCGCCATTTTGACTCTTCGCGTTGTCTGGTGCAGAAACCGGAATGTCAAACTGGAACTCAGTACCGCCAGGCAGTTCTACGCCAGTGTTGTTGGTGAAAGTGATTTTCGGGTTGATTGGGTAGTTTTGGTCACCCACTTTGAAGCCACCTACGCTAACCGTAATATCAACTGCTTCGGTTGGCATTGCATTTTCAGACAGTTTCGCACCGTAAGGTGTTGCTGCGGCAAATTTGTCGTAGATCGCTTTCGTCATGGTGTTACCCATGTGGAACTCACCGTTACCAGTCGCACAAGCATTTTCAGTTGGATCTACAACGTCAGTACGCTTGCCATCTGCACCCAGTTGATAACATGCGTAATCACCCGCCAGTTCCCAGAACATGATGCCGCCGATACCTTTGTCGATAACGTAATCAGATTTCACTTTGATTGACGCTTCGTCTTCAGTAGATAGGAACACTTGTTTCTCAGCATTCCACAGCCATGGTGCAACAGCGACTGAGTCGTAGTTGCGCTGGTAAGTGCCTTTCAGAACGTCTTGTGGATCGTTCGCTGGGTCAAGTTTGTACGCAGATGCGTAGGTACCGAAGATGCCATGCTCAAGGTTCTTCGCATGCCACATTGGGTTAGAACCTGCACCCATTTCGTTACCTTTTGGATCTGTATCGTGCCACATGTTGTCGATACCGATCGCGCCGTGACCACAGTTGTTCTTCTCACCTTCACCGGTGCCTGGCTGGCACTCAGATTGGTTAGGAAGTGCGGCTTTACCCCATAGACCGTTTTCACCGCCTGTTACGCCTTGCCAACCACGGGTGTAGTAAGGAACACCAATGTTGATACGGCCCGCTGGCATTGAGCCACGGAAGTAGTGGTATGCCCAGTCAGTGTTCAGGTAACCGATACCGCCATACTGGCTGGTGCCGTATACGTTCCAAGCTGCCAGCTCAGAGTCTTTACCTGTGTCGAACAGTGCGGCGTTGTGACCAACGTGGTCATTCCAAGCGCCGTGCAGGTCGTAAGTCATGATGTTCACGTAGTCGAGGTACTTAGTGACATCAAACGTTTCCATACCACGTAGCAGGTAACCAGAAGATGGTGCTGCGATTGTCAGCATGTAGTGGTGACCGTCTTGTTCAGAAGCGATGTCGACTTTCTCACGCAGAACGCGCATCAGCTCTTGGTAAGAAGCCCACAGGTATGGGCGACGTGGCTCCATGAAGTCTTTATCGTACGGGTTACCCGCACCTGCCATTGAGGTTGGGTATTCGTAGTCGATATCCAGACCATCGAACTTGTACTTACGCATCATTTCAACGGCAGAATCCGCAAACTTCTGGATACCGGCATGGTTGATTGAACCGTCAGCGTTGGTGGTCATGGTGTAGAAACCGCCATCTGCTACACGGTTACCGTCAAGGCCGAAGTGACCGCCGGTTTCCGCCCAGCCACCGATAGAGATCAGTGTTTTAACGTCATGCTTCGCTTTGTACGTTGCCAGTGCACCGAAGTGACCTTTAAAGCCCAGTGCTGGATCAACTTCTACGCCCGGCCATTCTTTACCTACCGCGGCGTTGTTTGGATCGTTTACATCGCCGATATTCACTTTGCCATCAGAACCAATGCTTACGAACGCATAGTTGATGTGAGTCAGTTCTTCCCAAGGAATATCTTTAACAAGGTAAGCAGCTTGTGGGTCATCACCCGCACGCCAGCTGGTGAAGTAACCGATGATGCGGCGTGGGTGGTCAGTCCCCATGTCTTCACGACCTTCTGCGTCATAAATTGTACAGTAAGGAACGTTAACGCCAGGTGTCTGGAAAAGGCCTTCTGGGCGACAGTTAGAAACAACTGGTGCACCAGTTACATTCACAGTGACCAGTACTGAGTCAGTAGAAGCACCTTTGTCGTCAGTCGCTTTTGCGTATACAGACACGTTGCCAACTTTGTCAGCTGTCCAGTCGAGTACGAATGGCGCCACAGTTTTTGAACCAATCAGCTGACCAGCTGCGTAGAAATCAACTTTCGCGACTGTTCCATCGGTATCAGCTGCATCCGCAGTTAGCGTCACTACAGCCCCTTGATCAACAGATGTTGCAGAAGCTGCCAAAGAAACGGTAGGTGGCTCATTGACTGGGCCGGTATCACCAGACTGAACAGTGATGCTCAATGCGGTTGTTTCAGTCACAGCGCCTTTGTCGTCGGTTGCTTTCACTGTGATCGTGTGAGGGCCTTCAGCGGCTGTCCAGTTCAGAGAATAAGGAGAAGTAGTATTTGAACCGACTGAAGCGCCGTCAATAAAGAATTCTACTTTGCTAACAGAGCCATCAGAGTCGGCAGCAGTTGCACTTAGCGTGACAACGTCACCATCTTTGATTATGTCAGTAGCAGTTGGTGAATCCAGAGAAACAGTTGGTGCTTCGTTTACAGGATCAACAACGCCAGTGTCGCATTGGTCTACAAACTTCCACTCTTTGTAATCGCCTGACGAAGTTGAAGGGTTGTTGCCTTTGGTCCACCAGTTAGCGGTGTAGACGTTGCTTTCGTGTTGAACAGTTGAACCGCCACCATATGCTTTGTCTGCTGACCATTTTTCAATATTGGTACAGTCAACAGCAGCTTGAGCATTGAAAGAAAACATACACGCTGCGGCGATTGCCGAGAGCGCGAATCCTTTGCTCTTACCTGTCACATCCATCGGATATCCCTCGAAAATAAAATGTTATCTATTGATTTGTATGTTGTTAGCGCACTTAAATCGCGCAATTAATAAAGTAGAGGAGTTGCAAGAGTGAGACACCCCGGATTTCGTCAGATTTAGATCTCTAGTCAGTTCTTTAATTGAAAAGCTTTGCGCTCTTGGTAGCGACTCACAATTTCAATTGGGAAATTTTCACTTGCTGCATGAAATTTGTGCGGTGAATATGTGCTCAACAGCAAAGGTCGGATAGCCAATGTGAGATAATATTTGTTAACAATAAGAGGGTTTTTTGGTTAAATTGTCCTTATTTTCTGTATGCTTGGTAATTATTGTCAACAATGTGTGTTTTCCTGCGAGGCGTGTTGCGGGAGAAATGTCGATATCTTCGGGAATGAACAGGTAAGAATACGATTCAGCCTGGTAAAACTTGGTTTGAAGAAAAGTGGATGGTTGTGAGAGGCTTAGTTATGATCGGAAAAAAAGAGGCCGCTTGATCTGCGGCCTCAGTCATTGGTCGAGTGGTTAGCGACTGTTTACAAAGGCTTTGAAGCGCGCTTGTGTTTCTGCATCCGCTTTCTCAAACCAGTAATGAAGCTGGTACTCCACCTCGTTTAGCGCGTTCTGTCCACCGACGACAACTCTTCCGCGCGTCGACGAACTTGGCTGTGTAGTTGGTTGAACTGCGACTTTTGCTGAGGTCAGTTGCAGTGATGCGGGCGCATCAGTTAGGTTAAAACGCTGTATCTCTGACAAGTAATCACGACTCAGCTGGAAACCTGATTTCAGCAATTTGTTTTGCTCAAAATTGATTGGCGCTTTGTTGGCGTCCAGAATTTTGAACTTAGGGTTTTCATTGAACTCACGAACTTGTCGCTTGTTTTTGTGCACAGGAAAATCGAAGAAAATTTCTGTGTCTTTGGCATCAAATTTAACGACCAACACATCAGAACGGACAAAAGAAACGTCTTTTCCTTCTTCAAAGGTTTCAACGTAGCGGAAGGCTAATTGTTGAGTTCCGTCGTCGAGTACGACAGGCTCTTCTTTACCGAAAACAGGAGACTTGTGCGTTTGGCCGTTATAGGTAAGCAGTTCAATGTTATCGCTTAGATTAACCGTTACACCAGCATGTGCACCAAAAGATAGCGAAGCTGCGAATACAGACGCGAGAGTCAATTCTCTTCCCATTTTTATCCCCTAAAAGTGTTTCTCGGTCCGGCGTTTAGCCGGACTTATGTAATTATTATTTTACGTGGCAGGCAAAACCTTTCAGGTAGAAACCTTCAGGGTAAGAACTGTCAATTGGGTGGTCAGCTGCCTGCTCAAAGCGCTCGATAAATTGAACACTGCGGTTTGCATCGAGTGCTGCATCAGCAATGATCTTCTGGAACAGGGCATTGTCCATCAGACCAGAGCAGGAGTAGGTCAGCAGTTTGCCACCCGGTTTCAGGATCTGCATGGCTAACATGTTGATGTCTTTGTAACCACGACATGCACCTGTCAGTTGTGCTTTAGATTCTGCAAATTTAGGTGGATCCATAATGACCACATCAAACGATTCACCAGCATCGCGATATTCGCGCAGCAGCTTAAATACATCTGCATTCACAAACTGTGCTTTGGATAGGTCATAACCGTTCATTTCGGCATTTGACTTTGCGATATCGAGGGCTGGCCGCGAAACATCTACGTTGATGACTTCAGCTGCATTGCCTTTCAGCGAGTAAAGGCCGAATCCGCCTGTGTAACAGAAGCAGTTCAAAACACGCTTGCCGTTCACGTATTTAACTGCCGCTTCACGGCTATCGCGTTGGTCAAGGTAGAAACCGGTTTTGTGACCGCCGGTGATATCGACACTGATCTTCACACCGTTTTCTTCAATCACAACGGAGGCAGGTGGCAACTCTCCATGTAGAACGCCCGTGCGCTCTTTCAGGCCTTCTTTTTTACGCACTGATACATCTGAACGCTCGTAGATGCTGCACTCTGGATATTGCGCGATAAGTGCTTCTACCAGATTGTCTTTATGTGCTTCCGCGCCAGCACTCAATAGCTGACAAACTAAGAAGTTCTCATAGCGATCGATTGTGATACCCGGTAAACCATCCGACTCTGCGGCAATCAGGCGGTAACCAGTCAGGCCATCACGGGCAGCCAAAACATCACGCAGACCTTGTGCTTCCTTAAGGCGTTTTTTGAAGAACTCAACGTTGACTTCTTCTTGTTCGAATGTCCAAACACGGACACGAATTTGGGAATTAGGAGAAAACGCACCGCAGGCTAGCCATTGGCCCTGATGGTCATATACATCTACTGTCTGACCCAGGGACGGCTTACCCTCTACGCGTTGAATACCACGGGAGAAAACCCATGGATGGCGACGGCGCAGTGATTTTTCACGGCCTTTAACCAGATAAACAGACGGATTCATTGGTTTATCCTAACTTCAAAATATGGGCACCATGCTATGGAAGCGTGGTCACCGGCAAAAGGTGCTGTATTGTCAGAGATGCTTGGCAATAATGCAAACGGCCGCACACTGTGCGGCCGTTTTTCCATCAATTAAGCCGTTATTCTGTGCGTAGACCTTTTACAAGATCAGTAAGACTGGATGATTGTTTTTGCAGATTCGTGACATCTTGAGATGTCTGCTGAATCATTTCGCTCACTTGCCATGCTTGTTGGCGAACTCGCTCTACATCCGAGGAGATAGTGCCAGCTACGCTGCCTTGCTGGCTAGCAGCGGTGGCGATTTCAGTGCTGCGGTCTGTAATGCGCTGACTACGCTCAGAAATAGAGCTGATTTCAAGATCGATGTTCTGTACCAGGCTTTCGCTTGCGGCTGCGTTATCAACAGTACCTTGCATCACACCACGTAAGTGCGCGGTGTTGTTCTCCAGATCCTGAATCATGCGCTGGATTTCAACGGTGGTCTGTTGTGTGCGGCCAGCCAGAGAGCGAACTTCATCTGCAACGACAGCAAATCCGCGGCCTTGTTCACCTGCGCGTGCTGCTTCAATAGCTGCGTTCAGCGCTAACAGGTTGGTTTGTTCGGAAATCGCACTGATGGTCGCAACCATACTGCCGATTTCGTTAGAATTCTGTTCTAGCGACGCAACGGCTTGGGAGGCGGTTTCGATTTCTGAAGCCAATGCCTGAATTGCCTGCAAGGTTTGGGACACTTGTGTTCGGCTCTGTTGGGATGCAACGCCTGCTTCTGAAATTTCATCTGATGTTTGCTCTGCGTGGGAAGCAACATCACGAATTGAGCCTGCCATCTCTTCCGTCGCACTCGCCAGGGAATCTAGATAGGTGCGTTGCTCTGTTGAAAGATTCTCGCTGTCTGCGCTGCGACGGCCCAAATCGGCTGACAGTTCTTCCATAAGCTGTGAAGCGTTCCTAATCGCTTTCACAAGGCCGTGTTCACGGTCAGCGACGCTGTCGATTGTGCTCGCGATCGTACTGAATTCATCGCGAGCCGGGAAGAAGTTCATGCGGCTTGTCAGGTCACCGTCAAGCATGCGCTGCAGGGCATGATTCATTGTGTACATCGCGCCGCCAATAAAACTGGATACGTAATGCAGTGCCAGTAAACCCAGAAAAAATAAGGTCATCATTAATCCCCACGAAGCTGCGCTGATTTGTGTCCAGAAGCCATCATCATTGTCTATCTCGTAAGCTGCAGGTGCACTATAAGCCGAAGCTCGTTTAATGCCATTTTGAGCCAGAATACCTGCGGCTTCAGTGGCGCTGATGTCGTAGTGAGACAACACGGCAGTCAGTGCTGCACTATGTTTTTCTTGTACCTGTGCAATTTGAGATTGAGAAGCTGAATAGAAAATTGCACCCGTCGCGATAGCAATTGCAAAAACAGAAACATAAAGTACGTAGAATTTTTCTTTCAGGCTGAGTTTGTTCAGGTATTGATCGAGCCAGCGGAATGGAGTTTCTTTCATGGTGTGAGCTCCCCCAGTAGATGTGAGCATGTGCATATATAACGTACGCCATATTACACCGTTACATATGTACAACACTAATATAGGAATGATGATAAATGTCACATATATGTGTCAAAGCTACCGTCTCTGGTCATGTTCAGGGAGTTGGGTTTAGATTTCACACGGCTCACGAGGGGCTGAAGTTGTCGTTGAGCGGCTATGCGCGTAACGAATCGGACGGCACTGTGACCGTTCTCATGTGTGGTGATGAGAAAAATGTAGAGGCTTTGCTAAATTGGTTGGATGAGGGGCCACCAACAGCGAACGTCACCAATCTGGTTCATGAGCAGGTGGACTGGCAGGCGATTGATGGCTTCTCTATTCAGTAATAAAGGAGTGCAAAAAGGAGCGAGCGGCTCCTTTTTAAATGCATTTCACTGGCTTTGGCAAACCTGCTAGCTTGGTAGCTTGCTTTGCTGGGCCTTTAGGAAACAGCTTATACAAGTAGCGACTGTTGCCTTTTTCTGGACCGTATTTTTTCTCCATCGACTTTACCAATAGGCGAATAGCAGGGGAGGTGCTGAACTCTTTGTAGAAGTCCTGCACGAAATAGACCACTTCCCAATGCGCCTCAGTCAATTCGATGTTTTCCTGTTCAGCCAGCATCGGCACCAATTCTTCATGCCAATCGGCAAAATTTTTCAGATAACCCTGAGCATCGGTTTCGATTTGCTTACCGTTTAATTCCAACATGGATAACCTCGTACTTCGGACGCGCAAAGGATAATACCTAAACCGGTACAAAAAAAGGCTGAAATAAAAAAAGCTCCCGAAGGAGCTTTTTAACAACAAGCTGTTCGATTAATCATCGCCACCGAAAATACCAAGCAGTTGAAGCAGGCTCAGGAACAGGTTGTAGATCGACACATACAGGCTGATGGTCGCTGAGATGTAGTTAGTTTCACCACCGCGAACAATCGACTGAGTAGTCAGCAGAATAACGCCTGTTGAGAACAGCACGAAGATACCGCTGATAGCGACAGACAGCATTGGCATTTGCAGGAAGATGTTAGCAATCATACCTACTACAAGGACAACAAAGCCAGCCAACAGCATACCGTTCAAGAATGATAGGTCACGCTTAGTTGTCAGCGCATATGCGGAACACGCCATGAAGGTTAGTGCCGTACCACCAAGTGCCGGTGCAATCGCCCAGCCCATACCAGCGCCAACGTACATGTTCAGGATAGGGCCAAGGGTGTAACCGGTAAAACCTGTAAACAGGAAGGTAAACACCAAACCCATCGAGTTGTTCTTGTTCTTTTCAGTCAAGAACAGCAGACCGTAGAAACCAACTAAGGTAATAATGATACCAGGGTAAGGTAGGTTAGCAGCCATTGATATGCCAGCTACTACAGCAGCCCAAACCAGTGTTAGTGACAACAGAAAGTAGGTGTTTCGCAGTACTTTGTTTGTCGCCAATACACTTTCTTGTGTTTGACTGGCTGAAACAAAACGTTCGTTCATAAGTTTCTCCCAATGGGGTGCATATTTTATCTATTACGACATTAATGGCGTGTTAGGCTTAATTTTTCAAGTCGCAATCGTCGCATAAGTGATAATAACGTGGCTTAGCCCCTGAAAATACTAATATATCGGGCCACATGGGCGTATTCGAGTTTGTAAATGGATGTTAATAAACCGCTACATCTGGAGTAAGTGTAGCGGCTTTTGGTTAACAATTAATGATGTAGGATTTGACTGAGGAAGAGTTGGGTGCGATCAGACTGAGGGTTGTTGAAGAATTCCTCAGGGACATTTTCTTCAATGATTTCACCGGCATCCATAAAGATAACGCGGTCTGCCACTTCTTTCGCAAAGCCCATTTCGTGCGTCACACACAGCATGGTCATACCCTCTTCTGCCAACTCCACCATAACATCAAGCACCTCTCGAACCATTTCTGGATCGAGTGCTGATGTTGGCTCATCAAACAGCATCACGTTAGGGTTCATACACAGCGAGCGTGCAATTGCCACACGTTGCTGCTGACCGCCAGATAATTGTCCCGGGTACTTGTCAGCCTGCTCTGGAATTTTTACACGCTCGAGATACTTCATGGCGATAGCTTCCGCTTCGTCTTTTGGCATCTTTTTCACCCATATAGGGGCAAGAGTGCAGTTTTCCAGAACTGTCAAATGAGGAAAGAGGTTAAAGTGTTGGAAACACATGCCAACTTCTTTACGCACCGCTTCGATGTTTTTCAAGTCATCGGTCAATTCGGTGCCAGCAACAACAATCGAGCCTTGCTGATGTTCCTCAAGGCGGTTTATACAGCGAATCATGGTGGATTTTCCGGAACCTGAAGGGCCACAGATAACGATTTTCTCGCCTTTCGCGACAGACAAGTTGATGTTTTTCAGTACGTGAAACTGACCATACCATTTGTTCATATCGGTCAGTTTAATAACAGGGGCGTCTTGTTGACTCATAAATACAATCCTTGTTCTTTATCGCTTGTGACCGGTATGAAGCTTGTTTTCGAGATAGATACTGTAACGGGACATTCCGAAACAGAAGATCCAGAAAACGAGAGCAACGAACACGTAGCTTTCAGTAGCGAAACCAAGCCAGTTAGGGTCGGTATTCGCGGCCTGACCAACACCCAGTACGTCGAACATTCCGATAATCAGTACCAGACTGGTGTCTTTGAATAAACCGATAAAGGTATTCACGATGGATGGAATGGTAATTTTCAGCGCCTGTGGAAGGACGATGAGATTCATCTTCTTCCAATAAGTTAGACCCAGAGCATCTGCGGCTTCATATTGGCCTTTTGGAATCGCCTGAAGGCCACCACGCACCACCTCCGCCATGTATGCCGAAGCAAACATCACCACACCAATCAGCGCTCGCACTAACTTGTTGGTTTCCGATTCACCAGACATGAACAATGGCAGCATCACCGATGCCATGAACAGAACAGTGATGAGAGGAACACCACGCCATACCTCAATGTAAACAGTACAAAGGCTTCTGATGATAGGCATTTCTGAGCGTCGCCCCAGTGCCAGCACAATACCAATAGGTAGTGAAATCACGATGCCGACGATGGCGATGATCATGGTGATCAGCAGCCCGCCCCAAAGGTGCGTTTCCACTTTTGGCAGACCAGCAACATCACCAAATAACAGGAAGACAGCCATGATGGGGAATGCCACCAAGAACAGCAACAGAATCCAGCCACGTTTAGGCGTTTTTTCATAGATCAGCAGTGCTGTGAAAATAGCCAAAATTGCGTAGAAGAGTTTAGGGCGCCAGAGCTCTTCACTTGGATAGAATCCAAACATGAACTGCTCAAAGCGAACATTGATGAAGACCCAACAAGCACCGTCGCTTGTGCAGTCTTCACGTGTTGTTCCGACCCAATCTGAATTTAAAAACGCCCAATCAAATACAGACCAGAGTGCCATCAGGGCGATATAAGCCAGAATGACAGTCATGACTGAATTAAGTGGTGTTGAAAACAGATTTTTCCTCAGCCAACCCACTGCACCTACCGTGTTCGGTGGCGGAGGCAGATCAGGTTGAAACTCATGTTTTCTTGTCATGGGTTACCTCTCAACCAGTGCCATCTTGGCGTTGTATATGTTCATCAGCAAGGACGTTAACAGGCTGAGAGTCAGGTAAACCCCCATGGTCATTGCAATGATCTCGATAGCCTGACCCGTTTGGTTCAGCGTGGTACCTGCAAATACTGACACCAGATCCGGATAACCAATGGCCATCGCGAGTGATGAGTTCTTTGTCAGGTTAAGATATTGGCTGGTCAGTGGCGGAATGATGATGCGCATAGCTTGAGGGATAATGACCAAACGCAGCGTTTTACCGCGTGGTAGACCCAGCGCCATGGCTGCTTCTGTTTGCCCATGACTGACAGCATTAATACCGGAGCGTACGATCTCCGCAATAAATGAGGCCGTGTATATTGACAGTGCTAGGGTTAGTGCCGCCAATTCGGGGATTATTGAAATACCTCCTCGGAAGTTAAACCCTTTTAATTCCGGGTACTCCAGGGAAACTGGCATACCTGCGACAAAGAATGCAATCAGCGGTAAGCCGATAATTGCAGCCAGTGAAATGGAGAAAACTGGGGTTTGCTGACCGGTCGTTTCCTGTTTCCGTTTTGCCCACTTAGCGAAGACGTAACTGAAAACAAGCGCAACAGCCAAAGCAATAAAGATGATGGTTGAGCCTTCTTCAAAAACCGGGCGGGTGAAGTACATACCGCGCACGTTGAGGAAGAATGATTCTCCGATACTGAGACTTTCTCTTGGGGAGGGCAGAGCTTGTAGAACTGCGAAATACCAGAAGAAAATTTGCAGAAGTAGCGGGATATTTCGGAAGATTTCAATGTACACCGCAGCAAATCGACTGAGTAACCAGTTGTTGGAAAGCCTAGCGATACCCATTAAGAAGCCGATGATTGTAGCGAGCACAATGCCGAGCACAGATACCAGCGCGGTATTCAAAAGGCCAACAAAAAACGTGCGGCCATAAGAGTACGTTTCGTTGTACTCAATTAGCGTCAAGCCAATACCAAATCCCGCTTCTTGTGTTAAGAAACCAAAACCTGTAGCGATACCACGAGACTCAAGGTTAGTCAGGGCATTGTTAACGATGGTGTAGACGAAGAACACCAGCGCGATAATGGCTACAGATTGGAAGATAACAGAGCGGAACGTCGGATTGTAAATGATGCTTTGCTTGTTCTCAGGACGCGCTGCGGCTCCCGAGTTAAGCGTATTATCTTTAGATGCCATACATCTGCACCTCTATCCTTTATAACATTAATTATGGGGCACAGAATTCTGTGCCCCAGCATGCGTTTTGTTAAACGAACGACTTATTAGCGGATAGGTGGCGCATACAAGATGCCGCCGTCACTCCATAGTGCATTCACACCACGAGAAATTTTCAATGGAGAATCAGTGCCTACAGTACGCTGGAAGCTCTCGTCGTAGTTGCCTACCTGTTTGATAACCTGATAACCCCAGTCATCATTTAGGCCAAGGCCTTTACCTTTAGGTCCGTCTTGCCCCAAGATACGGCGGATGTTTGGATCTTTTGACTTAACCATCTCATCAACATTTGTAGATGTAATGTTGAACTCTTCACCATTTATCATGGTGTTTAGTGTCCACTTAGCAATGTTAAACCAGTTGTCATCGCCTTGACGAACAACAGGGCCCAAAGGCTCTTTAGAGATGATTTCTGGCAGTACTAAAGCACTGTCTGGGTCGGCCAGTTTGATGCGAGAAGCATAAAGGCCAGATTGGTCTGTAGTGAGTGTGTCACAACGGCCAGACTCGAAACCTTTTACGGTAGCGTCATACGTATCGTAAACCACTGGCTTGAACGACATGCCGTTAGATCGGAAGTAGTCAGAAAGGTTGAGTTCAGTTGTTGTGCCTGATTGAACACATACCGATGCACCATCAAGTTCCAGTGCGCTCTTGACGCCCAGATCTTTCTTCACCATGAAGCCTTGGCCATCATAGTAGTTAACGCCAACAAAGTTCAGACCAAGAGTGCCGTCACGTTGTAGTGTCCATGTGGTATTACGGGAAAGTAGATCGATTTCACCAGATTGCAGCGCGGTAAAACGCTCTTTTGCCGTCAGAGGGACGTATTTCACTTTGCTCTTGTCGCCAAAAACAGCTGCAGCCACCGCCTGACAGAACTCAACATCAATACCTTCCCATTCGCCACTAGCATTAGGGTTAGAGAAACCTGGAAGACCAGTGCTCACACCACAGCTGATAACGCCTGCTTTCTTCACTTTCTCCAGAGTATTTTCACCTTGAGCAGAAGGAGCCGGTGCTTGTGAAGAGCTCGCTTTTGCTTCAGAGAGTTGCTTCTCTAGTGAAGCAACCTGCTTTTGAAGGTCGTCGATTTGCTTCTGACTTTCAGCGCTGTTACCACCGCTGTCACAGCCTGCAAGCAGTAGAGCTGAGAGCACTGCAAGCCCGAGTGTCGACTTTTTATTAACCATACCTATCAATCCTTTATTGGTTATTACTGGTTGTTACTCATGGACAAGGCTCATAAGAGGCAAGCAGCCTAAAAATGATGTGAACCTCGTAAAACCATTTAGAAGTTTTATTAACATAAAGTTAACAAAACTTAGTATAGGGGGAGAAAACATGTCTGCAAATTGAACAGTTTGGAGGTGTGATCTAGACATTGATCTTCGAAGAAATGAGACAATTTTCAGGAGAAAATGTGAAGAAGTACAACTCCTAACATGCTGTTTTTATGTAAATGAAGAGTAACAATGTTTAACGAACAATCAACACGTGGAAACATCTGTATCACCCTATTATTTTTTAGCGTTTAGTTTTGACTAGAATACTGTCTCAAGTTTGATTAGATGTCTATGCATTTACTCATTCAGTGGGCAGTTTGATTAGAGATAACTGGTTGAATATAGGTCAAGAGCTGGTGATAATATGCGCATGGCGGCGTAAATGCGTGCATTTGAACCAAATGCACAAATAATGGGTTTACACGGTACAGTGTGCCCATTAGTATACGCCGCACTTACGGAGAGATGGCTGAGTGGTTGAAAGCACCGGTCTTGAAAACCGGCATACGTTATTAGCGTATCTAGGGTTCAAATCCCTATCTCTCCGCCATATTCTTTCTTAAAAAGCCTCTGAATTTCGAGGGCTTTATTGTATCCCTGCCACGAGATGTCTCACCCACACAAAGAGGTGAGACATATGTACCTGCAAAAAATGCCTTCGGGCGTGTTCCATTTTCGTAAAGACATGCCTCGGGATTTGACAGGGATCGGTTACCCCTGCCACATCAAAATCAGCCTGTTGACATAAGATCGGTCGCTTGCCATCAGTCGTAATCTGGATATTGCCAAGGTGGTTCACACACTGTTGGACGGATCTCCGGACTTGCCATATCTGACGTTCAAATCTGAACTCGACAGACAGGTCGACACATTGCGCCGTGCTTATGTCTCATCAGGACTGGTGCTTATCACTGCAGCAGACAGCGGTCAGGTACATGCCACCTACAGCCGACTTTGCTCCATGCAGGATGCGCTGGATCGTTTTATCGACGACAAGTCAGCGGCAGGACTCCGCGCCCTGACGGTCACGCAACTGTCGCAGCGGATTGGCCACTTCGTGGCTTTCAGCAGCAACAATCTACTTGTCAGCGTAACGCGGGCACATCTACATGCCTATGTCAGTGAACTCGTCCGCGAGGGACGCAGCGCCAAAACCAACAAAGAATATGTGGCGGCGGTCAAGCAGTGGCTCAGTTGGTGTACTGAGAGGGCAATGCTGAAAATGAATCCCGCGGCAGGTTTTTTGCGCAGTTTAAACCTGAAAAGCTGGCGCGTGACAGCCGAGAGCGCTGGAGCACAGGCCAGCTTGATAAGCTATTTAACAGTGAGCCTTGGACATCAGAGAGCGACGCTTTTCGATGGGTGACCCTGCTGGTGCTGCTGATGGGTCTGCGCCCAGCAGAAGCGTGTCAGTTACGTCCTGAAGATATCATTACGAAAGATGGGGTGCTTTGTGCGCGAGTGACCGACAAAGGCGCCTACATGCGGGTGAAATCGCCTCACGCTGTGCGTGACGTTCCCATCCATGATTTTCTCAAAAAACTGGGATTCGTTGGCTGGATGCAGACAGCGAGCCAGACCCATCTTTATCACGCGATGCCACAACGGGAAGTCGACTGGTCCAAACCCTATCTGTTGCGTTTTGGGCACACGCTCAGTGCGTTGGGGTTTCCGCCCGGGGCAAGGCCGACGGCCTATGGCCTTCGTCATACGTTCATTGATGTGCTCAAACAAAACGACATCAATGAAGCCACCGTCGCTGACATCGTTGGACACTCAGTTCCCTCGCTGACTTATGGCCGTTATGGAAAACGCACCCCCCTGACTCAAATGCAAACAGCCATTAATAGTATGACCTTGCCATCAGGAGGTGCGTATGCGTGCGTTTAACTTGCTGGTACTGACAGGCTTGCTTGAGGTTTTCGAGGAGATGGAAGGGGATAGCGATACCCCTGAAGAGAACTTTCACCGCTTTCTTAGGCATGGACTGGACGTGAATGATATTCAGGACATTTATACCATCTGGGCCGCCATCAAAAGTGGTGAAGCACTGACAGTTGACGAACTAGAATTGTACAAACAATCCAGTGTTGCCTGCAGTCGATGGATTGGTGCACTGGAAGTCATCCGCATGTTGATGGAAACAAGAGCGCAGCGCTCATCACTTCCGAGTCAAACGGGGAGCGGTAATAACGGCGAAATGGGGTTTGCTAAAGGCTTAGTGGCGCTGCATAAAGTCCTGGCGCCCCATGGCTTTGTGCTCGCAAAGATTGAGGGAAAAACAGTGGCGGATTTTATTCACCTCAAAAGCCAACGACATCTCTTACTTCGTATAGAGCCGCTCAATACAGAAAGGGTTTAACCACCGGGGCCTTTTGGCCCCTTATCTCTGGTTTTTTTATGAGGCTGGGTGATGGGATTTGCACTTCGGTCAATGCTGTCAATGAGTCTTTCAACGCCTTGACGATACGGCATAACTCGGTCTCGGTCATGTCGGATAGTGTCGTCATTGTGGTCAGTATTTTCACCTTCTCCGACGGTATGTCGTTGACTCGACGGCTGAGACGCTCGAGAACCATTTGCTGCCGCATCCGTTAAGCCTCGATCGAACGGATGCGCTTGTCGATTTGAGAAAACCGTTTTTGAATAAGTTGAATCAATGGGATGTTGTCCAAGGTCACTCTCCTGCTTCATAAGGGAGTAGAGCAGTTCAAGGTGTGCCAGGTAGCTCTTGGTTCCTTTCTCAACAGCCCTCCGATCCAGGATTAACAGTACTTCAAGGAGAGCATGGTAAATCTGCTCAAACTCGGCTTGCGTCATGTTATTGGTAAACTTGGGAATAACTATGTGGGTATCTATTGTCGCTGACATGCCATTGAGCAGGGAGGAAATCTCCTTGGGACTTACGTACTCCTCGGGCATGGAGCGGCAATAGCGAAACGTCGGTTTATCGTTTATTTCTTTAGGGTAACAACGTTGGCGCTGATTATAGGCGCGTTGCATCAGCATATTACGTATTTCCCACTGCATTTCGCGCAGTACCCGCTTGGTCGTCTCTTTATCATACCTGGCGTCCTGCACTCGGCTGTTAAACAGTGTGCCAGGGGTAAAGCGACGACTGAATGCAAACCCTTTGAGTCGTATTGGTTTGTTATCTGTGCTCAGTAAAGTGACGTATGCACCATGACGGCTTGACCCCAGCGACCATCGCTGCTCTCGGACAAGACGAAGTCCTGTACTTTTCGTAAAGTGGTTTGAGGCCAGTGTTCGGTAGACATCCTCAAAACAGGTGATGTCAAAGGACTGAATCCTCGCATAGAGATAATCAATCGCTTTACTACGTGCGCCTGATTTACCCTCAAAGGGCGGTACGGGAAGGAAAAACTTCGATTTTTGTGGGACAAAGCTCCGTTTCCGACCTTCTGTGATATATCGCCTGTCATCCGGACTGTCGAGGCCAAACTCGAGGTTAAAGTGGTCTTGGATAAGATTGATTTCATACTCTTTGCCGGGCGGGATCGGATTCCAGTGATAGCCGGTTGAGAGACAAATTTGCGGGATGACGTAGTTGTACTCCAGTCGTCCTTTGTCGGTATGTTGTACCCAATAGATCAGTTGATCTTCTAGATTAATGCCCGCAAACATGTACGCTTCAAATCGTTCCTTCAGTTCAAGGGCAAGGCGAGGGTTTTCAGCAAGTATCGGGTTTTCATCAATGCTCCAGCACAACGCACCAGTGATATATTTATGCGCATGTGGAGATAAGTTGATAGCGCTTCTTACCAGTTCTCGCATTTCTGGATTCATTACAAAAGGCGCCGTAGAGCGCTTGCGGCGCAATGCACCGTCACCGCCCGGCTCTATGTCATCCTGTCTGAGCAACGCTTTGTGACTCTCCAATCCACGCTCTTTTATCAGCGCCTTCACTTGCTTTTTTGACAGCCGCGGTTTGTCACCTTCGAGGTACTCCAGAAGGCGCTGCGCAAAATCTGGTCCCCGTTTGCTTTTCCCGCTGTCTCATATTAGGACGTTCATCACCATGACTGTCTCCCTCCACAACCCTCAAGCCGCCATTGCTCTTCAGTGCCTGATTTCACCGACGTGTCTTCGGTATGTTTGTCGCTATCGGTTTGATTCAACGTCTTGGTGAGGTCATCCAGTTTCGAGCTGAATAACATCAATGAGCACATTAAGATCCTGTCATTCATCCCAGGCATTTTACTGTTGACTGCGCGTACGAGCTGATTGAAGTTGTTGCAGAGCCCGGATAGCTGTCGTTGCACTTCGCGATAATCGATATTTTGGTCGCGAAGTCTGGCCAGATTCTCGACATCCAGTGAGCGCCCAAATACCAGTCTTTTGATGATGTCACTCTCTGATTGGTCAGAAAGGAGTGAATTGACTTTAAGTGTCAGTCTGTCTTCCAGTGTCAGTCGAAGACTCAGTCTCCCAACAAGGTGGGATTGGCCAATCTGGTGTTTGTGGAAGACTCGGTATCCGGTGCGAAGAAATGGCGGGAGCGCCGCATTGGTCCTTTGCTGGAAGGCATGGAAGAAGGCGACACCATAGTGTTTGCAGAAATCTCGCGTATGGCGCGTTCTACCATTCAGGTGTTGGAGATATTAGAGCTGTGCATGGCCAGAGGTTTTAACGTACATATCGCTAAGCAGAACATGCAACTTGATGGTTCCATACAGGCGCGTATCATCGCGACCGTACTTGGCCTTGCCGGTGAGATTGAACGAGAATTTATCCGGCTACGTACTAAAGAAGCCCTGGCGGCGAGAAAGAAAAACGGCATGATCCTGGGAAGGCCGAAAGGCCCGGCTAAATCCCTCAAACTCGACCCTAAACGCGAGCAGATAGAAAAGTACATTGGTATGGGGTTAAGCCTTCGTGAGACCGCGAGGTTGATTGAGGCAGCCCCAGTACCTTGAGTGAATATATAAAGCGGCATGATACTCTTTCTAGTGTCGGTATGGCTCATTTAAGTTTTCTATCCAACACGTGATTTTGATGAGCAAGCTAACCTTTTGTTATGAATCCGGTACAACTGCCGACTAGTTCAAACCTCGCTTGAAGTCACTGTGATATTAAGCGGGGTATTTTTTTGAAATTCAGATGACCTTATCCAGAGCATAATGCTGCCAGCTTTCCTCACTTCACCCATCCCGCTACCTATGGCCAACACGGTCAACGCGACCCCAAACAACAATCCGCTACGCGCATTTGGTGTGGCACCGTCATGGCCAAAGGCGCGGTCTGGTCGCCGTTCGTCGTCCTGGTTCTATTTGCTTTTCAACCCCTTCCCCAATCTTGGGGCGCGAAGCTTCACAACGCTATAGGCTACGCACGGCCTTTGGAACAGCACAAAGGCAGCGCGGGCGAGTAGGGGAGGCGCAGCGTAACAAGTAGATATTGGACAAAAGTGGCTTAGAGTCGGTGCTTTAAGCTGCTCGTTTCAGATAAGTTGAGTTTTGGGAAAGATAGAAGAAAGGGGCAGATCGACCAAGATGCTTTATGTGATTCTTCGCAACGAGCCATCTTTTTTGGCTTGATGGTAACCTTCTCTCACTTCTTTCATAAGACCTTTACCCAAAGCCACATTATTTGATGTTATTAAACCATCGCAAACAAAGCTTCCTCTGAACGGAACGATAGCTGTATTTACTACGATAAATTCATCCAGCATTTCATCAAGTGGAGTCGTGAGCGCTAACGTTTGATAGTAACAACCGGTTTCAATGTGTTTGAACACATAACCCTCTTTGTATTTTTTTAGGTAAACAAACTTACCAAAGACTGCCTCCTTCAAGTTTGAAAGAAATTCAGAGCCCACAACCTCAAGCATAGATTCTTCAAGCTCGTCCAAGCATTCATAAATCACTGGACGAATAGCAGCAAAGCCCTCCATGCCATTAGGGATCTCACCATCAGTTAAATAGACCATGAGTAACTGATATTTATATAAAAATTCATCTGCATGTGCTGTATCTAAAAGCATTTGACGCACCACCTAGAATGTGAGTTCGTATTACGTTGCGATATCTGTTACTTGGGATTATGCAATATACTCGGGTAGATGGTATGCACCAACAGTAAAAAGTGCGGTTTGAATGAAAAAATAGTAAGCAGGGAGTGCTCAATGTCGTACTTGAAATGAAACTAACACGAAAAGGGGCGTGCGACGTGAAGTCGTATGAAGCGCTGTTCACCGCTTAACGAGTGAACCATCTGTATCACCAGATGAACCTAGGAGCCTGAATAAAGTAGCGGCTCTGACAATGTAACGAAGAGTGGTCAT
>NZ_FIZY01000054.1 GCF_900060185.1 Grimontia marina | reverse complement strand
GAACTGAGTGCCGTCGACTGAAAGTAAACTTAGGCCAAACCATTTGTCATCGCTATCTTCCTGCTGGGTCCAATGGGCTGCTGTCAGTTTAAAAAGCGCTTCCAAAGGTTGGGCGGTGAGGCGCTTTCTCGCTTGAGGGATAGCACTTGGTGCAACAGAATCCCCTAAGTGGTTGGAAAGCTTGAGGTCTAATTTATCTAAAACTTCCGTGATGGGTTTATCCCGATACAAGCCAATACCGACAATCAACCAAACGACAAGTTCGGCGGGTAACTTACGCCGTCTCATACTGGCTTTGTTGGTCGAATCAAGGGCTTGCTCTATCCATTCGAGCGGGAGTTCTTTTTGGAAGAGGGCCATTGATTCGGGTGCAGCAAACGTATCGACATCAATCAGCCAGTGAGCCAACATAAAAAATACCCTCAGCAATTAGTGTACTGAGGGTATTGTTAACCATCTGTAGGATCGTTCAACTGATCAATGCCTTAACTGATCGGTGTTAACCTCTTCAGGTGGCCTTTACATATCATCGTTTGCCAGAAGTTAGGCGACCAGCGTATAGGTGATCACATAGAAATCTTGATCGTTTGGGTAGATTTCGCGGATCAATGGCTTTAATTCTTCCAGCGGAATGAACTCCTGAGCAGCGTGCTCTTCGTTGATGTCATCAAAACCAATTTTTTCCACTGACACGATATCAATCTGGCAAACGTACTCGTCCTTCTCCAGCGTATGAACATCGACACGCGTTCCCGGCACATAATGACTTTCCGATTCGTCGCGAATAGTGATGGTTTTCTTACCCGACGCGACAAGTGGCGTCAGCCATTCGAAGAAGGTGATTTTGTTTGGAGCCTGATCCACAGTCGAACCTGCAATACTTGATAAAGGAGGTCGGAGTATATTCGCGTTTTTGCTTCTCACAAAGAAAACAATCGCCATTGCGATACCCAGCAATACTTGGATTTCATCATGTTAGAAAGGACACGACAATGAATCCCAAGATGATTGCACTTTTCTCGCTGATCACTGCAGTGAATGTGTCAGCTATGACGTTAACGAGCCCGCAGGTCACGGAAGGAGAGTCCTTGAAAAAAGGACAAATATTCGATGGATGGGGGTGCAAAGGCAACAATCATTCACCAGAGTTGAAGTGGGTAGACCCACCTGAAGGCACGAAAAGCTACGCTGTCACCATGTATGACCCAGATGCACCAACGGGCAGTGGCTGGTGGCATTGGGTAATGATAAATATCCCTGCTGATGTGCAGTATTTGAAGTTGAATGCTGGGCAGAAAGGCGGTGGCCAAATGCCTAAAGGCGCACAGATGCAGCGAAATGATTTCGGTTTTGTTGGCTTTGGCGGGGCATGTCCTCCACCCAAAGCATCCAAGCATAACTACCAGATCACAGTCTTTGCGTTAGATGTGGAGAAACTGGATGTTCCTGCTGAAGGCTCTCCAGCATTGGCTGGGTATAACATCCTTCAGCACCGAATTGGAGAAGCACAACTTATTGCGCCAACGAATGCGAGAGATTGAAAAGAGGGTAACGAAATAAAACACGAGATGACGAGGATTGGCACTTGGTCCAAGTGCCAATTTAAACCAATTAGAAGTTCGCCAAGAAGAATGGAATCATCAGTGCGTTAACCAAATCGATAAAGAAAGCACACACCAAAGGCACGATAATGAATGCCAAATGCGAGTTACCGTAGCGCTGAGATACTGCTGACATGTTCGCCATTGCGGTTGGCGTGGAACCCAGCGAGATACCGCCAAAGCCACTACAAATCACTGCAGCATCAAAATTCTTACCCATGGCTGGGAACACCACATAAATATTGATCAATACAGCAACAAGGAATTGTGCGGCAAGAATGGTAAATATAGGGCCGGCTAAGTCGATAAGCGTCCAAAGTTGCATGCTCATCAAAGACATCGCGAGAAACGTACCGAGTGAAATGTCTGCCAGTAAAGCAACGGCAGGCTTGCGCGATGGCCATTGCGTGCCTGTAAGTCTTGGAAAAGACTTGGGAACGAGATTGGTCATGATGATGCCTGCAAACAAGCAACTGACGAACAGCGGTAGTTGAAGACCAAGCTCCGAGATTCCTTCATTAATAACAAAACCCAGAATGATACAGATATGAATCGCAAGAACGGCATCAAGGAAATCGAAGCTGTTGATTTGCTTTGGCGCTTGGTTTTCTTCTGAGCCGATATCTAAAGGTTCAACGGTTTGCGGTTTTAGCTGGTGCTTTTGAATAAGGAATTTGGCAATGGGGCCACCCATTAAGCTGGCAAGGATAAGGCCAAAGGTGGCGCTGGCGATACCAATTTCCATAGCATTGGAAATACCGTATTCCTCAGCAATTCTTGGCGACCAAGCGATCGCTGTGCCATGTCCGCCAATCAGGGAAACGCTTCCACCTAACAAACCAACAGGCGATTCAAGACCAAACAGCCCCGCAACAGTAATCCCCGTCAGATTCTGCACCACCATATAGCCAGTTGTGATGAGCAGAAGAATCACCAGTGGGCGTCCGCCTTTCATCAAATCACCAAGGCTGGAGTTGATGCCGATAGTGGTAAAGAAATAGACCAGCAATATGTCCCTTGCGACGAGATTGAAAGAAATTTCGATACTTGTGAAGGCATAAAAAAGTGAAAACAACACAGAAAAAAGGATGCCGCCAGTAACAGGTTCAGGAATGCTGAACTCTTTTAATACAGGGATGGCCTGGTTCAATCTACGTCCGATAAACAGAACCAAAATGCCGAGCGTTACGGCGAAAAAAGAGCTTACCTGAATCAGGTTTTGTTCAAGCAGGAATTCCACGTTATCTCACCCAATCGTTGTTTTTAGTGTCGAGTGAAGCTAGCTAAACATAGGGTTATGACAAGGAACAGTCGTGATGGGGTTGTAAGCGTAAATGACTGAGGATACGCAGATCAATTGCGGTGGATCTCACACAGAGCATGTCTGTTTTCATCGAGAGTACTCATCGCTTGAATAGCGCTAACGCTGCAATGGCCTCCCTCACAGTGGGGAAATGAATTTTGGTCAGGCAAACCTCTGCTTTGCAAAACTCATGGGCTTGAATCAGGCCAGAAACCTCGGCGGCATTGAAGCGCTGAGTGTGCCGAAAGAGTGAAATTTGTCGGTTTTCCATCGACAGTAAAAAGCTGGCACCTTCGGAATCAATCAGAATATCTTCGTTGCTGAAAATCATATCTGTTACTTCACCTTCAAGCTGGCTTTGACTGGCAATAAAAATCAGTTCGTCGTCACCTTCGAGTTTCAGAATAGCGGGCCAAACTGGGGTAGAGGACATTGTTGTTTCTCTTTGCATTTATAATGACCAGCGAATTAAACACCCATCATTGGTTTGCTGACAACCGTTTCTGGGCAATCAGTGACCGTCTTTCGTGGCTTTGATGGCATATAGCAATGGCACTTGCTGACCTTTGTGAAGCAATTGATAGCCTTTTTGCTCTACATACTCCAAACCTTCGAAGCAGTTATAAGGGCTGTATGGATACTCAGCAAAAGCATCAATTCGAAGGCCTGCCTGAATCAGCGCATTGATGACTTCGCTGAGTGGATGTGGCCAGGTAGCCATGGTCGATGTGGTGCCATCACAGTTTTCTGTGTAAGTGCCTTCCTCTTCAATATCCGGTTCCGCACTTGGAAAGTAGGAGTAACCGTAGAGTAGGTCATTAAACGTATGGAACTCGACGATGTGGAACTCCCCACCCACTTTCAGTGCACCTGCGACTGTCTTTGCCCAGCGCGATAGATCCGGTAGCCAACAAAGGACACCGTAAGAGGTGAAAACGAGATCGTATTGCTCTGTGTTGCTCTCCCCAAATTCGTAGATATCGCTTTCAATAAACCTTGCTTCGAGGCCCAAATCGCGACTGAGGCATTGGGCTTGTTCAATCGCAGCAGGAGACAGGTCTACGCCAGTGACTTTTGCGCCTAAACGCGCCCAGGAAAGGGTATCCTGGCCAAAGTGACATTGGAGATGGAGAAGGGATTTACCTTCTACGTTTCCGACTTGTTCGAGTTCGATGGCATTGAGTGAAGATTTGCCCTGTTTGAATGCTTCAACATCATAGAACTTTGATTCAATGTGAACTGACGTTCGCTTATTCCACGCTTCTTTGTTGAGGCTCAAATAATCCAATTCCATCGCTGTTCACCATTAATGTGGTTTTCGAAAACAAATCTGGACTGACCCTATATCCCTTCGCCAAGCAGCGCCAGATAATCATTCATAAACTGGATATGCTTCTCAGCTTCAATTGCAGCGACACTCTGCGCCAACCTATTTAACGGTGACTAAGGGAAGAGAGCAGACAAAGGCCAACAGTAAACTGCTGGCCTTTTTGCTTTTCGTCTATTCACTGAGAAAATTACAAACCAAACAGCTTTGCTTTATCCAAAACTCTAACCACATCGCCAATCCAATGATCATCAGTAATTGCTTGGTTGAGCATCAGAGCAATGCTGGTTTTTGTCTTTGGCTCGTAGTAAGCGTAAATGCCCCAGAAGCCATCATGACCATAGAATTTTACTTTACGAAATTTATCGAGCTGATAAACCCGTTCAGTGAGCCCTAAACCGTAGTTGTATTGGGTCAGATAATCGGTGGTGGGAAAGGTCGTGGGCAAGAACGACATCATGCTTTGCAGAGAATCTGAATGGGTGAAAAGCTTACCGCTATAAAGCGCTGTTAGAAGATGTCTCAACATATCAGCGTTAGTGACAACACCGCCTCCGCCCCAATCGGTGGAGGTGTTGATCCCAAGATCAACGATGTTTAGATTACCTAGTCCATCCCGACTGGCGTCAAGATAATGATCAGCAGGCGGTTCAGATTGGGCTGGCTCATACCACTCCAGATACGAACCTATCATACCTGCAGGGCTGTATATTCCAGTCCGGTAATTTTCAGCGAGCGACATACCGGTGACTTTCTCGATAATCAAGCCCAACAACAAGTAGTTCGAATCCGTGTAGAAAAACTCAGTGTTCGGGGCGCCGTAGGGCATATTTCCCATATTGTTTTGAAAGAAATATGCCAGCAAGGTAGCAGGTGTCCATTGTTGTTTCGATATGCCACTGGGAAGCACGCTTGTCGCATCCAGAACTATCTTTTCAGCGAGAGTCATACCTGAACCTTCTCCGAAAAGATAATCATGTATACCCGAACGGTGGCTGAGTAACTGCCGCACCGTAATTTGAGCGCCGATAGCTTGCCCATGATAGACACTTAATCCCGAAACGGATTCACCTGAAGGCATATCAGTATCAGACAGGATTTCTCCAATTGGTTGGTCGAGGCTAAGCTTGTTTTGTTCGACGAGTTGCAAGACTCTGATCGCAGTAAGCAATTTGGTGACGCTACCGGTACGGAAATTCTGGTCAGGTCGAAGAGGTGTGTTGGTACGTGTGTTGCCGATTCCCATGGATTTATGCATTCGGTATCCATGCTTTGGAACATCGACCAAGAGAATGGCATTTTCAATGTTGTTTTCTTCCTCCAAACGGTCAAACAACTTTTCAAACTCTATATTGGCACGGCCTTCCAAAAACACGTCAACATCAATACCTGAGGTATCAATGTCATCGGAATCACCACATCCAGCCAATAAACCAACGGTTAATAACATCATCCAACGGGTGAATTTGAGCATTTCATGACGCGACTGTTTTCTCGGAAACAGCTCATTTAGCGTGCGCATAAACCTAGTCCTTTTGTTGTGTCGAAAACACAGAGACTAAGTGCTGTAAGTGGGCGACAAGTGCCGCCCGATAGGACAGGACAAAAGGAAAAAGCCTTTAGAACTGGCGGCTTAAACCTTTACCCCATTGGTGAGGCCTAGGTGTCGGAATTGGCTTGGGGTCATGCCAGTGTGTTTTCGGAAGGCGGTATAAAAGGCAGATTTGGAGTTAAATCCCGAATGTAAACCAATGTCGATAATAGGCATGGCGGGATGAGAAATAAGCTGTGCTTTTACCACTTCCACACGGTACTGATTGACGAAATCGAAGAAGTTCAGTTGTTGGTGTTGGTTGATTGCCTGCGAAACATTGTGGAGCGAATGGCCAGTTTCTTCTGCAAGCTGCTTTAATGACAGTTCGGAATCAAGATAACTCTGATGTGATTCCATGTGCTGTGAAATCTCTGTGAACAGCACTTCTGCAAGAGCAGCCGTCAATGACGATTTTTCATATTTTGCTTTGCCTTTTTCTGACCCCGGGGATTTTGTTTCATCGCTGACCTGCGGGATTTCCTGGGCTGGATTATTTTCCACCGATCTGGCTTCGGGTTGCTGGATCAAAGGTTCGAAGAGTGTCTTTTTCTGGAATCCCAACACTGTTAACACGGTAACGATAAACAACAGCATCAGATCGCTGATCTGATTGATAGGAAAACCGGTCACTCCTGCGCTGTCCAGAATGAGATAGACAACATCAAGTGTCCAGAACAGAAACAGTGCCAGTTGAAGCGCAATTGTCCACGTTAGGGTGATTTTTGATGGGGAAGAGTAGTAACCCTTGAGTGCGTTTATTGTGCGTAACGTGGCTTTTACACATAACCACAGGTACACCTGTCCTTGAATAATGGCTGCCAATACGACGAACGCCACACCAGGAGTCAAATACCAGGGGGTAAGCTCAGCAGAGCTGCCCGTGAGTAACGCCGCCTTATTCGCAGATGACTGAAAGTAAAAAGGGATGAGTAGTATTAAAGACAGAACAAAAGGAGAGAAATGCCAAAAATAGGCTCGGTCTATTTGCTTGCGCAGGAGGTGGCTGATATAGCCATACACCAAAGGTGAAAAAACCAAACTTAGGGGAAATACTAATCCAAGGATGTGTGGATATTCAGTGTGCAAATCTCTTTGGTAACTGAAACTGTCCAATAGCACTAAAGCCAGTGCAAAACTCATCGCGGCCAGCCACTTTCGTGAAGCACCAAGCTGGTTGTGCGAAAGAAATAACACAGCCAACAAACCACTTTGAATCACGCCAAATAGTGTTGCAACTTCAATCCATGACATTGAAATAACCCAATTTATTATTCTTTTATTGAGAGCATTGGAGTTTATACCTAAATCAAATCAATGCCAGCATTTGAGTATACCCAAATGACTAAGGGTTCTAATCTCTACTGAGTGCTATCTTCCCAGCCAAACCGATCAACATAACACCTGAAGTCCCTTCAATCACACGCGAGAATCGTTGGGATTTTGCCGACGAGAACAACCAGCTTCCCAAAATGGCATACGAGAGGTTGCAAAGCGTGGCGGTGATGCAGAAGACGACACCAAGAACCAGAAGCTGAGATTCAGGTGAGGCCGCTGTCGGGTCAATGAACTGGGGAAGAAATGACAGGAAGAACAATGCGACTTTGGGGTTCAACACTGCCACCATCACGCCTTGTTTGAAAACATTGACGTTATTGCCTGCATCGGAAGCGCTGATAATGATCTTCGAATTGCCAGACAAGAAGTTTCTCAGCGCACAAATACCTAAATACAAAAGGTAAGCCGCTCCCAAATACTTCACCGCCACAAAGGCGACAGCGGAATTGACGATAATCGCCGAAAGACCAAATACTGCTGCGAAGGTATGCACGAAGTACCCTACACCTAACCCTGTCGCGGCGCGAAGCCCCATCTTTAGTTTTCCTGCCATGGTGTTGGACACGATATAAACCACATCCTGACCAGGGATCAGATTGATAGAAAGCGAAGCCACCACAAAAAGTAATAAGGTTTGGATTTCCATATCAGTGGGATGACCTGTGTTCGATAAAATGTGATTGATAGAATTTGGGTGTCACTGCCAGTTTCTTTTTGAAGTGGCGCTGAAAATGCGCCTGATCGGAAAAGCCGAGTTCGAAAGCCACTTCTGAAATTTCCTTCCCTTCACGAAGCAGCACTTTCGCGCGCTTGATTTTTTCATCCATCAGGTAAGCGTGGGGCGGCAGACCAAAACGCTGTCTGAATGCTCGAATTAATTGATAGCGGCTCATTCCCGCTTCTTCTGCCAAACTGTCGAGTTGATGGATCTCGGTGAGCTCATCCAGCATTTTTTCCCTGACTCTCAGAACATCCCCTTCGCGCTGAGTTTTCTCTGCGCTCAATTTGTGCTGCCAAAAGCTGGATTCAATAAAGTCGTAAAATGCCACCTGTGCCTTTAGTGGGCTGTTGTCATCTATCAATGCTTCCAATAACGCTAGAAAATGAGCTTGAATGAGCGGACTGCGTTCCAAATCGTTTTTGAAAGGCGTGTAGTCCTGACTGTAACCACGGTGTGCATGTTGGAGGATGTCCCGTTGGATTTCGCCCATTTTTAGCGTATCGACAAACAACATGCTGTATGACCAGGTGTTGCCCTTTGGATTGCAGGAATGCACATCAGCGGGATTAATGGTGACGATATCGCCAACGCGAACATCATTCACGCGATGACGGTTTTTATAGTCAGAATGGCCTTGCTCAATAATGCCGAATGAAAACTCATCATGGGAGTGGGCTTCATAACAGGCGCGGCTTTGATTGGCGACGCGCATTTCCACCCAAGGCAACAGCGTGCTTTGTTTGAACTGTGTGGTGGTGTCCTTTTTCATTGCTCGCCCCAGGCCCTAATTAAATCCAAATTGCCGCGACAGACAGTGCCAATACAATCGCCATCACTCTATTAAATTGGCGCTGATGAGCAGGGTTTTCAAGCTTGCTGGACAAAATATGTCCAAGCACAGCCCAAAAGCCGATGCTAATCAGACAAACCAGCAAAGAAACGAAAGTATACATCCCCAGCCAATACACTTCGTTTTCCCTGCCAACCACATAAATGCTCACGCCGGAAAGAGCATATAACCACGCCTTTGGATTGAGAAGCTGGGTGATGGAACCTGTCCACCAACCTGATTGCGTCTGTGCGTTTTTCTCAATGGCGGAGACAGGTGCCGTGAAAATTTTGTAGGCAAGATACAAAAGAAATACGCTGCCAAGGAGCTGCATGGTGGTTTCCAGCGAAGGGATCAACGACAGCAAACTTTGCATCACCCCACCACACAGAATCACTACCAAGGCATACGCCAGCGAAGCCGCGATAACGTGTTTAATGGCTTCTTTTAGCCCTTGGGTGATCGCCGTGCTGGTGGCGAGAATATTCACTGGGCCGGGTGTGACGGCACCGACAAAGGCAAAGGTGGTCATCGCCAGAATCAGACTGTTCATTGCTTTCTCCTTTCTGATGAAGAAGACGTTAGCAAAGCCAGAAGGGAAGTTATTGAACGATATTGCGGCAATAGCATTAAGGGTGAATAGTCTGCGAATACTTGCCAGTGAAGTTCCTAAAAGTGGAGATAAAAAATTACTGCTGAACGCGATAGGTTTGTTAGAGTGCGTCTAACGGAACAGGTTTGTCAGGTGATTCACCTTTTTGCTGATTTTAGTCTTTGGCCTCAGCTGAAGTGGCGGCACAGGAAGATTTGTCTTTATCAAGCTCAGAAGAAGCGCAACATATACTCTTGATTGGCTTACGGGAAAAAACTACACCTATCGCCAGTAACACGATACACGCCAGAAATATAATCATGGTAAGACCGAGTGTCATACCAACATCCTCTAACTTTAAATGGGTATACTTATCATGGGCTTTCAACGATTTTGTTATTAGCCAGTATAGCATTATCACTTTTGAATAAATGAATTGTCCATTCGTATACACATAAATATTGGATACTCCTCCGCTTTTCGATGTAAGAAATCAATACAAAAGGTCTCATTTTTAATACTGCAAAATCAGATTTTTTTACGGTATTAAAGTGCCCTTCAAATTGCAGCTTTGGAGAGCTGAATCTGTCACCTAAATCACTGAACCTATTTAGAATTGGCATTAAATTATTGTTTTATTTGACTTTATTATCCATTTGCATGATATAAAATAAAACGAAGTGCAATTAATTGATTATATTTTTAACGATGATGAAGAGAGGTTTAGATAAGAGATCTATATCAATGTAGTAACAAAATTTGATAACAATGTATAAATAGTTAGCTATTGTATAAATAAGTTAACATTAGGCAATTAAGGGTTAATCCTTGAGCAAGAAAATATTGGTTGTGGAAGACAGCCGCGCTTTCCGAAATTACTTGAACCAAATTTTAACGCAAGCGGACTATGAAGTACTTCTGGCGGCTAGCTATGAAGAGGCTGAGCACATTTTATCTTCAAAACCGGAGTTGTTGTGTGCAGTATTGGACTTCTGTCTGCCGGATGCGCAGGACGGTGAAATAATCGATTTATTGTTGCGTCAAAAAGAAAAAGTGATCGTTCTGACGGCGATGTTCCAAGAAGATATACGCGAGAAAATGCTAGCTAAAGGGGTACTTGATTATATCCTGAAAGACAGCATGGTATCAGTTTCTTATCTTCTACCGCTTATTAAACGCCTAACCAACAACCAATACCATAAATGCTTGGTGGTGGACGACTCTATGACAGTTCGTCGCCACGTTGTACAACTGTTAGAGCATCAATATATCCGAACATTACAGGCAGAAAACGGTCAGGAAGCCATAGAGATAATTGAAAAAAATCCTGACATCACGCTTGTGCTGACAGATCACGATATGCCGGTGAAAGACGGTATTACCATGATTCATGAATTGCGCCAGAAGATAGATAAGAACCAACTAGCGATTCTTGGTATTTCCGGCAGTGATGCCAATACGATAACTGCCCGTTTCTTGAAAGCCGGTGCTAATGATTTTCTGAATAAGCCCTTTAATCAGGAAGAGTTCTATTGCCGGGTTCACCAAATTCTGGAGATGAAAGAGGCCAGCACTGAATTGTTTCGTATGGCGAATCAAGATGCGCTTACCGGCCTGTGGAACCGCCGCTTTTTGTTCGGTGATGCCTGTGGTGGTGCCGAGAGAAAGCGGAACATTGCTATGTTGGATATCGACTTCTTTAAAAAGGTAAATGACAACTACGGGCATGATGTGGGCGATGCGACCATTGTGATGGTGGCGAACATCCTTAAAATCTACTTCCCGAATGATGTTATTGCACGCTTTGGAGGAGAAGAGTTTTGTATCAAAGCTGATGGAAACTATGAAGACTTTGTTACTTGCCTTGAAAAGATGCGCCAGCGCGTGGAAAGAACGCCAATTCCGCACCAGGAACAGACCATACAAGTGACCATTAGTATCGGTGTATCAAATATTGAAGGTAATCTGGACCAGCAAATCAAAATCGCAGACGATCGCTTGTATGAAGCTAAAGGGAATGGCCGCAACCAGACGGTTTATCAATAGTGGGTTGAACCAGACAGTTTTGCTCAGCGTCATAAGCCACCTCAAACCTCTCAAGTACCAAAAGCATATCCTCTTTCATTTCGACGCCCAGTTCTTCGCATTCTTTGCTGAAAAAGTCCCAGTGGGCCTTGCGCCACCATTCATAGCTTTTGTCCCCTTCACCTTCTGATGCCGCGAACTCAGGAGTCACTTTGTTAAACGGGCAATGTGATACATCGGTGATTTCGATAATGCAGTGAGGGTCGCCATGCCAGTCGGTGACCACATGCAAATGTCCAACCTGAGGATGCTCTTCTCCTTCTTGACTGTACCAAAGCTCCATACTGCAACTTGCTCTTTTTTCGCCTTTTTTTATCAGTTGCGCACAGACATTGGCGTTATATTCGTCAGCGCAGAAATAGTCCGCAGTAAAGCTGGTGTAGCTGGCCCGTTTTTCTGGGGAAAGAGTGGCTAGAAATGTGTTGAGATAGTCTTGAGATCGTGCATCCATGGTATGTCTATTATTCTTATCGGAGGGGCCTATATTTTGACATCAGTGCTTTGAATAGTCATGACTTTATTGGCTTTCTCTTGGATATGGTCACATCGAGTTTCCTTCTGCTCTGCTATGCTGGCGAAAACAACAACTGGGGTAACACCATGAAAAAAATAAAGCATGAGGCACAATTGCTAAAAAAGGCGCTTCAGATTGGTGAGCAATATGCAGCAAAACGTGGTTTTGCGACCTTCGATGAAGGGACATCCAATAAAGTGAAAATAGAGTGTATCTACAGGTTGTTAGTAGAAGACAAAGTCTTGACCCCTCTGGCAACAGACAAAGAGGATGGTCCTAACATGAAGCACAAGCTAGTGCTCTGGATTCATAAACAGCTTCCTGACAACCATCCTTTGCTTCAAGACTGATCGGTTTACCCCTCATGATGCGTAGCGGGAAGCATGAGATAGAAATAGTGAGCCAATTATGAAGAAAACAGCGTTGATATACGGTGCATTGGGACTGATCCCGTTTATCGCTTTCGGTATTCTACTTCCACTCTGGCCAGACGCCTGGCAGCAAGGTTTGGTGTATGCCTTCAACAGCTACAGTGCGATGATTCTGGCGTTTCTCTCGGGTGCGGTGTGGGGCATGACGATCAGTGGGGCAAGGTCAGACAAACCTAATAATGGTTTAACAGTAGGAATTGTATTTTCTCTGGTAGCGGTCGCAGCATTGCTCATGCCAATGCCATATTCCTTCTACCTGTTGATTGTTTCCTTTGCGGCATTGTTCATTCTTGAAGTGGTGCTGATGTTCAAGGGTATTTATCCCTTCTGGTATACCATGATGCGTGCGATGTTAACCGCAGTGGTTATAGTCTGCCACCTATTCTTGTTGTACTGGCTGAATGACTTCATTGCGATTTCGGCGCCCATGAAGCAGGTATAACAATTATTTTTGTAACGCCCCAAAAGATAAAAGCGCCAGAGGGCGCTTTTTTCGTGCGATGTGCTCTGCGAAAAGAAATTAGTCTTCCAGATCATCCTGCCAAGGCATTTCTGGCAACATATCCAGATGTTCCTCGTAGCGCTTGAGATTAAACTCGCCTTCACCTTTTGCGACATCATAAATCTCAACCATCAGTGCACAGGCAATGTACTCCAGCGCCTCTTCCTGAGTCGAACCCGTCATGCGAAGGCGCATCAGCGTTTCCTTCACTTTTTTTGGGTTGTTGTCTGTTAACTGGTTTTCAACGATCTCAATCAGGTTTTCACTGGTCAGGATATCGTCATCATTCATGGTTATACGCCTTGCATCGGAGTCGAAATTACGGCGTATGTTAAGCGAAATAATGTGTCTTTCACAGGGGTTTCCATCGTCAGTAAGAATCAGTGAGACAGTAAATTTCCATTTAGCAGTCATACTGGAAGTGGGAGAGACAGCCTGCAGGGGTACCGCAATGAAGAAAAATGATACCCGCACAGAGCGGGATAGTATGGGTGTGGTGGAAGTGCCGCAACACGCACTTTATCAGGCTCAGACTCAACGTGCCGTGAACAATTTCTCCGTGAGTGGACGCACTATGCCTGTGCCATTCATCCGCGCGTTGGCGATGGTGAAATACTGCGCCGCCAGTGTTAACAGTAGTCTGGGTTTACTCGATCCGCAGATCGCTCAAGCCATTACCGAAAGCTGTGACGAAGTGATCGCAGGCGATCATCTGCATCACTTCCCAGTTGATATTTATCAGACAGGCTCTGGCACCAGCTCCAACATGAATATGAATGAGGTCATTGCGACGTTGGCGGCTATAAAGTGCGGCGTTGCCGTTGGGGCGAACGATCATGTCAATATGAGCCAGAGTAGTAACGACTCCATTCCCTCCGCGATTCAGATCAGCTCTGTTGTTGAAATAGAAAGCCGGTTACTGCCCGCCATCACAGTGTTGTTAGAGGCTATCAATGCCAAAGAAGAGGAGGTTGGTCACATTGTGAAAACCGGGCGGACACACTTAATGGATGCGATGCCCGTGACATTTGGACAAGAACTGGAGGCTTGGCGTCGTCAATTCGAAAGTTGCTACGAAGGCATTGTTTTTGGCCTGAAAGGGATGAAGAAATTGGCGCAGGGTGGGACAGCTGTAGGGACAGGAGTAAACGCCCATCCACAATTTGCCGCTTTGTTTGCCACAGAAGTGTCAGCACTCACAGGTGTGAGCTTTGAAACCAACCCTCATCCTTTCAATGCCATGGGCAGTCTGGATGCTGTGGTCGCGCTTTCCGGTCAGCTTCGGAATCTCGCTGTTGCACTGATGAAAGTGAGTAATGACTTACGCTGGATGAATTCAGGCCCCTTGGCAGGGTTAGGGGAGATTGAGCTTGAAGGGTTACAACCCGGCTCGTCAATTATGCCGGGGAAAGTGAACCCGGTAGTCCCAGAGTCAACCGCTATGGTAGCTGCACAGGTGATGGGTAATGATGCCACACTTGGCCTTGCTGGACAGTCTGGTAATTTCGAGCTCAATGTCATGTTGCCGTTGGTGGCCGACAAATTGTTGGAGAGCATTAATTTGCTTTCAAACGGCTTGACCATGCTGGCGGTAAATGCGATTTCCAGCTTTAAAGTGCGAGAAAAGGTCGTCGAAGCAGCACTGGTGAAAAACCCGATTCTGGTCACCGCATTAAACCCCGTGATTGGTTATGCCAAAGCTGCGGTGATTGCGAAGAAAGCGTATGTGGAAAATCGCCCCATCATAGATGTTGCTGAGGAAGAAACCGATTTATCGCGGGCAAAGTTGGAAGCATTGATGAATCCAGCCCTGTTAACGCGTGGGGGGATTGCTGACCGCTAAGGAAGTATTTATTAGGAAATGATGGTGCGGTTTCTGCCGTCTTCTTTGGCTTGATAGAGTAGGCTGTCTGCCCGGCCGAGTAAGGCATCTTTTGTCTCGGATGCCTTAAACACAGCAGCGCCGATACTGATGGTAACGCTGAGCTCAACCTCCTGATATCGTGATATGTGGGATTCGCAGCGGATCCGTAGGCGTTCTAGTGCTTTTAAGGCTTGTGCCTCATTCGCGCCGGGAAACAGAATGGCAAACTCCTCGCCACCAACCCGAGCCAGTAAATCTGAATCCCTCATTTCTTCCTGCATCATCAAGGCGATATCCATCAATACTACATCGCCAGCTGCATGGCCGTAGGAATCGTTGACCATCTTGAAATGGTCAACATCAATCATGGCCACCACCAGTTTCTTTCCTCCCTTGGATGCATGCTCAAATTGCTTGGTGAGCTCCGGGAAAAAGGCATAGCGGTTTGGCAATCCTGTCAGCTGGTCTGTTCGCGCCTTAGATTGCCATTTGTCCCTCGAGCGTGAAACCACATTCAAGCGTCGGACATGGAGTCCAATGGCGAGGGGGGTAATCACACTCATCAAAACATAGGTGAGCAGCGATGCGTGGCCCTCCACTTTATTGGGTAAATTAAAGGGGCCTAAATTGTATGGAGCAATCATGGTTACAATGATACCCATACCAAATAAGGCGGCAAGAGAGGCGAGCTCATCGCCTTTGAATGAAAGGATGACAGGGATAACAGGCGCTACGAAAATCAACCCCGGTGCACCGCCGACAAAGGCGAGAATAGTTAGCGTAAGGTAGAGGATAATGTTCAAAATGGCATTGCGGGAGAATTGACGAAAGGGGTCCTCTTCCAGTCTCCATAGTTGATAAAAAGGTGCGACCAGAAGAATGCCCAAGGCATACGTAGACGTGAGTTCATAGAGATCGTAAAAGTACCCACCTTCTCCGGTATAGCCGCCATAAAGTGAGTCTGAAGCCGTCACCAAGGATAAAAGGAAGCCAGGCAGTATACAGATCTGTAACACATAGTGTTTGAGGGTTTCGAACCTTACCCCACTGTGACTAAACAAGTTTTTCCAAACCTGTGCAGAGAGGTAGCAGGCAAGAGGCATGATTGCGCCGGTGATAAGAGCAGGAACAAGCGATGCGGTTGGGTCCCAGTTGTAAATTGCTAACCCGAAGGCCATTGTGGAAGCAAAGATGAGAGAAAAGAGGGTGCGAATGCCCCCGTAAAGGCAACCTATCATTCCGATGCCAGAGGCAATGCTGACCTGAGCGATATTGGCGTCGTGAAGATTAAACGGCGTCGTCCCAGCAAAAGATGCCAGAAAGAAAATCAGTGTTACGACTGCTGACCACGCCGTCGAACCTCGTGCCATGAAGTGACTACTCCAGTGTCAAGTTGGCCCGCAATACCGCATTCGCCAATTGAACGGGTAGTGCAATAAATTCGACTAAGTATAGGAATTATTGGGCTGTTATTGTGTGATTTACAGAAAAACACTTTGATTCGTGAGGTTTTTTTTGACTTGGAACTTATACTATCTGTAAAGTTATACATATGTCCCCAGTATGGTTGACATATCGAAAGGGCGTCCAGGAGGGGCGCCCTGCATCGACGGTTGCTACTCTGTTACATCTTTTCTTTAGCTAGTGCCATGGCGTTTATGCAGTAGCGGAGACGGGTAGGTAACGGACCATCGGGGAACACATGTCCAAGGTGTGCATCGCACACATTACAGGTTACTTCGACACGTGTCATTCCATGGGAAATATCCATGTTGTAAGCGACAACGTTTTCTTCGAGTGGTGCGGTAAAGGAAGGCCAGCCCGTGCCGGAGTCGAACTTTTCGTTTGCATTGAACAAGCGTTCGCCGCAGCAGACGCAAGCATAAACGCCAGGTTCAAACAGCCCACACATTTCCGAGCTGAAAGGGCGTTCGGTACCGTGTTTACGGGTCACGTAAAACTGCTCTTGGCTTAGCTCGGCCTGCCACTCTACCTCTGATTTTTCAACCCGGCGTGGTGGAACAGGGTTGCCATTTTTGGCAGTAGTAATCAAAGAATCCCAGTTAAGCATACTCTTTACCTCAATCTTGGTTAATACAGTCACCAACATAGAGAAAGTCCGTGTTGGTGGAGTCATTGACCGCAAGTTCAAGAAATTAATTTCACCTCACCGATTAGGCTGCGTTTTGGTCTGTGTACTAATGTTGAACCATGGCTTTAGAACAACGCACTTTAACGCTGCTATCACCGATGCTGGCTTATACCATGCGGCTTCGAGGCTTGGCATGGCTGGTGTTGCCGCTATTGCTGCTCTCTGGTTGCGCGTCCGATAACACTAGGTCAGATACGTGGATAGATTTTTCTCAGATCAAAGATGATGAGGTCATGGTGTTGGGGAAAATATCTATTATCCCCGCCGTGATTGGGCAGGATCTTAAGCAAGAGACTGATACTTTTGAGCCTTTCGCCGATGAGCGAGCTCTTTTGTGGCTTTCTGCGGTAGCGGGAGAAACAGGCGAGCGTTTAGGTCTGCTGGCAGACTGGGATGATGCCTTCTATTTTGCTGTGCCGCGTCAAACTATGCGTTTGTTAGATTTAGAGCGTTCCTTTGAAGAAGATGACGAGCTTGTTTATATTCCTTTGCCGCTACCGGAAATAATGAAGTTTCTGATACGTGCGGATGACAAAGCCATCTACATTGGCAATCTGAGACTTTATATCGATGAGTTTGACCAGATTGTCGCCCTGGAAGTGGTGGATGAATACGAAGCAGCCCAAAAAGCCTTCCAACGAAGGTTTGGTACCACAATTCGGCCCCGAGTTTCCCTATTGGCGCCGGAGTTTTACTTTCATTAGGGTCAACAGACCTTAGTGCTTACTTCCCCTGTTTTAGGTTGTTTGGGTATAGTAGTTCAGGTGATATCAGTCAGAATTTCAGGGAGATAACTATGGCTTCACATCTTGCGGTGTTCGATTTGGATGAAACCTTGGTAGAAGGCGATTCAATGTCTCGATGGCACCAATACCTTATCGACTTGGGCATGGTGTCTGATCCTGATTTTCTGCAAAAAGACCAAGAGTATATGGATGCCTATTGTGCCGGTACTTTAGCATTGGATGATTATCTAAAGTACAGCCTTTCCCCCCTCCTGCTATCTTCTAAAGCCGATGTGGACGCGCTTGCGAAACGCTTTGTGCAGGAAAGAATGCTCGAATATATTTTCCCCGAAGCCATGGAGAGGTTTGAGGAGCTGCGAGCCGAAGGGACAACCATCATCATTATTTCTGCATCGTTGGCTTTTCTGGTTCATCCCATTGCAAAGGAGATGGGTGTTGAAGTTTCAATGGGCTTGGATCTGTTAGTCGAGGAAGGGCGTTACCGGCCAATCACCGAGGGCATTCCTTCCTTCAGGGAAGGTAAGGTTCACCGATTGACTCAATGGATTGCGACCCTTGATAATGACTTTGACCATGTCAGTTTCTATTCTGACTCGATCAATGACTTACCTATGTGCCTGTTTGCCGATGAAGTTTACGTGGTAAACCCTTGTAGTCAGCTATTCAAAAAAGCCGGTGAGTATCAGTGGCCTGTATTGAAGTGGGGTTCGCAGGCCAGATAATGACTTGAGGCAAGCCCATTAAATCGCATTGGCACTCGGTGATTCGTCGTCGTGGATGCGCTCGAGAGCTTCGGCGCGGCGGCGCTCTGTGTCGGTAAAGTAAGATTCTCTCAACGCACTTAAGGCTTGCTGACGTTCGGGATCTGACAGGTGGCTTTCTTGTATCAGGTTTTGCCTTTCGGTTAGGTACTTTTGAAACTGGTTATCGAATTTGGCTTCTTCCTGTTCAAATGCTTGCAGGCGTGATGTCGCTTCCTCTCCAACCAACTCATTAAGCCGTTGGTATTTATCACTTTGTTCCAGAGATGAAAGTGTATTGATTTCACCCAGTAACGCCGCATTTTGATAACTCTCTTTCATGTCAGGTGGCAACAGATCCAATTCTGCCTGCCATTGGGTATTAATTGCATCTCTGTCCAAACCCAGTGCTTCCATCTGCATGCGTTTAATGGTCATTTCACGGGCAAGGTTTTCCACATAGAAAAAGCGTTTGCGTTCTGAATCGGAGAAGTGTTCTGATTGCAATTTTTGCATTTGTTCGTTGATAAAGGTGAGATAGTCTAGCCCAGTCATGCCGTGTGGCAGTGATACATGAGTCAGAGATTGACGATAAGCCTGATATTTCTCGAACAGGACTTTTTGCTTTTCACCGAAGCTCAGGGTGTTAGCGAAGTTTTCATAGTCTTGGGTGACTTGGGCGAGATCGTGCTCGCCCAGTGTGGAAAGAAAGTACTCAAAAGTGTCGCGGTCAGACGATATATCAACTTCCGTCCCTTCATGAGAGGGGGCTTGGCGATTAGCGGTTTCTTCACTGTTGCCCGGATAAAAATAGAACATAGCCAAAAACAGCAAACCCGCAATGATAACGATAGCGATTTTATAAGTCGTGAACCGGATACTCACAATGACTCCCCTTATCGATTACAACCCTTGCCGCTTTAAACGGTTGGCATGTTGGCGATAGACAGTAACGGGATCAGTTTCAAACCAACTGTGAAGGCCAAACAACTGATTCACCACGTCTAAATGGTTCATGCGATAGTTGCTGCGAATGACTTTGCCAAGGTGAGTCGCGCAGCGGCCGACTAAACCATCATTGGCTTCTGAGAAGAAAAGACCGGTGGTAAACATGGCTGGGTCAGTCATATCGAATATGTTGGTGACCGTGCTCGTACCTGACCAGGAGTAGTAATACACACCGTTTGAAGCGCGGTATGAGCCTTCACCACAGCGACTGCGTGGCACACCTTCAGGGTATTTTTCATTAAAGGCCAGTGAACCTTTTGTTGTCAACGAGTATAAGGATGCAAGAGGGTCTTGCGGTAAACCCCCTCCGCCAGAAAGTAGACTAATGAAGCCAGAAAGGGTGCGTGCCGCAGTAACAGCTAATGCTTCACCGTTTGAACCCGGAGAAAATGCACCGCGAACGACATCAGCAAACTCCGACCCTTTGTTTACGCCACCTACGCTGGCAACAGAGGCAACATGCTGTGGTGCAACCGATGCGACATAACGGGCAGTTGGACTGCCGTGGCTATGACCTATTAAGTTCACCTTCTTGGCGCCAGTCACTGCTTTAACCCATCGCACCTGACGGAGTAATTGTTCTCCGCGTTTTTCTGAACTGTTAGTGGCGGATACCTGAGCGACAAACACCTTGGCACCACTGCGGCTCAGCGCTTGTGGAATAGCATGGAAGTAATCAATACCTGCGATCCTATCGAAGCCGAACAATCCGTGTACCAGCACAATAGGATATTTGGTTTGTGTGTAACCTGTGGTTGATGTCCCTGATGCGGTTGAACCTGCAAACGCCGACAAAGACGTCAATGTGAACAACATCGATAAAACGATTCCCTTCATTTTTATTTTCCCTCTGGTCAGTCCTCTGATGTCATTATGATACTAGCTAGTGGTTGGTGTTATGCCAGGTATCAGAATTGAGAATTATTCAGAGTTGTTATTAAAATGTTAACAATGTGTTTTGTTTCTCATTTGGGGGGTAATGAATGGCATTCGTTTCATCAGTAATGGGTAGGGGTACTGATTTGGTGATAAAAATCTGATTCTAGCTTTTTGATAACATTATAAAAAAAGGAGCGACTAGCGCTCCTTTCTTACAGGGAGTTAACGGGCTTATTGCACGCCAATCCCCCATTTGATTTCGTTACTTGAGTCGTCCACCACCTCATCAAGGTAGTTTTCTACTTGCTGCTCAACCAGTTTGTCCGGCTCTTCGAAGTAAGCGATGTGATAGATCGCATCTCCTTCGTTCACCAGCGGCAGCGTTTGTTGGCCGATGATAATACCGCCGGCTGGCGCGTAGATTTGGATCTCTTCGCTACCGGTTGGCGCACTGATTGAAGCCAGAGACTGGCCTTTGCTAACACGTTGACCAAGTTGAACGTGAGAACGCAGGATGCCGTCTGCTTCTGCACGAACCCAACGGGTTGCTCGGGCAATGACTGGCTCAACCTGGGTTTTACGTTTGCTGCTCCTGCGGATCATGCCAAGGTGCTGCATGACACGCTTAACGCCTTTCACGCCCGCAGTGATCGCATATGGCTCAAACCGCAGTGCTTCACCCGCTTCATAAGTCAGTACCGGAATACCAATCTTTTCAGCTTCAGAACGCAGAGAACCTTCGCGCAGGGCAGCATCGATAACCACTGGGGTACCGAAAGCCAGCGCCATGTCGTAGGTTTCTTCGTTCGACAGATTCGCACGGATCTGAGGCAAGTTAGTGCGGTAGATAGCTGCTGTGTGCAGATCAAGAATATGGGTACAGCGACGAACGATTTGTTCGAAAATCTGGTACGCCATGCGGCCTGCGATAGAACCACGCTCTGAACCCGGAAAGCAGCGGTTCAGGTCACGACGGTCTGGAAGGTAACGTGATTTGTGAATGAAGCCGAAAACGTTAACCACAGGAATCGCGATCACCGTGCCTTTCAGGCTAGCAGGGTTCAGACTATCCAGGATTTGACGGACGACTTCAACGCCGTTTAGCTCATCACCATGAATGGCCGCGTTTATCATCAAAACAGGGCCGGGCTTCTTACCATGAATAACTTCCGCTGTCACAGACAGCGGAGAGTGTGTGTAAAGCTTAGCAACTTCAAATTCAACACTTGCGCGTTGACCAGACGGGATGATCATCCCGCCGATTTCGAATGCATTATTGTTGTTATTTGCTTTTGGCACGTGTCCTTGTCCTCGGAGAAGAGACTATTTTCTCTATATGTTCAATGATCAGTCCTGCTACGTCTTTACCAGTAGCAGTCTCGATCCCTTCAAGACCCGGTGAAGAGTTCACCTCCATCACCAGCGGTCCGCGCTCAGAGCGCAGCAAATCAACGCCTGCTACGTGAAGACCCATCGCCTTGGCAGCAGCAACCGCCGTTTTACGTTCATCAGGAGTAATACGTACCAGTGAAGCACTGCCACCACGGTGAAGGTTCGAGCGGAACTCGCCCGGTAAAGCCTGGCGTTTCATCGCTGCGATCACTTTGTCGCCGATAACGAAACAGCGAATATCTGCGCCGCCCGCTTCTTTGATGTATTCCTGAACCATGATGTTAGCTTTCAGGCCCATAAAGGCCTCGATAACGCTTTCCGCAGCTTTACGGGTCTCAGCCAGTACAACACCGATACCTTGGGTACCTTCCAGCAGTTTAATGACCACAGGTGTGCCACCAACCATGCTCAGAAGGTCTTTAATATCACCCGGTTTGCTCGCAAAACCTGTGATTGGCATACCAATATTTTTACGAGAAAGCAGCTGCAGTGAGCGGAGTTTATCGCGTGAGCGGGAAATCGCCACTGAATCGTTCACCGTGTAGATGCCCATCATTTCAAACTGGCGCAATACTGCACAGCCATAGAAGGTTACCGACGAACCAATGCGCGGGATAATGGCATCAAAACCAACCAGATCTTCACCCATTAGGTGAATTGAGGGTTGGGTAGAATTAATATTCATGTAACAACGCAGCGCATCAATAATTTTATATTCGTGACCGCGTTGTTCGCACGCCTCGATCAGGCGGCGGGTGGAATATAGATTTTCGTTACGAGAGAGAATTCCAATTTTCATATAATTAACCTTGTTGCGCCTGAACGAGGAAAGATTTAACCGGATCAACCATGAGTCGATTTTCCATTGCGGTACGACCCAGCAACATTCTAAATACCATGTTGTCACGAGCGGTAAGCGTCATCTCGATAGGGTAAGACAGCTCGCCAATGACCATGGTTGTTTCTATGACATATCGAAGCGTTTCATGACCGCCTGAATCGCGCACTGTGCGCATATCTTTGACTTTTGCGTGACACTCTTTTTCGGTCACACTGTCATCTTGAATAGGGTGAATCATAAACTTCACCCACTTCTCGCCATCTTTTTCATATTCGTTGATGCCGAAAGTGTGCAGACAAGAGGTGCGAGCGCCCGTGTCTACTTTCGCTTTAATTGCAGAGATACCCAGATCTGGTAAGGCAACCCATTCACGCCAGCCAACAAGCAATCGGTTATTTGATAAAGCTTGGTTATTGTCCTCGACTGCTGGTCGAGCCGTGTTTTTATCAGTCATCGCTGTTAAAGCCCCAGGTAGTGATTTTCGAACGGATGGAGTGAGCGCATCATTCGTTGACACTAACTCAAGTAAACGATAGCCGTTTGGCGGAATATTGCTGCTCACATTTGTAAGAACTGATTGAATAATCAAGACTATCGTTATCGCTGAATGCCCAGACAGGGCGACTGCTCAGCGTACCAGGCTCCGGCGGCGCTCATTTCATCCACTTGCTCGGCACCGCACCAAAGAGCGCGCAAGTTACAGCTTTGCGAAGCTAGCGACAAGTCAATTTATTGCTTGTGACGATGAAAGATATTGATGGATGCTGGATGTGAATTTTATGGAATATCAGGTGGTTGTGGTGAGAAACCACCCGATTACCATTGCACAAATTCGAGGTGTAAATCTGATTGATGTGATGAAAAACGGGGGGAAGTGGGGTTACATCGCCGCGTATTGAAGGGTGGGAAAGTCGTCTCCACGGATCCACTCGCAAAGCACATCTACCAGACCTTCTTCATTGTCGTGCTGGCCAATTTGCTTTTCGACAAAACCATGCTTGCGCCAAAACCGCCTCGCTACCTCATTCATTTCAAAAGTATAAAGCTGAAGATTATTGCTGGTAGTTTCCTTGGCTAACTCCACCAAGGCGCTGCCAATGCCCTGAAGCTGATACTCACAATCGACGTAAAGCTGGGTAATTGCGTTCTCATCAAAGGCAATCATGCCCAACACGCGTTCACTGCGCTTTTCTATCGCCAGATAAACCCGGTTAGTCGCCGTCAGAATGCGGTTGAGATAATAGCGGTGTGCTTCAAAATCATGAGCCTCGGGAATTCCCAAGGCTCTCTCTTTGCTTCCGCGCCACATGGAAATGGTTTGTTCCGTGTAGCGCGGGTGGTAATCAATAATTTCTATTCTTTTGTTCATAAACCTGAATCTACGTTGTCCTTAACGTTAGGCAGGGCTGAACTGTTGCAGAACCCTTGTATAGAAGACGCTGTTTGGATCTTCGTTGTAGTCTCCAAAAGGGGCGCAAGCTTCGAAGCCGAAACGCTCGTAAAGACGATGCGCTGGCTGAAATTCTGGTTCAGTACCTGTCTCTAAACTTAGACGCGTGTACTGACGCCTGCGTGATTCTTGGAGAATATGTGCGAGCAAGTTCGCAGCGACACCTTTTCTCAGGTGATTTTGTGATGTGCGCATGGATTTGATTTCACCGTGCGACGGGCCGATTTTCTTCAGCGCACCACAACCAGCAAGTTCGCCTTCAATCCACACGCCCCACAGCGTGACATCTGGTGATTTCAGCGCGCTGAGGTCGAGCGCATGAACACTTTCCGGTGGGCTGATTTCGTGCATGTTATTGAGGTGTTCCTGGAGGAGTCCATTGATTTCCGAGCCGCTCAGATCGTCGATACGAATTTCCATGATGTCTTCCTCCATTCCTTCGAGTAAAAGAACATTTAGCATTGGCTTTAGGTGCTGTTCAAGTTGTGCTAAATAGCGAAAAGATGTGACTTTTAAGGAGGTATTTGGCATTTAAGTCTGAATTAGTGTATTTATTGTATTAAATATTTTAAATTAAATGTTTATTTTGGTGTTTTCATCCAAGAAATTAACCAGGAGATATGCATCTGCTTGAGAGTAAATATTAGATTTGCTTCAACCTTTTCTGCATGTCTGCCGGAGTTTTGTCTTAAAAATAAGTGAAAACAACAAAGCCCCTTTTCTCTAGGGGCTTTGATAACTTGATTACAGGGAGGGTTTTAACGTTAGTGTTCGTTGCGCCCTTTGTTTGCTGTAAATCATCAGCATCAGGCTCATCATGACCATGGCAATACCAAGCCATTGGTATGACCCCAATACCTCACCCACTAAAAAGATCCCCAGTGTGACGGCAGCCACGGGATTAAGCATGCTGATCATTGCCATACTGTCTGCGCCAATTTTCTTAATCGAACGCGAGAAAGCCCAGTAAGCGAACGAACTGTTAAGCAGGCTAACCCAAACCAGACCTGGCAGTTCGTGGGTGGCAATGGGCTTTGGAGCTCCTTCCACAATGAATGCCAAAGGTATCAATAACAAACCGCCTAACGTTAATTGCCAGGCAGTCAGGCGGAAAATATCTGTGACAGGCCAGTCTTTCAGCCACAGAGATGCTCTGGCGACCAATGCCGTTGCTGTCAGTGCTGCCGCTGCGCCAATTGGGTCGATATCAGCACTCGGGTTTAGGATCATCACAATACCTGCAAAACCTAGCATTGCGAGAACAAGCATCTTTAGCTGAGGGCGTTTTCCTTCCACTAGCCATTGCATCAACATCAGTTGAAGCGGCAGTGTTGCTCCCAAGGTTCCTGCGACAGAGCCGGGGAGGCGGTAAGCGGCGATAAACAGCAGTGGAAAGAATGCGGCGATATTGAATACGCTGAGCAAAGTCATTTTTGACCAAGCGAGCGGCGGGCGGCCCGGTTTCAACAACAGAAGCAATAAACCTGCAGGCAAAGCACGCCATACTGCCACCCAGAAAGGGGAGAGGTCATGCAAGAAAAGGCTGACGGCTGAGTATGTGCTTCCCCACAAAATGGGAACAAGTGCAGCTAACAGGTAGTTTGCCACGTGTGTCTCCGGTCAAAGTTTTTTCAAAAAGTATCTTTTATAAAAGATAAATTATTCACTTTACCTCTTTTGATCAAGTATCTTTTGAAAAAGAGAAATGGATTGCTGAAGTGAAAGACGCAATGAAAGCCGATCATGTCGATACCATTATCGCCCAGTGGGCGTTACAAAGACCGGAATTAGACTGCTCGCCGATGGGGGTGATTGGTCGCCTCGGGAGGGCGAAACAAATCATCACCCCGAAGTTGGATGAAGTATTTAAGCAAAACGGACTCAGTAATATCGAGTTCGACATTCTGGCTTCCCTGCGCCGCGCGGGGAAACCTGTTACACCGACAGATCTTTATCAAACCTTGATGCTCTCTTCCGGCGCGATGAGCACACGGGTAGATGGCTTAGTAAAACAGGGTTTGGTGATTAGACAAGCAAGCAAAACCGACAGAAGAAGTTGTTTAGTCACCTTGACGGAAGAAGGTAAATCTCTGATCGACAAAGCCATCGAGCAGCATGTTGAGAATGAACGCCAGATCCTTGCCGTACTGTCCGAAGAAGAACAGGTTAAATTAGCGGGTCTGCTGAGAAAATGGCTGGCAGCCAACGAATAGCTATTTAGACTGAAGCTGAGGCAATAAAGTGAGTGCTTTACACCTCTCGCGGTTACCTAACTTTAAAGTTTCAAAGCCTAAAATCTACGTCTCCAAAGAAAATAATTTTTCCTTCCAATATCAAATACAAATAAGAAACTTTTTGCATGTCTCGCTTATGAGTCAGTGACTGGCAAGTTAAGAAGGTTATTATTTCTAGAGCAAAGATGAAAAAGTTAAATGCATAAAACGATTGGTGATGTGCTTACCTTTATACCCAAACAACCTGAATCCTACATCTTCAGGTTATTTGGGTATAGTCAAATAAATTCAATAAGATAAAACTAAATAGGAAGTCAGTGGCTTGATCATAAAGCCGTTTTCAGGGGTGCTATTGGAGTGGAACTGAATCGGCGGAGGTTGTAGATCATGCTATATGTTGATGGATTGGTGACGGCCTTACCTGTCGCAAACAAAGAAGCCTACAAGCGTCTGGTTCAGGACGCCGTACCCTTGATGCGCACCTATGGGGCAATCAATGTGGTTCACTGTAATGAACAGGAATCTTCGCGGAAACTTGCCGCATCCGATGTTGAAGATAGTCCATCTGTTGTCCTTTTCTCTTGGATTATCTGGCCTTCGAGAGAGGCTAGAGATGCAGGAATGGAGCGGATGCTGTCTGACCCGCGCATCGATGATGTAATGAATCCGGTCTCTCTACAAGGTGAGCGGTTGGAATTGGATGACACACTGTTTCCCCGCTTTCACTAAACGAACAAAATCAGGCTTAAATTAGAGAAACCGCTGTGAAGTCAGCGGTTTTCTTTTTGTTCTTTGCGAGACAGTGATCTCATTTCTATTTCATCACTATTTTCTCACATTGATTCTCTCCTTAAATGCTGTGCATTGTTGGAGGAAAAAGGAGAGAAGCAATGAGCCAATACATCGTTAAAAAACACGATATCGAAGCTATGGAAGGGGTAACCAAAACCCATTTCCTGAACCCTAAAGCGGTACGAACCGGAAAAGCGCTTGGCGATGTAGTTGGCCTGACTGGACTGGGCTTTCATGTAGTCGAGATTGAGCCAGGGTTCGAATCGACCGAGTATCATGTCCATTACTTTGAAGATGAGTGTGTCTACATTCTTTCCGGCACGGCAACTGTCACTATTGATGATGAAGACTTCGAAGTGGGCGAGGGAGATTTCATTGGCTATCCTGCTGGCGGACTGCCACACATTATGATTAACACAGGTAACGAAACCCTTCGCTGCATTATAGTTGGTCAGCGTCTCGACCATGATGAAGCGGATTACCCCAAGCAGAATAAACGCATCTTCAGAAACAAGAACCGTCCTTGGCAGGTCGTAGATATCGACAACATAGATTTTCCAAATGCAGGGAAGAAGTAAGCCTTGATGAAGAAACAGGGGCAGATGAAGCAACGAAATGTTGTACGACGGTTAGAAGTTGATGTAAATGTAGATTAAGGACGTTGTTGATGAACTTTAACGCCCAATTCAGTGTTCAAAAGGAGGTCATGCTGATATGCAAGTATCACTTAAAGCCATGAGTGAAGGGTCATTTACCGAGTATCTAAGTTCCGCTATTTCTGACTATGCATTGGCAAACATCAAGTCCGGTCGTTGGAGCGAATCAGAGGCAATGGAAAAGTCTAAAGAAGCGCATTCCCTTCTGTTGCCAGATGGCCTGGAAACTGAAAATCATCACTTGTTCGACATATTCGAAAACGAAAACGGGGAGTGCGTTGGACATCTTTGGATTGAATTAAAAGGCGAAAACCATTCGAAGTCAGCCTTTGTATATAGCATTGGTATCAATGAACGTTTTAGGCGAAAAGGGTATGCAAAATCAGCACTGTACTGCCTTGAAGAAACCGCTCTGGAACTGGGAGCGAAGTGTGTAGATCTTCACGTCTTTGGTTTCAATTCGGCTGCTCAAGCCTTGTACGAACATGCTGGTTATCACGTGGTAAGTCAAAACATGAGAAAAACAATCGGTATACAGCACGAACAATGAATAGCGATGACTCGTTAGAAGAGTCACGATCTTCGAAGGTTTGTGCGTTGCGAACATTGACTGACCCAAGCTACGTAGAAACACTCTAACCGCCTGTCTAAGATATGGTAGGCCCACCACAGAGAAGAAATACACCGTGACGAACAAACAGGAAATCGCGCTGGTGACAGGCGCAAGCCGCGGCATTGGAGCCGCAACTGCAAAATTGCTGGCTGAGCAGGGTTATACCGTGTGTGTGAATTATCAATCCCACGCTGATGCCGCAGACGAGGTGGTCAAAGAGATTGAAGAAAACGGCGGCAGCGCCTTTGCAGTAAAAGCAGACATTTCGACGGAAGAGGGCGTTGCCATACTCTTTGCCGCGATTGATACCAAGGTGCTGCCACTAACTAGATTGGTCAATAACGCAGGTATCCTTTTCACCCAAATCAAGCTGGTGGATTTAACTGCAGAGCGCATTAATAAGGTATTGATGGCCAACGTCATCGGCAGTTTTCTTTGCGCCCGCGAAGCGGTAAAACGCATGAGCACCGAACGCGGCGGAAAGGGCGGAGCGATTGTGAATGTTTCTTCTGGTGCATCGCGTTCTGGCTCACCAGGCGAATATGTCGATTACGCCGCCAGCAAAGGTGCGGTAGATACCTTAACCATTGGACTTGCCAAAGAAGTTGCCGCGGAAGGTATTCGCGTAAACGGCATCAGACCGGGTTTTATTCACACCGATATTCATGCCGATGGCGGAGAGCCAGACCGCGTCGCGAGACTTTCGCCGCGCATCCCTATGCAACGTGGCGGGGAACCTGAAGAAGTCGCGAGAGCAATATGCTTTTTACTTTCAGAGGATGCATCTTACACAACGGGCAGTATTTTGGACGCCACGGGTGGAGTGGTTTGATGTTGAATTGTCTTTTGTTAGAAATATCCAAATCATCAATTTCATACATCCGTATACCTAGCCAGGGCAAGATCATGAACGTTTTTCGCCCATTTCGAGGTCAAAATTGACCTGACGGGTCGACTGTGATCTTATGCTCCTCTTTTGAGGAGTAGCCATGAATTTAGAGACCATAAAAGCCCATTTCAGTCTCATCCGCGACGAGCGACAAAGCGCAAAAGTCGACTACCCTCTGTTCGATATTTTGTTTGGCTCAATCTGTGCCGTCATAGCGGGAGGCCAAGGCTGGACAGACATTCGAGAGTACGTCCTTGGTCACCATGAGTGGTTTCTTAAACAGGGCCTGTTTGAAAAAGGGGTGCCTGTTGATGATACCTTTGCCCGTCTGATTTCAAATATCGACCCCACTGAATTCCGCGATTGTTTTCTCGCTTGGATGAAGGCCGTGCACACATTAACCTGCGGTGAGGTAGTTGCCATTGATGGTAAAACCTTACGCGGCTCTTATGACAGAGAAGACAGGCAAAGTACCATCCATATGGTAAGTGCCTATGCCAGCGCCAACCAACTTGTATTGGGTCAGCTAAAAACTGACACTAAGAGCAACGAAATCACCGCGATACCCGCACTGATCCAGATGCTCGACTTGCGAGGTGCTATCGTGACGATTGATGCTATGGCCTGCCAAACCAAGATAGCCAAGGCTATCACGCATAAAGGTGGCGATTACTTACTGGCAGTGAAAGGTAATCAGGGCAAGTTAGCAGCGGCGTTGCAGGCCGCCTTCGCCCCACACCGCCGAGCTCCGATTGACACAAGTGCATGTCAAGTTGAAAAGCAGAAAATCCGGGTTGAAGCGCGGACTTATCATGTACTGAGCGCCAGTGAATTGGTTGGAGACTTCTCCACTTGGAGTGAGCTAAGCAGCATTGTGATGGTCGAGAGTTACCGCGCAGCAAAGGGCAAAGAGCCCGAGTTGGAATACCGCTACTACATTAGTTCAGCGAAACTGACTTCAGAGCAAGCGGCAGAGGCCATCCGAGCTCCTTGGGGCATAGAATCCATGCATTGGATTTTAGATGTCAGTCTGCGGGAAGACGCTTGCCAGATTTACCGAGAAAACGCAGCGGAAAACCTAGCGGGATTAAGACATATGGCGCTTAACATGCTCAGAGCAGAGCCGACCAAGATTAGCGTGCCGATGAAGCAAAAACGCTGCATGATGAACCCTACTTTCCTTGAGCAGGTTCTTTGGGCTGGATTGACGTCAATGGCCAAAATCTGAACATTCATGCGGACGCCCTGCCATTTTACGGCATTATGATTGCTGACTATTACATGATAAGAAACCGTAAGTTGGATGTTGAGCATCTTTTTACAGCGGAAGAAGGTACTGAGTATTTCTATGATAATGGTTGGAATCGTAAGGCGCTAATTGCATTTGTGTTGCCAGCTATCTTTTCAGTGATGACAGTATGGATTCCGACGTTTGCAAGCTTGGAAGGTTTTTCCTGGGTTATTGGAACTGCGCTTGGGGCTGTATTGTATTATTTGATTTCTAAAAAAGCCCCTGAAGAGCAGGTCGTCCAATAGTTAACCGGACAAACCAATCAGTCTTGATTGAGTTGAACACCTTCAACGTAACCAAAGGGGGCACATATGTTCTCTTTGGTTATCTTGCCCCTTTTTCCCTTTTTCCCTTTTCGATGGAGATGCCTACACCTACAAAGGAACGCCGCGATCACAACGCTAGTAAAGCTTGCTGAATGCTACCTCTTCAATTTGTTTGATGAGATGGTCTCCTCCTACTCCAGTCCGGCGTCATAATGCGCCAAGATAGAAGTGTTATCGACTATCTAGATAAGCAGGAGAAGACCATGAACAAGTGTAAAACGCTCGGTATCGATTTGGCAAAAAATAGCTTTTACCTCTTCGTGTTAAACCAGCAGGGAAAGCCCATCGGTAAGAAGAAACTGAGCCGGAGCCAACTCCTGCGGTACTTGGCTCAGCAAGAGCGCTGCATTGTCGCCATGGAGGCTTGTGCTTCTGCCCACTATTGGGGGCGTGAGATTTCGCTGCTAGGGCATGACGTTGAGTTGTTACCTCCTCAGCATGTCAAAGGGTATCTGCGGGGGCAGAAAAATGATTACAACGATGCACAGGCCATCGCAGAGGCTAGCGTTCATGGAGCCATCCGTCATGTTGCAGTAAAAAGCGTGGAGCAGCAGGATGAACAGACCTTCCTACAGATGCGGCGACACCTTTCGTCTGAGCGGACGCGTTTGCTCAATCACATTCGTGGGCTGCTGGG
>NZ_FIZY01000053.1 GCF_900060185.1 Grimontia marina | reverse complement strand
GTTCGAACAGGGTTTTCCATTCTTGGTCAGTACGTCGATTGGCCATATCAAAATCTCCTTGTGGTGGGAGGTTTGATCTTATGGCGAACTCAGCATGATAAGAATGTGGGGTTCATGGGGCGCTTACAATATTCGGGGCGCTCAACATGCTCTTCATGACAAGGCCCCGATGAGCTCTGCCAGATAAGCGGCTGGTGTGCCTTGAGGAATACTCAACTCAACATCATTGACGAGAAGCGTCATGTGAGCCGTTGCTATTTGAGGTTGGTATTTCGTTGTCTTCTCGATGACTTCGGCTTTAATGAAGCCGCCTGAGCTTGCCGTTTCTGAACGCGTTAATTGCTGGCGCTTGGCATAGAAAGTGGAAAGGCTCAGCCCGTGACGTTCACAGAAAACACGTTGTGAGAGTTGGCTGGATTCATAGTGTTCGAACAGGGTTTTCCATTCTTGGTCAGTACGTCGATTGGCCATATCAAAATCTCCTTGTGGTGGGAGGTTTGATCTTATGGCGAACTCAGCATGATAAGAATGTGGGGTTCATGGGGCGCTTACGTTTAAGGATATCCATGCGTGTGATGATCAAGGTGGTCGTTAGCGAGCTTATGCCCGTAAAATTGACGCATTCCAAGCTAACAGAAAGCCTCGACGCTATCGAGGCTTGGATGTTGCAGGAATCTCATTATGCGGAATTAAAGAGGAATGGCTCGATAGTCGATGTTGATTGGTCCATTTAACTTGGCATCAATTTGGTTATTGTGCGCTGCGATCGTTAAATTGACCTCAAGATGCAGCGAGCTTTTATCCGAATCTAATGGCTCTTCGTTTAAACCAATCATCATTTTAAGTTCCATGTCCAATTGGGCATGAAGCTCCATTGTGCCATCTTCTTTATTGTACAAATTGAACGTGGATGTTGGGTCGCCTATTGGCGTGATGCCTTGTTCATTCATCAAAGAGATAAAGACGCTTGCAAACAACTCTTGGTTAGCGAAGTAGCTTACGTCTATCGGCATTTTGCTGATGTCATCCAATATTGGATCTTCATTACGACTGATTTGTGCACCATCAACGAGATAAGTTGCTCGACCAAAGTCTTTCTCAAACTGCTCACTGCGTTTTTCATCCACTTTTGCGGCAATTTCTTTTAGTACATTGGTGACGGCACTAGGGGTAGTCAGCGTGACATATTGTTTGGTTAGCGCTGCAACAGGCTCTTGAGTTAGCCCGCAATCGTCAAGATTTAAGTGGTTGTCATTGGCTTGCATCGTCAAAAAGGCAGAAGCAAACTCAGGAGCTGATGCCGAAATCTCACCGGCACCAATACCTTGTCCATAGTAACTTATCCAATCATTTAAACGTTGCGATGCTTTGTCAATATCATGTGCGTGTTTATCTAACTCTGTAATTAGCGCATCAAGCAGTGTTTCAGTTCGACACAGTTTAGTCAGTGTTAGCAACTGCTCTTCATGTGAAATATCAGCTTGTTCTAGATCATCCATCAATTGCATTTTGAATCCTGGAGAGTTGAGTAATTGGACCAGTTCTTTGCTGGTTGGATGATTAAGAATAGAGTTGAGTAAATCACTGGCTTGAGTCTGAGATAGGCTTTGCGTTAATTCAGACACGATACGTTGCTGGTACCCACTCTTATCGTCAGCGCCAAGCTTTTGTCTATCGACATCAGCTAAGTCAAATTGCGCGCGTAGCATGATCTTTTGCGCACAATTATCGAGGTTGTGAAGTACTTTATAGTGATCTTTCTGATTGAACGCATCCGCTACTTTGGTGAAGTCTTCTTGAATACTTTGTGGAAGGCGATGTATGTCATCAATAACGGTTTGGGCGATCCCAGCAATCTCTCGTTGACTCAATTGATGGTGTTGTTTGTCGCATGCCTCGTGAAGCAAGCCTTCAAATTGTTTTCCTGCTGCATGACTTGGAGCCAACCATTGCCCGTGTTCGTTGTTAGCAAGTAACTTTTGGGCGCCATTTGGGGAGGCAATAAAATCATGAACGGCTTGGGCATTGAAAGTGGTCATGGCCTTTCTGATGGCATTCGCCTCACCAACAATGGCCTGGATGACTTTTCCGCTTAGTGGTTTACTACCGGTGGTAATATCTAACTTAGAAGCTAAATGTGAGGTGATATCACTTCCGTACTCTTTCTGTAATGAGTTGAGGAAGAGCCCCATGGTTTGAAGGTTAAGGTTGGATTGAGTTTGCTTCGCAAAAGGAAAAAGCGTTCTACATTCAAAACGACCACTTTTTAAAGTGACCTCTCCTTGATTGTTTTGATTGGCAACCACAGCGTTGTTTTTAGCAACACTAAGAAACTGTTCTAGTTGTATAGCCATATCAGTATCTCTATAAATTCTTGAGGAAAATTAAACGCAGATAGCAGCGTTTAGCATGCTGGTTTTAGGGACCGAGTCCTCTTGGGTACTCTCTAACAAATGACGGCATTTCTCTGTTTGACTGATGAAACACGACAGTGCGCTTTCTAGGTCAAACACACTACAAAGACCAGCATCTACGCTGTATGTCAGAACGATACTCGCTGTGTGAGTTTCAAGACTTAGGGACATGTTGAGTTCTTTGTACAAGGCTTTATTGAACTGCATTAAGCTTGATAGTTGTTTTATGCCTTGTTGAGAACTTAATGATCCTACTAGCGATGTTAGGATCAGTCGTTCACGTTTAGGGTCCAACTCAATGCCCAGCAAAATAGTCTCATCAACCATCAAAGTACAATGCCCGTCTTCATTTGGCTGAAGTGTGTCGATGCCAAGATCTGTAACTAATTCTTGAAATATTTGCTCAATTAACGTGCTCACGTCAGCAGTCTCAACAGTTTGTTTAGTTGAATGCAATGTATAAGAACTGTGTCAAAGAATCTGTCAATAACGGTTGGGATGTTTTAGGTTATTAAGAGGATTAAGAACCTACCTCAATAGGTGTTGGCGAGTTTCGAGGCTAGGGTTACATAGCCACCGAGTCAGTAGACACTTTTAAGCCTTTCTTCGTTCTGCTTTTCATACCCTACAGGTGGTTGGAACCGTGACGGCGTTTTGTTACCGTTTCTCACAAAGGGTATTGATGAAGTGGTCGCAGACATCGAACCCTGTGCTAGGGTTGTGGCTCAGAACCTTGAAAAGGAATGTTGAGTATGAATGTCTGGCGCTTTCGCCTCTCAGAACCTTTCTATTTCCAACACGCTTTTTTTGACGGAATCGTGTTTGAAAATGACTGGACCAAAATTGAACACGGCCAAATCATGATAAAAACCGGGTATGCCTGGGACGGCTGCTCCCCGAAATGGCATTTCTTTGGGCTTGTCACGATAGGCACGCCAGACGGGACGCTGAGATTCAGCAAGCCCTGGACGTGGGAAGCGAGTCTGGTGCATGACATCCTTTGTCAGTTCCGCGCCGAGCTACCGTTTACTCAAAAACAGGTAACGCACATCTTTCGCGACCAACTTATTGAGGCCAAATGGCCACTAACCAGTCTTTACGTTTGGGCGGTCGATAACCTCGGCCCACAGGACTTTCCTCAATAACCCCATATGCAAATATGTGTAAAAGCAATGATAAGCGCTTACCCGTCACTGAAGCCTTTTTGTTGGCATCGACTTAAACGGTTTCCGCGAACAAACAGCAAATAATTATTCCAGAGATGAAAGTTTCACCTGAATGTCTTTCAATACCTGCGGCATCCTCGGGGGCACTTCTTGCCCTATGAGTATCTCGCATGCCCGGACAGTTTCGGCGCGGGATCGAAATGGTCGAGCTGGATGGGGGACCCAGTCCAATCCGCACCGTCAAAAGCTCAGTCATCGGTTTAGTGGGCACGGCCCCGGATGCTGACGCCACGCTTTTTCCTTTAAAATCCCCTCAAACTGCTACAAAAACCATCACCAAAGGCCAACAACCCCTCCCGAGTATCAAAATAAAGACAATGTGAAGTTTGTCATACACATGATTAATTAATAATACGCTCAATAAATGTTTGTCTAAAGTTCTCTTGCAACGTGTTCAACACTGACAAGGGTATAAAGTCATGATGAAAAAACTTGTCTCAGCTGTCGTATTTGCTGCGCTTTCTAGCAGTGCCCTGGCGTTTGTTGAGACAGAGTCAATAAAGGCTGAGGCTATTGAGACAGGCAGAGATAGCGTGATTTTTAAAGAAACGAATCAAATGTGGGGAGGGACGTGTCCTTCTGGAGGGAGGTTGATGATCGATACAGGCCCAACAGAACAAGCTTGGCTTAAGCTTGCCCTTACCGCTAGGGCAGAAATGGGGTTAACGTTAGTGGCGGATGGTATGTGCGGTGGTCAAGAAATACATGTTAACTTGCTTTATTTGATATTCTAAACGTCATGTCTATTCGAGGAGCCTCCGCAATCTCAAAGGTTTTAGAGGCTTTATTACGGCCGTACCTATGAAAGTCCAGATAAATTTGAGGGAGGGAGAGACGGTACCAGTGACCAAGCGTCCATAAAGAATGTTCAGACGTCATTGATAAGAATATATATACAGAGCGGTTTTGTAGCGTTAAACGCAATAGGCTTTTGGTCCATTGGGCAACCCAAAGTGTCTCAACGTTTATGAAAAAAGTTTATTGAATATGGGAAGGTCGATATTAACGGGTGTTGATAAAAGAATGTATCCTGAGATGAAACTAAGATTTGCGTAGCAACTAACACAATGGTTGACGATGCAGGAATAGGAGTACGTTTGAAATGGATTGTTCAATACGGATTGCCATAGCGGCGATAATGATGGCAACCATGATGGGTTGCACTCAGACCCTTAAAGAGGATGGTGCGTCAGTAGAGAAAAAACTCGTTGGTAAGTGGAATTGCTCGACCAATAATAAAGATAGAATTTTTTCTGATTCTTTTTTATCGGTTTATAGAATCGATAATACAGTGACTACTGATATAACAGCTAGTCTCCCAATTCCCGATACCACTGAATTATTATCCTATACCATCGAAGCGCATGCTGTTTGGCAATACAGAAAAGGACACTTATACGAATCAGATCAAGAATTTATTATTACAGGGAATAATGATCTTTCCCGTCAGTATGAAAAAGACCTCAGTGATGAGTTCAAGAAAATTGGCTCCGCTAAATGGAGGCTATCTTGGAAAAATAGAGATAACTTCATCAAGAGCAGAGGTAAGACAAAATTAAACTGCATCAGGTTTAAAAATTAAACATTGATAGTCGTGTCAATTACGCCACCTAGGCTTTCTCGGTAACACTTCAACGCCAGTTTGATACCTTCCAGCTACGGCATTGAGTGTGAGTTCCAACGCATGTTCACTGATGAGCTCAAACTGCTGAGGCAGTGACTGCACTTTCATTGGAATGAAATCCAGCATGCGATTATCACCAAACGTCGCGAATATTACCTGTTCACTAATCTCAGGTTCTTCTAGAATTGCGTCAAGCACTCCTTCAAACAGCGCATATGAAGTGGTAAGAATCGCGTCTGGCATTCTATCTGAACGATACCATTGCAGGATAAGTCGCTTAGCTTCATTTTGACTAAAGTGCTCTCCGTAGGTGATTTGTGTCTTTGCATTCGCTTTTGTTGCGGCTGAAAGAAATCCTTGTTCCCGTTCCTTAGAAATGCCCAATTCAGGCACGGCACCAATCAAGCCTATGGTGCTGGCTCCCATCTTTGCTAAGTGATTGGTTAGTGCAAAAGCACCATCCAGATCTTCACTGATCACGGAGGCAAAGTGCTCATCGTTTAACGCACGGTCAATAGCTATCACCGGTGTACCAGCGGCTTGAATAGTTGGGTAGAAGTCATTATCTGCGGGTAGGGAAGTTGCCACAATGAGTGCATCAATCTTGCGTGCTATCAACATATTAACTACTTGTTTTTCAGTTTCGGCGTTGTCATCGGAACAACTGATAATCAATTGATATCCAGCTTGACGCGCATCACGTTCGAGTAATTTCGCTATTTTTGCATAGCTGCTGTTTTCTAAGTCAGGAATGAGAAGACCAAAAGATCGGGTTGTTCCAGCGCGTAGAGCACTGGCCGCGTGGTCTGGACGAAAATTATGCTTTTCCACAACTTCCATCACTTTTTGTTGGGTACGCTCGCTGATGCGATATTTCGCTGATTTCCCATTTATCACGTAACTTGCCGTTGTACGCGAGACTCCAGCCAAACGGGCTATCTCATCAAGTTTCATTAACTTCTTTCCCCTCAAGCCAATGATGAACGTGTCATCAGAACGGTATTACTCTGAGCGCGTGATCATAAAAAGTGCATAGCATCTTCTCGATTCTTTGCATTATAAGCTGAATGGATTCAGCATTGTTAGCTGAAAGGTTTCAGCAAACATAAAAACTGTGCATGAAACCTGTTTTTTGGTTTGGTTGATGAAACGATTCAGCAAAGAAGGCGTAAAAGCCTAAAGTCGGTTTAAACGTGACTGGATAGGAATATACCGGCTTGGCTACAACGATTAGTGTGTGGCGGGGCAAATGAACAAAGAGCTTGGCTCAATGAAATCTAAGGTAAGTATTATGCTCGAACTCACGGAAGGTGACGTGCAACTTGGAAAAAATGCTGCGACGAAGCAAGAAGCCATTGAACACATCGCTGATGATCTGGTTGCCAAAGGTCTGGTTGTCGAAGGGTATAGCTCCGGCATGCTGTCGCGAGAGAACCAGAATTCAACTTACCTGGGAAATGGTATTGCGATTCCACATGGTACTACCGATACGCGCGATTTAGTGAAACAAACCGGTGTGCAAATCCATCACTTTGCGAATGGTGTTAATTGGGGTAACGGCAATACTGTTTACCTTGCTATTGGTATTGCGGCTAAATCTGACGAACATTTGGGAATTTTAAAGCAACTTACCCATGTACTTTCCGCTGAGGGTGTTGAAGAAAAATTGAAAACTGCAACTCATGCAGAGCAAATTCTCTCTGTATTGAAAGGAGCGAACCAGCAAGTCCTGCTTTTCGATGAAAGTACCATCACATTGAGCTTCCCGGCGACAGATTTGCTTTCCATGAGTGCGGTGTGTGCAGGCAAATTGAAAAACGCCAATGCTGTCGACCAGGATTATGTTTCTGCGCTTTTGGGTCAATCTCCCATTTGTTTAGGACAGGGGCTTTGGATAAATGCTTCTTCTATAGGTGTGAAACAAACCTCGATTGCTTTCATTTCATCTGAGCAAGGGTTTGACGTTGACGGTAAGGCAGTAAAAGGTCTAATTACAGTTGCTGCTAACACCGATGAGCACGCAGAAATCATGAAAAACATCGGCAAACTGTTGTTTGATGGAAAAGTAGCGGACGTGTTTGGCGCTTCCCCAGAATCTGTGATTAAGGCTTTTACTGACATTCGTCAGGGAGGGCTGAGCCAAATTTTCAAAATCAAGAATGCACATGGTCTTCATGCTCGTCCCGGCGCGATGTTGGTTAGCATTGCGAAGAAATTCGATTCTCAAATTTGGGTATTAAACCTGGATGGCGATGGCAAGCAAGTGAATGCGAAGAGCCTGATGAAAGTGATTGCGTTGGGCGTGAGACAAGGCCATGAGCTTGAATTCACCACTGATGGTGTTGACGCACAAGTTGCTATTGATGCAATTGGCCAAGCCATCGAAGCTGGTCTGGGTGAGGGGTAAACCATGACTCAATTTCGTGTTGTAACAGTTACGCTTAACCCGGCACTGGACATGACTGGTGATTTGGATGAACTGAAGGCAGGCACAGTCAACCTCATCCAATCTTCAAACCTAAACCCGGGCGGTAAGGGTGTTAACGTTGCCAAAGTTTTAGCTGAACTCGGTGCTGAAGTCACAGTGACTGGTTTTATGGGAGTTGAAAACCAGCACCCGTTCACACAGCTATTTGAGCAAAAGGGTATTCATGATGGTTTTGTCCGTGTTGCAGGCACCTCTCGCACAAATGTGAAGTTGGTGGAAGAGTCTGGTCGCGTGACGGATCTTAATTTCCCGGGTGTGACGGTGTCTAAAAATGACGTGCTAAAGCTTGAACAAACCCTCAAGACATTATCGAAAACGCACGACGTATTTGCCATTACAGGCAGTCTCCCTTCTGGCATATCCCCCGAAAAATTGGCCTCTTGGATTGTAATGCTTCATGAGCAGGGCAAGAAGGTATTTTTTGACAGTAGTAACGCGGCGTTAGCTGCAGGGCTGAAGGCCTCTCCTTGGTTGGTCAAGCCAAACGATGAAGAGTTATCACAATGGGCGGGAAAGCATCTCTCCGAAGTCCCTGAACTTCTCCAAGCAGGTAAAACACTCGGCCAGACAGGTATCGATAACGTCGTGATTTCACGGGGTGCGAAAGGTGTATTGTGGCTGAAATATGGGGTTTGGTATGCCAGTCAGCCCCCCGAAATGAAAGTGGTTAGCACAGTCGGCGCGGGCGATACGCTTGTTGCGGGTATGTGCTGGGCAGAACTAAACCAATGGGATCGCGAAACCACACTGAGTTTCGCGACCGCGCTTTCTGCGCTGGCAGTCACTCAAGTCAATGTTGGTGTTGAAGACATTGCGCAAGTAGAAGCGCTTCGACGCGAAGTGAACGTAAAAAAATTGAAGGAACAGGGGTAGAGAGATGAAAGCAGTCATTGTGACATCGTGCCCAAGTGGTATTGCGAATACTATTATCGCTGCGGGAATGCTTGAAAAAGCGGCGGCAGCACTTGAATGGAAATCGGTCATTGAGTGCCAAAGCACCGTGAAACCCGCTAAACCTGCAAACGCTTCAGACATTGAATCAGCGGATCTTATCATCACTGTCGGGCCTGTCGCTGATATGGCGAGATTCTGTGGCAAGCCAGTTTATCAAGCCTCTTTGGAAGCCTGTTATGCCGATGTCAAGCACTTATTGGTTGAGGCGACATCGAAAGCCGAGATTTTCACTCATATTGAAACGGTTGAAGCGGCTGGACCACCTGTCCAGACGCGGATTGTTTGCATCACTGCTTGTCCTACGGGTGTTGCACATACCTTCATGGCTGCCGAAGCGGTTGAACAAGAAGCCAAAGCTCAAGGTATGTGGGTAAAAATTGAAACCCGAGGCTCTGTTGGTGCGAAAAACCAATTAACTGAAAAAGAAATTGCGGCGGCGGATATAGTCTTTATTGGTGCTGACATCGACGTTGATATGGCGCGTTTTGATGGTAAACGTGTCTATCGAACCAGCACAGGCGCGGTGCTGAAGAAAACCAGACAAGAGTTGGCTAATGCATTTGAACAAGCTGAAGTCTATAAGCATGGTGGAACAAAATCTGAAAACAGCGGTAAAAAAGAACGCACAGGCGCATACAAGCACTTGATGACAGGCGTTTCCCACATGCTGCCCTTAGTTGTAGTGGGCGGTCTGTGTATTGCGTTGTCGTTCGTCTTCGGTATTGAGGCGTTTAAAGAAGAGGGGACATTAGCGGCGGCACTGATGCAAATCGGTGGTGCGAGTGCGTTTGCCCTGATGGTTCCGGTTCTGGCTGGTTTCATTGCATTCTCTATTGCTGATCGTCCAGGTCTCGCACCAGGTTTGATTGGCGGTATGCTGGCGAGCTCTACAGGTGCGGGTTTTCTGGGTGGAATCGTAGCGGGCTTCTTGGCGGGCTATTCTGCAAAACTGCTCGCCGATAAGGTGCAATTACCAGATTCTATGGCCGCGCTAAAGCCGATACTGATCATTCCACTTCTGGCGAGTTTGGTGACTGGGCTTGTCATGATCTTTGTTGTAGGCGGCCCGGTCGCGGTTGTGATGAATAGCCTGACTGAATTTCTTAACAGTATGGGATCGACCAATGCAGTGCTTCTGGGTGTCATTCTTGGCGCTATGATGTGTTTCGACTTGGGTGGTCCGGTTAACAAAGCTGCATATACCTTTGGTGTTGGACTCCTAGCCTCACAAACCTATACGCCAATGGCCGCAGTGATGGCTGCAGGCATGGTGCCTGCAATAGGCATTGGTCTGGCTACTTTGCTAGCGCGCAGTAAGTTCAATCCTCAAGAGCGTGAAGCGGGGAAAGCATCTTTTATTCTGGGGATGTGCTTTATCTCAGAAGGTGCCATTCCATTCGCGGCGCGCGATCCAGTGCGCGTTATCCCAGCATGTATGGTTGGCGGTGCGTTGACTGGTGCACTTTCGATGCTGATTGGCGCAAAGCTGATGGCACCTCATGGTGGTATCTTTGTTTTGTTTATTCCGAATGCGATTACGCCAGTATTGCTTTACCTGGGGGCGATTACCGTAGGTACCTTGTTGACTGGGTTGATGTATGCAGCGTTAAAACAAAGTGAGGAAGCTCAGCCAATTCCTCAGCAAGCATAGTTTAGAACAGTGAATAGTGAGGCCGACCAATAGGTCGGCTTTTTACGTTTATTGGTGGTTGACTGGAGTATGTAAATTCAGGTCGTTCTGACCCATCATGAAAGTTACATGCAGTTCGACTAATTGTTGGCTTTCCCGTTGCCAAGCTGCGCCTTTTTGCTGTTGACAAAACTCCATCATGGCAACTATCAACATATCGAGCTTTTTAAGGCTCCAGCGCTTAATGTCCGGTTTGATGTCTGAACGCGAAGCCAATGCTTGCAATTTGGCATAGCAAAACTGGAGATAGCTAAAGGCTTCTTCCGTCTTGCCTTCAAAGAGATAATGACGTTGCAGCTTAGTACAACCATCCACAAAGTAGGCAATAGCATCGCTTCTTTTCAGGTCAATGGGTGGGTCAAATATCATTGCAGGTGTTTGAGAGACGATTGCAGCGAGTGATTCAACATTTCGATGTTCAGCGTCTTCGTACCAATTTTGAATGTTTTTCAACCACGAGTCGATGACGTCCACAGCATTCTCCCTGGCTATTTTTGTTGTAAGGGCGGCGTAAAGCCGCCGTTGGGATTTGAGGAGAGGTTAGATCCCAAGGTCATCCATTAACGAGTTAGCTTCTGCCGTTTTCTTGGAACGGCCCTTTTTCTTTTCTTTACCTTCAAGGCTTTTAGCGACTTCTTCTTCCAGGATTTCATCTGGATTGATTTCATCACCTTCCTCAAACTCTTCCAGTTGAATGAACTCTGTACGCTCCATGGAGAGTTCGAGATAAAAAATATTGTTTTCTTCGGTGTTGAAGCTGACGCGCCGCGCCTGCGGTCGTTCTATATTGCTGTCGACGGTGACGCTAATGTTTTTATTAATCGCCATCATTTTGGGTTGGTTTTGTGTAATGTTGGTATGGAGCGAGCGTTTAACTTTACCTGTGAAATCACCCACAATCTGATTCATCAATTCGCCCAGCACATCTGCCACTTCGTCTGAAGTGTGAAGGGTAGCCAATTCCTCTTTGGGAATGCCCATGTGAGACATGTATTTCTGATAAACCTCCAGCGCGGCTTTCGCATCGAAATTGATAACAACCAAACCCGAAAAACCACCATCAAAAAGGACAAAGCAACCGAAATCGGGCTTTAGGCTGGTTTTGCTGATTTTCTGCACCATCGCGGAATGGTGGACCTGAGAATCTGTGGCTTTGGAAAGTACGGCAGTGACTGACTGGCAAAGTTTTAGCAGAATGTCTTCAGTTGTGATGATTTTTGTTTTTCTCATGAGTGGCTCACTTGTTCTGATGTTGATTGAATCTTTACAAGTGTGGCACTAAATCCGGCATTCTGCTGAAATCTATCTTGTTATTAATTTTCTGCCGCTCTCTCTCCAAGTGATTGTAATAAATCGGCATGCTTATGGTGTACTGTGAGCAGAGTTGCACTCAAAACTGGTCTGAGGTCATCGAGCAACCTCTCCGTATCTGGATTTTCAGAAGTAGCGGATTTCTCTATTTGCATACAAAGATCAGACAACTCAATAGCCCCTATACTGCGGGAAGATGTTTTCAGCTTGTGGGAGAGCATTTTTATTTCTGCGTAATTATAAGGAGCGCGGAAGTCAGAAAGGACATTGAGCTCAGGCTCACAGTGTTTAATGAACTCACCCAGCACTTCTGCATAGGTCTCTGTATCCCCCCAGAAAAGCTTCTTCAGCACTTCAGGATCTAGTTCGACCTTAATATCATGCAGGGAAGTTAATGCTTCCTGCTCCGCAGCCGTTTTACTGGCTGAAGATTCACTCATGGTCTTTTGATATTCATCTTTCGGCGCCTCGAAAGGCTTGCTTTGGGCACACCATTTTGACAGCACTTTTTGTATGACATCGATCTCTACCGGCTTAGCGATGAAGTCGTTCATACCGGTTTCTATGCACCTTTCAGCCTCACCAACTAGTGCATTGGCCGTGAGAGCAACAATTGGAACAAACTCAGCGCGTTCTTTCTGGATTTCACGAATAGCTTTCGTCAGTTCATAACCGTCCATATTGGGCATATGGCAATCAGTTAGAACCAATGTGAACGCTTTGTTGCGGTAGGCTCGGAGTGCTTCCAGGCCATCAGACGTCATCACAACATGATAACCAAGGTAGGTAAGTTGTTTTTCGATAACCGTTTGGTTTGTCGCATTGTCTTCTGCGACCAAAATGGTGCCTTGGGTTTCCTCTGTCCGCTCTATAAAGGCTTCTTTGCCTCGAGTGTCGATAACCGGATAGTCAGGACTTTCCAGACCAACGCAGATCCGCAAGCCACTCAGCAGGCTGGCAAGTTTTAATGGTGAAGAGAAAATAGCAAACACGTCCATGCCTCCATAGCGATGCACGGGCAAATTCATATCGAACTCAAGGTAGCGAATATCAACGTTTGGAGGGACAAAGGCTGGCATCAGCTGCTTAGTTTTGAGGTAGTCGCGGCATAGAACAACATATTTCACGTCTTCTCGTTCGAACCTTTGCAAATGCAACATTTCGATAGTGATGCTCTGGACTGGAATGTTCATGGACTGCAGATAGTTATCAATACTGACCTTTAGGGCGCCATTTTCTAGAGAGTTGATGCAGATAACATTATCTAGTGATGCTGCGGACTCTCTCAGCAACCCAATATTGCATTCATCCGGTGCCGTCACTTCTTGGGAATAGGGAAGTGAGAAACTCACCATAAAGGTTGAGCCGATACCCTCTTCACTGCTTGCCGCGATGGCGCCGCCCATTAGCGATGCAATATTGCGACTTATCGCAAGACCGAGGCCAGAACCGCCGTAGCGACGCGTGGTTGAATATTCTGCTTGTGTGAACGGTTGGAAGATAGCTTCCAGTTTGTCTTTACTGATACCAATACCATTGTCTCGGATTTCGATAAGAATTTTGGCTGCGCCTTCAGTTGTAGGTTCTGATGTAATCCAAACTTGTACTTCGCCACGATGAGGTTGGCCACCAGAGAACTTAATACCATTACCTATGATATTGAATAGAATTTGTTTAATGCGTGTTGGGTCACCTAATAGGGAAGTCGGCACTTCTGGGGAGACAAAGAGAGTCAGTGAGACATTTTTCTCTGCCGCTTCCGTGGCGAGATTGTCCATGACTTGTTCAGCGATATGCCTAAGAGAAATTGTGACATTATCGATGCGCATTTTACCGGCCTCTATACGGGAAAAATCAAGAATGTCGTTGATAATTGCCAGTAATGAAAGCGCTGACTCCCTAACGGTATTCGCAACACTCATTTGAGATGTATCGAGCTTTGAGCGCAGAAGGATATCTATCATGCCAATAACACCGTTCATTGGGGTACGGATTTCATGGCTCATGGCAGCGAGGAATTGGGCTTTTGCTTTTGAGGCAGTTTCCGCGAGCTCCTTTTGGTACAAGAGTTGTTCACGCGCCTGATTACGCGAAATGATGTGATCCCGGAAAGAGCTTAATGCATGTGAGATTTGTCCGACTTCATCAGGGCGATCTTTGTATAAAATTGGAATTTCAGTATTACCATCTGCGAGATTCCGCATGGTATCGGCAAGACGCGCAATAGGCTGTGTTACTTTTTTGTATATGTAGTAAGTCACAAAGATGCTGACGATGGACATAATGCCGAACAGTGCGAAGAAAGAAAGCTGGTTGTTTTTAAGAACATTCCGCAGATTTGCCATGGAGTTTGCAGCACTGAAACTGGTTTGGCGGGAAAACTCGGTTAGAGAGGTTTCAAGCGCTTTATATTCATTGACGTTGATAGCTTTCAATGAAGATACGGCGTCCAGCTTCTTAGATGGTTCGTATTGGTTAAAAACACGTGTCATTCGGTCAGTGAGCGTCTTACCCAAGCGCTCAATCAAATCAAGCTGTTCGATAATAGTGCTGTCTGTTGAGTTCTTTCTCAGATAATTTATGTGATTGCGGAAGAAGGCTTCATTCGCGTCAAACCGGTCTTTCTGGTTTTCTTCGCCGCTTAGATAGAAGAACAAAGCGGAGATCATGTCATCAACTTCATCACGAATCAGCCAAATGTGATGCTGAGTGTCTTGCATTGACAACAAATCAGACGTGTCTTTACTACTATCTAGCAGACTAATGGAATCGAACAATTCAGGTGCCAGTGTCGCTGAGATAATACGTTTTTCGTTTAGTGCCCATAATTCTCGTTTGGGGTCATACTCTTCAATGACTTCGTTTTCGATTTTATCAATAAAGTTGTCATAGATTGACTCGATGCTCTTGAGATTACTGGTATCTTTGCCGTGGAGTTTTATCAGTTCGTTGAGTGATACCTCGAACTGGTTTTTATTGCGGTAATAGTTTTCTAGGGCAGGGCTTTGACCCAACGCATAACTGAGCATACTGCGGTTCATTTCACCGGCATAACGCAGCATGGAAACCGAAAGCAGTGCACTTGGAATTTCCAAACGACTGGTGTTGTTAGTATCCGTGCTGGCACTATCGTGCATGACATAGGTTGAGACCGAGAGAAGCATCGCACATAGAGTCATCATCGCCATGATGAGACCTACTTTGCCGACGATGCTTTTTGAAAACGGGAACTGATTAGTGCGTTGAATCCGCTCGTCAGACATCTTTTTTCCTTTACCTCATATCTGTGCACTGGCCAGCGATTGGCTATGTGGCTGTTACTATTTGAAGTTTTTTATAAAAGGCTTCGCCACTCGTGCAATAAATCATGAAATCATAGGTTTAAGTTCTTTATTGTAGAGCTTTAAAGCGCCTACTTTGATAAACCAGACTATCATGTTCTTGGGAATTTATAATGTAGACCGTGATATCCCAAATTGGAGACATTAGAATCAATAAAGTGACATTGTACGTAATAATTGGTACCAATTTTGTTCCAAGAGCAATAAAATTGCCGACAGAGGCTATTTATTGGAGGTGAAAATGGTCGTTGAATCAGATGGATATGCCGCGCTGATTGAGTTCTTTATGGAAAACTTGGGGCAGTTTTCTTCGCAGGGTGACAAAGTAGGCTCAGAAACCATCGACGTTCTTGTTCATGAATTGGTGGCTAGCCAAATCATGGCAATCTGTGATCAGAACAAAGACATGCCACAATCTCTGCGTTTTGAGGTTATGCGTGAAGCAGATCAAATAGTTTCCGACCTTGAAGAAATCCTAAGTTCTCTCTGGCACCAAAAGCCGACTTATACGCAGATAAATATTCTTGAAGAGTATATTGGTCTAGTGAAGAACTTATTCGACGCTGCGGTATCTGAGTTTTTGTAATCGCACCTGTCCTGATGAGAGTCACTTTTCACAGACAGTTGCACCAAGCGAAACCACAATTAAAATGCGCCTTTCTCTTTACTACTTAAAATACAATGCAAGGCGCTTCTCATGAAACTTCACGCTTTACATCATCTTTACCAGCAACGTTTATCCCGATCGACCCGGCCCTTTAAAGCGAGAGGTGCAAATGTGGATCGTTGTACACATTGTATGGTGGTGAGAAGGCTTTGTATTTGCGAAGAGAAGGTCACCCATCGAACTCATGCCGCGTTTTTGCTTGTTATGTATGACGATGAGGTGCTTAAACCAAGTAATACGGGCCGCTTGATTGCTGATTCTGTCGAAGAAACCTACGCCTTTATTTGGTCGCGCACGGAGCCAAACAAAGAGATGCTGGCTTTGGTCAATGATCCTAAATGGCAACCCTATATTGTGTTTCCGGCTCAATATGCTGAGCTTGAAAGAGTAAGAACCGAGCCAGTTTCCGAAAAAGGAAAGCGTCCACTGTTCATTCTGATTGATGGTACCTGGCAAGAGGCAAAAAAGATTTTTAGAAAAAGCCCTTGGATGCACAATTTTCCAGTATTGAGTATTCAAGCGGAATCTTTGTCAAGATACGGTGTTCGTGAAGCAAGTGGAGAGAGCCAACTTGCAACCGCAGAAGTGGCAGCAAAAGTGTTGGCGCTCAACGGTGATAAGTTGGCGGCGGAGAGTCTGGATGCTTGGTTTGATGTGTTTCGAGAGCACTACCTCACTGGTAAGAAGCAACGCCAGTTACCAGTCCCTGGGGCATTAGATACTTACCGGGAAGTGGTAAAAAGACAAATTAATAAACACTAGACTGAAGATCTTGCAGAAATTTGCGATGACATGCGCATAAACAGCGGAAATCATTGGGTTGCAGAGGAGGTATTTTGTTTTTAATCACATTCATACCTCTCTGAAACAGGGATAATTTAGGCAACTCAGCGAATTGAAAATTGGAACAATGGAGTAAAGGATGTATTACGGCTTTGACGTAGGCGGCACAAAGATTGAGTTTGGTGCGTTTGACAGCGATTTAATACGCCAGGCAACAGAACGTGTTCCTACACCAGGCGACAACTACGAGCAGTTAATTGAAACACTCGCTGCGCTGGTGGCTAAGTACGATCACAAGTTTGATTGTGAAGGAACCGTTGGTATCGGTATTCCGGGCATTGAGAAAGCGGAAGATGGCTCTGTGCTGACGGTTAACGTTCCAGCAGCCAAAGGACGAACTTTGCGTGCTGATTTGGAAGCAAAAATTGGCCGGGCAGTAGCGCTTAACAACGACGCTAACTGCTTCGCCTTATCAGAAGCATGGGATGAAGAGCTACAAGGCGAGAAAGTTGTTCTTGGCTTGATCTTGGGAACAGGTTTTGGCGGTGGTTTGATTGTTGAAGGTAAAGTCGTGTCGGGCAAAAACAACGTTGCCGGCGAACTAGGCCATATGCGCATGCCAATAGATGCCTGGCTGCACCTTGGCGAAAATGCCCCTATTTTTGATTGTGGCTGCGAGAAGAAGGGCTGCATCGATAACTACCTCTCTGGCCGTGGTTTTGAAATGTTGTATACGCATTTCTATGGCGAAGAAAAGGAAGCGATTGACATCATCAATGCATTCAAGTCCGGTGAAGAGAAAGCGTGTGAGTTCGTTGAAAAGTACATCGAAATGCTCGCTATGGTTTTCGCTGGCCTTTTCACCGGTATTGACCCAGATGTTGTTGTGCTAGGAGGTGGCTTGTCTAACTTTGAATATATTTATGAGGAAATGCCTAAGCGTGTGCCTAAATACCTGCTCTCAATTGCAAACGTGCCTAAAATTATAAAAGCGAAACATGGTGACTCAGGCGGTGTGCGAGGTGCCGCATTCCTTAATATTCAGCGCTGACGGCAATAGACTCAGCGACGGGGTATTTGTAGTCTGAGAAATTCAGGGCACCGCCTTTGAGGTGCCCTTTGCCTAAAAGATGCCATTGAATGATGAGAAGGTGGCAATGTAAAACCAATTTAGTCATAAGAGTCAGATAGACCATTGTTAAGTTACAAATTTTCGCGAACATTAATCGCCGTATTCGTTTTGCTCTTCTTTTCAGCAGCCACTGTTGTTTGGTTTTATATCGGTGGTGCGCAATCCAGCTATGTTATATCTCCCGAGGAATTCCAGTTTCGCTATGTTGACGACACGCCTATGGGAGGAGATACCCAAGGTCGTGTTTATACCTCTGAGAGTGGAGACGTTGTATTGGAGTGTGTGCTTGGCTCTGCCTACAGATGGTCATTTTGTGAAGTCGCCATCAGCCTAAGCCCAAGTGTTACCCGCGGGATCGATTTGGGAAACTACCACTCCATGATTATTGAGTCGGCGTACAAAGCGCCTGAACCTGATGAGAGGCTGAGAGTTTATCTGCGTAATTTCAATGAGGCGTATTCAACAAAGGAAGACCCGGTTTCCATGAAGTTTAATGGTATCGAATACAATCCAACGGAAGAGGTTTCCGAGATAGTTTTGCCGCTTAACTCTTTTCAGGTGCTATCATGGTGGATTTCAGACTTTGATGTTCCTCTTGAACATGCAGGCCCTGACATGAGCAATATCTCTTTGATTGAAATCGCGACGGGTAGTGCGCCGATATTAGGAAAGCACGAGCTCATTATCAAGAGTGTACGCTTTGAAGGCATGATGGTAACTGAAGCGAGTCTTTTCCGATCTTTAACCTTCATTTGGCTCTTTACAGCTACAATTCTGCTTGCCGTGAAGTATGTTCAGAGCCGTCGTGTTTATGATCTGGAAAGACGTCGAGCGAACAGATTAAAAGCCATTAATACCGCGTTGAAACACCAAAGTGAGACGCTGTCAATTATGGCAACAACAGATGCTCTGACAGGACTTCGAAACCGTATGGATATCTATCGTGAACTGGAAAAAGCCTTGGCTTCCACTAACGGTCAAAACTGTACGGCGCTCTGCTTGGATATTGATCACTTTAAGAAAATCAATGACACCTATGGCCATGATATGGGGGACCGTCTGTTAATATCCACTGCGGAAGTACTTCGTGAATCGGTTTCTTCAAGTGACGTGATTGTACGCTGGGGCGGTGAAGAGTTTGTGATCTTCTGTCCAAACCGTAACTTGGCGCAAGCGTCGTTTTTGGCAGAGAAAATCCGTTTCGCATTTGAAACGATGGATTGGCCACACCAGGCAGATTTAACATGCAGTGTTGGGGTTTCGTCGATGCGTGAGGGGAGTATTGCTGCCATGATCGCGGATGCTGATGATGCTCTTTATCGAGCGAAGCAGAACGGCCGAAATCGTGTAGAGGTGTTTGCTGAGTCTTTCATCGCAGCGGTGTAAGTTTGCTTATTACGCGAGAAGAGAAGCCGCTTTTCAGCGGCTTCTCTTTACCCGTTCATTATCTTCTAGGAAGAATATTATTTTTCAGTGTTCGCTTTACACAATGCGATAGCTTCTTCCAAGAGTCCTAATGCGTTGCTTTGTGGGTCCGGAAGTACTGCTTCAGATTTGCAGATAGGCGTTACGCGGTCACCCCAACGGAGAACACCAGCTCCCCATGTGAGGCCTGCACCGAATGCTGCCATCAATAGGGTATTGTTTGGCTGAACACGGCCTTCCTCAACTGCTTCACACAGCGCGATAGGAATCGTGGCTGCAGAAGTATTCCCGTACTTGTGAATATTAATAAACGCTTTCTCAAGTGGAATTTTTGCGTGATCACATAGCGCTTCAATGATGCGTTTATTCGCTTGATGAGGAATCACAACATTGATGTCTTCCGGTGTCATGCTGGAACGTGAGAGTACAGTGCCTGCAGCCGATCCCATTCCTTTCACCGCGCGTTTAAAGATCTCACGGCCGACGAAGTTGAAATCAAAGTAACCGTTATCTTGTTCGAAGCGAGACATCGCGGTACCAAACTCTGGAATTGCCAGTACATCACGACCTTCAGAATCGCAACCCAGTTGTGCATCGAGCAGACCCACTTCTTTATCTGTCTTGCTGAGAATCACGGCACCTGCGCCGTCACCGAATAATACTGCTGTATCGCGCTTGCTCCAGTCCAGATACCAAGTTAGACGTTCTGCACCAATTACCAGTGCATGCTGATAATTGCCGGACTGAATCATGCGGGTTGCAGTTTCCAGTGAGTACAGGAAGCCAGTACACGCCGCATTAAGGTCAAAAGCAGCCGCTTTCTTAGCCCCCAGTTCAAGCTGAACTTTAGAAGCGATGTTTGGAATCAAGGTGTCAGGGGAGCATGTGGCAACGATGATGAGATCAAGGTCTTTGCCTTCAAGGCCGGCAGTCGCCAGCGCATGTTTGCCCGCAACAGCAGCCATGTCCGAAGTATTCATATGGCTGATTCGACGGCTGCTAATGCCGGTTCTGCTTGAAATCCACTCGTCTGATGTTTCTATGAAGGTGCTGAGGTCGTTGTTAGTAAGTTCTGCCTGAGGTAAACATTTTCCCCAGCCAGTAATTTCTGCAAATGGCATGAGTATCTCTTTTGTCTTAATAATATAAGAAGTTTACTCCCGATATTGGAGTGAAACAAACAGTGGATACTGAGAAGTGATTTGAAACAAAAAAGTGGCCCGAAGGCCACCAAAAGGGAGGTGAAACTTTGTGATCTCACTGATTTGGTTTACCAGAATATCCATGCGAACAAAGCCAGAACAATGATAGCAACCACATTCAGGTAGCTACCTGCACGCATCATTTCGGATTGTTTGATATGGCCAGAGCCAAACACAATAGCATTAGGCGGTGTGGCTACCGGCAGCATAAATGCGCAAGAAGCAGCAACCGCAATTAGGGCGGAGAGAATCACGGGCGATACACCAAGCGCTTATGCAACGGTTGCGAAAACAGGAACCAATAGCGCTGCACTTGCGGTGTTACTCGCGAATTCTGTCAAGAAGACAACGAAAGCAACTACTGTTAACAGGGTGAAGAATACGCCAGCACTTGATAGGAAGCTGCTCAGGGATTCTGCGAGGAATACGCTGGTACCCGTCGCTTTCAGTACATTGCTCAGTGTCAAACCACCACCAAACAGCAACAAAATACCCCAGTCAGTTGTCTTTTCAATGTCCTTCCATTTGACGACACGGCTCCCGCCCAATAGAACGATCGCAGTCAATGCAACCAAAGAGTCGAACTTGCTTAGGCCGCCCAACATTTGGTTAATTGGTTTGCTAAAGATCCAACAAAGTGCAGTGAAGGAAAAGATAGCCAAGGTCAGGCGGCGGCCATTGGTCCATTCGATGGGTTTATGGTCGAGTTCAAACGTATGGTTCAAGTTTGGTTTGGTCAGGAAATACAGCACTGCGATGGTTAGAGGAAGCAGGGTCAAAGTGATCGGCAAACCAAGTTTCATCCAGTCTGCAAAGTTTAGATTCACCTCAGCGGCAGCGATGGCATTTGGTGGGCTACCCACGATAGTTGCAATGCCGCCGATACTCGCACAGTAAGCAATACCCAGAAGGACGAACACATAGGTGCCACGATCAGATTTCGCGTTAACTTTGCTCAGGACACCTAACACTAGCGGTAGCATCATGGCTGTTGTTGCGGTGTTAGAAATCCACATAGAAAGACCAGCAGTGACGCCAAACAGCATCATAACCGCGACGCTCATTCGACCTTTAGCCAGCAACAGCACTTTGTCAGCAATGGCCTGATCTAACTTCTGAACATGGAGCGCTGCGGCAAGCGCAAAACCACCAAGGAAAAGGAAAATAATGGGGTTGGCAAAGTTTGCCAGCGCCGCAGGTGTCTTGAACACTCCCAATCCAACGGCCATGAGTGGTACCAGTAGTGCGGTGATACTGACATGAAGTACTTCAGTGAGCCAAAGTACTGCAATAAATGCCAGCATAGATAGGCCGATCACGACGTTTTCTTCAAAAGGTAAAACATTCATCAGAATGACAAAGAGGGAAATATCTGCGATGAGAATCATGCTGTTTCTGTTGAACAACCAATCTTTGAAAGCAAGGGTTAATGCTGTCATTGGGATTCCTTATTATTTAAGTAGGGCAACATTTTTGTTTTAGTGGAGGCGTCTAAATCAACGCTTCTGTTATGAGCCATCGGCTATTGATGGGGGGCATTATTACGGAAAGATTGAATAGATAAGAGAGGCGAAAGCCACAGGGTTAACAGAATGTTGTGCGGATATTTAAAACTGGGATCTGGTGATTTTGGAATGGGTGGAAACCGACCCATTCATTTAAGGAAGGAGTTACATGGGGTGTCTAATTGTCAGAAAGTTTTTCGGTTGAAATGCTTTCTTTAGGGCCAAGGAACTTAGGTTGTTCGTTCAAGACATATATATCTAACACGGCTTTTACACGGGCGAGAGTCTCTCTTGCACGAATTTTCATACCAGCCGTTCCACCTGGGCTTGGTACTGCAAGGCATATAGCGTCGATATCATAGTAATCCGCAATGAACAGCGCGCGCTCACAGTGGAATGCCTGAGTGACTAAAGTAAATTCATCCGCATCAAACACTTTCTTGGCGCGAATGATGGAGTCAAGAGTCCGGAATCCAGCATAGTCGAGGAAGATGCGATCATCTGAGATCCCAGCTTTCAGCATGTCTCGCTTCATCGTCCATGGCTCGTTATAAGAACGGTGAGCGTTGTCGCCACTGAGGAGCATCACGTCAACTTTGTTGTTGAGATAAAGTTGCTGTGCCGCTTCGATACGGTAGGTGTAATAGGGATTGAGTGTTCTGCCAATATATTTGCTGGTTCCCAATACCAAGCCAATATGGCGGCTTGGCGTATTGTCCACTGTGTTGTATATACGATCTTTCGCTTGAAACGTCACCCAAAAGTCCATCGCTGCAATGGCAACAAGTGAGGCGACAATAACAGTCATGATTACAAAAAAAGCTTTACGGAATGACATCACAGTAAGGGGAAAATAAATATCAGCGGAAGAAACAGCAGGTTAAACCAAATTGAGGGAAATAACAAAAACAACCTCCGCAAAAGCAGAGGTTGTTTCAGGGGATGAGATTTAGAATGAGGTACGTTTGTACTGACGATACTTAGGTTGCCAGAAAATGGCGTCAATGCGTTCTTGCAACGCATCTTCTGCCAGCTCCAGTGCTACGCCTTGTTCGATCGCTTTTTTCGCTACTGCCAGTGCAATATGACGCGACACTGAATGGATCTCTTCCAATGCAGGCAACAGAGGACCACGACCAAATTTCGCCAATGGTGAGCATTCAGCCAACGCTCGGCTTGATTCCATCAACATTTCATCAGTCACGCGTTTTGCTTCAACAGCAAGCACACCTAAACCAATGCCCGGGAAAATATAGCTGTTGTTACATTGCGCGATAGTAAAGGTTTTACCACCATCCAAAACGACTGGCTCAAATGGACTACCCGTTGCGACCAGTGCTTCACCATTGGTCCATCGAAGGATATCAAACGGTGTTGCTTCTACGCGGCTGGTAGGATTTGACAGTGGAAAGACGATTGGGCGCTCGCAATTCGCGTGCATTTCCTTAATCACCTCTTCACTAAATAGGCCCGGTGCACCGGAAACACCAATGAGAACCGTTGGTTTGGCATTCTTAACGACATCTAACAGTGAAACGTTGTTGTCCTGCAGTTCCCAGTCTTTAATGGCGCGGGATTTCTGAACCAGTTTCTGTTGGAAGTCGAGCAGGTTTGGCATGGAATCAAGCAGCAAACCCCAACGGTCAACCATGAAGACACGCTGCCGTGCTTCTTTGTCAGTGATACCTTCTGAGACCATCTGAGCGATGATAGCCTCTGCAATACCGCAACCCGCGGAACCGGCACCGAGGAAGGTAATACGCTGTTCAGCCAGCGTGGTGCCAGCCGCTTTACATGCAGCGATCAGCGAGCCTACGGTGACAGCTGCGGTACCTTGGATATCATCGTTGAAGCAACAAACGCGGTCTTTGTAACGCTCAAGAATTGGCATTGCATTCTTCTGCGCAAAATCCTCAAACTGGATCAGAGCATCAGGCCAACGATGCTGAACAGCTTGGATAAACTCTTCGATGAAATCATCATAGTCTTGGCCAGTGACGCGGGTATGCCGCCAGCCCATGTACATTGGGTCAGAAAGTCGTTGTGGGTTATTGGTGCCAACATCCAGCACGATTGGCAACGTATAAGCCGGACTGATACCACCACACGCGGTGTAAAGTGCCAGTTTGCCGATTGGAATGCCCATACCGCCGATGCCTTGGTCGCCCAGACCAAGAATTCGCTCACCGTCGGTAACAACAATCACTTTTACGTTCTGACGGGACGCATTGTTAAGCATGTCATCGATGCGGTAGCGATTTGGGTAAGAGATAAACAACCCTCTGCCACGACGATAGATTTCAGAGAAGTTTTCACATGCTGCGCCGACTGTAGGGGTGTAGATGATTGGCATCATCTCAGAAATATGATTGTTAACCAGTCGGTAGAAAAGGGTTTCGTTAGTATCTTGGATATTGCGTAGATAGATATGCTTGTCCATATCGTTTTCAAAACGCAGATACTGCTTATAAGCGCGCTCTGCCTGTTCTTCGATAGATTCAATGGCTTCTGGCAATAGGCCTTCTAGGTTAAAGAACATGCGTTCTTCGACAGAAAAAGCGCTGCCTTTGTTAAGAAGAGGCGTTTCTAGCAATGCTGGACCCGCATATGGGATGTAGAGAGGACGTTTTTGATTATGCATGGAGAGGCAACTCTGCTCTTTCAGAATGTAATTAATACTAAAGTATAAGGCGTGAAAGTGTATTGTCGTTAACCTTTGGTATTCAAGTGCTTTTTGTTTTAAACGAGCGACTAAGCAGGAAAAGGTGAGGCGGTGAGAGCGTAAGGGGTGGAAAACGGCACATAGACACAAACCCTAGGGTACAATCTCAACAAACCAGAAACGTATATAAAAAGTCATGACCGACGGAAATAATCTGACACTTCCTATCGATAGTATTCAACAAGACGTTGAACAAATCCTTTACGAATTCAACTTAATCGTTCAGGCGGATACTGGAACGGGTAAATCAACCCGTCTACCCGTATGGGCGACTAAACTCGGTCGGGTATTGGTGATTGAACCACGGCGCGTAGCCTGCACTACTTTGGCTGGATTCGTCGCCGACACCATGAATAGCGAAGTGGGAGAGCGGGTTGGTTATGCCATCAAATTTGATTACCGCTTCAAGGAAAAGTCTGAGGTGGTGTTTGCCACACCGGGTGTCGTGTTGCGGTGGTTCAGTGAAGACAAGCTCAAAGGCTTTGATGTGGTGATGATTGACGAGTTTCATGAACGCCGGGCAGAGACCGATTTACTTGCAGCTTTATTGATAAAACACGATCAGCATCGCCTGATAGTGACGTCGGCAACGTTGGATAACCAAAGATTGGAAGCCTATTTCAATGCCAAAGTGATTGTAGCTGATGCAGAGAGTTACGGTGTCACTATACGTTATCACGCACTTGACTCCCAGCATATGCCGTCAGGAAAGTCGATTGAGGAACGGGTAAAACCTGTTGTGGCTCATGCTTTGGAGCGGGGAGGAGATGTGTTGGTTTTCCTTCCCGGTAAAAAGGAAATTGGTCAGTGCCAGTCAATGCTCAAAGCGCTTGATGTAGATGTCATTCCGCTTCACGCTGCAGTGTCTGATTCTGACAGGTTCCGTGCTTTGCATCAGTCAGACCGCCAACGTGTAGTGCTGGCGACAAATGTGGCAGAAACTTCACTGACGATTCCAGGCATTGTTACTGTTATCGACTCAGGCATGGAGCGCCGTACACACCAGAGAAATGGCAGAACAGCGCTTGCTCCCCACGCAATATCAAAGGCCAGCGCCAAACAGCGTGCCGGGCGGGCCGGTCGAATTTCTGCGGGATTTTGTGAGAGGCTTTTCGGAGAGCATGCTCCTCTGGAAGCTTTTACGCCACCAGAGCTTGAGCGGGAAGATCTCACTGAGACCATGTTAGCAGCAGCTTGTTGTGGTTCTGCTCTAGAGGATCTGACATTTCTATCGAACCTACCTGATAAATCACTGAACACTGCAAAGACACGATTAATCGAAATGGGTGCCCTTGCTCAAGACGGCGCAGTCACTGAGCATGGAAAGCGCATATATCCTTTGCCGATTGATAGTATTTTCGCTCACCTCATTTCGGTAATGGATACCAAATCAAACACCGAAGCCATGGTAGATCTTGCAGCAATACTTCAAACGCAAATGACGGTATGGAAGCGCAAAGGCGGTGAGCTTGCTTTAGACGATTACCGTAGGTGGAACACTTTCTCCTGTGACGTTGTCACAGCCATTGCCGTGCTTCGTGGTGAACAACCTATTGAAATTATTGACGTTGATGAATCAGCACTTGAGGAAGCGAGGAAATTGTCTGCATCTATTCGAGAAGTGTTGGAACTACCTGAATGGGAGGTTGCCAGCCGATTTTCCCGCGAAGCATTCCTGAAAAGCGTCCTGTCAGTGGCTCCCGAACTTGCTTATGTACGCCGCGAGAAACGCCAACAAGCTTTTGGTAATGGCTTAAACGAAGTCACTTTGAGTCGCGACAGTGATTTTCCTGCAGAGCCTCAGGCAGCAATTGTTTTTGACCAGTTCCACCTCGCAGGCAGAGGTGCCAAACAAACGACCTCATACGCCACATGTATGGCTGCTGTTCCCTTTACTTGGCTTGTTGATGCAGGGTTAGGTGAAGAGTCCGTTTCTGAATTTGATGACAGTGATGGCGTAGTGGTTGACGTCATTGAACGAATCTATGCAGGACGGGTAATTGGTGAATACAGACAAGCGGCGGAAGGAGAGAGCCTTATTCGGGCGCTGGCCACGCAAATCATTGATGGTCAGCTTTTTGAAGGTGCTGGCACTCGCCTAGTGAAAGAAGTGAAGTATTGGAATCTGTATCAGTCATTGACAGATGCACCAAACAACGCTGACGTTGATGTATTGTCCTGGCTTGAACAAGCCCTGCAGGATTTAGGGGTCGAAGCCGCGGAAGATCTAGAACTGATTGAAGGTGGTGATTTAGTCTTTGACGGCATTCCTTCATGGGAATTCGATGATTTCGCCGAAAAATATCCTTTGGAATTGACCCTCGCTGAATTGAAGTTGGATGTTGAATACCAAAAAGGGAAGCGGACAGTGGTGGTGCATCATGCTGGCGGCAACAGAAAAGATGGCCCCAAACGATGGGAACTCCCTTCATGGAGCGGGTGGAAAGTTCAATACCGGAAAGCTAGCCGCGTGATTGATGTGAGATAAACTGTTTATTGTGTAGAAAGGCCAGCTATTGGCACTGACCTTTCTTTTCAGTCAGTTAGGTGGAGTCTATCTCACACGCTTGAAGTGAGATTTCACCATTGCGTTGTTCAGCACTTCACTTTTCACCAGGTCGAACTGTTGGCGATGCTCTAAATCGCCAAACAGCTTGGCTCCGACGCCCAGCAATACCGGGATTTGGGTGATGATTAACTCATCAATCAAATCTTCGGACAGAAAGCTTTGTACTGTCTTTCCACCATCGATATAAAGATTCTTGAAACCTTGCTCATTGAGGTGTTTAAGGATCTCTGACAGTGCTCCTGAAACCAAAGAAGCTTTGTCTTTATGGGGGTCAGGGATTTCTTTCATAGTATTGCTAAGCACAAACACGGGTTTGGCATATGGCCAATCACAGTCAAATCCCAGTACTGTTTCAAAGGTGGTTCTGCCCATCACCAACCCATCAATGCCAGACATAAATTCGGACCAGCCAAAATCCGACTGTTCCGGGTTGGGAATGCTATGCAGCCAATCTAAGTTGCCATCCTTATCTGCAATGTAACCATCTAAACTGGTTGCGATATATACGATATTTGACATGGGGTCTCCAAAGAAACAAAAAGCCATTTACCGGTAGGTAAATGGCTTTTGATGTTCAATAGCTGGAATTAGTCGCGGAAGTTATCGAACTGGAAAGGCTGACCCAAGTCAGCTTCACGCACGACTTGCATTGCTGCCTGAAGATCATCGCGCTTCTTACCGGTGACACGAAGTTTTTCACCTTGGATCTGGGCCTGAACTTTGATTTTGGCTTCTTTGATCAGTTTGACAATTTTCTTTGCAACATCTGCCTCGATGCCGTTTTTGAAATGCACGTCACTGAAGAAAGTCTTGCCGGAGTGGACCATGTCTTTTGGCTCCATGGCTCGTGCATCCACACCACGTTTAGCGAGGTTGCCGCGCAGGATATCCATCATCTGATTGACCTGAAAATCTGACTCAGCAGCAACTTTCACGACTTCTTTATTGAGTTCGAAGCTGGCTTCAACATTGCGGAAGTCAAAACGGGTAGACAGCTCACGCTTCGCGTTGTCTACGGCGTTTTTCAGCTCTACGGTATCGATTTCTGAAACGATATCAAAAGAAGGCATAGTAATTTCCTGATATTTAACTGAAGTTCGAGCTTATCACATTCCCAACTCAGAGTGCGCTGTTACGTTTTGCTACGGCGTCAGAGAGCATCTGGAGCATTTTAGCAGTGTCGTCCCAGCCCAAACATGGGTCGGTGATAGATTGGCCATATGTGAGGCCACAAATATTGTCTTTGTCTACAGCCTGATTACCTTCTTCGATGAAGCTTTCGGCCATGATGCCAGCAATGAAAGCATCGCCTTCAACCAGTTGATTGCAAATGTCCGCAGCCACATCCAATTGGCGACGGTGTTGCTTCTCACAGTTTGCATGGCTGAAATCTACCACCAGGCGAGACGTCAGATTAAATGCTGAAAGGTTCGCAGCAGCGCTTTCAACGTCAGCTTTGTAGTAGTTAGGCTGGTGTCCGCCACGCAAAATGACGTGACCATAAGGGTTGCCGCTGGTGCGATAGATTGTCATCACCCCATTTTTGTCAGGCGAGCAGAACAGATGTGAAGTCTGGCTTGAGCGAATTGCGTCAATAGCGATTTTGATGTTGCCGTCAGTACCATTTTTAAAACCTACCGGACAAGAAAGCGCAGAGGCCATTTCACGATGGATTTGTGATTCGGTGGTACGCGCACCAATGGCGCCCCAAGTGACCAGATCGGCGATGTACTGACCGGTGATCATATCAAGGAATTCGGTCGCAGTTGGCATACCCAGTTTATTGACATCAAGGAGGAATTTCCGAGCTTTGAACAGACCAGCTCGGAGGTTGCAGCTGCCATCAAGATCTGGATCATTGATCATGCCTTTCCAGCCAACAACAGTGCGCGGTTTTTCAAAGTAGGTACGCATAACAACATGAAGCGTATCTTTGTGCTGGTCTGCTAGAACTTTCAAGCGTTTTGCATAATCTAAACCAGCATCTGGGTCGTGGATAGAACACGGGCCAACGACAACGAGTAATCGGTTATCGCGACCGGTGAGAATGTCTTCCGCTTGTTTGCGGGCATCTGCGATGTCTAGGGCAACACTGTCTGTAAGTGGAGATTCTGCTTCCAGTTCTGCAGGGGTTGGCAGCGTGTCAACAGGTTGCGTTCTTAGTTCGTCAGTTTTAATCGGCATGGACTCTGCCTTCCTTACTTCGGTGTCGTTGCGAAGGCAGTAAGATAGCAAAAAATAAGTGCTAGAAAAGCCATGATGTGATCTTTCATCGATTTATTCTGTCTATTGCCTTTGTTTTAACCGGAAAGATTCTTAAACAGCCGAGTTTTGTGTGGTCTTTATAAATAGAAAATTCATTTCGGATTTCTCTTGTAACGAGACGCCTCAGTGAGTATGTTTTCAACTAGATGGACGAAAATCAGTCGCTGCAAAGAATAAACGTCGATTATCCATCCTTTTCTTGCCGCAACAGGCACTTAAGTTTCTACAGGGCAGTATTGGTGCGCTATGTCTCAAATGGATTTAACCTATTCTCATGTTCTTAAAAATCCCTCTCAACTGGAAGATCAAAACACGTCGATTGGACTAGTCTCTCTTGGTGATTTATATCTCAATGCAGTCGGGACGCATCCGTCAGCATTAGATGACAGAAGTGCAACCAAGGACATATTGGCGTCGTTGCTCGAAAGAGCATGTAAAGCTAACAGTGATCGACCATTTCGCGTCATGTTAAATGATCAAAGTGCGCTGGCATTAAAACAATTGAAAGGTGCCGATTCCGAGCCAGAGGAGGCAAATCCAGCAATGGGCTTACGCGGAGTCTCTCGTTATGCGAGCGAAGCGGGCAAGCCGGGTTTCGTGTTTGAGTGTGAAGTATTGAAAAAAGCCATTCTGGAAAAGCAACTTCCGTTAGAGATTGTTGTGCCGTTTGTGCGCACGTCCAGCGAAGCCGCAACCGTGATTGATTTGCTGGCAGAGCAGGGGCTTTGTCGTGGCGCTAATGGCCTAAAGGTGCTTCTGGCCTGCCAGCTGCCAGCGAATGCTGTACTGGCTGAATCTCTGTTAGCTTACTTCGATGGTATCATCATTGATGTTGATAATCTGGCGGCGTTTACGCTGGCAGTCGATTTTGGTGATGAAGCCTTACCTTATGCATTTAACAAGCATAACGAAGCGGTTAAGAGCTTGATCAGAGACACCATTCGTAAAACGCAACTGGCAGATAAGCCTGTTCAGGTGTTGGCTCAGGAGTCAGATAAAGCGATTATCGAGTTGGCAGAAGGTGCGAATGTAGAGTTGGTGTATCAATAATTCATAGCTCCAGCTTAGTGAATTTGAACGCTATGCAATTTCGTGGCGTTTTTCGTTTGGGCATTGGATATAGCTCTCGCCCAATAAAGAACCAATCAGGCTTTTGTGATCAAATTACTGCAACCATCATGGCGTAAATCTCGTATACTGCGCATCAGTTAGAAAACCAATGAGCAACGCATCAATGATTAAAATCGGTCAGTTGAACCATCTTACCGTGGTGAAAGAAGTCGAGTTCGGCGTATTTGTCGACGGCGGAGATGAATACGGCAATATCCTGCTGCCAAAACGCTATGTGCCAAAAGGTACTCGAATTGGCGATGAGATCGAAGTGTTTATCTACTTTGATTCGGTAGACGATGTCATTGCAACGACTGAGACACCGCTTGCTCAAGTCGGTCAGTTTGCCAAGCTGAAATGTATCAACACTAAAGCTGTTGGTGCTTTCCTTAACTGGGGACTGCCAAAAGATCTGCTGGTTCCATTCAGTGAACAGCGTATTAAGATGCAAGAAGGCAGGGATTATCTGGTTTTCCTTTACGTAGATAATGCATCTGGTCGTATTGTTGGTTCTACCAAATTCAATAAGTTCTTAGATAAAACGCCCGCGCGTTATAAAAAAGGCGATCAGGTACACGTGACTGTGGCCGAGGAAACTGAGTTAGGTTACAAATGTGCTGTGAACGATGCACATTGGGGATTACTGTTCAAATCGGAAGTGTTTGGCAAGCTCTTCATCGGTAAAAACCTAAAAGCCTACATAAAGCAGATCAGAGAAGATGGCAAAATTGATCTCTCGCTGCAGAAACTGGGTAAAGGCAAGGTGGACGACCTATCAGAGAAAATCATTCGGACGCTCGATCGCAAAGGCGGATTCCTGCCTGTCAATGATAAGAGCAGTCCTGATCAGATTTTCGAACTGTTCCGAACCAGTAAGGCGACGTTTAAGAAAACCATCGGCGGACTCTACAAAGAACGTAGAATCCGAATCGAAAAAGATGGTATTTACCTCATCAAGTAAATGACCTGTTTTATTGCTTAGTCGAATTCATAAAGGTCGCGAAAGCGGCTTTTTTGTGTTTTTGTGACTGATCTTTGTTGAAGTTTGTCAAACAAAAAGAGCCCGGAACGATTCCTGTTCCGGGCTTAGGGGAATGGCTCGTAAGAGCCTTGCGCTAACTGGTTTAAATGGAGATTTGTAACACTTCAAAATTTAGCTCGCGCATGGCTCTTTCGGCGTTTCATGCTTGAGAATTTAGGGATCGTCTATTCAATAAATAGATTGACGTCTCTAACTAACTCTCTTGGAAGGCCATTTTTAATTCGGTTGCTGACCCATTTTCCGATGCCAATGGGTTGATGACGGTAACAAACGATAACTTCACCCACGCCGGTAAGATCTTGTGGTCGAATATCTCGACCCATATACCATTCTTTAGCGTCTTCTACTGATAGCTCTAAACACTTTGGCTCGTTGCCTTTTGCCAACGCCATGATGGTTTCGTGTTGCCAGCGGTAACCTTTCTTGTGCGATTCAGCGAGCTTCAGACCAATGCGGTCAAATTTGATCTCAGGAAGAATGTCTTCAACCTGTTCTGGGAAGATCCAGACTTCTTTATCACGAAGCCAAACATTAGAAAAATCGGGAACAGATAGTCCTAGTGTTTCATCCAGTGATTTTACGACATCGTTTGTCTCTTTAGGTTTGGCCTTTTGGAACGGAAATTTACGGGGGCGTTTTTTCACCATCTCCGAACCAACACTGTCGGTTTTTTTCAGGCGGGCGACGAAGAAGCCTTCACTGTCGAAAATCTGCGGGAAGACATGGAGAAAACCTTCCTCCGTACAAGCAGCATCAGCACCTTCAAACAGATCATTGAGAGGTTGGAACTCAACGGCATTGCCAAAGGTGTCTTTGATGAAATGGCAAATGTGCTGGTTTTCATCATGGTTGAGCGTGCACGTCGAATAAACCATGGTGCCACCCGGCTTCAGTGCGTGAAAGGCACTGACTACCAAATCGCGCTGGGTATTTGCGATGTCCTGAACGGATTCCAGACTCCAATTGCTGAATGCGTCTGCGTCTTTACGAATAGTGCCTTCTCCAGAACATGGAGCATCCAGCAAAATTGCATCAAAGGTTTCTGGCAACCAGTCACCAAATACGCGGCCATCGTAGTTTGTTAGAGCGGAGTTTAGGACACCACAACGAAGCAGGTTGGCGTGTAGAACCTTAATACGGCTTGCTGAGTATTCATTGGCAACCAAAAGGCCTTTATTGTTGAGCGCAGCGGCAATCTGAGTGGTTTTGGAACCCGGCGCTGCAGCCATATCCAATATACGATTTAACTCAATGTCATTTTCAAGCAGTGCTGTCACGGGGAGCATTGAGCTCGCTTCCTGAATATAGAACAGACCTGCCATATGCTCTGCAGTGTTACCCAGTGGAACCTTGATTTCGTCGTAATCATCCAGCCAAAACCCGGTATCACACCATGGTACAGGCGAAAGTTTCCAACCTTTTTCTTTGGCGCGCCCCAGAAAGTCATCGACAGAGATTTTCAACGTATTCACGCGAAGACTTCTGCGCAAAGGACGTTTACAAGACTCGATGAAATCAGTCATAGAAAGGTGAGAAGGCAGAATCTGTTCGATTTGGTTTAAGAACGATTCTGGGATCTTGATATTTGGATGCACCTGAAAGGTCTCTTGCTGGAGGTTACTGAACTGCAAAGTTTAAAAGGATTGCAGTCCAGAAACCAGTGGGAATAGTCGTTATACCCATATATGGTCTCCTCCTAGTTTGCAAGACGACAGGTTTGATTGAAGGGACAGGTTTGCTTTCATATATCCGGCCTGTTTGTGAAGCGTTGCTTCTGGCCTTGATGAGACTTCGCGCATACTGGCCTTATCAAACAATCGGCTTCTAGAGCCTCGGGTATAGCCAGGGTTTCAGTATGCCGGTCTGACCTGTTTTCATCTTGCCTGTTGCCTTCGCAACCTTGGTGTGATTTCCTTTTGTTCTAATGCTTTCTTATGCTGTCACTGGTTTATAGGTTTCTTGCCGTGTAACAACTACCCACGCTATCCGTATAAGCTTGTTCGCTAAGGCCACCGTCGCTTTGTTAAAGCCGCGCGTAGCAACTAG
>NZ_FIZY01000052.1 GCF_900060185.1 Grimontia marina | reverse complement strand
AAAGAAAGACTCAGACCTATTCATTGCCATGCTGGAGAAGCTAAAGTGGCACTACCGCCGAGCCAAAAGTGTCACCTTGATACTGGATAACTACATCATCCACAAAAGTAAAAAAACGAAGGCTTGGCTCAAGAAGAACCCAAAGTTCAGGCTGCTGTTCCAGCCCGTTTATTGCCCTTGGGTCAACGTCATAGAACGATTGTGGAATGCTCTCCATGAGACAATTACTCGGAATCACAGGTGTAAACATATGTGGCAATTGCTCAGGAAGGTGAAGCACTTTATGGATAACGTATCGCCGTACCCGGGAGGTTGCCACGGCACGGCGAAAATGTAGCACTATTCGGATCAGTTATTTAGTAAGTTAGGTGTGTTTTCACTCTCTGCCCGGAAGATCACTATTTTGTGCGACTGGTTACTGATTTTCTTGACATTGCAACACTGATACAAAGATAGATAAGAAACACGTCAGTGACGATTCTCAATGAAACAACTAGATAATGCCTAGGGTATTGATGACTGAGGCCGCTGACGATCTTTACTCTTGCACCCTAAACGGGAAGGGACACGCGCTATTTAAAACCCCGACGAGCAGAAAGCACATCCGCAAGCGTGAAACTGTCTGCCGATACCTAATGTCGTCAAGAGCAGGTTTCAAGCCTTTGGTGCAATAAGCATTTCCAGCTGCTTTTTATCGTCAAGAGCGGCGTCATTAGTGGCTGTTTCTTTGCTTTGCAACCATCGGTGGTTGTTGTGATGGAGCCTTGGATTCGTTTCTTTTGACTGAGCCTTCCAGTGCCACAATGTGGTCGCTGTCTATATGGTCATATTGCACGGCTTCACAAGGCATCGATGCATCGTGAATGAGCTCTGGCATTTTGTGGCTTGTAAGCGAAGGAGAAAGATCCCGTTTGATATTTACGTCTGCAATAGGGACCGCCTGCATTAGGCGTTGGGTATAGCTGTGTCTTGGTGATTTCAGTACCTGATCACGCGGTCCCATTTCGACAATTGTCCCGCCATGCATAACAGCGACCCGATGCGACACTTGCTCTACAACGGCCATGTCATGTGAGATAAACAAGAAGCTGATACCCAACTGTTTTTGTAGCCGTTCAAGTAGCGACAGCACTTGGGCCTGAACGGAAACATCAAGCGCTGAAACAGGTTCGTCTGCAATAATCAGTCTGGGTTGAGAGGCAATCGCCCTTGCAATTGCGATGCGCTGACGTTGTCCGCCCGAAAATTGATGGGGATAACGCTCCATATGTTCGGGCAACATATCCACTTGCTCCAACAGCATGGCAACATGATCAGTCACCTCTTTGGGTTTGCAGACTCCATGAAGAAGCAGAGGCTCACTTAACAGGTATTTAATGGTTTTTCTGGGGTTTAATGAACTGTAGGGGTCCTGAAAAACCATTTGGATGTCTTTGCGAATGTGCCTGAGTGCCGGCCCTTTCAAACCGTTAAGCTCTTGCCCATTGAGTGTGGCACTGCCACGAAAGGGCAGCATATTCATCAATGCTTTTCCGGTGGTGGATTTCCCACAGCCACTTTCACCGACTAACCCTAGCGTTTCTCCCTGCCGTATAGAAAATGAAATACCCTTAACAGCACGAACCTCAAGTGTTGTTTCTTGCCACCAGGTTTTAGGAATGGGGAAATGCACCGAGAGGTGGTTAACGTCCAGCAAGGTACTTTCCGTCGCCACGTTTTCTGCAGGTTTAGCATGACCCAGTTTAGGTATGGCTGCGAGCAATGATTGCGTATAGGGTGATGAAGGGGCAAGAAAAATGCTACGTACATCGGACTGCTCTTCTACCACCCCTTTATTCATGATGACGACCCGATCCGCCATCTCAGCGACTACCCCCATATCGTGAGTGATCATTAAAACGCCGGCATTGAAGTCGTGCTTCAACTCATTCAATAACGAAAGAATTTGAGCTTGAATGGTCACGTCCAGCGCGGTGGTGGGTTCGTCAGCAATCAGGATCTTGGGTCGACAGACCAGGGCCATCGCAATCATGATACGTTGAAGCATACCGCCTGACATTTCATGCGGATATTGGTTTATCCGCTTTTTTGCATGGGGCACTTTCACTGCATCCAGCATGGTGATAGCGAGCGCCTTTGCACTTGCAGTATCCATGTTTTGATGTGCACGGATCGCCTCGCAAAGTTGCTGGCCTGCGGTCATCAGAGGATTGAGTGATGTCATAGGCTCTTGAAAAATCATGGCAATGTCATTGCCACGCAGAGCTTTTAGTGATTTTTCAGGGAGGGTAAGTAAATCTTGCCCCTGAAACCAGATATGCCCCCCGGTGACCTTGGCGACAGGAGGAAGCAGCCCCATGATAGCGGTGCTGGATAAGGACTTGCCACTGCCGGATTCGCCCGCAATGCATACGGTCTCACCGGCATTCAATGTTAACGATAGTTCATTCACCACAGGGTGAAACTGCTTTCCCGTTGCAATCGCTATCGACAGGTTCTCAACTGATAATAGCGCCTTATCCATCACCGTATCATTCATCGCTAATGACAGCCCATACTTATTCAAATACCACATTCGGTAAATAGAATGAGACTACCCAATTGGGCATGTCGACGATTTCGCTGATCCTCAGATCACCGCACACGGAACAAAGCATATACGCTTGTTCAGGTGACATATGATGCTGGGCGACCAAGAGATCGATCATCTGACTCACTGCACTTTTGGCCCCCTCCATCAGGTCTGGTGCGACCCCTGTAGTGACCTGGTAGCCTTTACTGTCAAGGTGACGGGTTACAGGACCTGAGGTTGTGAAGTACGGTGAGTCAATTTTGAGGTTGTTCACCACATCAAGCTCCACGACCACGTTCATCGGACTTTCAATGGCTGTCCCGCACACTTCGCCATCGCCTTGCGCAGCATGGGTGTCACCAATTGAAAACAGCGCACCTTCTACCTCAATAGGAAGATACAGCGTGGTACCTGCCGACAAATCGCGAATATCCATATTACCGCCAACACGGCGGGGAGGAACCACAGAATGGCTCCCTTTTTCCGCCGGTGCGACACCAATGGTGCCGGCAAAGGGTTTCAATGGAACCTTAGCGATACCGCTGAACGCAGCAGGTGCTAACGTCGATGCATCATAGGACCACACATTTAACGCGGCGTTTTTGAACTGATCCGCGAGCAGGCCAAACCCCGGTATGTTTGCCGTCCAACCAAACCCGCTGGGCTTGAACTCGTGAATGGTCAGCTTCAGCACATCACCGGGTTTTGCGCCATCAACATAAATGGGCCCAGTGACGGGATTGATTTTATTGAAATCTAAGCCCGGAATATCGGCCACTGATGAAGAGCGGTTTAGCTGTCCGCCTGAGCTGTCGAGACATTCAAACTCCAAGGTTTGACCGCGCTCGACGAGGAACGCGGGTTCAATGGCGTTATCCCAACCATGATGGTGATGAACGCTATGAATGGTTTTGATTATTGAGTCATTGCACATCTTTCGCCCACACATTTTCATAGTTAACAGGAATGTGAACAGGGTCGACAAAGAGGCTTTCGCCACCGCCCAGTCGCTCTGAACGGATGGTATATCTGCGTTCGTTAAAGACAGGCACCCACGGTGCATCTGCCATCACATCGATATAAATGCTTTCCCACTCTTTCATGCGAGCGGCTTGTTGGTCTTCAGCAACCATGGCATCAGCGATTGCAGCGCGCTCATCCAAGCTTTCATTGCAATACCATGCCCAGTTCCAGCCGCCGTCTACTGCACCGCCGCATCCTAAAATGGGGCCATAGAAATTGGATGGATCAGGGAAATCTGCAATCCAGGCCATACCACCGGACCAAATCATGGGGGCTTGCTGTGCATCGCCGCCCGCCGCAATCACATTGGCTTGGGCGAGTGCTTTGATGTCAGCTTTGATGCCAATTTTAGAAAGATCCTGTTGAATGGCTTGCGCAATCCTTGGTTGTGGGTCGGTATTGGCCACATAAAGCTCAGTGGTGAATCCATCGGGTAGACCGGCTTCTGCCAGTAACTTCTTCGCACCCTCAGGATCGTAAGGGTAGCCCTCGTAGCTTGTTGAATAACCTGGCATGGCGGGAGGCAGTGGTTGATTGGCAGGGGTGGCTCGGCCATTAATGATCTGGGCAGTACGACGCTTATTGATTGCCATATTGGCCGCCTGACGTACTTTCACATTGTCAAAAGGCTTCATTTTCACATTCATGGTGATGTAGCCAGTATGAAGCTGGTCACCGGCGATGATCAAAGACTTATACTGAGGATTGTTCTTAATCTGAAGGAATTTGGCAGGTGGAATACCATCGCCTGCGATGTCGACTTCCCCTTTTTCGAGTCGTAATAAGGCAACGATAGGCTCTTGTCCGACTTCAAACCGGATTTCATCTAGGTAGGGCAAGCCAGGTTTGTTGTAATCCTGGTTACGGACAAATGTCAGATTTTGTCCCAGTTTCCATTCGTCCAACTTAAATGCGCCTGTCCCAACAGGGTGCTTGCCGAAGTCAGCGCCCCATTTTTCCACTTCTTCCTGAGGCACGACGAATGAGAAGTTGATGGCAAGCACATGAAGGAAGGTGGCATCAGGACGGGCAAGCTGAAAGCTCACTGTTTGGTCATCCAGCACCTTAATACTGTCCAGCCCTTTTGACTGACCACTGTTAAATGCATCAAACCCTTCCAACGAACCAAAGAAACCCGCGCCGGGGCTTTGCGTCTCGGGGTTCACTGTCCGCTCGATGGAATATTTCACATCCGTTGCCGTTACTTCACGCCCATTATGGAACTTGACGCCGTCTTTGAGTTTGAAGGTGTACGTTTTGCCGTCATCTGAGATGGTGTAGCTTTCGGCGAGATCCGGCACTAGCTCGGTGGTACCCGGCTTGTAATCCATCAAGCCATTAAACAGGCTTTTGATCATCGACCAGTTTTGCCAGTCGTAACCAATGGCTGGGTCCAATGTCGAGACATCGTCTTTGTAGGTTACTATCATACTACCACCTTGCTTGACTTCCGCCATTGCGACGGCTGAAGCCAGCAAACAAGACAGTGCTGTGGTCATTACGAGTTTTTTCATCATACAACTCCTTTTTACAGCTTTTTGAGGTCAATCCTTGGATCAATAAAGGGTGAGACCAGATCCGCCAGCAAATTTGCCAACACGATGGCGACCGCCGACACCAGGGTGACACCGACAATGATCGGTATATCAACCCGCTGAATGGCTTGCCACGCCAGTTGGCCAATACCTGGCCATCCAAATACAGACTCCACCACCACCATGCCGCCAATAAAAATGCCAATGTCGATCGCGATCATTGAGACGATTGGAAGGATGGCATTAGGTATCAAGTGCCGGAATATGATCCGGGTACGTGAGAGTCCTTTTGCCTTTGCAGTGCGGATATAGTCTTGATGCATGACCTCAATCATTGATGAGCGCATCATGCGTGCATACCAACCACTGCCGAGAATGCCCAGTGTCACGGCGGGTAAAATAAGATGTTTCCATTCGCCATAACCACCAATAGGGAAAAGAGACCAATGCACAGCAAAGAGATACAAAAACAGCATTGCTGCCACAAAGTGGGGGGATGAGACACCAACAAAGGAGAAAATCATCAGCCCGCGGTCAATAAGGCTGTTACGGTTCAGGGCTGCTACAACCCCCAAAGTTAAGCCAATCACCAATTCAACCCCAATCCCCGCCATCATCAATTGCAAGGACGCGGGTAAGCGTGCAGAAATCAAGGTCGATACTTCTGTTTTTTGTAGCCAGGAGCGGCCCATATCACCTTGCAATAATTGGGTAAGATATCGCCAATACTGCTCATAGAAGGGTAAATTGAGGCCAAGTTGCTCGCGGATATTGGCGACGGTTTCGGCTGTCGCACTTCTGCCTGCGATCTGTCGGGCTGGGTCTGCGGGCAGTAAGTACAACAGCAGATAGGTAATAAAGGTGACACCCAACAAAATCAGGGCTGCGTGAAAGAGCCGCTTTATCAGGTACTGTGTCATTGCGCGTCTCTTCCATTCAATGTGGGGTCCAGCTCATCACGCAGGGCATCGCCCAGAATATTGAAGCAAAGCGAGAGCAAGATAATCACAAACCCCGGAATGAACACCAGCCATGGGGCGACGCTGAAATACGTTTGGTTTTCAAAAATAATATTTCCCCAACTGGGGATCGGCGGCTGAACACCAATGCCGAGGTAAGATAAGGTTGCTTCCAGCAATACGGTTGTCGAAATACCTAGCGTACCCCAAACTAACATCGTAGGAATAAGGTGAGGCACAACGTGAAAAAACAATATTTTCCATTCAGGCACCCCAACGGCTTGTTCCGCAGCGATGAAGTTTTTTGCACTGATGGCAAGGGTTTCCGAATAGATAACGCGTGCGATTTGGACCCAATTCACCATAGCGATAACCATCGCCACAATCCATAAGCTCGGCGTGAATATGGCTGCTAGTGTGATTGCGAGTAACAGTGCTGGAAACGCCATCATTAGATCCGTGAACCGCATGAGAATCGAGCCAGTCCAGCCTTTAAAATAGGCGGCGACCACCCCAACCAAGGTACCAATCAAAATGGCAATGCCATTGGCGACGACACCAATCAGCAGGGAAGTTTGAGAACCATAGATTAGGCGTGACAAGAGATCGCGCCCCAAAAGATCAGTACCAAGCAAAAAGGTGTCATTGGGGGCAAGTGGTGCTCCTTCCAGTGTCAGCCCTTCGAAAAATTGTTCCGTTGGGTCATAGGGAGCAAGATGTGTTGCACCCAAGGCAAGCACTACCACAAAGAGGATTACGGCTATGGACAAAAACACTGAAGGACGTGAAATGAGGGACTTCAACATGGGTTTAGTCTTCCCCGTTAACCCTGGCGAAGCTGATATTGCCTTGCGAAAGCTCTAGACAAACTTGCTCTAAGGGGACATTCCGCTGCATGGAATATTTACGCAGCCGTGTGTAAGCCACAGGCTCAGGCACCCGATATTTCTCCATGATGCCAATCACTGCTTCGATAACGATAGGTCTAAGTTTTTGCCGTAACCTTAAGGTTTCTAACTCAAGGCGCATTTGCTCGTGGTGTTGGAATAGTTTCATTGCTGTGTGAAAAGCGGCATACAAACTGGTTTGATTGATGGGTTTTACCACTACAGACATCGCCCCAATGCTGATGGCGCGCTCGATCTCAACTGGTGAGCCGTGCGCGATGAGCCCAACAATCGGTGTGGTACTGGGTATAGTGCCTTGTACCTTTACATCATTGAAATAATGCAGAATATCTATCAAAAACAAGTCGATAGGCTTAGTGCTGGTAGAATCGTTATCAAGATGTGCTGAGAGGTGGCATTCGATGCCCATTCTCTCCGAGGCTTTGGCAATCTGCGAACAGGCTCTGTCGTCATCAGAAATCACGGTGAACCGGTTAATTGACATCGAAGGCCGCTTCATTTGACCACCTCCAGTCTTACAGTCCTTTTCTGCCATTCAACATCCACTAAAAACTGCTGAGCGATCAGGTAGGGGTTGGGTTCAATAGGAGGGGAGCAACTCACTACATTAAATTCGTCACCGTGCCGTTCACCGATAAAGCAGGGGAGGTTAACGTGTTGGTTTTTGGCAATAGAGAGCATATAGCCCATCGGCGAGTCGATATTTACCTGCTGGAGGACAGAGCGAACGGCTTGCACATCATTAGAACCAGCGATCTTTATGGCATTCGCCAAGCTGAGTACCGAAAGATAAGCCCCTAAGAAATTGCTTGATACTGGCTTACCTTCCCCAAGCGTGCGCTTTACCTTTTTGACGAATACGGGATTGACGGTTTGGAAGAAAATCAACGCAGTGAACAACCGAAGGTTAGGTAAGGGGGGAATACATCTGAGCTCGCATTCACTGAGATTACTGCTTAAAACGGGCAAGGGCTGTCCCTTCCAGACGTCATTAAGATGGCACAAGAAGGCATAGCTGGATTTTCCAACTAAGTTATTAATCACAAAGTCGGGGCGTTTTGCCAAGATATTATCGATGGCTGAGCGAAATTCCGTTGTATCGAAGCGGTAATAGGTGTCTTCGATGATTTCGCCGCCGATACTTTCAATCGCATCACGCGCAATGCGGTTACTTTCCCATCCCCAAACATAATTGGAACCCATCAGCGCCACGCGTTTACCGAAAGTGGGGACCGCAAATCTCAGAATTTGTAGCAGGTTTTGATTGGGGCAGGCACCGTGATACACCACGTTTTCATCACACTCATACCCCTCATAAGGGCTGCCATACCAAAGTAAGCCCTGATGCTCATGAATATCTGCGATCACTTCTTTTCGGGCGCTGGATGTGATGGTGCCAACAATGTGCTTGATGCCATCTCCCAATAGGCTTTGCGCTCCTTCAATGTACGCATCAAGGTTACCTTTGGGATCGACATGTACCCCTTCTAGCTCAAACGGGTATTGGTCATCAAGGTTGATTTTGTTAATAGCGTATTTGGCGCCGCGCAAAGCATCGTAGGCAATGCTGTGATACGTACATTCAGAAGAGTAAAGTAACCCAACGCGATGTGTTTCCATACATATACCTGCGTCGTCTTGTACCCGACGAAAATCCATTTAAACAAAAAAAGCCTAAGCGATTTCGTTTTACCGAAAGCGTTTAGGCTTCTTTACCTGCAGTAATTGTGGTCAATCGTTGAGGCTTACATTTGATGATCAGCAATGCTCAATGTTAGAAAACAAAAAAATGTCTTGTAAACTCGACCGACAATGTTTAGCGCTTTTGAAACGCTTAATAATGAAACGATTACTATCAAATGACACATAAATCAAAGGGAGATGGGAAGGTTATTTCTGAAATATTAATAATGAAACAAAAGCTCAAAAAAGAGACAAAGACAAATGCGAGAGCCGTCAGGGATGGGCTATACCCAAAAAGTAAATCACCTAGTCCGTTATACCCAATTTCGAGCAACCCAACTGATTTTGCGTTTGATACTGTGATTTTTAGCTGATTCGGCGTGCGCCACTGGCACTTCCTATATGCTCAGGTATAGTGGTCGACATAACAAAACCGTACTTGAATTTAGGCACGGAACCTAAAATCGCAACCCAATTGAGATTTGACATGAACGTACTTGTAACTGGCGGCGTTGGCTATATTGGCAGCCATACCTGTGTTCAAATGATTGAAGCAGGCCTGAATCCCATTCTTCTCGATAATCTTCATAATAGTAAGCTCGCGGTGCTTGGACGTATTGAGAAACTGACGGGCAAAAAGCCAACGTTTTATCAGGGCGATATCCGTGACAAAGCTTTTCTGACGTCTGTTTTCGAAAAAGAAAACATTGATGCAGTGATTCACTTTGCTGGTTTGAAAGCTGTTGGTGAGTCGGTTGAAAAGCCGTTGGAATACTACGATAACAACGTCAATGGTACCTTGGTGCTGGTGGATGCAATGCGAGATGCGGGTGTTCACTCGCTGATCTTCAGCTCATCGGCGACTGTTTATGGTGATCCTGCCTCTGTACCAATCCGCGAAGATTTCCCAACGTCTGCGACCAATCCTTATGGCCGCAGTAAGCTGATGGTGGAAGAGTGTTTGACTGATTTCCAAAAGGCAAACCCAGATTGGAGCATTACGCTGCTTCGCTACTTTAACCCAGTAGGCTCGCACAAATCCGGTGAGATGGGCGAAGACCCTCAGGGCATTCCGAACAACCTGATGCCGTTTATTTCACAAGTGGCCGTTGGTCGCCGTGAATTCCTGTCTGTATTTGGTGACGACTACCCAACCTGTGATGGCAGTGGTGTGCGTGACTATATCCATGTCGTCGATCTAGCTGAAGGTCACCTTGCTGCGTTGGACAAAGTAGGCAAGAAAGCGGGCTTACACATCTACAACCTCGGAACCGGTGACGGTAAGAGTGTTCTAGAAATGGTTGCGGCATTTAGCAAGGCATGTGGCAAAGAGATCGCGTATCAAATCGCACCGCGTCGCCCGGGTGATATTGCAGAGTGTTGGGCTGATCCTGTAAAAGCGCAGCAAGATCTGGGATGGAAAGCAACCCACACCCTGAATGACATGGTGGAAGATACATGGCGCTGGCAGTCAAAGAACCCTCAGGGCTACTAATCGCTGAAGGCACTTGACCCTTTTACGTAAAAAAGCCGCTCATCAAATGAGCGGCTTTTTATATCCACCAAATAATGAATTAGGCCTTGGCAGCAACCTTGCCAAGTTTCATCCAGGTATCAACCACGGTATCCGGGTTGAGGGAAACAGAGCTGATACCCTGATCCATCAGCCATTGCGCCAAATCATCGTGATCGGATGGTCCCTGACCACAGATACCAACGTACTTACCTGCTTTGGTGGCGGCATCAATCGCCATCTTCAGCATGGCTTTCACCGCTGGGTTGCGCTCATCAAACAGATGCGCGACATCACCGGAATCACGGTCAAGGCCGAGCGTCAACTGAGTCATGTCGTTTGAGCCAATTGAGAAGCCATCAAAGTACTTCAGGAAGTCTTCCGCCAACACCGCATTGGATGGCAGTTCACACATCATGATGACTTTCAAACCCTGCTCGCCGCGGCGAAGGTTGTGCTTCGCCAGAAGGTCATTCACTTCTGCTGCTTCACCTGTAGTGCGAACGAATGGGATCATGATTTCAACGTTCTTCAGACCCATCTCGTCACGCACGCGTTTGATCGCCTGAGTTTCCAATTCGAAGCAATCTTCAAACACTGGCGAGATGTAACGTGAAGCACCACGGAAGCCCAACATTGGATTTTCTTCATGAGGTTCGAACTCGCTGCCACCAATCAGGTTACTGTATTCGTTCGATTTGAAGTCTGACATACGCACGATGACGCGCTTCGGCCAGAAAGCGGCACCAATGGTCGCGATTCCTTCGGTCAGTTTGCTGACATAGAAATCGACCGGATCTTTGTAACCGCGAATGCGCTCATTGATGGTTGCTTTCAGCTCGTCGCTTTGTGCGTCAAAGTTCAGCAGGGCTTTCGGGTGAATACCAATCATCTTGTTGATGATGAATTCAAGACGGGCAAGACCGACACCTTCGTTCGGAATTTGGGCGAAATCGAACGCACGGTCCGGGTTACCCACGTTCATCATGACTTTGGTCGGTAGCATTGGCAGTTCGTCTACTGCAGTTTGGCTGACCGCAAAGTCGAGCTTACCTTCGTAAACGTAACCGGTTTCACCTTCTGCACAAGAGATAGTCACTTCCGCACCATCACTCAGTTTGCTGGTGGCGTCGCCACAACCGACGATAGCTGGAATACCAAGCTCACGGGCGATAATTGCCGCATGACAGGTACGACCGCCGCGGTTGGTGACAATCGCAGAAGCTTTCTTCATCACCGGTTCCCAATCTGGGTCAGTCATGTCAGTAACCAGCACATCGCCGTCCTGTACCAGTGACATTTCATCCAGTGATTTCACGATACGGACACTACCGTTGCCGATACGCTGACCGATAGCGCGACCTTCCACCAAGACACCCGCTTTGGCGCTCAGCTCATAGCGCTCAATCACGTTACCTTGCTTCTGCGAGCAGACCGTTTCTGGACGCGCTTGAACGATATATAGCTTGCCGTCGATCCCGTCTTTGGCCCACTCAATGTCCATTGGACGTTTGTAGTGCTTCTCGATGATCATCGCTTGCTTGGCAAGCTCTGCGATTTCATCATCATTCAGCGAGAACTGGCTTTGCTCTTCTGCTGAGGTGTCGATGATTTCAACCTGCTTACCAATCACCTGACTGTCAGCGTAAATCATCTTGATCAGCTTGGAGCCGAAAGTACGTTTAACTACCGCAGGGTGACCCGCTTCCAGCAATGGCTTGTGCACATAGAACTCATCAGGGTTTACCGCACCTTGCACCACCATTTCACCAAGACCCCATGAGGAAGTGATAAACACCACCTGATCGAAGCCTGATTCGGTGTCTAGCGTGAACATCACGCCAGATGAAGCTTTGTCTGAACGCACCATGCGCTGAATGCCCGCAGACAGAGAGATACCACGGTGATCAAAGCCTTGATGCACACGATAAGAAATGGCGCGGTCATTAAACAATGAGGCGAATACGTGCTTGGTTGCCTCAAGCACGGCATCAATGCCTTTGACGTTCAGGAAGGTTTCCTGCTGACCTGCAAAGGAGGCATCCGGCAAATCTTCGGCAGTCGCAGATGAACGCACAGCAACGGAAAGCTCCGAATTTCCGTCTACCAGCGTTTCGTAATTGTTTCGGATATCCTGCTCTAAATCAGCAGGGAAGGGGGCATCCAGTACCCATTGTCGAATTTGGGAACCGGCTTTGCGTAGGGCTTCAACATCTTCAATATCCAGTTCATCGAGCACTTGGTGAATACGATCATCCAGACCTTCGTAATCAAGGAACTGGTTAAACGCAAACGAAGTGGTCGCAAACCCATTCGGGACAGAAACGCCCACATTGGCAAGGTTGGAAACCATTTCGCCCAGTGAAGCGTTTTTGCCGCCGACCTTGTCAACATCATCCATGGACAGGGTATCGAACCAGAGGGTGTTCTTTTGCATGTCTTTCTCCAGAAACTATGCAGTTTTTGTATTGGGTTTTGGGCGGTAAACCTTAAGTTTGGGCTAAAAAAACGCTATGGGTTTCAAAAGCTGAGCAAACGTTAATGGCTGACCATTTGTTGTTATTGTTATGTTTGTATCCTAATAAAATTTTGCGAGCAGATTAACCTTTGAAGCACACAGAAATTCAAACCCGAGACGTCTTTTATGTCTCGGACGGGACAGCCATCACATGCGAGACATTAGGGCATGTTGTTTTGGGTCAGTTTTCCTTTGTCCCAAACGAGAAAACCTTCCCTTTTGTCGAGTCTGAAGACAAAGTGGCGGATTTGGTTAAACAGATCCAACAATCCCACGATAAACATGGGGTAAAACCGCTGGTTTTCTTCTCTATGGTCGTGCCCGCCATGCGTGATCAACTGCTGCAGGCACCAGCATTTTTCTACGATGTTCTGGAAAGTATCGTCCAGCGTGTGGCCGAAGACACACAAATCGAGCCCAAACCAAAACTTCAACGTTCCCGCAGTGTCAGTAAGGATTCAGACACCTACTTTGACCGCATTTCGGCGATTGAATACACCTTGGCGCACGATGACGGCATTTCTTTAAAAGACCTGGATAAAGCCGACATCATTCTGCTGGGTGTTTCTCGCAGCGGTAAAACCCCGACCAGTCTCTACATGGCGATGCAATTCGGCCTTCGCGTAGTGAACTATCCGTTTATCGCGGAAGACATGAAAATGCTGCGTTTATTGCCGGAATTCGAGTTCCAGCGTCACAAGTTGTTTGGTTTGACGATTGAGCCAGAACGCCTGACCCAGATCCGTCAGAACCGGCTTTCAGGCAGTGAATACGCCAGCAGCGAGCAGTGTGAACAGGAGATCGCAACGATTGAATCTTTGTTTCGTCGTGAAGCGATTCCTTATATCAACACCACCTCATTGTCGGTTGAAGAAATCTCCACCCGAGTACTGGAGAAAACTGGTCTCAAGCGTCGGTTGTTCTGATCCTAGAACGTGGTCGTTTACTTTCTCTAAGAAAAAGAAATAATGGTCTTAATTGTTTCTCAGAGTGAGTGAATGCTGTGCGCGCGGATGATCTGATTCTCTTTTCCCAAGTGGTTGAGCTGGGCAGCTTCAGTAAAGCTGCCGAACAAAGCAGCCTGACAAACTCAGTTGTCAGTAAACGTGTTGCTCGTTTAGAAGAAGAATTAGGCGTTCAGCTTCTCTACCGCACGACTCGCAAGCTCACACTGACAGAAGCGGGAAAAGCCCTCTTACAGGGGGCTAAAAACGTCAAACAGGCTACCCAAGAAGCGGTCGATTCTGTCGTGGGGTTTGGTGAGAACATCAGCGGACATATTAAGATGTCGGTGCCAACCATTTCCGGTGATTTGCTACTGGCAGATGCAGTAGCAGAGTTCTGTTACCAAAACCCTGGCCTGACGGTTGATATGTCGCTCGACAACAAATTCGTCGACCTGATTGAAGGTGGTTATGACTTGGTTATCCGCACAGGATATCTCGAAGATTCAAGCCTGATTGCCCGCCATTTTCTTGATTCCCAATGGATAGTTTGTGCTTCGCCGCAATACATTGCCCAGCACGGAAAACCCGTCACACCTGAAGCATTGGTCGACCACAATTGTCTTCAATACGCGTATCAAACCACGGGGGCGTCGGACTGGGAATTCAAGGCGAGTAAAGGTAACTACATCGTCAAAGTGTCCGGCAGTTTCTCCACTGACAATGCTACTGCACTTCGCAAAGCTGCACTGGGCGGCTATGGCATAGCTTATGTGCCGCGCTGTTTGGTTTACCACGACCTGTTGGAAGGGACGCTGATTGATATTCTTCCTGAGCAAGTGGGTAAGAAGCTCGGCATCTATGCCGTGTATCCGTTTACCCGACAGCCTCCGACCAAGGTGAAGGCGTTGATCGAACATATCCGCAGTCGGTATCTGGACATCGCGCATTACTTCTAAGTGACGAACGAATCCCTCTCATTGTGACGAGCTGAATTTAAAGGACAAAAATGCTCTCTATTCCTTTGCCATTTGTGGCGTCGTTGATGTTGCTCTTCGGTGCGGCGATCATTTTCAATCGTTCACACCACCAGTCAAACCGTGCTTTCTGGTTTTTGGTTCTGTGTGCTGCTGCGACCGCGGTCGTGGGTTTGAGGTGGACGACGGATATTAGTTTCTTCCGCACGATCCAACCCATGTTAGGAGCGTGCCTTCCTGTCGTGGCATGGTGGTGTTTCTCTCATGCACACTCGAACAAGCCTCTCAGTAACGTTCACTGGATTGGTCCTGGGTTGGTGGCATTGTCCTCTGCCAGTTATCCATATCTATGGTTGGGGCTAACAGATGTATTGCTGGTGATTTTGTACCTAGTCTATGGTGTGTGGTTACTGTCTCTTTCTTTCAGCACCGCAGACAAGGTAAGGCTCAGCGACACAAATCAGACAAGTTACTCCGAAAGAGTTGCGGGTGCACTGTTACTGTTTTCTGCATTCATTGATGGGGCAATCTCCTATGACTTTGTCGCGTTTGGTGCTGAGCACACAGGCTTCATTCTGACGTTCAGCTATCTAATACTGATACCTGTCATGGGTATGCTGGTGGTGATTGTTGACGGAAGTGTGCCTTCCCAAGAGCAAGTTCCCGAAGGAGAAGTGTTTGAGGCGAATGACGCTGAGTTGGCTCTCAATGACCTAAATTCTGAAGTGGATCACGAACCTGGACCCATCACTGACGAGAATGATGAGGCGCAATCGGTTGTCGCGAAATTGGATGAGATGATGGAGCAAAGGGAGCTGTTTAAAGACCCTGATCTGACGTTAAATAAGCTGGCAAGGAAACTGGGTATTCCGGGGAGAAAAATCTCTTCATCGGTGAATCAGGTTTGTGGGGAGAATATCTCCCGCGCAATCAACCGCTATCGGATTGAGCACGCCAAGTCTCTGCTGAAAAACAGCGACTTGGCGATCACTGAGATCTATCTTGCTGCGGGCTTTCAGACTAAATCTAATTTCAACCGAGAGTTTTTGCGAATCACCGAAAAAACGCCCAGCGAATTTCGAAGCGGCACCGTTTGATTCCTGTATGAGTTACTCAAGAAACCAAAGGATATCCTCCAACATGTCGGCATGCAGTGCTTCGCGCCGGGTGCCGAATCCATCCTTACAGATAAGGCCATCGCCTTTGTGTTCCTGTTCCAGCAGGTCGATAGCACCTGTCTTACATCGCTGCATGAAACTGAAATGGGTGGCTTGCTCATACACCTTGTAGTGTCTCGTCGACAAAGGTAAATGTTCAGCCAAATAGCCTGACTCCATAGCTTGTGGCAAATCGCCTATGTCGATTCCTGCAGCGAGAATGAGCGTCGGTGTTAGCGTTTCAGTCATACTCTGAACAGAAAATCCGCGCACTAAACCCAAGTCCAAACTGACGACACGTTTGATACGTGTATCTTTAAGCGAGTTGGTTTCCGGCTCCTTTGGCTGAGTCTTATCAAGCCCCAGCTCTGTTGCCAGTCCGCACGTTCTTGGATTAAAAATGAGCTGGCATTGTTTTTTCAATTCGTTTCTATCAATTTCAACGCCAGCCAACTGCATCACCGTCCATCCCCCCAAAGAGTGGCCGATAGCGGAAATGTTGTCCGCGTCCAAAGCGTTACTCCACTTTGAGTCAGCCAGTAGAAAACTCAGCAAGCGGGAAACATCTCTTGGTCTTTGCCACCATTGCGCGGCTTGAGATGGAGCTTGGTCAAAAGTTGTTGTACCGGGGTGATCAGTGGCGGCCACCACGTAACCACGTTTAGCAAGCTTAGTCGCCAGCCAATTGAGATTTCGCCAGCTTCCACGATAGCCATGAGATAGCAAAACAACAGGCGCTTTTCTCGCATCTAGCGTTGCTGCTTTGATCACTTCAGTACCAACAAAAGCGGGATTTTCGGCAATCACGGTTTTTGGTGACGTTTGAAATGTTGGGTACCAGATGGAAACATTCAGTGGTCTTGATGCGTCATCATCAAGCGAGAATTGCTCAAACCCAATATTCGCTGCAAAGGCAGAATTTAGGACGAACGTTAATAGGATAACGAGTAAATAAATGGGTTTCACCTTGTGGCTCCTTAAACAATGAAATTGGAGCCAGTATGTGCTGAGACCAGTGTTGGTGCGTCCTAGAACACGATCGAGGACGTACTCGATCGTGATTTTATTCCTAATATATGAGCTTCTTGTTAGTTCGTTTGATTAATTTGACCAGTCACCCAATTGATAAACGTCCGTACTTTGGGTCTTTTCTCTGAGCCAAGCGGGCAGAGCAGATCATGGGTTTTGTGGGTCTCCATTCCGGGATAAGGAGAAACCAGTTCACCACTTTCCAGTGCGTCTTTGACGAACCGGTAGCGACCCATTGCGACCCCCAATCCTTTTCTTGCGCTGAACACAGCCATGTCTTGATGTGTGAAAACGCTACAGTGCCGGGTGATGTCGATATCCACTTTGTGGTGCTTTGCCCATCGTGACCAGACTGTCGATGTGGCGGCGTAGAGGAAATTCACTCGGGAAAGGGAATTCATTCCATCCTCAAAGAGATGGTTCTCTTTAGCGTATGTCGGTGTGCAGACAGGAACATAACGCTCATCAAACATTTTAATGCGGTAAACATCGGGTCTTTCTGATGCACCGTAGTAAAGCGCGACATCAATATTGTTGGTCTCGAAGTCCAGTTCGAGCTCTTGCGTCATCACCTTCAAGTTGAATTTAGGATACTTGGCTTTGAAATCTGCCAGCCTTGGAATAAGCCATTCGTAGGCAATACCGGGTGAAGTAGCGATGGTCAGATCACCGCTTAGTTCCGTATGCCGGATATCATCAATTTCACTGAAAATGTTGTTCAGTGAGCTCGCCAGTGTGCCTTGAAACCTTCTCCCTTCCTTTGTCAGCGTCAGCTTTCGTGTTCCGCGAACAAACAAATTGAACCCCAGTTCCTGCTCCAAAACCTTGATGCGATGGCTGACAGCGCCTTGCGTTAAGTGCAGAAGTTTTGCCGCTTCGGTAAAGCTCAAGGTTCTTGCAGCCACATTGAAGGTATGGAGATTGCCAAGCAGTGATTGAAGGTTCGCCATTGTTCTTCTGCTATCGCTCTTATGCATTAAAAATATTAATTCATGATGGCGTCGGATTGGTTTGTTTGCAAGCGGGTTTAATCGTCAAATAGGCCTAAAGCAATGATTGTGATGCAGAGAAAACAAGCCAATAACGACAGCATCACAACCTTGCGGGGGATTAAGAATTTTATTGAATAAAGCTTGGGGGCTTAGATGAATATCTTGGGATATATGCAAAAAGTCGGTAAGGCATTGATGGTACCTGTTGCCACTCTGCCTGCAGCCGCAATTTTAATGGGCGTCGGGTACTGGATTGATCCGGTGGGTTGGGGTTCAGAAAGTGTTTTGGCGGCGCTGTTAATCAAATCCGGTGGCGCCATCATCGACAACATGGCTGTGCTGTTCGCCATCGGCGTCGCGTTCGGTTTAAGTAAAGATAAAAACGGCGCGGCAGCCATGGCGGGCTTTATCTGCTTTATGGTCGTTACAACTTTACTTTCTCCTGGCGCAGTCAGCCAGCTGATGGGCGTAGCGGCAAATGAAGTGCCGGATGCCTTTGGTAAGATCAATAACCAGTTCATTGGTATTTTGGTCGGCATTATCTCAGCGGAGATCTACAATCGCTTCCACACGGTTGAACTGCCAAAAGCACTCGCGTTTTTCAGCGGTAAACGTCTGGTCCCTATTCTGACCTCGATTGCAGGTATGGCGATTGCGTTTGTGCTGCTTTATGTCTGGCCTATGGTTTACAACGCACTGGTTGTATTCGGTAACCATCTTGTCGCGCTGGATGCACTGGGTGCGGGCTTATTCGGCTTCTTTAACCGCCTGACACTGACTATCGGCATGCACCATGCGCTGTACCCCGTTTTCTGGTTTGATGTGGTCGGCATTAACGATATCCCTAACTTTCTGGGTGGCGCGCAGTCTATTGCTGACGGCACGGCGATCCCTGGTAAAACAGGTATGTATCAAGCGGGCTTCTTCCCAATCATGATGTTCGGTCTACCGGCAGCAGCTTTGGCGATGTACCACTGTGCTGATGCAGAAAACAAAGGCGCGACATTCTCCATCATGATTGCAGCAGCCATGGCGTCATTCTTCACAGGTATCACAGAGCCGCTAGAGTTCAGCTTCATGTTCCTGGCGCCGGCACTTTACTTCATTCACGCTGTGCTGACGGGTATCTCGCTCTACATCGCAGCAAGCATGGAATGGATGGCAGGATTTGGTTTCTCAGCAGGTTTCGTGGACTTCGTACTCTCTAGCCAGAACCCACTTGCAACCCAGTGGTACATGTTGATTGCTCAAGGTCTGGTGTTCTTCGCGGTGTACTACTTCACCTTCCGATTTGCGATTCTGAAGTTCAACCTGAAAACGCCGGGTCGTGGAGAAGCTGCTTCGAAAGAAGAAACGAAAGAAGAAATTGGCCAACTCACTAACGACTACATTGCAGCCATTGGCGGTGTAGAGAATATTCTGGAAGTAGACAACTGTGTCACCCGTCTTCGCCTGACAGTGAAAGACTCTGGACTGGCTGACAGTGAGAAACTGAAACAACTTGGCGCGGCAGGTGTGATTCCAATCGGTAAAGGTGGCCTACAAGTGGTCGTCGGGTTGGGCAAGGTCGACAAAGTTGCCGAGCAGATGAAAGTCGCGCTCTCTAATTAAAACGAATCAAACGGCATTTAAGTGCCAATAGGTTCCCCCTGAAGTGCAGTTTCGCATTCCCCCGCGATTCTGCACTTCGCCTTTTGTGGTGAACTAGATTTTCCCTTGCTGAATCAAGGTACTTAACCGCAGCACCAAATCTGCCACATTGCTAGCCTCAAACTTCTTCATCATGTTCGCGCGGTGAACTTCAATGGTGCGCAGCGAAACACACAGAGTCTTCGACATTTGCTGGTTGGTCTGGCCTTTCAGCACTTCTTTCAGTACTTCTTTTTCACGCTCAGTCAGGCTGTTGTATTTCTTTTCGACACAGACATGACCAACACGCTGGAAAGAGTGGGCGAGGGCTTTTTCAATCGCCGCCACTAAGCGATCACCGTCGACCGGTTTTTGGAAGAAATCGACTGCACCGTCTTTGAGGGCATCAACTGCCATAGGCACATCGCCGTGACCTGTCAGGAAGATGATAGAGAGTGGGCTTTGTGCATCGTTGAGGATCTGCTGTAGCTCCTGACCGCGCATTTCTGGCATACGGCTATCTAGCACAATGCAACCCGGCTCGGAAATATCGACGCTTTCCAGAAACGCAGGGCCAGAGGCGAAATCTTTCAGCTCCAAGCCATAGCTTTCCAGCATAAAAACCAGTGATTCACGGACTGCATCTTCATCATCAACAATAAATACTGGGCCTTTGTTCATTTATTCTTGTTCTCGTTTGATTGGCAGCACCACAGTGACTTCACAGCCAACCGGGCGTGCAGCCTGAATAATAAAATGTCCGCGATGGGCTTCGACGACTTCACGGCAGATAGGTAAACCAAGACCCAAGCCATCTTCTTTGGTGGTATAGAAAGGCTTCTTCACTTCGGTCTCGCTTGCCGCAAGGCCGATACCATTATCCTGAACCCGGATAACTACCTCATGGGTGCCATACAAAAGCTCGATAGTGACGGTCGGCGAGAATTGGTAATCCAGACTGGCCATACAGGCATCTTTGGCGTTTTTCAGCAGATTGATCATCACCTGCTGCATGCCAATGACATCGAATTCGCCTTGAATTGGCTTGCCTTCAACAATCAGATTGAGCGCGATTCTTTGCGCCTGAAAGTCGTATTCAATCAGCGATATCGACTCTTTAATTAAGAAGATCGGATCGCAGGTGACATAGTCTGTCGGTGTTTGTTTTATCAAGCCACGCAGGCGTTGAATGATACCGCTCGCGACGGTGACCTGTTGCTGGATCTTGCCCAAGAATGGGGTAAGTTCATCCGGTGTCATGCCCTGGGCAATGCGTCGCTGCAAACCCTCTGAGTAGTTTTTGATGGTCGACAGCGGTTGGTTAATCTCATGCGCAATGCTGCTGCCAAGCTCGCTGACAATCATGGTTCGCTGGGCATGCTCCAGTTGCTCGTTTCTCTCTTTGAGTTCGTAGAGGGTTTTCTTGAGATCGTCTTTACTGCGTTTAAAGCGATATTCCAGCCAGAAGTGATAGATGTTCATCAGCATGAAAACGACGAAGGTGGCGAAGGCGAGTACCTGATTGCGATCCAGCCATTTCAGGAATCCTTCCTGCCAGGTGCGCTGTAAGGGGTGCATGTCGAGTTGATGCAGCACATGGTCGACTTTGACTGGGCTTGCTGGGAGGGTCCAGCCGACATTACCCGCAGCCTCTGCGGCGTAAGCACTTTCATGCATCGAAAGCAGTGATTGAGTGACTAACTTGCCGATGCTGTCAGAAGCGCGGTCGGTTTTGGCAAACGTCCAGTTTGGATAGAGCGGGGTGGTCACCGTACAGATCGAGTCATTCGGACGCTTGCCTTCAAGCACACGCACTTTATGCCGCTCGATGCGGCCTTCTCTAATCATGCTTTCCAGCGTACAGGCGGGCAGCACTGCGACATCCAAATCGTTGTCAATCACACTCAGCAGAATGTTATCTGTTGGTGGGCCATAGAATTTCACCCGCTTAAAGAAGCTGCTGCCAAACACATTGCGTTTTTCAATTTCATAGCGGAGCGCCAGAAAGCCACCAAACGCTTTTTCTGAAACGGCACCCACGCGGGCATATTCAATGTCGCGAAGGGCAAGGTAGGGCGAGTCGCTACGCACAACAGCAACAGAAGCAATGGAGTGGGTGAGGTTACTGCTGTATGGGGTCTTCTGGGTGGCGAGCCAGTTCAGCGGATATTGCCGCGCAATACGCGTGGCCTGTCCCGGACTGGTCAGCAGGAAATCCAACTGATTGTGCTCGAAGGCTTCATCCAACTCTTCAAAGTCGTAGGTATGAAGGGTGAACTCGGTATTCGGAATGGTGTCTTCCAGCCAATCCAGTGTTGGCTGCCAGGATTGCTCAGCATGCTGATCGCCACGAAGCGCTAACACACCGACATCATAGTGTTGTAGCACTTCAGCTTGTGCGGGACATACGCAAAAGCAGCACATGCTGACGGTATAGAGAAAGACAGCTTTTATGCCGAGTAGCGGGGTAAATCGTTGGAGATATCCGTTCAAATGAAAACGACACAACAAGGAGGCGAGTGGCACGCATTCTACCCTAGAAAACCCTATGTTTTATGTTGCTTTAGATCAAATATTTCGCACTATTGTGGTAAACCACAATATCCCGCAAACCTTCCTTCACACACAATCCGTGCTACTGACCCGGAGCGGTCAACCCAACGCATTTTGAGCGCGATGCTGGCAGTAAGATTGGCACTTAAAACGAATCATAAAGCCAAGTATTCAGCATCCCGTTATTGATTTCCTTTTGCCCCTGAGAAGGCAGAAAAATTTTTAATAATCTTGGGAATTTCACGATGAAAAAATCGACAGTTGCAATCGGCGTTGTCGCTGCTGTTCTGGCAGCAGGTTATGTCGGCTACACCAGCATGTTCGGTGCAGAAGCGGTTCAGGTAAGTGCTGAAGTGTTAGATCAGAAGTTTGCTGAGTACGCGAACCCAGAAGCGTTCGTTTCTGCACAGGAAGTGAAGCAGATGATGGATCGCGATCTGGATGTGGTTGTGATCGGCGCGCTGAACCCGATGAAGCCAGATGCACCTATCGAAGGTTCATTCTCAATGTGGCGTCCTGATTACTCTGCAGCGAAAGACGCCTATGAGTTTGACGGCATGCGCAACTCTGTCGAAGAAATGGAATCCCTGCTGAGCAGCTACGGTGCAACACCGGAAACCACCATTGTGGTTTACGCTGCAAACTCTCACCACGATGCAGCCCGCCTGTTCTGGCAAATCAAAAACCTGGGTCATGAAAACGTTCGCTACCTAGATGGCGGCCTGAATGCGTGGATTGGCGAAGGCTTCCCAACAGGCAATGCAAACCCAACGGTGACTGCATCTCAGTACAAAGCCCCTGCGCCCCAAAGCGAAGAGTCGGCACTGGCAACGCTGGATATGGTTCTGGCAGCGCAAAACACCGCTGACTGGGTGATTCTGGATACCCGCGGCACCGCGGAATTTGATGGCAGCACCACAGTATCTGGCGCGTTTGGCCCGGGCACTATCCCTGGCAGTGTTCACATCAACTGGACCAAAGCGCTGAACGACGACACAACACTGAAATCTGCAGAAGAACTGCAAGCCCTGTACGGCGATGTGATTAAAGGCAAGAAAGTCATTGCCTACTGTCAATCAGGCGTTCGTTCTGCACACACCATGATGGTTCTGGAAGAAGTTCTGGGTGCACAAGACGTCTACAACTACGACGGTTCTTGGATTGAGTACAGCTACGCGCACTACGAACAAAATCGTGCGGACATTCCAGTGCAAAGCGGTGCGAAGAAAAGCTAATCAATGACTTACCCAGGCGCACTTGAGCACTGCGTCTGAGTAGGTACTGCCAAAAGAATTACATATACCGGAATCATAACAACAATGAACAATGTCATTTTTAGTCAAAAGCTCTACGACGCGGCACAACGCGTAGTAGACGGCTGCATGGGTGATGCAGACCCAGCATGCCAAACTGCATGTCCAATGCACACTGACGTTAAGCAGTACGTGCGTCTGTCAGGTGAAGGCAAGTATCAAGAAGCACTGGACGTGATCCGCGGCAAACTGTTCCTGCCACAAACACTGGGTCGCATCTGTGCGCACCCGTGTGAGCAGGCATGTCGTCGTCAGACTGAATACGGTCAGGGCATCAGCGTCGCGGGTATCAAACGCTTCGTTGCAGAAAAAATGGATAACAAAGAGAACTGGGATCTGGCGGTTCTGAATCCAACTGGCAAGAAAATCGCGATCATTGGTGCTGGCCCTGCGGGTGCACAGGCGGCAATTGAACTTCGCCGCAAAGGTCACGACGTCACTATCTTCGAAAAAATGGACGTATATGGCGGCATGATGCGTGTAGGTATTCCTGAGTACCGTCTGCCACGTCATGTTATCGATTTCGAATACAGCTACCTGGATATGCTGGGCATCGAAACCAAGTTCGGTGTGGAAATCGGCAAAGACATCACATTTGAAGAACTGCGCAACACTCACGATGCAGTGGTTCTGGCACACGGTGCGCACGTGGGTTCTATCATCCCGCTGCCTGGTCACCAGTCTGAAGGCGTATTCTCTGCGGTTGAATACCTGAAAGAAATCTCTGAAACCCGTGCATTCCCCCGCGCAGGCAAACGAGTAATGGTGATCGGCGGTGGTGACGTCGCGATGGACTGTGCACGCTCATCATGGCGTATCGGTGCTGATGAAGTTTACCAGTGCTCTCTGGAAGCGATGGAAAAACTGCCAGCAAGCCATGTTGAAATCGAAGAATCGCTGGAAGAAGGCGTGGTCTTCAACGCTGGCTGGGGCCCAATCTCTATCGAAGAGAAAGACGGTAAAGTGACCTCAATTACCCTGCGTCGTGTGCTGTCTATCTTCGACGAAAACGGCAACTTCGCACCAAGCTACAGCGATGAAACCCGCACTATCGAAGTCGACACTGTGGTATTCGCAACCGGTCAGCTGGTGGCAGACATCACTGACGGCGCGCTGGAAACCAGCCGTGGCGGTCGCTACGTGGTCGACAAAGACACGCTGGCAACGTCGATGGAAGGTGTTTACGTCGCAGGTGACGCGGCTGGCGGTAACATCGTGATTGAAGCGATGGCACTGGGTCGTAAAGCCGCCATGAGCATCGAGCGTCAGTTCGCGGGTCGTCCTCTGGAAGAAGGCCGCGATTTCCAGGAAGAGTACAGCTACAAGTCTCGTCTGGACATTCCATTGCCTAAAGGCACCACCGACGTCCCTCGTCTGCACGGTGAACTGCGTGATGCCGAAGTGCGCAAGCGCGATTTCGCACAGGTTGACCTTGGTTTCACGCAAGAGCAAATCAAGCAGGAATCAAGTCGCTGTCTGCAGTGTACCTGCAAACTGTGTATGAGCGAGTGCATCATGATGAACGACTTCGGTGATTGTCCGAAGACCCTGTTCAGTGACTTCGTCAACAACAAAGAGATGGATCCACTACTGGCTTACTCCTGTAATGCCTGTGACCAGTGCACCATCGTTTGTCCTAAAGATTACCCAATGAAGGATATCTTCCTTGGCGCCCGTGTTGACTTCGTTAACGCGAACAATGGCGAATCGCCAATGAAAGGCCACAAGGCAATCAACATGCACCAGAAGCTGGGCTTCTCGAAATTCTTCACAATGGCTAAACGCGCGGTAACCACAAAATGACCAATAAAGTATTCATGCCAGGATGCAGCCTGCCATCCTACTCGCCAGAAGGTGTCGCGGCGATTGCACAACACCTGAAAAACGTGTTCCCGGAAATGGGTGCGGTTCAGAAATGTTGTGGTAAGCCAACTGCAGCGATTGGTCAGGCAGACAAATTCAAAGAGCGTTACGGCCAGCTGCAAGCTGACTTTGACAAGCTACAAGCAGACGAAGTGATCGTGGCGTGCCAAAGCTGCTACGGCATGATCAAGAAATCTGGTGGTACGCAAAAGCCCGTTTCTCTGTGGAAATTGCTGCCAAAAATCGGTCTGCCAAAAGAGCTGGTGGGCAAAGCAAAAGACAGCGATGTGGTCTTCACCATTCACGACTCTTGCTCAACCCGCTACGAGAAAGAACTGCAAGACGGTATCCGTTGGATCCTGAACGAGCTGGGCTACAAAACCGCTGAGCCAGAACACACCCGCGAAAATACGCGCTGCTGTGGCTTCGGTGGCATGGTTGTACCGGCTAACCCTGACGTGGCAACCCGTGTGGTTCAGCGTCGTGTTGATGAGTTTGAAACTGACCACGTGGTGGTTTACTGCGCAGCATGTCGTGCATCCATGATGGGTGTGGGCGCGAAATCTTGGCACATTCTGGATCTGATGTTTGGTCCGGTTGTGATGCAAGATACTGCGCCACCAGTGAACGTACTGGCTAACCCTGCAAAAGCTTGGTTCAACCGCTACAAGTCAAAAGCTGGCCTGATTAAGTGCATGTCAGTGTGAATTAAGAAGCCGCCGGGTGTTGAGCGATACGCAGTTGTCTCCTGCAGTTTCGCCCGGCGAGTTTCTTGCCTTCTTCAGGAAAAAGCAGAATTCTTTATTTTTCGGGTAAACACTCATGAAATTTCTAAAAATCGGTCTGATCATTGCGGTTATCGCCGCTGTTCTGTTTGCAGCGAAACAAAGCGGCATTCTGGAAATCATCACTGACATCCAAAGCCTGCAAGCTTGGATCGCAAGCTTCGGCGCGATGGGTTACGTGGTATTCCTGATTGCTTACGTTTTCGCCTGTATCTTCATGCTGCCAGGCAGTGCGTTCACCATTGTAGCGGGTATCGTCTTTGGCCCGGTTCAAGGCGGTATTCTGGCACTGGTTGCTGCAACCGTAGGTGCGTCAGCAGCGTTTGTTGTGGCTCGCTTCCTGCTGCGTGGCACCATCATGAAAAAGTTTGGTACCAACCCAATCTTCAAGAAAATTGATGACGGTGTTGCGCAAAACGGTACCAGCTTCCTGATCCTGACCCGTCTGGTTCCTGTGTTCCCATTCAGCCTGCAAAACTACGCTTACGGCCTGACTGGTCTGAGCCTGAGCACTTTCGCGCTGGTTTCAATGATCACTATGGCACCTGGCGCCTTCATCTTCGCTTACATGGCGGGTGACATCGCGACTAACGGCGTGTCGGCAATGCTGCTGGTGAAATTCGCGGTTGCGGGTCTGGTGCTGTTCGGCATGTCTCTGATCCCGAAATACATCGCGAAGAAAAAAGGCATCGATATGGCGGAACTGTCTAAATAAGCTTGCGCTGGATTCGAAAGTGAATATTGTATCGTCCCTTGCCGCGCGTAAGGGGCGATTTTCGTCTTTTTAACGCCCTAGAAATTTTTAAAAACGAAGTAGTATGAAAAACCTTTTCACCGCGCTTGCTTTAGCGGTCACCACCTTCTCTGTGTCTGCGACGGACACCGAAAACTGGCAGCAGATTGAAGCCGAGGCTGCCGGACAACATGTTTACTTCCACGCCTGGGGCGGTAATCAGGAAATTAACCGTTATCTGGGTTGGGCAAAAAAAGAGCTTAAGCGCCGTTACGATGTCACGCTTCATCACGTCAAAGTGACGGACATTACCGAAACCACCACCCGCCTGATTGCAGAAAAGGCGGCAGGAAAAGCGCAGGGTGGCAGCGTTGATATGCTCTGGATTAACGGCGAAAACTTCAAATCCCTCAAAGATAACCAACTGCTGTTTGGCCCATTTGTCGAAGACTTACCAAGCTGGCAGTACGTGGATAAGTCACTGCCTGTGACCGTGGATTTTTCTGAGCCGACAGACGGGCTGGAAGCACCATGGGGCATGGGGCAACTGGTGTTTATCTATGACGAGGAAGAACTTGCGTCTCCGCCACGTTCTTACGCGGAGATGTTGAAATACGCACAGGCAAACCCAAACCGACTAACGTACCCACGACCACCGGAATTTCACGGCACCAGCTTTTTGAAGTCTTTGCTGATTGAACTGACATCGAACGATCCACGTCTGCAGAAAAACGTGTCTGAAACAGATTATGCAGCTGCGACCAAACCGCTTTGGGACTATCTGGATGCGTTCCACAAAGTAGCTTGGCGTGGCGGTAAGCAATTCCCGGCAGGCACAGCTGAAACGCTGCAATTGCTGGATGACGGTCAAATCGATTTGGCGATCACTTTCAACCCAAACGCGGTTTACGCTGCCCATGCCACGGGTAACCTTGCGGAAAGCACCAAAGCTTATGCAATGGACTTCGGCGCGCTGTCGAACATTCATTATCTGGCGGTGCCATGGAACGCAAATGCAAAGGCTGGGGCGTTAGTGGTCATTAACTTTTTAATGTGTCCTGAAGCGCAATCACGCAAAGGCAATATCGATATTTGGGGTGATCCATCTGTACTGAAAACCGAATTCCTTTCTGGTTCGGCGAAAGAACACAAACCGTTCAAATCAGTGCCTGAAACCCACCCAAGCTGGCAAAGTGCCATCGAAAAAGAGTGGCTACAACGCTACGGAAGTTAGGTTTGATGTTACGCGCAAGCTATCTGTTCATTCTTCTTATTTGCGTCCTGCCGACCCTGTTTGGGTTGGCGGGCGTTGCTGTTTCTTCAGTAGGCTACATTCCGCCACTCGACATGCAGCTCGTCTCGCTGAACGGATTTTCCCAAGTGTTCGATTGGGAAGGCGTTTGGCGCTCGATTGGCATGACGGTCTATTCCGGATTAGCAAGCACGTATCTGGCGTGTTTACTGACATTTGCCATTCTGCAGGCAACCTGGGGAACCAAATTCTGGCGTAAAGTCGAGGTCTCCCTTTCTCCGTTGCTGGCTGTGCCACATGTGGCGTTTGCCATTGGTTTTGCCTTCCTGTTTGCCCCAACGGGGATGGGAATGCGTTTGCTGGATGTGGTTGGCATTAGCGCTGATCCAAATGCGTCTGACCTTGCGCTGCTGATCAAAGACCCGCACGCGCTGGGCTTAATCCTGATGCTGGCATTGAAAGAGGTGCCGTTCCTGCTGCTGATGAGTATTTCCATTCTCCAGCAGGTGAAAGTAAACAGGGTGGAAAAAGTCGCCGCGTCACTGGGGTATTCCCGTGCTGAAGTCTGGTGGAAATGCGTGTTCCCACAGTGGCTGTCCAAGCTGCGTTTTCCATTACTGGCGGTCATGGCTTATGGCTTGTCGGTGGTGGATGTGGCATTGATCATCGGCCCGACCAACCCGCCAACCTTTGCGGTGTTGGTGTGGCAATGGTTTAACGATCCTGACTTAGCGCTGCTGCCACGCGCGTCGGCAGGGGCTGTGGTGTTGCTGGCAATCTCCCTCTTGCTGATTGGTGTTGCGCGCCTTATTGAATGGGCAGTCACCCAAGGCTTCAAGCAATGGCAATATTCAGGGCGTACAGGCTTCGCGTTACCGGGAAAAACCCTGTTTGTGGGGATGCTGATACTCTCGATTTCGATGATCCCGCTGATGTTAATCTGGAGCGTGGCGCAGCGCTGGCGCTTCCCTGATTTACTACCGAGCCGATACAGTCTGCGCTTCTGGGAATATGAGTGGGATACCATTCTTGGCTCGATTGAGCAGAGTATCGTCATCGCACTGATCTCCGCCACGCTGGCTTTGGTGATGGGGTTACTGGCACACGAATATCGCCTGCGTCACCGCATTCAGGTACCGGGTTACATCATTGCTGTGCCAATGCTGGTACCGCAGCTTTCCATTCTGTTTGGTATGCAGGTTGCCACGCTGTACGTGAATGGCGACGCACACTTTTTCTGGGTCTGCTGGGCGCATCTGTTCTTTGCTTTCCCGTATGTTTATCTTTCGCTGGACGGCCCTTGGCGCAGCTACGACGAGCGTTTAACCCGCGCGGCATTGAGTCTCGGTAAATCGCCACTCCGCGTCTGGCTTAAAGTGAAGATGCCCATCCTGTTGCCCGCGATTCTGTTCGCTTGGGCAATTGGTATCAGCGTCAGCCTTGCACAGTACCTTCCGACACTGGTGCTGGGTGCAGGACGCATCACCACATTGACCACGGAAGCGGTGGCGCTTTCCAGTGGCTTCGACCGTCGTGTTACGGCGATTTACGCTATTTGGCAGGCGTTGCTGCCGTTCCTGTTCTTCTCGCTGGCGATCCTGACAAGCCGTTTGCAGTTAACGCTTCGCCGCAAACCAATCAAAGAGTTGTTTCACAATGAGCTTATGTCTCGAAAACCTCGCCATTCGTAAATCCTCTGGCGATGTGCTGTTTTCATCGCTGAACATGTGTGTAGAAAAGGGCGATGTGCTGTGCCTGATGGGACCAAGCGGTTGCGGTAAATCCACTTTGTTGGATGCCGTTGCTGGCCACCTGTCAGATGAATTCGAATATTCCGGCAGCATTAAACTGAATGGTATCAAGCTTGATGGCATGACGGCGCACAAGCGCGAAGTCGGCATTCTGTTTCAGGACGACTTACTGTTTCCACACCTGTCTGTTTGGGAAAATCTGGCGTTTGCCTTGCCGGACGCTATTAAAGGCACGGAACGCAAAGAACGTGCGATGCAGGCGTTGAAAAACATCTCGCTGGCACAGCTAGCGAACTCGTTTCCAGACCAGATCTCCGGCGGCCAACGCGCCCGTGTCAGCCTGACCCGAATGTTGCTGGCAAAACCCAAAGTGGCGCTGCTGGATGAACCCTTCAGCAAGCTGGATAAAACCTTGCGCAGCCAGTTTCGCGATTGGGTGGTTGAGCAGCTGAAAGAAGCCCATATTCCCGCGTTGATGGTGACGCATGACTTAGAAGATATTCCTCAAGGCAGTCAGCTTCTGAACTGGCCTTGGCATGCCACACAACAGGAGCGTCTACATGCTTGATAGTTTTGGTATTAAAGTGGTGAAGCGCCCGCTGGCGATGTTTGCTGAAATGGTCGATGAGATGGGCGTATCTGCCAACCAGGTGACTTTGGCAGGCTTTTGCATCGGATTTCTGGCTTTGCCAGCGCTGGCGATGCAGCAATACGAACTGGCGCTGATTTTCATCATGATCAACCGCATGATGGATGGATTGGACGGCGCGTTGGCGCGGATTCAAGGCATTACTGACGCCGGTGGTTTTTTGGATATCAGCCTCGATTTCCTGTTCTACTCACTGGTGCCATTTGGCTTTATTCTGGCTAACCCAGACGTGAATGCCGTGGCGGGCGCTTTCCTGATTTTCTCCTTCATTGGCACGGGAAGCAGCTTTCTGGCGTTTGCGATCATGGCGAGCAAGCAGGGGATTGATGACCCGGTTTACAGCAACAAATCACTGTATTACATGACGGGATTGACCGAAGGTTCAGAGACGATTCTTTGCTTTATGCTGATGTGTCTATTCCCTGCACATTTCGTGATGATTGCCTGTGTGTTCGGTGCCATGTGTTGGTTTACCACAGGCTCGCGCATTTATAACGGCTACCAGACCCTTGCCAAGCAAAGTCGCTGAGTTTGCAAGTCGCCCAACGACATGTTGGGCGATTTCATTTTAAGCCAGCAATTCCTCCCACGTTCTTCGGCCAACCGTGCCGTCGTCAATCAGTCCTTTCTTTCGCTGAAATGAAATTACTGCCGCTTTGGTGAGTTGGCCAAAATGACCATCGATGGTGAGGTCTATTTGCAGCTTTTCATTAAGTAGCGCTTGAAGGTGAGCAACAGCGGCACCTTTGGCGGTGAGTTCAAGAATGGGCTGCTCAACCCGCTGCGGTTCGCTGGCGGGTGCGTTTTTTCTGTCACCTGATTCGGTTAATCCCAACACGGTTTTATAGTCAAAAGCCGGGAAGGTTTTGGCGGAAACTTCACAGTGTCCGTGGAAGGTGAGTTGGTTTTCATAGGCTTTGTCGATTTCCCGACAAAGTGCGATGAGTCTGTCGAACTGGGCTTTGGTGAATTTTTCCTGCTTCAAACCATGCAGGCAAATCGCAATCGAACCTGTATTGTGGCCTTGTTGAGCGGCTGGTACTTCTTCCAATGAGCGGCCGGCCTCCAACTCGCCACTCTTTCGGATGAAATAGTGATAGCCCACATCCCGCCATCCTCTTTCAAGATGCCATCTCCGCATGGTTTCAATGTTGTCGTGTGCCTCTGAATCGCTGGCACTGCAATGCAAAAACACCCTATCGACAGGGCGCTTGGGTTTGGAAAAGTCCATGGTGATACCTATGTCGTTGATTATCGCCACGTCCTTGTTGAATTATTTTCTTCCTGATGCAGCCGTCGTAACGCCGCTATACACCAAGTATCGTAACGAATAGTGGTGGAAGGGATATCACAGATGCGACTTGATGAGCGATTGCTAATACTGAAGTGGAAAAACCGCTGAGTGCCGAAGAACGGAATCAATGTCGCTTTTTTCCAGAAAGGGCAGGGGAGCGAACGGATTTTCCGGCTTGGTGATGCATTTCACACATCGATTCGCATGCGACTTTTGTCCAGTAAATGTTAGTTATTTCATCTGTTTGAACGGGTGTGAAAGGCATAGCATGAGCACATCCGAATCAAACAAAAAGCCATGCTATGAAAGTTGTTGCCATCACTGCCTGCCACACAGGTATCGCCCATTGCTACATGGCTGCCGACCGACTGGTTGAAGCGGCACGCACCCTGAATATTCAAATAAAAGTCGAAACCCAGGGCGCGATGGGCATCGAAAACAAAATCTCCGAACGCGAGTTTGATTCCGCGGATCACATCTTGTTGGCTACCGAAATTACTCCTTCTGAAAGCGACCGCTATGCCGGGAAAACGCTGACCATCACCTCGGTGCAGGAAGCCATCAATCACCCTATTGCCCTTTTGAAAAAATTTAAGTGAACAAAATGAAAAAAGAAGTCGCATTTACCTGTGAGCTGCCAAACGGCATTCATGCCCGCCCTGCCAATCATCTTGAAGCAGTGTGTAACCAGTTCAAAAGCACCATTACCCTGAAAAACCTGCGCAACAACAACGAAGGTTCAGCGAAAAGCGTTCTGTCGTTAGTGGGTACTGACACGCTACTCAATGACCCATGCTCCATGCTGATTGAAGGCGAAGACGCAGAAGCCGCGTTCGACGTGCTGGCGAAATATCTTCACAACGAATTCCCGCACTGCGACGAAGAGCTGGTGGTGATGGATGAAGGCGAGGTGACGCTGCCACAATCGCTGATGCGTCATAATCCGACACTGGTGAATGCGAAACGTCTGTCGGCAGGCATTGGCAAGGGCAAACTGATTCGTTATAGCGAAGTGGAACTGTCACTGTTCGACAGTGCGGTATCAGCAATGACGTTTGATCATGCGAAAACTCTGGTGACGGAGAAACTTCTGGATCAGGCTGAAAGCGCATCTGGTCAGGAAAAAGCGATCATCGAAGCGCACCTGAGTATTCTGAAAGACGAAGCGTTGAACCACTCTGTGATGACGTTCGTTGAGCAAGGTGAAGCGTTGGCGAAAGCGATTATTCTTGCGGTAGATGTGATTTGTGAAAGCCTGTTGCAATCAAGCTCTGACTACCTCAAAGAGCGTGTGTTGGATATCAAAGACATCGCACTTCAATTGCTGATCGCTGCCCACCCTGAGATGAATATCTCGACAGAATTTACGCTGACTGAGCCTTCGATTGTTATCGCAAACGATCTAACGCCAAGCCAGTTCCTGGGTCTGGATCGCGAGCACTTGAAAGGTCTCATCCTGACGCAGGCAGGTTCTACCTCTCACACTATTATTCTTGCCCGCGCGTTTAATATTCCGGCGGTTTCCGGCGTGGCAGTGGCGGAATGTGCTGCGCAGGAAGGTGAATTGATTTATCTGGATGGCAGCTTGGGTGTGGTAGCTCTGGCACCGTCTGAGCATGTCGCGACCTACTTTGAACGCGCCATCTGGCTCGCTGAGCAAATGGCAGCGAAAGAGGGTGCATTTACTCATCTTTCCGGTAAAACCCGAGACGGCAAAGAGATTGAAATCGCCGCGAACATTGCCTGTACCGTAGAAGCTGAGCCAGCTTTCGCCAAAGGCGCTGAGGGTATCGGCCTGTTCCGCACTGAAATGCTGTTTATGGACCGTGCGACTGCGCCGGACGAAGACGAGCAATTCCACGCTTACAAAACGGTGCTGGAAGCGGCAGAAGGCAAGCCAGTGATTATCCGCACCATGGACATCGGCGGCGACAAGCCTATCGAATACCTGAACCTGCCACATGAGCATAACCCGTTCCTCGGCTATCGCGCAGTGCGTATCTATCCGCAATTTATCAGCCTGTTCCACACCCAAATCCGCGCCATTTTGCGCGCCGCACCTTTTGGTAAAACCAAGGTGATGATCCCGATGATCCAAAGTATCGAAGAGATCCGTTGGGTGAAAGCGCAGATCAACACAGTCAAAGCACAAATGGAACAAGACGGTGTGGCTTATGGTGAGTTCGAACTTGGCTGCCTATTTCGGTGATTGCGATCGCTCGTTTCGGTTTATTCCGATCACTTGATCCTGCCGTTTTTCTCTCTTCCTATTTTTACGCTAAGTGATCGGATTGCACCAGTTTTCTCATAGATTCTCCGCCCAGCTCTATGCGGTGGCTGTTGTGGACCAGCCTGTCTAATAAAGCATCT
>NZ_FIZY01000051.1 GCF_900060185.1 Grimontia marina | reverse complement strand
AATCAATGTCTGAGTACCTTGCTGAACTTTCGACGCTACCCAAGCCAAACATGTTGTAGCTACCGAGCGAGTCAATGGTGAAGTTCAATGCGTAGCGGTCGTTGAAGCCATAACTTGAGAAGCGGTTTGAGTTCGCCTGATAGCGCCAGCTTCCGCCGTTGGCTGAGAGCGCACCGTCAGTGAAAGAGGAATTGCCGGTCAGAACAGGCCAGTCTGTGATTTCAGCGCTGGTGCGTGATTCCAGTTCATCAGAAAGACCATCGTTATCACGGTCAATATCAGCGTTGTCGCCGGTACCATCGCCATCCGAGTCGGTAGTCTCAGACGCGTCGTCAGGGAAGGCATCGCTGTTGTCCCCAGCACCATCACCGTCAGAGTCTTTGGTCTCAGACGCATCCTCAGGGAAGGCATCCGCATTGTCGCCGACACCATCGCCATCAGTATCTGTGGTTTCAGAAGCATCCGTTGGGAATGCATCGCTATTATCACCTACACCATCACCGTCTGTATCAGTATCTTCATTCGAATCAAATGGGAACGCATCGTAGATATCAAGTGTGCCGTCGTTATCGTCGTCATCATCGTTTGGATTTGATAAGCCATCGCCGTCCGCATCTTCCGCACGATCATCGATACCGTTGCCGTTGACATCGTTACCGCCAAGTTCATCATTGCTATCGAGTTTGCCATCGCCGTTCGAGTCGAATGCAGCAAAGTCATAGCCATGCATGTCAAAGGCCGTGCCATCATTGGCGGCGTTCTGGCTTTCCAAATCAAGGTAGTCCGGGATGCCGTCACCGTCGGAATCCGGGGCCGGGTCGACAGTGCCTTGCAGATCGACGGCATCCACTTTCAGGTCACCATCGGCATCGGTTAATCCGGCTTCCACCACATCTGGGATGGTGTCGTTGTCAGAGTCCAGGTCGACATCGTTGTTGACGCCATCGTTGTCAGCATCAACGGAGAAACCTGCGCCAGAAAGAGGGGTCAGAGATATGTTCGACAGCTTTATCGCGCCTCTGTAGAAACTCGAATCGACATAGAAGTCAGGTGTGTCACCGCTATAACTTGTTGAGCGGACCAGCGTGTCGTTTCGATAGTAGGCGATAGCCCCTTTGTTAACCTGAATTGAGAGGGTGTCGCCAACTGCAACGGAGCCAAAGGTACCGCGTGAACTGCCGCTTTCGTAAATGCGCAGTGTGCTGCCAACAACGTAGAAAGCGTAATCAATGTCTGAGTACCTTGCTGAACTTTCGACGCTACCCAAGCCAAACATGTTGTAGCTACCGAGCGAGTCAATGGTGAAGTTCAATGCGTAGCGGTCGTTGAAGCCATAACTTGAGAAGCGGTTTGAGTTCGCCTGACTGTTCCAGTAGCCACCGTTCCCAGAGAGTACACCGTCGTTAAATCCTGCGTTTCCGTTGAGCACGGGCCAGTTGTTGATCTTGGCAGAGGTACGCGACTCTAACTCGTCAGACAAACCATCGTTATCTCGGTCTGTGTCGCCATTATCACCAACGCCATCACCATCGGAATCTGACCATTCATTCTGGTCGTTAGGGAATACGTCACTGTTGTCTCCAACGCCATCGCCATCTGTATCTGTGGTTTCGGTATCATCTAGTGGGAATGCGTCATCTACGTCTAATACGCCGTCGCTGTCATCGTCATCATCTTGACTGTTACCGATGCCATCTCTGTCAGTATCATACTGCTCGTTGGGATCGAGTGGACGCCAGTCTTCGTCGTCATTAACACCGTCACCATCATCGTCGTTGTCTGCATTGTTGCCTATGCCATCACCGTCAGTGTCGACAGTTTCCGTTGCATCTTTAGGGAAGGCATCCTCTTCATCTGGGACGCCATCGTTATCGTCATCTGGATCTTCGTCGTCCAGAATTCCATCACCGTCAGTATCAACAATCACAGATTCGACGAGGGTTTTCATATCCAAAATACCTTCGGATACAGTTAGACCACGCCAAGCATCTACAGGGCGCGCGGTGTTCATGACCAGCGCTTTGATCTCACGAAACGTCATGCTTGGATCCATCGCCCAAGCCAGCGCAACAGCACCTGTTACGACGGGTGTCGCTTGCGAAGTGCCGCTGAAGCCCGAGTAGCGGCCTGAGGAGTTAGCTGTGGTGAATTCGGTGGGTGCGGCGATATCTACGCTGACTGCACCGTAGTTTGAGTAACTGATACGGCCTTCACTTTGTTTGGAGGCTGCGATACTCAGAATGTTGTCGTTATTGTAGGAAGCGGGATACACAGGGCTTTTATCAATGTTCCGAGCAAAGTTGTGAGAAGCAATGACCATCAAGTGATCATCGCTTTCAATCTCAGTGATAAGGTCTTTGAACGCCTGACTATAATCACCGCTTATACCCCAGCTGTGATTGGATATGCGTGATCCTTTATCGGTAGCATAACGCAAGGATGCCATGGCGTCTGACACTGCAGCAGCGAAACTGAGTGAACCGCCGGTATCCATCAACTGGCACTTCCATGCGCTACCGACATAACCAATGCCGTTATTACCTTCACCACAAATGGTACCCGCTACCGGGGTACCGTGACCGCCGAAGACCCGGCTTGTCCTACCGTTGATATCATCGACAATACCGTTACCGTCATCATCGACGCCATTACCAGCAACTTCGTCCGGGTTGACCCAGAAGTTATTGCGGAGGTCTTCATGGCTACGCAGGATACCTTGGTCGTAAACCGCTACTGGACCTATGGCAGAAGCATCGGTCGTGGTTTCCCATGCATCATAGGCGCGAATCTGTTTGAGCCACCATGCGTTGCCATTACTGATACCTGCATTGGATTCATTTGGTGCTAGTGCCCATTCAATCAGGTAATCCGGCTCTGCAAAAGCCACACTGGGGTGTGCATTTGACGCCTCAAGCGCGTCAGCAAATGTCATCGTTTTAGGAATCTCATAGACATGCACTGCAGACGACGGGTCGGCAGGATCAATGCTGCGCACGTGAGATAAACCAATGTCTCCCAGCGCGGTTAGAGGCTCCGCACCCTTTTCAATTCGCACGGTCAGTAAGTCGGGAGCATGTTTTGACTCTAGCATGCGTGCAAACGTGGGCAGGAGAATGGGGTTCCGTCCCTTGCTGACATGATAATTTTCAAATTTTATCCAGCCAGGCGTTCTAGGTTGCGCTAGGTGAATGGCAATTTGATTGCGCCAATATTCACTGTCGGGGTAGTTTCGAAGTGCTTCCTGAAACCAAGGCCTTTCTGCATCAACAGTATATTCGATGCCATTTGCAGCTAGGCTATGCTCAAAGGGAATCTGGACAGGCAGAGAATGAGCATTGGCTACTGAAATGGGCGAAGCTTTGGGGGGCGCAAAAGTTTGGTTATCGCCGTCGTAATATATATTACCTTCGTAAGTTGATGTTCTTATATCATTGACGGCGATAGCAGTTAGCGTGCAAAAAGCGATAGCCGATATGGAAATAAGAGTCTTTCTCAAAAAGGCACTGGAGGAGGAGTGAGCTTTCTGGTCAGCATCTGCATTATTTTTATTCTCTGACACGATAAATACCTTTACGAATATGAGCTAATAGAGAAGTACAGTGTGTCTATTTTTATGTCCTGGTTTGCTTTCATTTAAATTTCGAATAAGGTAGTTGAGATAAAAGAGTTAAAAATAGATTAACCTGTAGGATGAATATTATTGTGTTTCAATTTTAAGACGAAACATATTTCGTGTTTAAATTAGAAAGAGCTTGTTTGCTAATGATAATGATTAACAGGCTTTATAAGCCTTGTGATAGGCTTTTTATATAGAATGATATCTGGTTAAAATGCGTGCTCTTAGACATTGTAAGTATAAGGGATTTGTCTAGAATGCTGGATTTATGTGTGTTGAAAGTAGGCTGCATGGGCTGTAAAAAGTGGAAGTTTTTTATATGTAGAAAACACAACAATGTGTATGTCTATTTTGTTTTTTACTCATATATTAGCAACATGTATGAAAAATAATTTGTGTTCTGAAATTTAAGTGAATAGATTTTAATGTCTTTTGAATATCTAAGAAGAGATAATGTCGAACGATCATTCGAAAAGTCTTATTTGAGTGAGATTAAAATAATTTCAATTAGAAATAATGAGTGTGGGTGTGTTTATTATGGTACTTTTTATTAGGTAAACATTAGTTTTCTGATTCATATGAGTGCTGATGCAATACAATTTAATATATGGTGATCTTTTTTGTCTTTAAAGTTGGAGGTGAATAGTTATGGCTTGCAAGCGAAAAGGTATGCAAACTAACATCGATTCAATGTATTTGCCTTGAGGATGTTGTCTTTTATTGCCTAGTAAAGACATGCAAGCGACATCTGATAGGGATTTTTATTTTTCGGAGAAAGAAAAATGAGCGCGCACTTTTCGTCAAGTAAGTAATGTGCATGTATTGTGGAGCGAAGTGGTACCAAGTCGTTAAGCAACAAAATGCGATTAGGCGGTTGGAGCTCATAGGTATAGCTAACGTGGAAAGTTTTGTCCTTTTTTGGGTCAAAATCTTTCTTATATTCAGTCACGCGGATGTCGAGTGTATCTTTAAATTGTACTGTGTGTGTGAGCTTCAGATACTCACCGACTGATACTGTGCCGATCCACTTAGAGCCTTGCTTTTCCGCATTCACAAAAATGAGCGTATTCGCAACAATTGCCCCTGCAACAAAAAGTGTGAATTTATGGGCAGTTAATGATTTCAATGTCTTTTTCATAAATGCATTCTTTACTTTCAACTGTCACTATTAGCTTGTTTTCGTCATCTGTCTTCTCAATGTGAGGGTATGGCGTCGCAAAACGCGTTTCGATAAACCTCTTTTTTGATTGATAGGCGTCAATGAAGTGGCTGATATTGATGACAGTGACGACGGCTAATATCGCAACTATAGCTAATCGGCCTGATGCGCTGTTAATTGATGCTTGGTCATCAACTGTTTGAGTTTCATTAATAACTTCAGCAAAACCAGGTGCTTCTTGAGGCATGTTTTCAACCTGAACAGAAATGGTTTCGCAATTTAGCGAGTAACCTTGGCCCGGAACGTTGCTTATCAGCGTTTTATCCGAATCTTCCAGCACTTGGCGCGTCCGGTTTATCAATTGCGGGAGACTTTCTTGCGAAATATGTTCTGAACCCCACACGTATTGGGTTATAGCTTCTCGGCTAACTTTATTGGGTGCAGCGATATACAGACAGTCAATAAGTGCCTGTTGCTTGTTGGTCAGTCTTTTGGCGTTTCCAATAACATCTCTCCCATCCTGATCCTGAGGATAGAGGTACTGGGTTTGGCGATCCCAGCGGAATTGGCCAATAAAAATGCGTCCAGATTTACTCATGATATGTGCCGATGGAAGAAGGGAGCGGATTATAGAACTGTATTTTTAACTAGGCAAGGATCAGGAATATTGAAAATGTGACTGTGTTTGGCCTCTATCTCGTGAACTGGCAGTAAGCCTCTGATAAAAATGGTTAACACCAAGCTAATGAACACATTCATTGAACTGTGCGATTGCTCTAACGGCATTTACTTTGTCACAAGGAAATGGCTAAAGAGTTGCGCTATGGCAATCCTTTATAATCCTAAACCGTTGAATAGTTTGTTTTAGTCTTCGCAAATGCGCTCACTTCTTCTTTAAATTCCACAGATATAGAACGACTTTTCCTCGTGAAACTTGCCTCGAATTGAACGCATTGATGACCTATGAATTCAAGCATCGTGAGGTTTTTTTTGTATACATGAAATAGTCTGTATAGCATCGGTGAATTTGGGCACATGATAGGTTTTTCGATATCGCCAACTTCAACCGAGCTTTCCAACATTGAGAAGACTTTCTCCGGGCGAGTGTCCTTTCACAGGGTCGCCTGCTTAAATAAAGCGTGCACCTTAAACTAGGTGTTTTCGCTGGTATAGATAAAGAAAGGAAGTACAGTCATTTTCTTTTGCTGTGTTTCTTGTTGTTTTAGGCTAGCGAACATTTCGACCGCTTTTTCAGCTACTTGATCAAAATCGGCAGACAGCACCATGTCCACACCACCTTGAAGCAATTCTGTCTTTGCTTGAGCTGTGAGTTCTGTAGAAACGAAGAAAGGTCGTCTGTCACCGCCGTATTCAATAATGGCGCGCCGAATACCACTGGCGCCGCCACCTGCGCTGAAAATTCCAACCAAATCCGGTGTTTCACACACCAGCTTCTTGGCTGCTTCATAGGCTTGGCTGTCGTCATCTGAACTGACGACGGATTCCAATATTCTGAAAGCAGGCGCTTTTTCACGGAAGTAACTCCGGAAGCTGATTTCCCGATCTTGCTGACTGAGGTATCTGTGGCTACCAATGATGACGCCTACGGTGCCTCTGTCCCGACAGAACCGATCCATCGCCCACGCCGCTGTTCTGCCTCGCGTTCGGTTGTTGGTTCCGACAAATCCGGCAAGATTATTTGCCGATAGATCGGAGAGTATCGCGACCACAGGCACATTCTTTTCTGCCAGCTTGTCGATGGCTTCTGCAACGAAAGGATGGTCGATAGAAGTGATGGCAAGGACATCCACTTTCTTTCCGAGTTTTAGCATTCGCGCTGCAATCTTTTCCGGCTCGAGGCTGTCGAAGGTTTCAATAGTCAGTTTTGAATTGGTGTTTTCCAGCTTGGCGGATTGCGCTTCAAACGCCTCACGCAACAGGTGGGAGATGTTGCTTTGCAACAGAATGCCACAGTGTATTGAAGGGGTTGGAGAGGCGCTTTGTGCTTCAACAAACGCAGCAGGGGGACGCCAGCCTAATTCTTTTGCTGCCGCAATGATGCGGTTCGCTGTGGCACTTTTTACCCGCGCACGCTGGTTGATCACTCTATCTACCGTAGCGACACTTACTTTCGCGTACTCAGCGATTTGTTTTATTGTGACTCGCTTTGCCAATCGCGCCCCCTGACATTGTGATTGGCGGAACGCTCGCTCCGCCTTATTTAATTATTGGCAACTTACCCATGCGCCGCCCGACGTATTTGATTCAACGGATGCTTCGATGAATCTCACGCCTTTGGCGCCATCTTCTACTGTCGGATAGCTAAGCCAACCTTTAGGTGCAGAAACCCCGTCTTTTCTCGCGGCAACGGCCATTGCAAACTCGGTATAAAGGTTTGCCCATGCCTCAATCAAGCCTTCCGGGAAACCACGCCCAGTGCGAACGAAGCGTTCAACAGCAGGGTAGATACCATGCCCCTGACCACGGCTTAACACGCGATCAGGCTCGCCATATTTGTTGTATTTAAGCTGCTCGGCATTTTCCATGTCCCACTCAATGCCGCCTTTGCTACCAAAGACACGCAGACGCAACCCGCCGCGGTTACCGGAAGCGATACGCGTTGCCATTAACGTTCCCGGTACATTGCCTTCGTAGCGGGTCATCATAAAAACAGTATCTTCAAGGGGCTTTGGAGCGCCGCAGACATGCATTTCAGCGCGAAGGTCGGTCATATCCAGCCCTGATACGAAAGTGGCGAGTTGGGCTGCGTGAGTGCCGATATCGCCAGTACAGCTGGTGGAGCCGGACTTCTTAGGGTCTAAGCGCCATTTAACATGCGCCGCTTCGCCAACATCATCAGGGATCATCCAGTCCTGCATAAACTCAACGTGGATTTGCACCACTTTGCCAATCGCCCCGTTTTTTACCATTTCACGGGCTTGTCGAATCATGGGGAAGCAGGACATCGCATAACAGACACCAAATACTTGTCCGGTAGATTCAGTTAAAGCGACTAAATCTGCAGCTTCTGAATACACATTGGTGAGCGGTTTATCGCAGAGCACGTCAATACCTACATTCAGAAACGCTTCTGCTGCTTCAAAGTGAACATGGTTCGGCGTGGTGATCATTATCGCATCAATGCCATCCTCGCGCTGGGATTCTTTCTCTGCCATCTCCTGATAAGAGGAATAGCATCTGTCTTCCGGTAAAAACCACTGCGAACCTCTTGCCTTGGCTTGCTCGGGATCGGAAGAAAGCGCACCTGCCGCGATCTCCCATCGATCGCTCAGTCTCGCTGCCATCGCTTGCGTCACTGCAATACGTCCGCCACCTACAACGCCAATTCTCAGTCGACGCGAAAGGGCGGGGAAAGCACCCTCAAAATCTATGTTTTCTGGTAGTAATCGTGTTGCCATTTTGAATCCTTTATTCTGGGCTTAACGTCGGATTTATCTTGGGATGGGATTGCCGGACGTTAGAATTTCAATCGCCATAAATATGCCTGGCGTAATGGTTTCGTATTGGTGCCATGGGTAGTTCAGCTCAGCATCAAACATGGGTTTGTGCGTACAACCCGGTGCCATGGTTTCTTCGAGAAACAGGGTTGAGATATCTTTCTCGCGGCACTGCTGCATTTTCCCAAACCCAACGATTTGGGTATGCACTTCCTGAGGCTCCTCGCCGCCCAAGTGCACGTGGTTTTTATGAAGACCCACATTCAGAGGCACAGTAGACGCGTGATACATGCTGAACTGGATATTGCCGACAGCGTTTTTCGGCGACATATAGTGTCCAACGCCTTTTAATCTTTCTTCACGACGAATCTCATAAGCCAATGGCCAAGTGCCTCTTACCTTCTCCAATAGCGCATTTTCATCTTCAAAATCATCAAAACGTTCCACCAAGACGCACTTTTCGACGTTGAACAGCGTGACGTCAGTGGCGATGATGGACTGAAAAGGTGCCAGCCACATGCCAGCTGCATAAAGCGGACACTCAGCGAGATTCAGGACGATGGTTCTTTCAGTAATGATGATTTCTGGTTCATCAACGATGTACTTCACGGTGAAAAACGGTTCCGCAAAATCCAATGTTTCAAGACTCATGGTGTTCAGGCTCCGTTTTCACAGTTGGGGAAATCTTCAGGTAAAGCGCTTGGAGATTCACAGCGGCTTTTTATCTCGACAAACTGTCCGGTTTTGGCAGACTCTAGAATGCCAAACATCACTTCACAAACATGCTGGGCAAGCTCGCCACCGGCGCGGGCTGGGCGCTGATTTTTCACCGCATAAGCCAGGTCGAGCAGGCCAAGGCCTCGCGCTTCTTGATTAAAACCGTGAGTGTTTTCAGCCACTGACCAAAATTCAAGGTTAGGCGTGCGAGGGCGGTAAACCCATCGGGCTGTTTCTCGTGTTTTATAAAGCACCTGACCGCCAAAGATGTTGAAGCCATCGGTAGGATCAGGGTCATTGATGCAAAGCGTCCCGTTTTCGCCGTAAATTTCCATGCGGGGCGTTTGTGAATCCCACACATCGAAACTTGCCATTAATGAGCCCTGAACGCCGGATTCAAACACCAGAAGGGCGTTGATGTGGGTATCAACGTTCACTGGAATTTTTTCGCCAGCTCGGGGCTGCGACTCAATCAAACGCTCATCCAGCGTCTTTTTCGCCAACCCGCACACGCGCTTGATAGGACCAAGAAGGGCAACCATGGCTGTCAGATAATAAGGCCCCAGATCCAGCAGAGGGCCACCGCCAATTTGGTAGTAAAAGTCCGGGTTAGGGTGGTGACGCTCGACGCCTCGGGTCGGTACAAACGCCATCACTCCGGTAGGCCTACCAATCACACCTTGGTCCATCAGCTTTTTACAGGTTTGGAGTCTTCCGCCAAGGAAGGTGTCAGGCGCATTGCCCACATAAAGGCCTTTTGCCTCTGCAAGGGCGAGAATTTCTTCTCCATCCGCTAAATCAGTCACGAACGGTTTTTCAGAGTAAACGTGTTTTCCAGCGTTCAATGCGGCGATAGAGATCTGCGCATGAGCAGCAGGAACAGTGAGGTTCAGTACGCAATCAATAGAAGGGTCATTGATGATTTCATCAGGCGTGCAGACACGCGGGATGTTGTAGGTTTCGGCTTTTTGTTTTGATTCTTCGATGTTCAGGCTGGCACAAGCGACAATGTCAATGAAGTCGAACTTCTGACAGGTTGTCAGGTACTTATCGCTTATGACACCACACCCGATTAAGCCGATTCGAAACTTTTCCATTTTTTGTTCTCAGTGCTGTCTTGGGATAATTTGTTGTGTGATGTTCACTTTCCTCAAAGTGAGCAACCCCAAAGCGCTGTTAAGGCACTCTTTTTTGAATGTGTTGGGAAAGTGAAGAGGAGGCACCGCAGCGATACTGCTGCCACGATGCCAAGTTTAGTTAGTCTGGATTCTTGAGTTATAGCGCGTTGATCTTGTCCAGCAGACCTTCTGGCCATTGCTCCGAGTAGTCAGAGGTCAGGTAAGCGCCTTGAACCGTCTCTTGGAACGCTTTTAGGTTTGGTTCGTAAACTTTTAGGCCTTGATCTTTGAAGAACTGAACCAGTTCTGCTTCGAGAGCAAGCTGTTTCTGGCGAGCAGATTCTGCAGCATCATCAGATGCTTTTTGCAGCGTTGCTTGCTGCTCAGGCGTGAACTTGTCCCACACTTTCTTCGAGATAGCGATGTAGTTCAGGTCAACCAGGTGACCAGTCAGAACAATCTGCTTGGTGACTTCATAGAACTTCGCGTCTTTGTCGGTTGGCAGTGGGTTGTCTTGACCGTCAACCGCACCAGTTTGCAGCGCAGTGTAGACTTCTGCAAAAGCCATTGGTGTTGGGTTTGCGCCCAGTGCTTTGCCCAAGAACTGCCATGCGTCACTGCCTGGCATACGCAGTTTTACGCCTTTCAGATCCGCTGGGGTCGCTACTTCAAAGTCTTCACGAAGGTTAACGTGGCGACGGCCGAGGTACATCACACTCAACAGTTTCACGTTAAGGAGATCTTTTGCTTCTTCTTTCAGGTCATCCATGAAGTCTGCAGCGAACACACGCTTCTGGTGTTCTGCGTCACGGTGTACATAACCTGCCGAGAAGATGGAGAAAGCAGGAATAAACTCGGCAAGCTCCTGCGCGGAAGTGATGGTCATATCCAGGTTGCCACGGGCAATGGCTTCCAGATCGGTACCTTGTTTAAATAGTGAACTGTTCCAGTGTCCTTCGAACTCAGCAAAGTCGGAAACGGCTGGACCGAAAACTTCGGTCATCGCAACTGCGCGTTGGTCAGTCGCTGACGCGGAAGCAGACATTCTCAGTTTAGTGTCTGCCGCGTGAGCGAAAGAGGTTGCGCCCATTGCAACGACCATCGCTGCTGCTGTGAATACTTGCTTCAGTTTTGGTCGTGCCAATAGTGCTGTCGATTTCATGCTTTTTACCCCTGCATTTGTGTTGTTGGTTTGCATTCCATTCCATTTCATTATTGGTCTTGTTAATTTTGGTTAGCAAGATGTTAACAGTATTTTAAATGAGACAAATCAATCATAGTGAATGAAAGAAAAATCTCATTTTTTATTAAGTGCTAAAAATTGCAGACAGGAAGATGGTCTATTAATAAACTGATTATTAAGGAGTTGAATAGAAATCTGGACGGAAAATAATGATGTATTTATTGCTTATGGTGTTTGAAAAAATACGTCATAAAAAAGCCAAGAAAAACTTTTTAAGTCATTTAAGCGCATAGTGAACGCTAAATTTGACGCTGACTTTCCGCTACCCGCGTTTTGAATTGCTTAGGGGCTTGTCCGGTATGTCTCTGAAAAAACCGTGAAAAATAGCCGGGATCTTTGAACCCAAGTTGGTAGCCAATCTCTTTGGCTGACAATTGAGTGAAAACTAGCAAGCGCTTTGCCTCATCCAGTAAATGCTCGTGAACAATGGCTAACGCTTGTTGACCCGCTGCACGCTGGCAGATGCGGTTGAGTTGCCCTTGGCTTAATCCCAATGCCTCAGCATATTGGCTGACTTGCCAGTGCTCGGTGGCATGAGTATCAACCAAACGGACAAAGCGCTCGAACAGCGCGGTTTTTCCATCAGCATTTTCTTGAAGTTCACTGTGCTGCCGGTGCCTTGCCAGCATGACGAAGGCGATTTTCAGGTAAGCACCGATGATTGAAGCCTGCCCAATCTTTGGCGTGTGGAACTCTTCAAGCAAGCGTTCACCCATTCTTGTGACTTCCCCTTCATCCGTGTCGACGCCTAGAGGAATTACCATCGGCTCTCTGAACAGCTGCGCGAGTCCCTGCCTTTCCGCTTCGTTAAATAAACTCATCATGAAAGGGTGGGAAACAGAAACAATAAATCCGGTCACGCCGGGCTGGTGCGCGAAGCCATGTACTTCTTTAGCGGGAATCGAGAGCACACAACGACCGGAATACTCCGCACTTTTTTCCCTGATTTGTGCATGCATCGAGCCTGACTCGAGGATCATCAACTGATGAAGATTGTCGTGGCGGTGTGGATGAATTTCCCAGTTGTGCTTGGGCAGAGATTGCTCCAAACGCGCAATGTGCATGTAGTCTGGCGCGGTCTCGGGAAGCTCTTCGCCATAGAGAAAGTAGTGGGGAATATCAGCCATTCAGGACAATCTCAAGAAAACAGAATGTTAAAAATGTACAACAAAATGTAAAGAAGTTGAATTTATTGCGAGCGAAATCATGCCTATGCTGTTTTTAAAGCACACAAGGAAGGTGAGAGATGCTGGCAGTTCCCTATATGCAAATGCGTGGTGGCAGTTCTAAAGGGCTTTATTTTTTAGCCTCTAATCTGCCGAGAAATGAAGCATTACGCGATCAGGTCATTCTAGATGCAGTTGGTCGTGACGCCCGTCAGATAGACGGTTTGGGTGGCGGCCATCCGTTGACAAGCAAGGTTGCTGTTGTCTCTCCATCATCATTACCAGATTGCGATGTCGACTATCTGTTTGTTCAGGTGGTAGTGGGAGAGAACCGGGTGGATACCTCGCCAAACTGCGGCAATATTCTCGCCGGTGTTGGTGCTTTTGCTATCGAAAACGGACTGGTAGATGCGCAAGACGGAATCACTACTGTCCGTGTGAATATGCTAAACAGCGGAAATCGCTGTGACCTGGACGTACAGACTCCGAATCAAAAAGTGCAATACGAAGGCAACGCTGCTATCGATGGCGTGCCGGGCACTGCAGCGCCCGTTATCTGCAACTACAAAGACATCGCAGGCTCGATTACCGGGAGCTTGCTTCCCACTGGAAATATCAAAGATACCTTCGATGGCGTAGAGGTTACCTGTATCGACAACGGTATGCTCGTTGTGTTGATGCGCGCTTCTGACTTGGGTGTGTCCGGCTATGAATCGGCCGACGAACTTAACGCTAATGAAACACTGAAAGCAAAAATCGAATCAATTCGTTTGCAGGCAGGTGAGGCGATGAATCTGGGGGATGTGACTGACAAAGTTGTCCCTAAGATGAGCCTGGTTGCACCACCTGTAGACGGTGGGCACATCTGCTCACGCACCTTTATCCCAAGAGTCTGCCACACCGCAATAGGTGTTCTCGGTGCTGTGTCAGTAGCAACAGCTGCTGCCATGCCTGGAAACGTGGCTGAAGGCATTGCTGAAATCCCAGAAGGAGATGTGAAGACGATTTCTGTTGAGCATCCCTCAGGTGAGTTTTCAATGACGTTAACGTTTGATGAGCAAAACAACGTCACAAAAGCCGGGCTACTGAGAACCGCACGATTGCTCGCCAGAGGTGAGCTCTTTGTCCCCACTAATAAATAAGAATAAGGAGTCATGGAATGACCAAGCCAAGCTGTATGCCACCAGATAACAACACGCGAACACCGCGTTTCGTGGCACCGCCAAACTCGTGTGATGCACACTGCCATGTGTTCGGTCCTCACGCACAGTTCCCCTATGCGGAAACCGCGACCTACTGGCCGCCTGATGCAGGTAAAGATGCGCTGAAACGCGTTCACGACAAGCTGGGGATTGATCGTGCTGTGCTGGTACAGGCGAGCTGCCATGGCCGCGACAATCGCGCCATGATGGATGCAATTGCATCAAGCAACGGTGCTTACCGTGGCGTTTGTATGGCGGATGACACCTTCACCGACAACGATTTTCAGGATCTGCATGAAGGGGGTGTTCGCGGTATTCGCTTTAACTTCGTTACCCATTTGGGCGGAGCGCCAAACCTGGAAATGATGGAGCGGGTTCTGGAACGCGTTAAGCAATACGGCTGGCACTTAGTCATCCACGTGAATGCCGAAGACATCATCAAGTATGAAGACTTCTTCAACCGTATCGATATGACCATCGTGGTTGACCATATGGGTCGTGTGCCTACCTCTGAAGGTGTGGGTCAGCAGGCGTATCAAATCCTGCTTGAGTTTATGCGCCGCGAAAGCTGGTGGGTAAAAGTGTGTGGTTCTGAACGAATTGCAATAGCACCGCCATTCTATGACGCCGTGCCATATGCACAAGGCCTAGTGGAAGTGGCACCAGACCGTGTGCTCTGGGGGACCGACTATCCGCATCCTAATATTAAAAAACACATGCCGAATGATGCGGATCTGCTAGATCTCGTGCCGTTGATTGCACGTGATGAAGCGACCCAGAAGAAGATTCTGGTGGATAACCCAGCAAGACTTTACGGATTTGATGACTAAAAGACGCAAGGACAGAAGTATGTCTATGAGAACGATTCAAGGCGTGGCGGTTAAACATATAGAACGCGCCGATGCCAAAGTGATTGAAGGGCTGGCCGGTTGTGGCAGTGCAACGGTACACGAAGCGCAACAACGTACAGGCAACCTAAACCATGAACTGCGTCCGATTTACAAAGGCGCACAAATTGCGGGTAGCGCAGTCACTGTACTGGCGCAACCGGGTGATAACTGGATGGTGCACGTCGCTATCGAGCTTTGTCAGCCAGGAGATGTGCTTGTGATTGCGACCACATCGCCATGTACTGATGGTTATTTCGGTGACTTGCTGGCGACCTCGGCACAAGCGAGAGGCGTGCAAGGACTTATCATTGATGCGGGTGTGCGTGATACCAAAGACCTGACGGAAATGAACTTCCCAGTGTGGTCAAAAGCGGTTTCCATCAAAGGCACCGTGAAAGCCACCTTGGGTTCCGTGAACGTCCCTGTGATTTGTGGCGACCAACCCATTTATCCTGGCGACGTGATTGTTGCTGACGACGATGGTGTATGCGTCGTACCGCGTAAAACCGCAGAAACCGTATTGGAATCTGCTCAGGCACGCATGGAAAACGAAGAAACAAAACGCGGTATGTTGGCGCAAGGCATTCTTGGGCTCGACATGTACAACATGCGTCCAAAGCTGGAGCAATCAGGATTTCGCTACGTGGATACGCTGGAGGATTTAGAATGAGCAAGGTACCTTTAATCATCGACTGTCACGGTCACTACACCACAGCACCGGCTGAATTAGGTGAATACCGTGAACAGCAGAAAAAAGAGCTCGCAATTGATCCTCTGTTTGATCACGTAAAAGGCATCGTAAACATTTCGGATGACCAAATCCGCGACAGCCTTGAAGGCGCACAGCTGAAACTGCAAAACGAGCGCGGTACGGATGTCACTATTTTCTCGCCGCGTGCAAGCTGGATGGGGCACCACATTGGTAACCAAACCACCAGTAAATATTGGACTGAACACTGTAACGAGCTTATCTACCGTATTACTGAGCTTTATCCTCAGAACTTCATCGGTGCCGCACAATTGCCTCAGTCACCGAATGCGGATATGACAGCGAGTGCTGCAGAGCTTGAGCGAACGGTCAAAGAGTTCGGTTTTGTGGGTTGCAACCTTAGCCCGGACCCATCAGGCGGTTACTGGACTGCACCTCCACTGGATGACAAGTTCTACTATCCAATTTACGAAAAAATGTGTGAGTTGGAAGTGCCTGCGATGATTCATGTGAGTGGCTGCTGCCACCGTTGTTTCCACACCACGGGTTCACACTATCTGGGTGCAGACACCACCGCGTTCCAACAGCTGATGATGTCGAAAACCCTGTTTAAAGACTTCCCGGATCTGAAGTTCATCATTCCACATGGTGGTGGTGCAGTGCCTTACCACTGGGGACGCTTCCGTGGTCTGTGTGACATGATGAATCTGCCTTCGCTGACAGAAATCATCGAAAACAACATCTACTTTGATACCTGTGTTTACCATCAGGAAGGTATCGATTTGCTGTTGGAAGTGGTGCCAATCGAAAACATCCTGTTTGCATCAGAAATGATTGGTGCGGTGCGTGGTATTGACCCGATGACAGGACATTACTTCGACGATACCAAGCGCTACATCGATGGTTCTAAGCTTAACGATGAAGACAAAGCCAAAGTTTTCAACGGCAACACCCGAGATGTGTTTGCCCGTCTGGATAACAGATTGAAAGAAGTAGGATTGATCTGAGGGGGAAATGGAAATGCGTGAACACAGAGATTATGACGATATTCCCGGTACCTATGTCTTTGATGGTGAGATGTCGAGAGCTGGGTATCACCTCAACATGTTCTGCATGTCGCTGAACAAAGGTGAGAACCGAGACCAATTCCGTGAGAGCGAAGAGGCTTATATCGACAAGTTTCCGATGACTGCAGAGCAGCGTGAAGCCGTGTTGAAGCGCGATTGGCTTGGCATGCTGCGTCTTGGCGGCAATATCTATTACACCTTCAAAATCGCGATTTTTGATGGCATGACCATGCAACATGCCGGAGCGGCGATGTCCGGTAACGGAATGACCTTCGAAGACTTCAAGCAGATGATGCTGAATGGCGGTCGTTCGATTGAAGGCAACCGCAGCAAAGCGGAATGGGCTGAGTATTATGCCAAGCCTGAGAACAAGGAGCTGTACCATGGGTAAGATTGTTGGCGGCATAGGGACTTCGCATATCCCATCAATAGGTGCAGCCATGGATAACGGCACCATGGTGGGTGAATACTGGCAGCGTTTTGTGAATGGCATTCAGCCTGTCCGTGATTGGATGGAAGAGGTGAAGCCAGACGTTTGCCTGATTGTTTACAACGATCATGCGTCGGCATTTTCGCTGGAATCTATTGCGACTTTTTCCATCGGCGTTGCACCACAATTTAACCCTGCGGATGAAGGCTATGGTCCGCGTCAGGTGCCAGTGTGTGAAGGTAACAGCGAGTTGGCTTGGCACATTGCTGAATCACTGATTCTGGATGAGTTCGACATGACCATTGTGAACGAAATGGATGTCGACCACGGCCTCACCGTACCACTTTCCGTGGTTTACGGGCGACCAAAAGCATGGCCTTGTCAGGTGATTCCACTGGCGGTCAACGTGGTTCAGTATCCTCAGCCAACAGGAAACCGTTGTTACAACCTCGGTAAAGCTATTCGCAAAGCTGTAGAAAGCTTCCCGGCAGAGACCAAAGTCGCCATCTTCGGCACAGGTGGTTTATCTCACCAATTGCAGGGTGAACGTGCAGGTCTGATCAACGTTGAATATGACTGTAACTGGCTTGATCTGATGGTGAATGAACCTGAAGCAGCGAAGAAAGTTTCCCACACTGAATACCTTCGCGAAACAGGCTCAGAAGGTATTGAAGCAATTATGTGGCTGGTAATGCGTGGCGCGCTCGATGACAATGTGGATGAAGTTTACCGATTCACCCATGCCCCGGTGTCAAACTCGCACTATGGTTTGACGATTTTAGAAAACGCAAGTGACAGGGTCACGGAAGGTGCCATGTCAACAGAGCCAAACGTTTAAGGAATAGACAATGAAAATCATTATGGTGGGTGAAGGCGCTTTCGGTCATAAGCATCTGGATGCGCTAAAGAACATTGACGATGTGGAGGTCGTGTCGATTGCCGGTGGTGTAGAGGAAAGCACCAAGGCAACGGCCGAAAAATATGGGATCGCGCACTGGACATTGGACTTACAGGAAGCGCTGGCTCAACCGGGCGTTGAAGCGGCAATTATTACGTCGCCGACACCTATTCACGCCAGACAAGCCATCGAAGTAATGACAGCGGGCAAGCACGTCATGGTAGAAATCCCCATGGCGGATTCTCTGGCTGATGCTCAAGCCGTGTGCGATGTTCAAAAAGAAACCGGATTGGTTGCCATGGCAGGTCACACGCGCCGTTTCAATCCAAGCCACCAATATCTGAACAAGAAGTTCCGCGCGGGTGAACTGAGCATTCAGCAAATGGATGTGCAGACCTACTTCTTCCGTCGTAAAAACCTGAATGCTTTGGGTCAGCCACGTAGCTGGACGGATCATCTGCTCTGGCACCACGCTTGCCACACTGTTGACCTGTTTGCGTATCAAACCGGTGAAGAGATTGTGGATGTGATGGCCATGCAAGGACCAAAACACCCAGAGCTCGGTATCGCCATGGACATGAGTATCGGCATGAAAACCACGTCTGGCACGATTTGTACTCTGTCGCTGTCGTTTAACAATGATGGCCCATTGGGTACTTTCTTCCGCTACATCTGTGACAACGGCACTTACATCGCCCGTTATGACGATTTGGTAGACGGTAAAGAGAACCCGATTGATGTCAGCAAAGTGGATGTATCCATGAACGGTATCGAATTGCAGGATCGTGAGTTTATTGCTGCTATCCGTGAAGGCCGCGAGCCAAACGCCAGTGTGAATCAAGCTTTGATTGCCATGAAGATTCTGGATCGCATAGAAAAAGCACTGGGTGAGTAACTCACGCAAAGAATAAGAAAAAGCAGAAGGAATGACACCTATGGAAAAGCGATACATTGGCTCACTGGCGGTATCGCCGATTGGACTTGGTTGTATGAGCATGTCTCATGGCTATGGCCCAAGCGACGAACCGACCTCCATCCAGTTACTCAATGAAGCGCTCGACGCAGGTTATGACTTCCTCGACACCGCCACCATGTATGGCGGCGGTAAAAACGAAGAACTGATCGCTAAGGCAGTGAAACATCGTCGCAGTGAGTACGTTCTTGCCAGCAAATGCGCGCTTTTTAAGAAAGACGGAAAACCCACCATTGATGGCAGACCGGAAACCATTCGTTCTCAGTGTGAGTCCAGCCTAAAGCGATTGGAAACCGATGTTATCGACCTTTACTACCTGCACCGACTCGACCCGAAAGTGCCCATAGAAGAAAGTGTCGGCGCTTTGTCAGAACTGGTCAGGGAAGGGAAGATCCGTGAAATCGGGCTGTCTGAAGTATCAAGCGATACATTGCGACGCGCACATTCGATCCATCCTATTGCGGCCGTGCAGTCGGAATATTCGCTTTGGACGAGATTGCCTGAACTTAAAATGCTCGATGTTTGCGAAAAACTCGGCACCACTTTTGTGCCATTCTCGCCACTCGGTCGTCAATTCCTGACGGGGAGAGCCCAAGAAGCCTCGTTACTGACCGAGGGCGATATTCGTACCAACAATGCAAGACCTAGGTTTGATGCTGACGCCTTTGCTAAAAACAGCGAACTGCTTAAGCCAATGGCAGAGATAGCGAAAGAACTGAACTGTTCCTTGGCCCAGCTTGCGCTGGCGTGGGTGATACATCAACCCAATCGTCAGGGCAACAAAACGCTAGTTCCAATCCCAGGTACCAAACACATCGAATACATGCAGGAAAACATTGGTGCACTTAAAGTCGTCATTTCGCCTGATGTTGTTTCGTACCTTTCTAAGCTGATTCGCGAAGATCTTGTCATTGGCGAGCGTTATAGCGAAGGGCAGTTGAAAGTGATGGATTCGGAACGGGATCGGGACTAAGAAATGACAATCAATCCCAAGCTATCCCTTTGCCCAGAGGTAATCGTCATGCCACTCTGGGCTTTTTTGCGTCTGCTGGTCTAGGATAAATGTTAAATATAACAATAAGGACGATATCTATGGGAAGCGCAGCAACAGTGCCAGAAGAGATGAAATTGAACGTAATTTGCCGATTGGAACCCGGCTGTTTAGGGCCACAGGGCGCGAGCAAAATCGACGATTTCTGCCAATACATTCTGGATGAGATGAATGCCTTGAACACCGGATTTATCTCTCTTGCCGTGGTACCAAGAAACGACAAATCCTTACCGGAAATGCAGTTCAATATGTCAGGAAGAAAGCTAAACCGGGAACAGGCTGATAAGTACCTGCAAAAGTTCGACAAGAGCTTGGACGACTTTGAAGGCGAACTGGAAGGGAAGTTGGAAGTGCTGATTGATAAATTTATGGGCTATTAATGCAGGTAAACGGATAGACCCAAACACGCTGATTTAAAAGATAGGCCGCTGATGCGGCCTTTTTTTATCTACTTTCTAATTCGGCGCGGTAACACTGAGCGGTGTCATCATAAACAAAAGTCAGTGTGTTTTTGATGCTTTCCAGCTCATCATCCTGATAGTGCGAAACGTACAGAAGCTGGCTCAGGTTTTCCCGTGCTATTAACTCCAAGGTATTCTTCATCAGGCGTCGTCCTAAATAGTCCAAGCCTTGATAGGGTTCATCCAGAATCAACAAAGTAGGTTGCTTCACAATTGCGCGAGCAATCAGCAACAGGCGTTGTTGTCCGTATTCCAACTTACGAAAAGTCGTTTTGGCATATTGGCTCATGTGCAGAATGTCGAGCCATTCACGGGCGATAGCACGCTCCTGAATGCTTGGTTGGGAATATAAGCCAATAGAGTCATAGAAGCCGGAAAGAATGACATCCAACGCTGAGCAGCTAACCCGATATTGTAGGTGCAGGGCAGAAGAAACCATGCCGATATGCTTTTTAATCTCCCACACCGTTTCGCCTGACCCACGCTTTTTGCCAAAGATGTGGATGTCGTTACTGTAGCATTGTGGATGATCACCAAAGATTATACCCAGAATGGTGCTTTTCCCGCAGCCATTTGGGCCTTTAACTTGCCAATGCTCGCCTTTATCAATGCGCCAGTTTACGCCAGTGAAAATAGTTTTCTCTGTGTATTCAACTTTGCCATCTCTCAATTCGAAAATCGGGTTTTCAAATTGTGTAGCGTGCTGATAACGACGGATAAGCGTCATCATCTCTTCACTTTGTTGTTTAGACTGTGCGGCGATTTGCTGAATGATGGGGTGATTGTCCCATCCAGCTTTGTCTATCAGTTCAACCAACTTTCCACGCTCAAACATGGCGACATGGTCAACCCAATCAGGAAGGTCTTCTTCCCGCGCAAATATCACCATCATCTGAATAGAGTTCGAGAGCTTTTCCAGATAGTCAGCAATTGATTGACGGTGGGCAATGTCCAAGCCGGCAAAAGGGTTGTCTAGTACCACAAAGTCAGGTTTTTCTGCCAATGCGCGAGCCAACATCACACGGCGGGTTTCGCCAGTGGATAGCACGCGAAAGCCACTCTGTTTGAGATGAGCGAGATCGAGATCTTCAATCAATTGATGGGTCAATGCAGCGTCTTCACATTGTTCGAAAATCAGGTCATAGACGCTGGTGCCGTTATCTATTCGGTCAAGAAAGTCGGTGTCATCTTTGGCGCGCTCTTCCTCTAGCAGTTTTTGCTGTTCGACTAGCGAAACCTGCGCAATCTTTCCATCGCCGATTTCCAACTCGCCAACGAATTCGATGGTTCCGCACAACAGGCCACCTAGAAGAGAGCCAATGTCGCCTTCCGTGCTGAAAACTGCCCAGGACTCGTTATTGGTGATCATCCAGCTTTCAACGTCCAGTTTTGAAGTTGCACCCTCAGCTGTGAGGTACTTGAAGTTGATATCCATATCGTTTTGTTTTTGGTTGTTTTGTCAGCCCCTAGGGAAGTTACATCAATTTTAGAAATTACTGTAAGTATTTAATATATTGAATTTAAAAATTAGTTCTTCGCGTTTCCTCTAAATGGGGCACGAGCTGAATTTCTTATTCAACTTTTCAACCTGATTTTGGGAAGCGTAGGGCATGAACTTGCCGCAGATTTCCAGCACCATCTTTGCGCTGACACTTCGAGCCCAAGGGCGATGTCTGTAGCTGTAGTGTTGGATTGTTGTGATGGGGATATCCCAACCAGCGGTGACAAGCGCGGCGATGGCTTTATCTTATAGCCGGAAGGCAGAAAGTCGCGCCAGTGCAACGTCTAAGCTGCATGTCTCGCAGTAGGCTTTAAAGGTTATGTAAGAAACCGCGCTCGCTTATTGGCAGCGTGTAAAAGTCGTCATGGAAAGCTACACAATATCCTGTGTTGTTGGCTGGGAATTTAAAGATAAATGTGAGAATAAACTGGCTATATGCAAGTCCGCTATCGAAAAGATGGCTTAACAAAGTGCTGCTAGGGACAAACTTACGCTGCGCTGCGGTTTGCCCAAGAGCACGGCGTTAATTCCCCAGAGGAAGCAATCAATCTGTAGGGAATTTTTGTTTCTGGTGGAGTACACGCATAACTCGGATGATATCGCCCTCGACCCAGTAAGAGACAATCATCGAAATCTCAGGAATAATGAGCAATCGTCCGCCGATGTCATCTCGTTGTACACCCATTAAAGGTTGTTCAAGCAAGTTTTCTACTTTTGCTTCAATGAGGTTGTCAGTTTTTTCTGCCACATCAGGGTTGAAGTCATAGAGAAACTCGAAGATCTTTTCACGATCATTAAGTGACTCTTCTTCCCATAAAATCATTGCTTACCTCGATTACGGATTCTGGCTTTGTGCTCTTCCATTCGAGACTTAGCAGTTTGGTGCTCAACGAAAACGGATTTTCCTGAGTCAAACTTCTCAAATGCTAGGTTTACTTGTTCAGTTAGCCATGCATCGTGAGATAATGTTTTTCTTTGTTGTTCAGCGAGCTGCTCAGTAAGTTCACGGCAAGCATCACTTAGAGTTCGACCTTGGCTTTCAGCCATTTGTTGAGCTAGGCGTTTTGTTTCTTCATCAACACGAAATTGAATTCTGGTGTCCATGATGTATTCCTTTGTTGGCGTGTGTACAAATGTTAGCACTAGGCTTTGAGATGGGCAATTAACAAAGGCCATCAAACATCGCCCCCTGCGGGGGCTGGACTCGCAAAACACGCTCGCCGTTTATGGCAAGCGTTAGGCTAATGAAAAACATGAACATTGAAATCATCATCTCCCTTTATCAAGAAGGCTATCTAACTGATAAAGAGGTTATCGATTGGGCAGATGACAAGATTCTGAAAGAACAAGAGCCATTCGAATATTTCTGTATGCTTTCTCTCGAAGGCCCCAAGTACTGCTCATCATTGCCAGCCACTGACTTTCCAAGCGCAAAACAGCTCACTTATTCAGAACGTTTTGCTCTTAGAGCGACATAGTTAAACCTAGAGTCAGAAGAAGATTGTGAGCATTTTAGAGATTGGCTAGCCTCTGCAAGTCTGGGAGAGAACCTAGCCCTTCCAGAAGTTATGTTCGGTTATCATATTGACGAAGACTTTTATTGTACTGATAACTGCTCTGGAGGGTTAAAGTATTTCAATGAACAAATGCCAAAACTAATTCGTACAACCAAGCATTTAGCTGAGGCTTTATGGTCAGCAATCGCCTAATGCGACGTTAGCATTATTTGGCAGAACGGAGAGCAGGGATATGATACGGAGCTGTTTTCTGGTTCTAGTGTTACTTTTTGTTGGTTGTCAGAGCAATTCAGCTTCTTCACAGCAACACTACGTTTTACTGACATTCGATATCGATGAAAGTGGATCGCCAGAGAATACTCAAGTCATTGAATCTATTTCATATTTAAGGCATGACACTTTTGCAATTGAAGCATTGCGTAAATGGAAATATTCGCCTTATATAGTCAACGGGCTTCCATCAAAAAGGCTAGACCAGCGCGTTAAGTTAGAATTTGATACTGTGCAAAAGTAAAGCTAACAATCAAATCAACGAAGGATATTTACTCGTGGCACGTTTTTAATAGAAACGCTGTAGTTTAGGCGTTTCAGTCAATTTGGGGTAGTAAGAGCCCGTTATTTAAACATTGTAGGCTTGGAGGCTTTTTGGAACTGATTTATTGGTACGCTTTTTTTCACGGTAGTGATTTGTCTCAATATCATTGTTTCGTTTTCCATATCAAAGCGCGATGACCTGGATATGATGCAGAAGTCACTTCAAATTTTAATCGTTTGGCTTTTACCTTTAATTGCCTCCATAGGGTTTTGGCTTTTTCATAAAAGCCAAGATGATGACAACAAACCAGGCGGAGGTAAGTTTGGTGGTGGTTCTAATGACAGCATTGGCGTCTCAAGTTCAGGTGATTAAATCACATCACAAATAAGAGCCCTTCTCCGGTCAATAGGCATAGCCTTATTTTGGCTGCGTTAGCAGCCAATGCTCTCGAACAACAAAGCCGTCTACTTCGATTACCTCTATCTGAAGTTATCCGAAGCTGACGCTTTCGAGCACCGACTCTAGCGCACTTTTGTCCATTTCCAATCTACAGCGCCTCCTCAGAGGGCTCCTTCAAAGTTAAGTCGCACTATCCATCAGCGCCGCCATCGCATCATCATAACCCGCCCACTTGTTCACGCCAGCTGCTGCCAGAACGTGCAATGTCGCATCCCGCGCTTGCATGGGCATCAATGAGGCAGTTTACGAAGGGGTGTGCGGGGGTACACAGAGCAACATACCTATCACAACCCATTGAAATAATTGCAAACTACTTATGTGACTAGAGTTTTTGCTAAGAAGATTAGTTCAAGCTTGTAAATAGGAATCAGTACATGCTTTTTTTGTGGAACTTGTTGATATAGCGTTAAACCTCAGGCTATCTCGCAGTTTAGGCTCTGAAAAAGGGCAGTTTGCTCAACAAGACCAGGAAAGGGTTTAATCTGAGGTGTCTACTAACGAAAGTTTATTTAAAGGCGGGAAATCATGAATTTAAATCAAGTGACATTAGCGGTACATGACATGGAATCATCGGTTGCATTCTATAAAAAGCTCGGGCTTATTCAGATTGTTAGTGATGAGCACTACGCACGCTTTTCCTTTCCGGAAGGCGAGGCAAGCTTCTCTATCTTCCTCGACCCCGGGAAAGATGGGGTCATCAGTCGCGGCGTGATTTATTTTGAACATGAAGCGCTCGAGGAGCTTGTCGAGCGGTTAAAAAGTGAGGGTATTGAATTCGATCAAGAACCTGCGATGAAGCCATATCTTTGGAAAGAGGCAGCACTGCGAGACCCATCAGGCAACGAAATTAAGCTGTATTGGGCCGGAGAGAATCGACTCAACCCGCCTTGGAAAATTGGATAGAGAAATGTTCGTGCTCCACTTTTAGAGACGTTTAAATCTCTTAGGTTTAAACGTTAATTCAATGGTGTAGGTTGCTTGGTGTCTGATATGTTATAACATATCAATCATATTTATATTCCAGCGGAGAGCGCGCGGAAGGTTCACTATGACTAACTTAGATGCACTGATAGAGAAGGTTACGCAGAAATGTAAAGCGAAGTGAAAGTAGCTCACAGCGAAACGTCGATTGGTTTTGCATTCTGAAAAAGCGCTCGTCGATCCCACTGCCATTATCTGCGGCAAAGTCATCATCGAAGATAAGCTGATGGCTTGCTTGCATTGACCATCGGAAAAAAGCCGTCATAGACGGCTTGTTTAAACTCATATTTGCTGGACTGTCGGTGATTAACTCAACTCATTAACTCCCTTGCCTGCATCGTTAACCTCATCTGGCTGTTTGCAGCGCCAAATCCTTGATATCCATTTCTTTGAACGATTTCGAAACAGAACCTGCCTGCAAACATAGAGGTGTAGAGCTGGTAGAAGCTGCCATTCTCATCTTCATCGTAAAGAATGTTATAGCGTTTTAGCTTTTCAATCACTTCATCAGAAAGGGTAAACCGGGCAGCCAAGTCATCATAATAATTGGCGGTGACGGGCATCGTCTCAGTCTGCTGTTTGACCATGAATTCGGCGGTGGCAAAAATATCCTTGGTTGAAAGAGCGATATGATTGACGCCGGTACCCGCGTATTGATCCAGAATTCGACTAGATACGGTGCGTGAAGCTTGGGTACTGTTAAGCGTGAAACTTACCCCTTTATCTGGCGTTTGCAGGGCCTGACTTTTCACCAAGCCACCAGGGTCTGAAACGCTGACGGTCGGCATGGTTTTCATGCTGAACATTGCACGATAGAGCAGCACCGAGTGAAGCATTTCTTCATAACTCATGGTGGTGGCTACGTGGTCAACTTTGTTGAGGAAAGCGTGTTGAGTGGCGTCTTCATGCCATTTGAATTCGCGCTCCCAATGAGGAGGCTGGTCGGCGTCATCCACCATGTAAAGGAGACTTTGCCCCGGGCCATAGATGGCAGGAATGCCATGCGTGTCGTTTTCTGGGTTTCCGTAAACCGGTGAGAACTCAAGCTTCTTGGCTCTCTCCACCATATCGCCCACATTGGTACAGGTTAAACCCACAGCACAAACGGAGACGCCATGCTGCTGGTGGAAGTTTTGGGCGAAGCTATCTGGCTCCATATTCATCACCAGATGAATGTTCCCTTGTTTCCACAACTCCACGCCTTTACGTTTGTGGGTGGCAGCGTGACAAAAGCCAAGCTGAGACAGCAGCTTGGTCAGGGCGAGCTTTTCATTGTCGCTGACGGCGAATTCAATAAACTGCACTTCGCTGGGCGGGTTGACACTTGGAATTTCAAGCGCTTCTGTATCAGCAGACTTTTCTGCCGCGCGGTTGGCATAAACCAGTGAACGGTAGCCGTCTCGGGCGGTTTTTTCCGTCGAGCCTGCGCGGAATTGATCGTTGAAAATCTCGAGAGAGAAAGGGCCGTCGTAACCCGTCGCGTGAAGGTTAGACACAAACTGACCAATGGGAAGATCGCCCTGCCCAGGGAAGCAGCGATAGTGTCGGCTCCAACTGAGATGATCCATCGAAAGGCTGGGGGCATCCGCAACCTGCACGAGGAAAATTCTGTCGCCGGGAATGTTGAGCATGGTATCCAGCTCGGTCTGGCGAGAAAAAATATGGAAAGTGTCGAGACATAGCCCGACATTTTTGTGATTGGCGCGACGCACAATCTCCCATGAATCGCGATAATCATAAACGTATTTACCCCATCCCAACGCTTCGTATGCGACGCGCATATTGCGCTTTGCCGCACGCTCGCCAAGTTCATGGAAATCATCTGCTGCCCGTTGAATGCCGCCCAAAGCTTGAGGCGACACACTGCTGCAGACCATCAACAAATCGGTGCCGAGTTCTTCCATCAGATCAAATTTCCGCTCTGCGCGGTCAAAGGCTTTCTGACGGTAAGGTGCGGGTAAGCCTTCGAAGTCCCGAAAAGGCTGATAGGTGACAACCTCAAGACCATGATCATCCAGCATACTTCGGATTTCATGAACTGAACCGTTATGGGTGATAAGATCATTTTCGAAGATTTCGATGCCCCGAAAGCCTGCTTTTGAGATGGCTTCGATTTTTTGTCTTAGCGTGCCGGAAAGGCAGACCGTTGCGATGGAGTAAATCATACGTTATTTGCTCCCCATTTTGGTGACCAGCCCATTGATAGCTAGGGCGTAGCCTTCAATCCCAAAGCCAACGATCACGCCTTCTGCAACGGGTGAAAGATAGGAATGGTGACGGAAGGATTCCCGCGCGTGCACATTGGAAATGTGCAACTCTATCACGGGGACTTCAGCAGCCTTGATAGCATCGTAGAGAGCAATTGATGTGTGCGTGTAAGCGCCTGCGTTGAAGACGACACCAATCATTTTGCCTTCTTTAACAGCGCGTCCGGCTTTATGAAGTGCTTCAATCAGCTCGCCTTCATGATTGCTTTGGAAGCACTCAACCACAACACCGAGTAGTTCTCCTGTATCACGACAAAGCTGTTCAACATCTGCCAGGGTGCTATGGCCATATAGCCCCGGTTCACGTTGACCAAGCATGTTCAGGTTTGGACCGTTCATGACCAAAATGGATTTCATTTCGTGCCCTCCTAAGCGATATCGTCGATATAAATGGTGCGGCCCGTTTTCACCGCTTCTACTACCGCTTCGGTTACACGCAGGTTTTGAAGGCCATCACGTACCGTCACCAACGGTTTTTCTTCTTTGCGTATCACGCGACAGAAGTGATTGAGCTGCTCAACCAAGGGGTCTTTGCGGTGAAGAGAGACGTCTTCACATTCGAACGGTTTCCACCACGAGCGGTCTTCTTCACTCTTGTAGTATTTGAGGCGCATGGTAGGTACTGAAATCGAGCCATTTGTCCCTGCGATGTGGTAGCAATCTTCATCGGGGTAGCTTGCGTAGGCTTTGTTTTCCTGAGACGTTTGCTCCCAACTGCAACCTGAGCCAGCAGTGTCAGAAAGTAGGAAAGTGCCTAACGCGCCATTGGCAAAACTCAGGCTGATGGCAACGGTATCTTCTACCTCAAATTTACGTCGACGGTTAGAAGCCATGGATTGTATGGCAACGATTTCACCGCACAGATAACGCAAGTTACCGATGTCATGAATGAGGTTAATCAGAATTGGCCCACCACCTTCTTTGGTTCGCCATGGTGCAGCAACAAAGTAATCGTCAGGTTTGTAGAACATAGCGCTACCATGGGCGGCAACGACTTGGCCAATAGCCCCCGTTTCAATGATTTCACGGGTGCGTTTGATGATTGGGCTGTGCATGCGGTGGTGACCAACCAGCAAGGTATCCCAGATCCCGGGCTCTTTGGTGGCAATTTCCAGTAATGAGGTGCCTTCTGCGACGGTTTGGTATTTTTTTTTTCAAGCAGAAGACGGCATACGAGATTCGATACAGAGCTTGGCTTGCTGAACGTGCAGATTATTTGGGGTGGCGAGAATGACACCATCTGCTAGCCCTGAATCCAGTAATTCAACCAGTGTTTCGAAATGTGGGACGCCATATTCTCTTGCAAGAGTGATGCTTGCTTCAAAAGGATCAACAATAGCGGCCAGCGCGCACGCTTTGCTCTCCGAGACGAGTCGAATATGGTTTTTGCCGATCAGTCCTGCGCCGACCACGGCAATTCTAGGCTTCTCCATCTAATCCTTACTTCCTTGTTATGGTTATAGTTTGCAGATTTTCACTGCCGTTTTTGGGTACTATTTTCACTCATCCGCATTAGGAAGCCGCCAAGGTGGGCTTCAAGCGCGTTTACACATGCTGGAAGATCACGGTTTAGTGCCGCTTCCAGCACACTTTGGTGCTCATCGACCACGTACTTTCCACGAAAGCCTTCTGTCCGTAGCTCCATCACGACAAATTGACGGAATTGGTCGTAGACCTGACGGTGGTAATGCATATGCAGATCTGACCGACACGCCCCAATCAACGCTGCGTGAAACTCGTAGTCACAGCGATGCCACATCATGAAATATTGATCGATGTTCTCACGCATTTTGCTTTCGACGTGTTCGAGTTTGTGGTGCGCAGCGACTAGGTTGCTTTCCCATTCCATATCGCCGTTTGCAAAAGAAGCACGGGCACCGTCAGTTTCTAAGAGAATACGAAGTCGGGTGAGCTCTTCCATCTTCTGGATCGAAAAACTCGCGACATGAAAGCCTTTTTGGCCCTCTGCAATCACTAATCCTTCTGATGAGAGTCTTGTTAGGCTCTCGCGCAAAAGATTCACACCACTGCCATAGCGTTCTTTCAGCGATTCCATTCTGAGCCGGCTGCCCGGTTCAAACTCACCTTTCAACAAATCCGTGCGAAGTGTTTCGTAAAGCGTCATTTATCCGTGCCTCAAAGAAACTGAGCTTAAAGATAGAAAACCACGTCGTGGCCATCACGATACCTTTTCAGTTTCACCCCTAAATTTCTCTGTATCTGTCTCTTTTGTGTGAATCGGCTATAAATATAAAAACATCCCCTAATTTAAAAAATAGGTGATGTTTTAACAAATGAGACATAATTGGGTAACAAATCCACGATCACTTCGTCTAGGCTAGTTACAGGTCAATAAGGACGATTGCTCTCGGGCTTCGTCTTATACCCAAACAACCTGAAGATGCTCGCATTCAGAGGTCATCAATGCGTTCAATTCGAGGCAAGTTTCGCGAGGAATAGTCGTTCTATTTCTGTGAAATTTAACGAAGAAGTGGGCGCATTGAGGGCCTCCCTTCGGGCGAGTTGACTGTCGTCGTGCTCTTTGTTGCCCCTTTTTGATGGAGGTGACTACACCTACAAAAGAACGCCGCGATCACAACACCAGTCAAGCTCGCTGAATCCTCCATCCTCAGGTCGTTTGGGTATACAACAAAGGGGCAGTAAGTCTCTGACAATAAGGAGTGAAGTATGGAAGGACTCTGGGACAGGGAATGCTGTCGCCATGGATTAGGAAGAGGACTCGCCCGGAATAAAAGGGTGATTTCTGAACAAAGCTTGCAACGCTTTTGTTTGATTGCCGAGATGCACAACAATTAGGGAGTCACGTTGTGAAAACGATTCTGCACTGGTTACAGCGAATAGCAGATGGCGTTGCAGTCACCATGTTGGCGGTAATGTTCCTTCTCTTTTGTGCGCAAATCTTTTCCCGCTATGTCTTGAATGATCCGATAGGCTGGTCGTCAGAAGTACTTCTGACGCTTTGGTTATGGGTGATCTTCTGGGCGGGCGCGTTCTGTCTGCGTCATAAAGACCACATTCGCTTTGATCTTCTCTTTTTAAGTGTGCCTGGGAAGGTGCAACGTATTTTTCTGATCTTGTCAGCACTGGGCATCATCATCGGTTTCGGGATGAGTTTTTTGCCGACGTGGGACTACATCACGTTCTACAAAATCAAGAAAAGCGCGATTTTGAAATGGCGCCTCGATTATGTATTCAGTATTTACGGGATTTTCCTTGGCGCGATTATTCTCCGCTACGGTCTTGCATTGATTCAGTTCCTGAATCCGAACTACAAAGTGCAAGAAGACAAGGATGAGCAGGTGGAAGAATGAGTTTAGCTTTAACACTATGCCTGGTGACAGTACTGTTACTGGCGGCTTTCGGTACGCCGGTATCTTTCTCCATGATTATTGGTGCCATTGTTTATTTGGCAGTCAGTGGTCAGGACTTGGCGCTGGCAGGCGAACAAATTATACAGGGGTTCTATAACAGCTTCATTCTGTTAGCCGTACCTCTTTTCATTGCTGCTGCGAACATTATGAACGCAGGCAGTATCACAGATAGACTGCTTCAGTTTTGTGTTGCTATGGTCGGCCATTTCCGTGGTGGCTTAGGGCACGTTAACATCGTTTCTAGTCTGATCTTTTCGGGTATGTCGGGCTCAGCTGTGGCAGACGCCGCAGGTGTGGGTCGGGTTATCATTAATATGATGACTAAAGATGGCCGTTATCCGCCATCCTACGCGGCAGCGATTACTGCCGCATCGGCAACGATTGGTCCGATCATTCCGCCTTCGATACCCATGGTCATTTACGCTTTGGTGTCGGATACCTCAGTTGGTTACCTCTTTATCGCGGGTTTGGTACCGGGTCTTCTGATGGGTGTGGTACTGATGGGGTTGAATGCCTACATGGCCACCAAGATGGATATCCCGAAAGAACCACGTACTCCTATGAAGGATATTCCGAGCATTACCTTCCGCGCATTGCCAACACTGATGATGCCTGCGATTCTACTGTTCGGTATCTACGGCGGTATTACTACGCCGACTGAAGCGGCAGCAGTGGCAGCGGCTTATGCGTTGATTCTGGCAGTCGCGTACCGTTCAATCAGCTTCAAGCAACTTTACATGGCGCTGAAAGAAAGTGCGTACTCTTCGGCTTCTGTCGGTTTGGTTATCGGTTCTGCACTGATCTTCAACTACATCGTGGCGACGGAAAACGTGCCGACCGCGATTGCAGAAATGATTACAGCGGCAGACTTGTCACCGCTGCAGTTCTTGCTGATTGTTAACCTGATTTATCTCGGATTAGGCTTCCTGCTGGATGCGACGACTGTGATTCTGGTTATCGTGCCATTGTTTGTGCCAGCCTGTCGCGAGTTAGGTATCGATCTTGTTCACTTTGGTGTGGTGACCATTGTAAACCTGATGATTGGCTTGATTACACCACCTTACGGAGTCTTGCTGTTCGTGATAAACGGCACCACCAAAATCCCATTGGCTGGCATAATTAAGCAAGTGATTCCGTTCATTTTCGTCCTGCTGGCAGCACTTTTGGTCATGATCCTGTTCCCGGACTTGATTCTAAGCATGCCAAGGTTGATGGGATATCAAGGATAGCGGAACAGCTAGGGTCTGTTGACCTTTGGTGATGATTTTTGCAGCAGTTTGTGGGGATTTTATGCAAGGCAGAGGCTTCGATGTGTAGCTCGCCTACATGAGACGCTGATAACGCAGCAGAAATTCCCCACAAACGCTGCCCGAAGGGTTCTGCTCTAAGCGTTTTATGCTTTGTTGACCTTATCTAAAATAAAGAAAAGGCCGTTAAGGCCTTTTCTTTTGTAATTTAACCGACTTCAATGCCTGATATCTGGCTCGTTTTGGGTCTTTTTCTTGGATTCAAAGCTATCAACTAACCACTTAGTTAACGTCTTGAGAAGCTGTTGTTTGGTGATGGGTTTTACCAAGTGGTCCTGCATAATTTCACGGATTGCCAGGGTGACTTCTTCGCTGTATTCCCCTGAAAGGGCGACAACTGGAATGGGACCAACCAAGCGACGGATCTCATGAGTGGTCTCGATACCGTCTCTACCTGGCATATGGATATCCATCAGGATTAAATCGAAGTTATCCTTCTTCACTTTTTGAATGGCTTCATCGCCTGACGATGCTTCATCAACCGTAATGCCTTCACTGGTAAGATAGGCTTTAACCAGCATGCGATTGACCTGCATATCATCCACAACCAATACTCGTTTACCAATCAAGCTGCCAAGCTTCGCCAGTTTGCCTTCATCAATAAGGTTGTCGAATGAACGAAGGAAGCCGAGTTTGTCGAAGATACCTTCTATCTCACCCTGAACCAAATGCTCAGAGAATTTGGCTGGCTCGCTGCCATTGGTGAGAAACATTAGGATAGGAGTCACTTGTGCATGATGACCCAGATCACCGGCCCGCAGTGCTTTAACCAGTCCAATGTCTTTCTCCAGCATGGATTGTTCCAGCACGATGAAATCGACAGGCTGGTTCAGCTCGTGGGTAAATCCGGTTTCAACGTCGTTGGTAAAGCAGACCTTGATATCCAGTGCTCCAAACTCTTTGGAAAGCCAACTACCGGTTTCTGTTTGGGCGACGACTAGACACGATTTTCCCGCGACGTATTGTTTGATGCGGCCTTGGGTTTCCTCATCCTGTTCTTGCTGATCGACAGCAGGAAAGGTGAGAACAAATTCGGTAAACTCGCCTTCTACGGAACTGCAATGAATCTTTCCGCCAAATGACTCCATGACACGTTTGCAATAAGACAGACCGAGGCCATTACCTTGCTTTTTCCCACTGGTATAGAACTCATCAAAGATATAGGAGAGCATCTCGGCTGAAATGCCAGGACCCGTATCAACCATATGTACTGCATTCCCATCAGGGGATTGTGTAAAGTGGATTCTGACACGACTTTCCGGGTGAGAATCGAAGTAATACACTGCATTCTTTAGCAGGTTCAGTAACACGAAACTGTAGAGCGTATCGCTACCATGGAAGAAGAAATCATCTTTTAGATTCAGGTCGATACGGTGCCTGTGGTCTTCACTGTAGAAGCTGAAATCTTTAAGTGCTTGTGCCGTCAACTCGCCCACTGAATAGTAAGAGAACAGGCTGGTACTGATACCATCCCCACGAAGCTCATCCAGAATAGCATCAATAAAGCGGGTACCGAGTTGTACCGCTTTTTTACCTTCCGAGAGCTCCTGATAAAGCTTCTTCATATCCTGAGAAGCAAAGGGGGCGAGTGAACCATTTTCCACGCCGAACATATCGGCATCTATACGTTCGAAGTGATATTTGATTTTGGTCAGCGGGTTACGAATCTCATGGGCAATAGAGCCTGCAAGTACCTGCGATTTACGCACTTTGTCTTCGGTGACAATGAATCGATTCGCTTCATCAAATAACCGCTGTAGGCCCATGATTTCTTCGCTGGAGAAGAGGTCACTCTCTTTCTCTTTTGAAACCATATAAAGATGGGTAACTTCGTTCTTTTCGTTCGTAATCGGAAGTACTAATGAAGTCCCAGCGTTGACCATGGCGCGAGTAACATCCCGCAACTCTTCCTGAACTTTCGGTTCTTCGTGCTTGATTTCGTACTCCAGTTCTTCTTTGACCAATACAGAGCGGTCTCCGTGAAAGCAGGAAAGAAAGACGTTGTTTTCGGCGTTGTTGCTGACTTTTTGAATACGGCCGAACTTAGCATTCAGGACCTTATTTAACTGCACTACAGCCTGATCCGTTGAGTAACGAAACTCCCCAATCAGATTGCAGATGTTCTCAACCGGGTTACCTTTTTCCTTATAGAAAAAGCGGTTCACGTGTTGGCGGATATACTTGTGTGAGCGGCTCCAGAACATCCCAGCCAATACAGTCCAAACCACAAACAATATGCTTTCCATCTGGAGATGTTGCATTGTCAAAAAGGATATCGGCACGATATAGAGTGCGGCATTGAGTATGAAACTCAGCGAGGTCATGGCGATATAGCGACTGCTGTAAAAGCGGTTATGGAGAAGGGCATAGCCAACCAACAAAGCTTCGATAATGGAGAGTGCGGGTGGTACCCACGCAATCGAAAAGTCATTGAACAATACTGGGATCAGGAAATGAGCCATAAACGTGGAGACAATAAATGCCACCATGCCCAACACCATGTATTTCGCCTTGATCTGTTGAAGCTTGATTTTACTTCGGCTGGAGAGCACAAAGTTGGTCAATGTCATGATGATCAGTAAGATGAGTGTGCCAAAGAACACGCCGCTGGCGGGGCCAAATCGGATGACAAAGTTGCCAATATCGTAAACATCGACAGAGACGACATTTAAACCGGGCACCAGGTTGGTGACCAATGTGATGAGACAGGTCGCCTGGAAGAATAGCCAATGCCATCGCTTGATCTGGAAGCCTTCCCGTTCGGAAACCAAGCGACAAGAGAAGAGATACGCAAAGGCGAATGCCAAACCCGAGAACACGTTTGCGGCCAACGCCATGATAGTCGCACAATGATCGCTAAAATAGACGAGCAAGCCAGACTGGAAGTAGGCATTCGACAAAATCCATGCCGAGATGAACATGGTGTACAGCGTATATGGACGATACAAAGGTCGGGTTATCCCCGACCTGTTTTTTGCTAAGGCATGTGCGAAATTGGTTGCCCAAACCGCAACAATACCAGCGATCGCGACCAAGAAAATCGCTAGGTAGCTATTAGAAATTGCCTGTATAAATTCATGCATTGGCCGAGGCTCTCGCGAGTTTTCGCATTGAAACAATTCTCTTGTTGTAATCTCTGAAGCTGTTTTCTTCGAAAGCCTGACTCATTGGCCCGGTGAAAACGATTCCCTGATAAGTGGTAAGTGCTGTGCCTGCTACTTGTTGCTTGCAAATGGAAACGTAGGGAAGAATGTTATTGCTGTCATTGTTCACAGATTGATAGAACCCAAGGATAGAAGGTTGTTCTACGATAGTGTAAGCGACTTCAAGTCCAATATCGGCGAGTTTCATTGTTAGATACTTGAGTGTCAGGTAAAGGACATGGTTTAACTTTTCACGTGGACCACTGATTGCCATCCTGATGATTTCACAGACAGCTTGCTTTTGTGTAACAGTGCGCAAAAGAGAATAATCAAATTTCTCAACAGATTTAGTATTTATTTTATTTTTCAGACGGTTAGAAAAAACTCCGGATTTTTCTAATGTATGGATTTTCTCATTTGATAACGTCAGAGTCCAATTATCTGTTTGGAAGAATGGGTCAAAAGTCAGCCAGTTATCATGTTGATCGTATCGTTGGATAAGGGCAGAAGACAGCAACAATGGCGTATTACCACCCACGTCTTGGTAAAGGATAAAGTGTTCACCTGAAGCGGAGATATCCAAGTAATAAAGCATTTCGTACCAATGTTGTTGCTTGACGAAGGTTTCAAGATTAATGAGCACATTGGCAAGGGAAAGTGTCATTGGGTAAGGCGAGTGACTGGTCAGGAAGAGGCGCTCATCATTTCTAATGTCCTCTACAACTTCATAACGATACATTTCGCTCACATTCTCCATTTCTGCAGGCACTTGCCGCTCTTCATGGTGAGCCTGAAGATTAACTCTTGCCTGCTCACTGATCTGAAACGCCTTGAATTCTGCCCAACACATTAAAATATCCCCATAAAACGCCATTGCAATACGCTCGATATAGAGAAAAAGCGAGGGATGATCTTTAAACGGGCGGATGCCAATAATAGACTCAGCGAGTGGAGAGGTGAGCGTGGTATAAAGGTTACCTCTAGGCGCGTCAGGATCCTGTGCTTGGTGAATTTCATTAACGCGGTAAGATACAATTTTTTCGAATAAGTCAAAGTAGTGATTTTCATACATATACTCGTTCACGTATCGCATGAAAGCGCGCTTATTGTTTTCTGTTGGTTGTGCTGCACTCAGCGAAGTGATCTTTTGCTGCAGAGTGATTTGTGTGTAAGAAGGGGTGATATTGATGTCGTACATACTTAATTCCTCGACGTGATTCAATAAAGTCCAGTTAAGTGTACGATCACTTTGATACAGCTAGAGAGGACAATCGCAAATGTCCATTTATTGGAACAGTTACTTAGATTTGTATAAAAGATGGCGATTGCTTGTTCATAAGTATCTAACGTGAGTCATATAGAAGTGGCCCCCAATTTTCGGACATGACTTTAAGTGATTGATCTGTTTTGATAGTCCCCAGAAAGACTGGAGCAGATGATGACAAGAAAACGTAGAAACCACTCACCCGAATTTAAAGCGAAGGTG